>NZ_VOZE01000001.1:0-738877 GCF_013419925.1 Acinetobacter sp. YH12045 | reverse complement strand
TTATGTCCACTAAAGAGCCGTTGAAGACTACGACGTTGATAGGTTGGATGTGGAAGTGCGGTGACGCATGAAGCTGACCAATACTAATTGCTCGTGAGGCTTGACTATACAACACCCAAACAGTTGTTGTACGAACTTCGAAAGAAGTGAGGTTCAATTGATTCGATATTAAGCAAAGTGACTTGATTTAGTTCAAAAGCTAGATACAATGAACACCTTAAATTAACTCAAGTACTTCTGTTAATAACTCATTTGGTAGAAAACTTAGCACGAAGAGCACTGCTCTGAGATTAGACTAAGCAAGTATCCATAACAGTTGTGCTGGCGACAATAGCAAGAGTGAACCACCTGATCCCTTCCCGAACTCAGAAGTGAAACCTCTTAGCGCTGATGGTAGTGTGGGGTTACCCATGTGAGAGTAAGTCATCGCCAGCTCATTATTCGAAAACACCCCCTGACTAGTGCAGGGGGTGTTTTTTTATGCGTGAGGGAAAGGGAAATAGGAAGAAAAGCAAAAGCACAAAATAGGAAAACGAGAGATATTTAAAGAAAATAAAACTAAAATGCTCAATCCATTTATATCATTTTAAAATCTTTTGCTAATGAAAATGTGTAATAAATCAATATAATAAAATCGTTTGTCTCATTAATAATATATAGGGTATTTAAGATGTTTTTAAAAAAATTATTAGCTACAGTTTTATTTGCATTTGTTTCTTTCAATACTACAGCTGGTGTGTATCAGGATAAACTAAGTGAATGTTTGGTAAATAAAATTTCAGCAGAAGAGAGTCAGAACTTAACGACTTGGATTTATTTGGCATTTTCAGCACATCCAGAAATTTCTAAATATAGTAAAGTGACGTCCGCTGAGATGCAAAAAATTGATAAAAATATGGCAAATTTATTTCAAGATTTATTTACTAAACGTTGTAATGCTGAAATCAAAGCTGTTACAGAAAATGAAGGAACAAATGCTTTGGGTAAAGCATTTGAACTATTGGGGAATCGTGCAGCTGAGAACCTGATGAAAAATCCAGTTGTTGAAAAACGTATTGCATCATTTGCACAATATTTTGATGAAGATAAAATGCGTGAATCGATGAAATAATTTGAATCGGACTAGGCGAATGTATTTGACAGTTGATATTCGCTTAGTTCATTACTCACTCTTTTTAAAGAATATAATAATTGCCCTAATAATACATTTTTTGATGTCAAGACAACTAATATCATGGGGTGCTGAGGGTGAGAGATCGCTGTGAGTAATGCTTTACCATTTTCAGCATCTAATGTAATGGTTTGACAACCAATTAAATTAATCTCGTTAGTAAAAGCTTGAACCATTGCTAAGATCGAACTGCTTACAGCTGCAAGTTTTCCAGAATTTTCAATATTTTTCTTTTCTATAGATTTTAATTCAAAACCATCTGTTGAGCATAACATCATATATTCAACACCGGACACATCAGAAATTAACTCCTTCATGAGTTTATGTGCTTGTTCAATAAACTGTAGTGGTGCTGAACGTGTAGTACGAATTGCTGTATTCATAATATCTTCATCAGATTGAAAGTTGAACTTCGGCTTTTGCAATGAGTGCTTCTAGAATAAAAAGAATGTCTTTTTTATTTCTAGCATCGATATAAAAAATGGGGTGATGTATCTGTTGTGAATCCTGCCATTCTTTATAAAGTTTGGTGGATTTATACTGCGTACCGTCTAAATGTGTAATCGCGATGATGATGTTTTCATTATTTTCAGAAAAATAATTTAAATAATCATTCAGCTGCTGAATTGGATGGTCATGTGTATGATCAATCAAAATAATTGTACCAATTGCGCCGTTGCAAATGGTATTCCATATAAAGTTAAATCTTTCTTGGCCCGGCGTACCATATAAACCAAGTTTAGTACCATCGGCTAGAGTAAGTTCACCATAATCAATTCCAACGGTAGTCAACATTTTCTGATGCGCATTTTGATCCGTATTCAGCGCTTCTGTACTCAGTACAGGAATATCAGAAATACTTTGAATAGCAGTGGTTTTTCCGGCACCCATCGTTCCGGCAAATACGATCTTGTATTGCTGTAAAATCATAATGAAATTTTAGATTCCTAATTTTTTTCGAAGACTACGGAAAAAACTCTGTAGTGGATTTGAAGATTCTTGAGCTGTTTTTTGGCTATGATATACAGTCGCCATGGCTGGAATCTCTTCTATGATTTCAGCTATGTGGCATGCAAATAAATAGCGATTGATAATGTTTTGGCTCAAATGTATTTGTTCAGCGATATATTGAGTAGAACTACCTTCCATAAAAAAAGCGGATATTTTCAATAGTGATTGTCGCTCAGCACAATGTATAGGCTGTGGCCAATGCAAAAGTTTATAGTGGCTTGTGTAATTGGGGGGAGTATCATCTACGTAATCCCAAACAAATTGCCATAATCCATGCTGTAAATTTATTGATTCCAACCCATATTTAAAAGTGACAACTGTATTTGTATCTGCTGAAATGAGTGTGATTTCAGAATTTTGTGTGATTTGTATATTTTGTTCTATCCAAAACTCATTGCTTAAGTTATCAATGAGTGCGATTGGTTTTTGATCTAAAAGCAATAGTTGACGTTGATGTTTATTTAAATCTTTAAAAGCCTGTGTGATCTGGTGTGCATTTAATTTAGGTTTTGTGTCTTGAACAACAATAGGATTGGACACATTTACAGGATTAATGTCTCGGAACCTTAACGCAACTGAATGCTCTAACCAATGCTCAAATTGATTGGTATTTGTTAGGGGTAAAAACAGGGTATCGTGTTCGATTTGATTTGCTTTCAATTCATTTTTTTTAAGTTTAAGTATGATTAAAGCTTCGTGCCTTATTTTATTTATATTCGGCAGGTCGATAAAGTCATCATTGATTAATAGGACTTGGAGTTTCGAATCTGCAATGTTTGTCCAATGAATAGTAAAAGTTTCAGATAGCTTATTTGAAATAATAGATTTAATGTCATTGATAACATTTAGATTTAAGCCAAAGATAGAAATATATAATGTGCTATTCACGAAATTGTCCAGAAAAACTGGGTTATTTCTGGTGAAATAACCCAACTTTAAATTAAGAAAAATCTAATTCTTTTTCGAAATGTTTAAGTTCATGGCGAGCCATAGCAAGGTTTGATTTACTACGGTCTAATACGAGGTAAAGAAATAATGCTTCATTTGAGTCGAGTGGGCGGATTAAGTGATATTGTTTACCCAGAGTAATTAGAATGTCTTCAATAGAGTCATTTAAATTCAACGCTTTGGCAACTTTACGCTTTGAGCGTACAACTTCAGTATTACCAGCAGCAGCTAATTCTAAATCGATGTCGTTATTGCCTTGTGTTGCCATAGCAAGGCCACTTTCGCTGTCAACCAAAGCTGCAGCAATAAAACCGTCAATGTCTGTTAAAGCGTTTAAAGATAATTTGGCCATTATTAACCCCAATAAATTATATGTTAATCAGTAATATAGTTTTACTGACCTATATGATATTAGCTAAAAATGATGAATAAACAATGCTAAAAAAATCAGCTGGTTGATTATTGTTAATAATAAATAAAGTAAAAATGGTCTTTAAACGATTCTTGGCTGCTAATAGTTGTAGGATTGTGTAGAATATTTAAACCTTTTATAGAATTGTTGTATATGAAATTCAATTAAGGTTGTTGTTTTATAAGAGTTTTTTTATTAATAGATTTAATGTATTATTTCATTAATTTAATATACAAAAACGATTTTATAAGATTAAATAAGTATTAAATATCTGTGCTGTTTGTTTATTTTCTGATCATTAAAATATATTATATAATATTATTTCTAGATTAATATTTGTGATTTAAGTCTATTAAATTTAATTATTTGTGATATATGTTAAAAGTTCAATCCTGGGGTAATAGGATTGAACTTTACTTCTTATAATGCACTTTTTAAATTATTTCGATGTTGTTTCACTTGTTTTGCATAACGTTTGCCTTGTTTTTTCATTTTTCGATTGGTGTTATAAGCGGTAGGTCCGACATTATAGTAGGCTAAAGCTTTTGGCATGCTGCCAGCGGCATTTTTATATTTAGTTAAAATAAATGACCCACAATTAATATTGGTTAATTCGTCATATAAATCCCCAGGGCATGTTGCTTGCCAATAACGTGGCATCACCTGAGTTAAACCGACTGCACCTGCAGGTGAACTGACATAAGGGCGGAAAGTTGATTCTTGGCGAATAACAGCAGCCAGTAGTAAAGGATCTAAGTTGTATTGATCAGCAGTTTGCACAATGTAGGGTGACACTCGATTTGCAGTTTCAGGATTGACTGAATAGGCCTTTTGGATCCCTGATGAAAGTTTAACAGCACGTTTTTCTACAGAGCCACCACCGAGTGATGAACATCCAGAAATCAGGGTTACAGATATAATAACAGTTGAAAACTTTAAGCTGTGAGCGCTTAGGAGCGACGAAAGACGAGTTGAAAGGCGAGTTTTATTCAGTACATTCTGCATTTATATTCACTTTAAAATAATCATGGCTAAGTGTAATTTCTAAAGTGATAGTATGAACTGGAGACTCAGAGGTCAATATTTTCTTAAGTTGCTCTATACAGTGTAATTGTAAAAATTGATGGAAATGTACTCAAATTACATGATTGTCTAAGTGAAGAGAGAAAAGCAGATCGTGTTAATTGAGTTAGTATTTCTCTCTTTACATTCTTACTTACTTAAGATTGTGGGTTATTCAAAAGCGGAGATCTTTAATTATAAAAAACTTGAATATCCACTCATTAAATATCTCTATTTGAAAAAGCTCTAAAACCTTTTCAGCGAAATTAATTAAATCTAAGTTTATTAAAGCGTTTTAAGCATCCAAATTTCACATGCTTGGCTATGACCTGTATTGCCCTTGGGAGCTTGTAAGTGTTGAAATCCTACTTTTTCATAGAGTTTCACCGCTTGCCCAAGTGTATGTGTGGTTTCTAAATAACACGCTTTAAAATTATGATCTTTGGCAAATTGAAAACAAAGTTCTAAAATATCTTTGGCTAAACCATGACCACGTAATTCAGGCAAAAAATACATTTTTTGGATTTCTAAAATGCTTGAATCTCCAGCTAAAGGAGAAAGGCCGCCACCACCTAAAATTGTACCGTGTTGATTTTCAATAACCCAATATTGTGCATTTGCTTGTGCATAAACGTGATATAAATCATCTAAAATTGGATCTGCAACGGCAAATCCTGATTCAGGTGCTAATCCAAATTCTTTGGAAACTGTGCGAATGACATTGGCAATGCTTGCATTATCTTCAATTTGAAGTGGTCGGATTTGAAACATAATGATCGAAAAACAAAAAGATGGATTGTTTATAGACTGATCCTATAAAAAAATCCATCTCTAAGTTTAAAATTACTCAAGCAAAAAATTATTTTAATTCGCTTGAACTTTTACCCAGTTCACGACGTGCAACGATTAATTGTTGAATTTGCTGTGTGCCTTCAAATATATCGAGGATTTTTGAATCACGTGCCCATTTTTCCAATAATTCATCTTCGTTATAACCAACTGCAGCTGCGAGCTCTACACATTTTAATGTGATTTCATTACCTACACGGCCTGCTTTTGCTTTAGCGATGGATGCTTCACGTGAGTTAGGTTTTTTGTTGTCGGCCATCCATGCGGCTTTGAGCATGAGTAGACGTGCTGCTTCCCAGTCTGCTTCCATACGGTAGATTTGTGCAGCAATATTCGAGCTTTGTAAGATCGGTGTTGAATACTGCTCATCTAGTTCATCTTTGAAGATTTCTTTAATTCGCTCTAAAGATGCCTTTGCACAGCCAATAGCCATCGCAGCAACCAGCGGCCGAGTATTATCAAAAGTTTCCATAACCCCAGCAAAACCCTTTGCTACATCAATTTCAGCATTGCCTAATAAGTTTGCAGCAGGGACACGACAATCTACAAAACTAATGGCAGCAGTATCAGAGGCTTTAATACCCAATTTATGTTCTAAGCGTTCTACAGTCATGCCCGGCGTACCTTTTTCAACAACAAAGGATTTAATCGCTGCTCGACCTAATTTTTTATCTAGTGTTGCCCAAACCACCACTGAATCAGCACGTTCGCCCGAGGTAACAAAGATTTTTTCACCATTGAGGATGTATTCATCGCCATCTTTCGTCGCTGTTGTCCGAATTGCTGCTGAATCAGAGCCGCAATTCGGTTCCGTAATAGCCATAGCGGCCCAAGTTCCTTTTAAGCGCTCTAGTTGTTCATCATTGGCTACTGCTGCAATAGCCGAATTTCCAAGCCCTTGGCGAGGCATGCTGAGCAACAGGCCTGTATCTCCATAGCACATCTCGATGATACTGAGGGCTGTCGACATATTGACACCGTTTTTATTTCCCGTGTCTGTGTCGCCACGTTTATTGACGGCGGCACCTGCATTCATGCCATCACCGCCATCATTCATACCGTCGACGAGGGAAGATAACATATCTAATTCTTTCGGATAGGCATGTTCGGCTTTGTCATATTTACGTGAAATAGGACGTAAAACATTTAAAGCAACTTCATGGGCTTGGTCGATCAGCAATTTAAATTTTTTCGGATTTTGTAAGTTCATGGACATTTCCTTGTTTTTATTTTGCTGAATTAAGCATGTAAGCCAGATTGAAGAATCGCTGTGGCACGTAAGTCTCGATACCAACGTTCTACGGGATGTTCTTTGGTAAAGCCGTGACCACCTAATATTTGCACGCCATCGGTCCCAATTTTCATTGACTTTTCAGCACATAGCACGCGGGCTAAATAGGCTTCACGATGAAAAGGCTTGCCGGCTTCGGCTAGACTTGCTGCATTAAGGATGAGCATATGCATGGCATCTATTTCGATTGCCATATCTGCAATCATAAATGCCACACTTTGACGGTGCGAAATTGGCTCCCCAAAAGCTGTACGTTCGTTTGCATATTGAATGCAATATTTCTTGACTGCAGTTGCGGTACCAACAGCCATGGCACACCACATTAAATTGCCAAGATCGATAAATGAGGTGTAATTGAAATCTTGATCTCCTAAGCGTTGGGCAGGGGTCTGATCAAATTTTAAAGTTACCGTTTCAGTGGCTTTCAAACCCATAGCAGGTGTTTTTTTTGCGCTAATGCTCTGGTCGCGTTGCACAATAAAAACTTCAGGCTGTCCATTGAGCATGGCACTCACTAACAGCACATCTGCCTGTTCGCCTAGAAGGACTAAGGTTTTCTCCCCACTGATTTTATACTGCTGGCCATCAGCAATCGCGTGAGTTTTAAGTTGATAGGGATTAAATGCCGCTGTTGCCTCTTGAACCGCAAAGCTTGCACGTAGGGCTGAATCATCTGCAAATGCCGCTAAGTAGGTTGCTTGAACAGATTCGGAACCCCATTGGGTAATGGCGTTGATACAGCTAAATGTCGACAGTAAACCTGCTGTTAAACTAAAGTCACCTTCAGCCAATTGTTCAGCAATTAAGATATTGCTAATGATGTTTTTTTCTGCTGCAACGCCACCCAAATCTTCAGGTAAGGCATAATAATTTAGACCTAGATCTTGGATATGTTGCCATAACGCTTCAGGGAATCTTTCCTCTTGATCGGCTCGATGAGCAAGTGGATACAAGACTTCTGTGGCAAAGTGCTGCATCGCATCAGCAGTCATTTGCTGTTCTTCAGTCAGGTTTAAATCAAATAATGATTTTTGTTGATTTGGCAAACGTTGCTTATGCACATCTTTGTTGGTCTGAAATGCTTTTTGCGTCTGGTTCAGGGTTTTAAAACCAGCTTTTGAGCTTTGATACAAAGATTTTTCAACAAATTTGCGCAGTTTAAACTGATCGAGTACATCACTTCCGGCAATTTTAGTTAAAAGTGAGAGCCCAAATCCTTGAGCCTTGTTTACCATATTGGTCATTGTTGTTTTCCATTTGCGTTGTTCTTATTTAATGCTGACATGCCAAAGATAGAAAAACCATGTCATAAATGACATGCATGATTGTCAAAGATAAACGGCGAGATTAGGTGGGATTCGATAGCTAAATGATTAATTAAGAATAGAAAAGTAAAAAGGATTAAAAGTATTGTTATTTTAAAATTGACTTGGCTGACATTTGGGTTAGCCAAGTCTTGAAGTGTGCATTGAATGATTATTGATATTTTTGAATCATACGACGAACATTGGTTTTTGCTTCAATGACGGTCATAAAGGTATATGCACCGATAAATTTACGGCTAATAAACATAAACTCTTTAGGTGGAACTGAGAAGTAACGAGATGCCATCGATTTTGACGCTTGTTGCATCACACGGCTATGTAATTGGCTTTTTTTCCAATCATAGCGTTGTTGTTCGTCCATAACACCAGCAGGGATGTCCGGGTTATTTGCAGTGCTACTAAATGCCTCTGTCGCTAACAAAAAGACTTTAGCCATATCAGGTTTAATACTTTGTGGAATACCATCAAAGAACTCATAACCCGTCATCGCTTTGACCATTTGCTCAGAGCTGTGATGGTAACCCGCGGTAATCAAATTACGCGCAACGCCTAATAGATGCTCATCGAACTGACGGATCGCACCGAAGTCGAGGAGTACGATTTTATCGGGCACATCCGCACCATTGCCCAAACGGACCAAATAGTTTCCGAAGTTAGGGTCGGTTTGCATTTCACCCCATTCAAAAATTTCGCGTACGGCAATTTCAAGTGATGCTTCACCTAAGGCATTACGGCGCTCTTGAGGAAGTGACAGCATTACTGGGCTGTTAATCGGTACACCACGTTCAAAAGTCATACACAGCACTTGAGGTGTTGAATAACCATCAATGATTTGCGGCACGATATAGCGCGGGTCTTCTTTTAAGCGTGCAGCAAAACGGCGAGTGGTATCTGCTTCGATTTTATAACTTACTTCACGATGCATCATTTCACGAACTTCATCAAACCACTGATCAAATTCACGGGTTTGAGGAACCATTCGTGTCAGTTTGAGCATGTTTTTGAATAGATTCATATCCGAATCGATTGCATCTGCCACACCCGGATACTGGATTTTTAAAACCAGTTCTAAACCATCAGATTTACGTTTTGCACGGTGAACTTGTGCCAAAGAAGCTGTACCAAGTGGCTCATGATCAATCACGAGATCATCAAGTTTTGAGCCAAGTTGATTTTGTAATTGGACTTTGATGGCTGGCCATGCCAATGCAACTGTTTGATTGTTCAAGGTGTTGAGGGCTTGGGTGATTTCTTCAGGCAGAAAATGTTCACCATACAACGCCATCATTTGCCCAATTTTTACAATTGAACCTTTTAATTTACCAATTTCTGCGACGAGATATTCAGCCTGATCTTTCATGGCTTTTTTACGCTTTTTCTCTTTTTCTTCTTCACTCGAAAAAATAGAAGTGGCGTTTGATGCTGCCCAACGAGTTCCCGCAAGTAGCGATGCCTTTGCGATAGATAAGCGTCGATCCATAGAAGACGTTTTCAAGTGTTTGAGCTTATCGTTCTGATCTGACATGTAAATTAAATCCTTTAATCAGCAATTCGCAGAAAAATACATTGTAGCTAATTTTAACGTTTCTTAACGTATTAAAATAGTTCAACTTACTGAATATGCAGTAAGCATTTGCAAACTTAAGCAAGATGCCGCGTAGACAGGTACATTGGAAAGAAAACTATAAACGATATTTGATTTTTACCGTGTCGTTTTGCATCAATGCGGTTTTATGTTCTTCAATATGTTGATGAATAAGATGTTGGACAGATTCGTCTTTAAATCCGGCAGCATAACCTTTGACAATAATAATGCTCGGTAAGCTAAAAAATAGGGTGCGTGCGTTTTCTAGACTCGCATTTGGGAAAACTTGATGTTCGATCAATAGTTGCTGAAAAAATGCCTTTTCAGTTTGCACATTTAAAGACTGAGTGTCTTCCCAATAGCTCTGACGCATAGCCATGAGGTTATTGTGCTTATAGCTCATAGGAGCTCCGCATTTAAAATTTAACTGTTTGTATGGGGATGATTTTAAGAAATTAAAGCTTAGGATCAAGTACAAATTGCTAAACAATTGAGCTTGAATTGGTTTTTATTCGTAATTTTCATCTAATTAGATTTTATAGAATACTGAAGAAAGGCATAAAGTACACATTTCATTTCAGCGAATGTATCAGACCTCATATATACGGTTAAGAAATGCTTTCAAGCGGTGAATAATGCCGTATTTTTATTATAAATAGCATTAAAACAAGGTATCATAGGGCGTTTAAAAAATTATGAACTGGAGACGCCTTAAGTGGATCGACCGACTATTAGCCCTGAACATTTACAGGAAGCAGCTGAAAACCTATCTACAATTCGTGATTATATCCGCTTTGGGGTAACAGCTTTACGTCAATATGATGCCCACTTAGGACAAGGTACAGAAGACTATTTTGCTGAAAGCTCAGCATTGGTTTTACAAACGTTATCTCTAGATTGGAATGCAGATGCGGAAATCTTAGATGCGAAATTATTGCCAAGTGAAGTTGCAGAATTTTTAGCATTGTTAGAACGTCGTATTAATGAAAAAGTGCCGACGTCTTATTTACTAAACTTGTCGTATTTCTTTGGTAAGCCATTTTATGTCGATGAACGTGTACTAATTCCACGTTCTCCAATTGCAGAGTTAATTGAAAACCGTTTTGCACCTTATTGTTTAGGCGAAAATGGCGAGATGGGTGCTGCAGTTAATAATCTACCTGAAAATGCCAATCCAAAAACTCCTCAGCGCATTTTAGATATGTGTACGGGTTCGGGTTGTATCGCGATTGCTTTAGCTTATGCATTCCCAGACGCTGAAGTTGATGCAACAGATTTGTCTAAAGATGCACTTGAAGTGGCGCAAATTAACTGTGAACACCACAATAAACAATATCAAGTGGCTTTACTTGAGTCTGATTTATTCGCCAAAATTCCAGCAGAAAATCAATATGATTTGATCGTGTCGAATCCACCATATGTGGATGCTGAAGACATGGCAGATTTACCAGAAGAATTCCACCATGAACCTGAAATGGCGCTTGCTGCGGGTCAAGATGGTTTGGATCTTGTCCGTAAAATGTTGGCACAAGCTGCAGATTACCTGACTGAAGATGGCTTAATTGTGATCGAAGTGGGTAACTCAGAATGGGCAATGCGTCAAAACTTCAATACCGTTGATTTTTACTGGTTACAGTTCCAAAAAGGCGGTACAGGTATCTTTGCATTGACTGCTGCTCAATGCCGCGAATACCGAGATTTATTCATTCAATCTGTTCAAGCATAAGGAGTCGTTTGACATGGCAGGTAATAGTATAGGGCAACTCTTCCGTGTAACGACTTGTGGTGAATCTCATGGCGTTGGTCTGATGGCCATTGTGGATGGGGTTCCACCGGGTATTGAACTGACTGAAGCCGATTTGCAAAAGGATCTGGATCGTCGTAAGCCGGGCACATCTAAGTTTGCAACTCAGCGTAAAGAACCCGATGAAGTTGAAATTATTTCAGGCGTATTTGAAGGCAAAACGACCGGTACATCGATTGGTCTATTGATCCGTAACACAGATCAAAAATCAAAAGATTATGGCAACATCGCGCAAACCTTCCGTCCGGGTCATGCAGACTATACGTATACACATAAGTATGGTTTCCGTGATTATCGTGGTGGTGGTCGCTCGAGTGCTCGTGAAACTGCGATGCGTGTTGCTGCAGGTGCGATTGCTAAAAAATACTTGTTTGAGAAATTCGGCATAGAAATTCGTGGTCATGTAACCCAAATTGGTACCGAAAAAGCAGAGAAATTGGACTGGACTGAAGTTCCGAATAACCCATTTTTCTGTGGTGATGCAGATGCCGTCCCACGTTTTGAAGCTCTCGTAACGTCACTTCGTGAACAAGGAACGAGCTGTGGCGCCAAACTGGAAATTATTGCGACACAAGTTCCAGTCGGTTGGGGCGAGCCTGTATTTGATCGTTTAGATGCAGATATTGCACATGCTATGATGTCCATCAACGCTGTAAAAGGTGTTGAAATTGGTGATGGCTTTGGCGTTGCTGAGCAGTTTGGTCATGAAACCCGTGATGAATTAACTACGGATGGTTTCTTGGCAAACCATGCAGGCGGCATTTTGGGCGGTATTTCGAGTGGTCAAGACATTCGTGTTGCGATCGCCTTGAAACCAACAGCTTCCATTACTACGCCGGGTAAAACCATTACGATTAATCGTGAAGATACAGATGTGTTGACCAAAGGTCGTCATGATCCTTGTGTCGGTGTTCGCGCGACACCAATTGCAGAGGCGATGTTAGCAATTGTGCTCATGGATCACTTCATGCGTAACCGTGCACAAAATGCGGATGTTGTCGCTCCATTTGCCCCAATTGAACCCAAGTGAGGAAACAAAGCGCTGCTTTGTTCCGAACGCGGTTGGTGAGTAGCGTTAGCGAGTCACATTGGATAAATAACAAAGCGCTGCTTTGTTCCGAACGCGGTTGGTGAGTAGCGTTAGCGAGTCACAGTGGATAAATAACAAAGCGTTGCTTTGTTTCGAACGCGATTTGGTGAGTAACGTTAGCGAGTCACAGAGGATAAATAACAAAGCACTGCTTTTTGTTCCGATGCTGTTGGTGAATAGCGTTAGCAAGTCACACTGATGAGCACATTGCTTTAAAAAAACCAGACAATTGTCTGGTTTTTTTATTTCAGTAAAATAGGCCTATGAAAATAAATAGCTAAAAAATATGAATATAAGACATGCTTTACTTGGTGATATTCAGCAGCTCGAAAGCTTAATGAATATAGCCTATCGGGAGAATCATCCCAAGAGTTGGACCACGGAACATCATATTGTTCGAGGAAATCGAATAAATGTCTCTCAACTCAGTCAACTCTTACAAAAAAAGGATTTTCATCTATATGTGATGGAGTCAGAAAATACACAGATCAAGGGGTGTATTGGTATTCAAATGCAGGGAATGAGCTGTGAAATTGGTCATTTTGCAATTCACCCAGATGAGCAAGCTCAGGGATTAGGAAAAAAATTATTGCAATTTGCAGAACAACAAGCGATGTTGATTGAACCCAATGTTGAAGAATTTGTCATGTATGTGATTGATCGGCGTTTAGAATTAATAAAATATTATCAACGACGTGGCTATAACATAACAGATGAAAATCAAGCCTATCCTCTTCATCTAGAAGTAGGTCAACCGATATGTGAACTGACAATTAAACAATTAATTAAACGAATAAAATAAAGATCATGTGATGCATTTGATCAATTTATAAGATGAGACGAATAAAAAATCCCAAAAGAAAACATACACTAACTTCTGGGATTTTTATTTTAGACTATTTGGTCTTAAGAATAAGCACGTAAAAATAGACGATAGGCATCTGAAGATTTTTGGTTTTTTAACATATAGTGTGCGATTTCACCTTGGTTGGTATTCATAATCACAGCAATATTTTTTGCGTCCCGAAATTTTTTAAGCACAGCATCTGGGATCATCACGGTATTAGAAGAATCAATCACATTTGAATTATCTAAGCGACGATAATTTGTTCGACCAATTGCAGGATAAGACAAAACTTTGCCGTCAATCACAAAAGATATTTCACTCATATCAAGCTGCTGTTGATCATAAGAATGCAGTGAAAGTGCATACTCACCTTTGCTTTTCAGCCAATCAATGGCAAGTTCAGGACATTTTTGCCAGCTTCACATAGTAACTGACCTCGAGTATTGGTCCGTTGGATCACTTTGCTGTTTTCAACGGTATTCACACCTTTTAGCTTCAAGGTTCTTGTTTCAGGTTTATTTTTAGGTACGGTAATACAACCCGTGAGTAGTAGGAGTGTAAATCCTAGAACTAAATAATTTTTCATGCGTATTTCCATGTTAGCGTTATTTTTATGAGCAATATTTATTTTGGCGCATATTCACACAGAAAAACAAAAAAGTAAAATACATCACACTTTTCTAGTTTTGTTTGAGCACTGCTTTGATATAAGTGTTCGATATTCAGATAAAAAATATTTTTTAGTGATCTTTATTGCACTTCATAGAAATTTAGATATCTTAAGCAAAATCTGTGATTTCGCGCTATCAATCTGCTCGGGATTGGTTTTTCGAGATAATTGGTCACGTGGTTTTTCACCTAAAAAATATTTGATCCGTTCAGCATTTGCACCTGATGGATGGGGAAGTCCAGCTAGAATCTGCTGATCATTTAAATAGCCTAAGCTGCTTACATAATTTAAAACCTCCTCTACACCTTTGCCTAGCGGGATATAAATTGCGTTAGGAAGCTGTTGGACCATAGGAATAAAATAATCATCAATATGTTGTTTTAATAATTCATTTTTTAGCATTGCGGGTGTTGAGCCAGCATAATTTTTTCCATTGACCAAAATGCATTGCTGTAAAACCGAGCACATTTGCACTATATCTTGATGATTGCTAAATAGCTCAGCAGTGGTCTGTATGCCTAATTGATTGTGTAATCCAATATGATCTAGCAGTTGAGTTAAATTTTTACGAATAGGGCCGCTAAAAGCGCCACTATTCTTGGCAAGTTTAAGAATGTTTTCCTCAGATACTTGCTGTTCTAAGCCGACCTTTGCTGCGATTAATGCATTACGCCATTGTTGCTGGCCTGGGCAGATGCCGACGATAACCACTTTTGCATTATGATTTATGGCCTCGAATGGTGCATAAAAGCTTTGAATAGTTCCCAGAGTCTTAAGTAGGAGTAAATCACTTTGAGTTAATTCTTCAATAGCATGTGTTTTGATCACAGATGCGTAGCGAGAGAAAAGTGTTGAATCCGACATAAAACTTCAATTTTTCTAGGTATAAATTTCATTCAGTATTTTAAACCTTTATTTTAAAGATGAAGTATTTAGGTGTAGAAAAAAATGATTTTAAATTTATAGACTAACAACTTAAATTGATAAAAAATAATATTTAACAATATTAACCCAAATAGGACTTGAGATTTGGTACAAATATTGCTCATATCTAACTAAGGCAATACCAAGAGGAATGCCGAATAAAAATGAATGGATGATTGCAGGAGAGAAGCACAGATCGTGCTCGCCGAAGGAGCAAGTTCCCCCAGGAAACTCTCAGGCAAAAGGACTGTAATCATATAAAAGATCTGGAGAGAAGTAGGCTAGACCTACTCACCGAAGGGGAAGGTTCACATTGCTTCGCAAGGAACCAAAGCTCTCAGGTACCAATGACAGATGGGGCAAACATAGGAAATATAATTTCCAAGGAGCCTATATGTGTCATATAGTTGTGATTGGTGCAGGTATTACTGGGGTAACGACAGCTTACGAACTCGGATTACTCGGTTATCGTGTCACTGTGGTCGATAAACATCTTTATCCTGCGATGGAAACGTCGTTTGCCAATGGTGGACAATTATCTGCGTGTAATGCTGAAGTCTGGAACCAAAAGGCAACGGTGGTGAAAGGCATCAAATGGATGTCACAAAAAACCGCGCCATTATTATTAAATCCAAGTTTTAATCTACACAAATATTCATGGCTTTTTGAATTTATGGGGCATATTAAAGATTATCGTGAAAATACTCACGAGACTGTCCGTCTTGCATTGATGGCACGTCAGCGCTTATTTGAAATAGCTGAGCATGAAAACTTACAGTTTGATTTAGAAAAACGCGGCATTTTACATTTCTTTCATAATCAACATGATTATGAGGTAGCGACTCAAGTTAATAATATGCTCTGTGAGGGTGGCTTAGAGCGTCATCCTGTGACATTAGCTGAAATCCGTGACATTGAGCCTAGTCTGACAGGTGAATACTATGGAGGCTTTTATTGTCCGGGTGATGCCACTGGAGATATCCATAAATTTACAACGCAGCTTGCCAAAGCAACGGAACGCTTTGATGTGAAATATATGTGGGGTTTTGAGGTGACTGACTTTGAACATCATGCAAAAGGTGTCAATGTTCAGTTAAAAGCCAGTGATGAAAATATGGAACATCCTGATGCTGATAGCATACTTGAAGCAGATGCTGTGGTGGTCTGTGGTGGCGTAGGTAGTTATGAACTTGCACATAAACTCGGTGATCGCGTAAATGTGTATCCAGTCAAAGGATATTCAATCACCATTAATTTAAATGATGAACAAAGTCAGGCCAATGCGCCTTGGGTAAGTCTGTTGGATGAAAGTGCCAAAATTGTGACTTCACGCTTAGGTGCAAATCGACTCCGTGTTGCAGGTACGGCAGAGTTTAATGGCTATAACCGAGATATTCGTGCCGATCGCATTCAGCCTTTAATTGATTGGTCGAATCGTAATTTTAATCTATCAACAGAACATGTGGTGCCGTGGGCGGGTTTACGACCAATGATGCCCAATATGATGCCAGTAGTGCATGCAGGTAAGCGAGATCATATTTTCTATAATACAGGGCATGGTCACCTTGGATGGACTTTATCTGCGGCAACAGCTGCAATGATCAGCCAGCAAGTGCAGCAAACACATCCGATTTAACTGACATATTGTAGACATCAAAAAATTGTAGACATCAAAAAAGCCTCAATGTTGAGGCTTTTTTTGTATTTTTCTAAGTCATTCGAATTTGATCTTAATCATATAAACGATAAATCCCTGCAAAACGTTCACAGCCTTTTTGTTCAGTTTTTACTGAGAGTAAGGCTTTACTGTAATTGAACTGATATTTGCAGTCGTGTTCATTATCGGTGATTTGATTTTTTTGTTCGGGTGTTGTGTAAGCTAAAAAGGGAATGGTTTGTGTTTCGACTCGATTGTTCGGATTACGATAGGCAATGCCTTCAATTTTGATGCTGTCTTTGCCCAGTTGATGCACCTTTAAATGTACAGGTGATGTCGCAAAATGACCATTTTCAAATTTAAGATAATGCTGCGTTAAACTTTGGTTCATCGAGGTATAAATATTCAAATCTTCATGGCGAAGTTCAAACTGTTGTTTGAAACACTCCAAGTTTTTGCATTGCTGAACACGACTGTACCATAATTTTTGCGTATCTATCAGTAAGCGTATTGGGGCATCGGTAATTAAGTGCGCTGTTAAAAAAAGCCCATCTAACTTTTCACGCTGTTCTTCAAAACCGTCAGAACAGTAATTTTTTTTTGCCTGAGTATTGGCCTGATCACAGTCTATCTTTTCTGCATGCGTAAACATCGCTAGGCCAGAACCTATTAGCAGAACTAGTCCGAATTTTTTGATGATATTTATTTCAGTTTTCAACAGCATGATCGCTTATACTTTCACTGTGTTGCGCTTGCCCACACTATAGCGAAATAGAAAGCGTGAATACAAGATTTCAATCATTATTTTCTCAAGGAACTCAAGCATGATAGCTCAAATTCGTATCGGTCAGGGCATGGATGTGCATGCATTTGAAGAAGGTGACTTTGTAACGCTTGCTGGTGTTCAAATTCCACATACACATGGACTCAAAGCGCATTCAGATGGTGATGTGGTATTGCATGCGCTTTGTGATGCATTATTAGGTGCTTTGGCACTTGGAGATATTGGTCAGCATTTTCCAGATACAGATCCAAAATTTAAAGGTGCCGATAGTCGAGTACTTTTAAAACACGTCTACCAACTGATTTTAGATCGTGGATATGTACTTAATAATGCTGATATTACCGTGGCTTGTGAGCGCCCTAAATTAGCAAAACATAATTTAGAAATGCGTCAAAGTATCGCAGATGTTATGGATGTTGAAGTCACACAAATTAGCATCAAAGCGACCACCACCGAAAAATTAGGGTTTACTGGTCGCCAAGAAGGTATTCTTTCTACTGCAACAGTACTGATTTCTCACGCAAAATGATCTGGATGGATCAGTGCATGTTGTAAATCTTGAGTTGCTTTACGGCCTTGAAGTTGTAAGGCAACCGCATGGATTAAACCTGTCCATGTTTCATTGGGTTCCCAAATTTGATGCATCAAATCTTGAGCCTTTGGCATATCAACATCCATATAGTATTGACGATATAAATACATCAAACTGCTGACACGGAAGTTTTTTGCACAGTGCAGCCAAACCGTTTGACCTTGAACCAAATGGTCAATCATATCGAGTACTAAAAGGCATTGATCATCTGAAGGAGTATCCCAAGAGATTGGAACTTGGATGTAGTTCAGGCCTAGATCTAGGCAAATGCGGTCTTCATGCTCGATATGATTGGATGCATCGGTCAAGGCTAAATTGATAACTGTTGAAACACCATATTCTTTGATCGTTTGAAGCTCAGAAGGAGATGGTTGACCGGACGTTAATAAGTGTTCATGTATATATTGGAAGTTTTCAATGTGACTTAACGCATTTTCGATTTCATTCATCTGACAAATAATCCTTCAAAGTAAAACGCCATCTCGAAGATGGCGTTTTTCATTCACTTAGCGTGTCGGTAACACGTCTTTAAGTGCTTCATGCATCTCTAACAAGACTTTTTCAGTCGTATCCCAATCGATACAGCCATCAGTCACTGATTTACCATATTCGAGGTCACAGAGGTTGGCAGGAATATCCTGACGACCACCTTTTAAGTGACTTTCTACCATAATACCCACGATTGACTTGTTTCCGTCAAGGATTTGTTCAGTAATATTTTTCAGAACAAGGGGTTGTAGGTACGGGTCTTTGTTTGAGTTTGCATGACTGGTATCAATCATGATTTTGCCACTAACTTTTGCTTTGGCTAATGCCGCTTCAGCATCTGCAACTGAACCTGCGTCGTAGTTTGGTTTACCGTTACCGCCACGAAGTACAACGTGTGCATATGGGTTACCACTGGTACGAATAACAGAAACTTGACCTTGGTCACTTAAGCCCAAGAAGCTATGACCATGTTTAACAGATTGCATGGCATTGGTCGCAACGGTTAAACCGCCATCTGTACCATTTTTAAAGCCAACTGGTGAAGAAAGGCCAGAAGACATTTCACGATGTGTTTGGCTTTCAGTGGTACGCGCACCAATCGCTGACCAAGAGATAAGATCTTGGTAGTACTGTGGTGAGTTTGGATCGAGTGCTTCAGTTGCACAAGGCAAACCTTTTTCATTCAATTCAAGTAAAAGTTTACGACCAATACGTAAGCCTTTTTCGATGTTGAAAGAATCGTTCATGTCTGGGTCATTAATTAGACCTTTCCAACCCACAGTGGTACGTGGTTTTTCAAAATACACACGCATCACGACATAAATTGTATCTTGGATTTTGTCACTTAAAACTTTTAAACGGTCAGCATAATCATGTGCAGCGACTGTGTCGTGAATTGAACATGGACCAATGACAACAAAAAGACGTTTGTCATTTCCATCTAAAATATTACGTACAGTTTCACGGCCCTTAAGGACTGTTTGATAGGCAGTTTCAGTCAGAGGTAGCTCTTTTTTTAGTTCTGCAGGAGTAACAAGAGGCTGAATGCTTTTTACATTCACGTCATCAATGTCGTTTTGGGTAATAGAATTTGACTGTAAAGTATTCATTGCCGTCACTGGTTTGATTATACAAAAGGTTGTTTCGTGAGCCGAATATAACATGAATATAGCATTCAAATGTTATAAAAAAGATCAATAAGTCTCTGAAAAAAAAGTGATGAATCGGGCAGTTAATTTAAACCTGCTGACTATTTACTATTGGTGCGATCAACATTGCAGTTGTTGGTTTTTCAACAGGTTTTGATTTTACTGGATTAATAATGAAATTCATGCCTAAAACAAACAAGGTAATGCCTAAGACTTTACGAATGACTTTTTCAGGTAAACGTGAGCTGATCAAAGTTCCGACCACAATCGCGGGAATAGAACCCACCAATAACCAACCCAATAAATGAAAATCGACATTACCTGAGCTCATATGACCCAAGCCAGCAACCAGTGTAAGAAGCACGGCATGTACGACGTCTGAACCAATAATTCGAATCATTGGTAAATTAGGGAACATGAGTACCAATGCCATAATACCGAAGGCACCTGCACCAACAGACGATAGGGTAACGAATACGCCTAAAATAATGCCCATGATGATGATATATGCACGCTTATTTTTAGCTTGGAAATTGATACGCTCCAGATCAGCACTCATATCATCCAACTGATCAGTTTTTCGAAATTTATTAAAGAATTTTTCGATATGACCACGGAAAATAATTGAGATCCCTGTAATCGTCAGCATAAAACCTAAAAACATGGTTAAGACGGTTTTGTAATGTGTCGATTGGCTGAGATAGTTTTCAAGTACCCAATGGGTCGCAAAAGACGCAGGGATACTGCCGACTGCAAGCCAAATAACAATGGTCCATACAATATTCATTTTACGTGCATGAACTAAAGAACCACAAAATTTTGAAATTGCGGCATATAGTAGGTCTGTGCCGATCGCAATATGGGGTTCAATTTTATACAGGCTGATCAGGATCGGGGTCATCAATGAACCACCGCCAACGCCGGTAATACCTACGCAGAAACCTACAATTACACCTGCCAGAATGAACTCTAAAGGACCGACCATCGCTGAATGCCAAATATCAAAAAACGTGCATATCTTATGACTAATTGATATAAGTCGTTGTCTCGATTAGTGATTTGCTTGTGAAAAAAATAGATAAAGAGTGTCTTTAATTTGGAAATACATGAATTTTTACTAAGCTAAGTTATTGATTTCGGCTTTCTCAACTGGTTGATAGTTCAAATGGAGATTATGCTGCAGTGAAATCATGTATTTAGAATATAAGGTGATGACTATCTGAAATGCATATCTAATACCAAAAAACGCACCGTAGGTTTATTTTCCTAGTCTTTAATTAGTTATTTATCGATATATGCGACTGTGAACTTAAAGTCCATTCCTGCAAAATCTATACTCCTTAAAAAGATAAGGTTTCGCCATTATTCGAATATGAGTAGAAGGACACAAACTAGACATTTTAAACATGCGTCAAAACTACCTATTGTCACATGGTTAAATAATGAAAGACTGCGATGTGGGGCTGAATTGCTCGAAGTGACGGATTACTCAATTGATAAAATTGCGGAAGCCTCTGGTTTTAATACCGCAGTGCTATTTCGTAAAATGTTTAAGAATAAATACGGCACAAATCCGAACCATTGGCGGAAAAATTTTAATCAGCAGCTAAGTAGCAGTGATGAATATTTCTAAAATGGTGAATTAAAGACGTGCAGCTTTTTTTGGGAAATCTATTAACTTTGCGAAGGACTCGTATAGAATCTATAGCTAAAGAAAATTGAGTTAAAAGGACAGACTTTTGCAAAATCGGAAACTTAAAATTGGCATCGTGGTTGGGGAAGTATCGGGGGATACATTAGGCGCCAAGCTTATCCGTAGTTTTCGAGAGCAAGGGATTGATGCGGAATTTGAAGGCATTGGTGGTCCGCAAATGATTGCAGAAGGCTTTAACAGCTATTATCCGATGGATATTTTATCGGTGATGGGGATTGTTGAAGTCTTAAAAGATATTAAAAAACTCTTTGCTGTACGTGATGGTCTGGTTGAAAAATGGACTGAAAACCCTGTCGATGTTTTTGTAGGGATAGATGCACCGGATTTTAATTTGCGTTTATCTAAGAGCTTAAAGCAAAAACAGCTACCAATTAAAACAGTGCAATATGTCAGCCCTTCAGTATGGGCGTGGCGTCAAGGGCGTGTACATGGCATCAAGGCGAGTATCGATTTAGTTCTTTGTTTATTTCCTTTCGAAAAAGCATTTTTTCAAAAATGGCAAGTTCCGGCTGCATTTGTCGGACACCCATTGGCAAGTCAGTTGCCTTTAGATAATCCACTCGTTGCAGCTAAACACGAGTTAGGCTTAGATGAGCATCAAAAACATATTGCATTACTTCCGGGCAGCCGTCGCGGTGAAATTGAGCGTTTGGGGCCTTTGGTACTGTCCGCCGCACAGATTTTGACGGAGCAGCATCCAGACTATGTGTTCCTGATTCCTGCAATCAATGATGCACGTAAACAGCAAATCGAATTGTTGCTCAAGCAGTACCCTGAAGCATTACAAGCCAAAGTTCGCTTGATGGAAAACAACGATACGGAATCTAAAATTGGCCGTCAGGTGATGAACGCATCGAATATTGTCGCTTTAGCATCAGGAACGGCAACCTTAGAAGCGATGCTTTTACATCGTCCAATGGTGACTTTTTATAAGTTAAATTGGCTGACCTATCATGTGGTGAAATTGCTGATCAAAATTCCGTATTATTCATTGCCAAATATTATTGCGGGCAAAAAAGTGATTCAGGAACTCATCCAACATGATGCAACGCCTGAAAAATTAGCAGCAGAAATTGAAAGCTTGATGGATGTTGAAAAATCGCAAATTCAAGTGATGCAGCACATCACCATGCATAAACAACTGCTTTCAGGCAACAGTGAAAACCCTGTGGAAGCGATTTTAAAGCTTTTAGATTAAACCTTTAAGGTGACTCAGTTTTTGCGAGTTGATGCTGCTGTCTATACTGGCTCGGTGTTAGATCATAAAACTTTTTAAAAGTTTGGCTAAATGCCGTTTCAGATGAGTAGCCGATACGATGGGCAATTTGCTGAATAGTCAGTTGCCCCGTTTGTAAGTGCTGTGTTGCCAGTCGCAAACGATGTTGCTGCAAATAGGCGAGTGGTGATTCACCGAGCATTTGAGTAAATAAACTGGCAAATTTAGAACGCGACATACAACATTGTTCTGCCAAACTTTCGACGGTCCAAGCATGCTGCGGTTTTTCATGAATCGCGGCCAAAGCGTTGGATAATTCAGGATGACTCAAGGCATGCAACCAACTGCTTGAATCTGACAAGGCTGCAATATAATCACGCACACATTCGATAAATAAAATACTCACCAGATGATCCAAAATTTTGTCGCGGCCTGGACGGATCTGATGCGCTTCAACGGCCAGAAAATGTAAGCCAATTTGCAACCATTCAGGTGCGGTACTGCTCATGATGTGTGGTGTATGCAATAGCGTGGGGAGTGCATTCACTAAGGGCTTTGCCATAATGCTGTCGACATGCCCACGGATCGCTAGTACAAATAATTCCTCTGCTTTATGAGATTCGGCAGAATTTAATTCAATGGTTTTATTTCGTTGCTCTTGAAACAGTGGTGTGATGTTTATTGACTCAACCAAGACATCAGACTGTATAGATTTGCAGTAATGATTTTGCCCTGAGGGAATAAGGCAAAGATCGCCAGCTTCAAGTAAGACCTGCTCTTGATCTATATGCACAACACACTGACCTTGAATCACCACATACGCAACCATGGCATTGTGATCTTGAAAATGAAAAGCCCAAGGATGCTTTGATCTCAAATAAATATATTCAGATCGGTGGAGATGAATATCATCAAAAATTTTACTTAAAGCATCCATATTTCAAATATTTACTCATATTAATTTTGTATTTATAGATGGTCACTATGTGCTTAAAGGTCAACATTTATCCTTAAATGCCAAAGACGATAGCATAGTTTTTTTGGACGCTTAAAACTGTTCTGGCTGCCCATATTTTACGAATATAAACACAGAAGAAGTAATTAAGGAAGTCTAGCGCATGAATGCACCAGTAAAATTAAATGAACAGCAGCTCGCTCAGTTAGAAAGCAAAATCTGTAGTGTTTTAGATAAAAAACGTTATGGTTGGCTATTGAGTCCAGGTTTACCAGTCATTGGTATGGGGATCTTGGCGGGTTATCATTTTGGTCCAAAACCGACAAAAAAACTATTTGCCATGGGCGGGCCGCTTCTACTGCATGTCATTATTCCTGCACTGGATGCACTGATCGGTGATGATGCCAATAACCCGACAGATGATGACATCAAAGTTTTAGTGAATGATCCCTATTATGATCGGATCGTCAAATTATTTATTCCACTGCAAATGGCAGCGAACGCTTTTGCAGGCTATGTGGTTACCCGTAAAGATGTTTCATTATTAGATCAAGTTCTACTTGGGATTTCGATGGGTGCCATTAATGGTGTTGGCGTAAATACAGCACATGAACTCTGCCATCGACCACATAAAAAAGACCACTACTGGGCACATGCGACGCTCGCACCTTTAGGTTATAGCCATTTCCGTATAGAACATCCATATGGACACCATAAACGTGCGGCAACGCCTGAAGATCCTGCATCTTCAAAAATGGGCGAAACTTTTTATGAGTTTTGGCCACGCACTGTATTTGGTGGAATTAAATCGGCGGTACAGATTGAAAAACAACGTTTAAAACGTAAAGGTTTAAGTTTCTTTTCGAAGGACAATGAACTGTTTCATGGTTGGGCGATGAGTGCAGGTTTTCATGCCTCGATGCTGAAAATGTTTGGTAAAGGCGTGACACCGTATTTAGTTACACAGGCCTTTTATGGAATCAGCCTTTTTGAAATTATTAATTATATTGAACATTATGGCCTGAAGCGTGAGCAAAAAACGGATGGAAGTTATGCGCGCACCATGCCTGAACATAGTTGGAATAATAATAATATTGTGACCAATCTATTTTTGTATCAATTACAACGACATTCAGACCATCACGCTTATCCGACTCGTCCATTTCAGGCATTAAGACATTTTGATGAAGCGCCAGAGTTGCCTAGCGGCTATGCCACTATGCTAATTCCTGCTTTAGTCCCATCGATTTGGTTTAAGATGATGGATAAACGTGTCTATGATCACTATCAAGGTGATTTAACTAAAGCCAATATTCATCCTAAACGTCGTGCAAGTATTTTTAAAAAGTTTGCAATTTCAGTCGTTTAAATCGAATACCTGATGAGAAGAATCCCAAGCTTGTTTGCTTGGGATTTTTTTATTGTGTGTATTATTAACCGATGCTACGCAGTAACATCAGAAGTGCACGTTGATTCAAATAAAAGAACGATACACGGTAACGTCATCCGAAATTGTTTGAGACAAGACTTATTGTAATCAAAAATGTTTCTGCGATTCTTTGAATAATTAGACGTTAGTGAACGAGTTTTGTCGGTGAGGTGCATTGCACCGCAAGATGGTTTCCTTTCGAAGCTTCGCTTCTCATTTTGCCGAAACAAAAGTATCTCCAGCCGAAGGCTAAGATCTTTATTCAATCCTTAGATGTAAGACACCGTCGCATTGACTTAAAAATCATTTTTAAAATGTGAAATTAATTCTACATGCGTAACATCATTTAAAATCCCAAATTTTCTATTTGAAACTTAGTCACTTCTTAAGACCACCAATAGCGCAAAATGTGGAAAAAAATCGGTGCAGAAAAGCAGATGGAATCAATTCGGTCGAGCATGCCACCATGGCCTTGGATGAGTTGTCCCCAATCTTTTACACCATGATCGCGTTTAATGGCTGACATGACAAGACCACCAAAGAAACCGAATATACAAACAATAAAACCAATACATGCAGCCTGTAGATAGCTGAAGGGTGTAAGCCATGACATGGCAACACCTAGAGCAGTAGCTAAAGCAATGCCTCCGATTAACCCCTCAACAGTCTTAGATGGTGAAAGTATCGGTGCGACTTTGTGCTTTCCAAATAGCTTGCCAAAGACATATTGTAAGACATCGGAGGCTTGTACCACCATGATCAACCAGATCGCTAGCCAAATTTTTTCACCTTCAAATCCGGGAAGTTTGAGATTTAATAGCGCAGGCACATGCGAAATACAGAATACGCTGATCATTAAACCCCATTGAATTTTTGAACTGCGTTCTAAAAATCGCGTGGTATCTTCGGCTTTGAGTGTAGCGATAGGGATAAGAAGAAATACATACAGCGGAATAAAAATCGAATATAGCCCATACCAGTCGATATACACCAAGTAATACTGGTAAGGGATGACAAAATAAAAAGCGATCAGCAACGGAAGATAATCACCGCGACGGGTTGGAAGTAAGCTGATAAATTCACGTAAAGCAAAGAGTGAAATCAATGCAAACAGGATCACAAAAGCAATTTTTCCTAATGAAATTGCTACACCAAGTACCAACAACATGACCCACCATGCATTGATCCGCGCATTTAAATTGTCGATAACTGGTGCAGGTGCATAACCCGCTTTAAATTTTAAAATGGAGCCAATGGTTGAGGCAATAATCAAAATAACTGCAAAGATACCAAACAATACATAGGTCATTTGCGCATTGGTGAATTCCATTATTGATACTCCAATGCTTTTAACTTGAGTAGTTCTTCCTGAGCGTAGTTTAAAAACTCAGTTTTACTCTGTTCATTATGGGCTTCTAAAGGTTTACCAAATATAACGGTAGACAAAAGAGGTAATGGTATAAGCGCACCCTTAGGCATGACACGTTTTAAATTAGAGATCCACACAGGCACGATTTCAACATCAGGAAATTGATTTTTGAGATGAAATAAGCCGCTTTTAAACTCTAATAATTCAACGTCATCATTTAAATTTCGAGTACCCTCAGGAAAGAAAATAATCGAGTCACCTTGAGCTAATACGGTTTTGATCGGTTCTAATGGATCTTGATTTTGCTCTCGATTTCGCTGAATAGTGACGCCAGTAAACGTGTCTTGAATGAGAAAACGTCGAAAGCCATCTTTTAACCAATAATCCGAAGCAGCTACAGGACGCGTCTTCCGTCTGAGATCTGTCGGTAAAGAGGACCAAAGCAAAATAAAATCGATATGGCTATTATGATTTGCATAATAAATACGCTGTTTCATAACTGGTTTGCACCCGACCCACAGACTCCGCGCGCCCGTGAGCAGCCGCGCACCACGACGAGTGAGAAAGGCAATATAGCGAGCAATTGAACGGCTTAAAAAATTACCTTTCATTGGTGAGTGAGCATTCCTTGAAGTGTCTAATGGATTTGGCATGGCTTCAAATTATTGTGAATTATTTATACAGTAAAAATATGCAGATGAATGCGATGTATTGCAAGCAAAGCACAAAGATCTGCCATTTAAATAAAGCCAGACAACCTAACTCACGTAGTTCCCATGCGCGGCCACATTTATTTGTAGGCATTAATTTTAGGTTAATTAAACTTAAGTCCAGCTCTTTGGTGGTTTGTTCTAGGCTTTGGGTTTGGCTGTATTCAGCGACAGTGGCTAACAGTGCCGAATCAAATTTGATTCTCAGGCTTAAATAATGTTGTATTCCAAGCAAAACTAGACAAATCACTACATATAGCAAATCGAATAGCATCACATTGCCAAACTGGATGATGAGCCAGAGCGTGAGGATCGCTGCTACATAAGCTGAAATGAGCAATCCAGTGGTGGATTGCAACAACTTTGATAGCACCACAAGTTGTAAATTCATGGTGCAAGTCCTTTAAGTTTTAAACGATAAGTATTTAAATGTTTTATTTGCGGTGTTTTAAGCACAACCCAAGGACGGTTATGGCGAATAATCCGTAAAACATCTTCGACTGAATATTCAGGATGTTGTTTCAATAATAATGCGGCAACTACAGCACTACTTCGTGAATATCCCAAAGCACAGAAGACCAAGATGTTTTGTGCTTCATCATTGTTATTAGATTTCAAGAATAGTTCTAAAGACTCTACAGCATTATGTAGCTGATTGGCCTGTAAAGGAATCAGGTCCAAACTCAAGTTTTGAGCATAGGAGCATTTTGGATAAGTGGGTAATTCTGCGCAACAATCGAGTAAAGCATCATATTGCTGCATGACGTGTTTGGACGGATAGCGACCTAAATAAATATAACTCTGATTGATTTTGATGATTTTAGAATCTTCAGGATGGCGATAGGTCCAGATTCGGCTATTGATCCAAGCAAATACAAAGTAAGGCGCAAACAATATTTTTGCAGCAATGGTCATATCACCATGACTGAGTTTTTGAAAAAAATGGGGACGATTGAATAAATATGCAAACGAAACTAAAAGCAGACTGCTTGCAGGATAGAGCAGCCAAAGCCACCAACCTTTTGCATGTGCGATTGCGCTACACAATAAGGCAGCAAACAGATAAAGGATGCCGATTTTAATGTGCTTTAAGCTTAGCCGACTTTGTTTATTTTGAACCCATGGCGCAGAGCCAGCCATCGGGAATAGCCATAAACATAAGGCACCGACCAATAAACCTGTTGGAATATCTATAAAATGGTGCTGCCAAGTGGTTAGAACTGAGAGACCAATCAAAAAGGACCAACCATCTACCAGATATTTTAGCTTACCTGTGCTATGCCGACGGAAAAAATCCCAAAGTATCACCAGTAGCACAATATGCAGAGAGGGTGCTTGATTAAACGGTTTATCAAAGCCCATCAAGACATCAAACCACAGCCCGAAAAAACCTGTGAGTTCGGGGCGCTCAAAGCTAAAACGTAGCGGGAAAAGTAAAAAGCAGCTGATTGAAAGGATTTGTGCCGAAAATAGTCGCAGGACATGTTGTTTTAATTCAAACTTATTCCAACAAAGTAATAAAGACAATCCATAGAACAGATCAATCGACCAATAAGGCACAATACTCCATGGCCAAAGTGGAATATATTTTTCCCATTCAAAGACGATAACAGGTACAGACGCTAAACCCGCAGCGTATTGATTGGCAAAACCATAACTTAAGAAGAAAAAAGGTGCCAGAAATGCCAAACACAGTAGGCCGTATTTCCAAGTTCCTGTTTCCGGATCCAGTTTATGCATAAGATTGACCGTCCAAGCTTAAATTTTTTGTGCAACGGAAACGGTGAAAATACCAAACTCATCAATAACTTGATCGATTTTCTTGAATCCTGCTTGCTCAACCAAGGCATCCATCTCGGCTTGTGAGCGTAAACGCATGACCCATGCATCTCCTTGGCGATGTGAGGTCAGAGCACGGGCGATAAACTCTTGTTGCGGATGCCAAATTTGACCTGTGTAGATGAGATAACCATCTTTCTCAATGGCCTGACTTAAGCCGGTTAAAGACTGTCTAAGCAAATCATTATCACTAAATAATTCGTATAAACCTGAGACCACGGCTAAAGTCGGTTTAGGTTCAACACTGGCTAGTGATGTGGTATCAAAGGCATCCGCTTCTACAAATTTGGCAATCTGGCTTAAACCTCTTTGCTCAATCATTACTTGACCTGCTTGTACATTGATCGAGCTGTAGTCTCTAAGCAGGATGGATTCAGGATGCTCAGGCAGTTTTTGTACAGCATCTAAAATATAACGGCCATGACCTGCTGCAATATCCATAATCCGTACTGCGTGTTGGGCATCATTTAACTTAGAAGCATATTTCGTTAATAGCGCTTCAATATTTTGTTTTCTAACGCGAATACCACGCCAACCAATCGCATTTAAATATTGTCGATCGATGATTTTACCGAGAGCATTTTGGCTTTCTGATTGATCTCTGTAGACAAAATCTAAGGTGCTGCCAGAGTCGTATCCTGTATCTTCACCAATTTTTAAACCTTTAGAAAAGAGACTACCAATTTTAAGATTTTGTTTGGTTAAGCTCCAAAATGCATGTTTTAAAGAGTGTTTTGGAAGCGTTGAACTTAAGGTTTCTGCAACAGCACAGCTCGGGCCAATTTTATCGGCATCTAAAAGTTTAGGTGCGGAATAGGGTTGTTTAAAACATTGTTGAATAAAGCGATGGATTTTATCTGTGGCGATTTTGCGATGTTTTTCACCCAAAGTATCATGATAAAAACCGTCTAAGACGTGAAATTCCTTCATTGGATGAGGAAGTTTTTGATAAAACGCCAATTGCGGTTTTTGATGCACCACGAAGTCAGATCCTGAACATAAGACTTGAGTAGGAACAAAAATATTTTGTGCATCTTTAACGATTCGATCTGACGCTGCATATAGACCCAGCAGCATACGGACCGATATGGCCCGAGCGATTTGCGGGTCAGTGTCATAACTTTGCGCACGTGCAGTATCGTGCGTCAGCATTTTGGCTTTGACATAACTATTAATAAAAAAGTTGCCAGCGAATTTGTTGAGGAGTGTTAAGCCAGGTTTTGCAAAAGGCACATAGAGTTTGATGTCAAATGCAGGCGAGGCAAGGCATAAAGCACGAATTTTAGGGGCATAATCATGCACCCATGTCGCGGCTAAAACAGCACCAACGCTTTGAGCCACGATCGCTATATTCTCTGATCGAATTTGGTAAGTTTGTTCAATATGCTGAATAAAATATTGAATGTCCTGAACGCATGCAGAAAAGCTAGGTGCATCACCACGTTCACCTGGGGTATTGCCGTGACCTCGCGCATCCCAAGCGAAAAAATCAAAATCAGGCAAATTCAATTCATTGACCAAATGCGCCATTCGTCCCGAATGTTCATGGCCACGATGAAATAAGATCACCGCTTTTTTCTTACGGTTGCTTTTTAAACTGCTATTTTCCCAATGTTGATAAAACAAGGATGTTCCATCATGGCTCGTAAAGGTATGCTGAGTATTGTTATACATTGTGTTGTTCTCAAAATAATGAATCGACTGACGATCTAAACTGAAATTTATTGTGGGTTGATAATGCTATTTTTAATGCGGTTATAAATCGTAATAAATAACAAAAAGATGGTAATAATCAAAATACTATTGCAGATAAGAGACAATGTATTTAAGCCAACATTCAATATAGAAGAGGTTACGATGATGACGCAGATGATGCTAAATACAAAAGCGCGGTCACTTTTTCCCATTGGACCATCGTAACGACGTTCTTGCCCCACTAATGGCGCCATCACACCGGTATATTCGGCAAGTATGGCGAGAAAACAGGTTAAAATAAGTAATTCAGCTTGAATAAAAGCAAAACAAATTAAACTAAAATAGAGTGCTGAGTCGGAAATCACATCACATAATTCATTATAAAAAGCACCGAGTTTGGATTGTTGGTTGAACTCACGTGCCAGCATGCCATCTATGGCATTGAAGCCCATTCGAATAAGCATCCACACGGGGAAAATCAACAGTAAAATGCCAATACCGTTGTGAGAAAAATAGATATAAATAAAAAATGCCACAGCTAGCGAAATGAACATTGCCAGTAGTGTTACTTGATTTGCTGTAATACCAAGATGATGAAGTGATTTAACCAAAGGTCGAAGCAGGTTTTGAAATGCAGGCTTAAGCTGGTAGATCGAAGGCATATTATTGTTATAGCGGTATGATTTGCATGAATTTTATACGATTGATGCTTAACTTAACAAGAATTTGAATGTTAAAGATTGTCACAGGCCTCAAGATTCGCCTGTATAACGCATTAAGTTTTCTTGTGTAGTACTTGCGACTAATTTTCCATCTTGCCACATTTGCCCATGACTAAGCCCACGTGATTGGGAGGTTCGGGTGGTATTCATGTCATAGAAAACCCAATCATCCACCCGAAAGGCATGATGATAATACATCGAATGATCAAGACTAGTTGCGATGAGTTCAGGAGACAGATAATTTAAACCATGTGTTTTGAGCGCCGCAGAATATAAATTATAGTCTGAATAGTATGCTGCAATGGCCTGATGTATATGAAGTTGGTCAAATTGTGCATCCAAGGCATCATGGAGTTTTAAATATTCTGCATATTGATTTTGATTTAAGACAGAAGCTTGACCGGAAGGTGGCAAATCTGTCAGCACGTATTCAATTGGTTTAGATATAAGCTGAAAAGGCTGTAAAAATGTGGCCAGATATTCAGGTGAAATAGATGATTGGATTTGCGCTTTATGGAATTGCTCTTCTTTGAGCATACTTGGTGGAAACTGTTGGATCAGATCTGGTTCGGGTATTTGATACTCCATACCCGTTTCGTTTTTCATATAGGACAACATCACCATATATATTGGTTTGCCATGCTGTATGGCGGTCACTTGTCGTGTAGAAAAACTATGGCTATCACGTAAATTTTCGACTTTAAATAAGACGGGCTGATTTGCATGACCCGCAGAAATAAAGTTGGCATGTAAAGAGTGAAGTGGGAGTGTGCAGGTATAGGATGCACTGACTATGCTCTGAGCAAGTAATTGCCCACCAAAAATATGGTCACCAAACAGAGGTTTGCTCTGTGCCAAAAAGTAGCCCTGATCTTTGGGCACTACAGATAATAATTGGATGAGGTCTTGAGTCAGCGTTGTCATATTTTTTTAAAATTTTAGCTTTGTTTAAATGTATTCAACTCAAACTTATTGCACAAGTCGTGTTCATGAAAAATATAAAAGTCTTCGCCGGTCTTTCTAGAATAGGCTTATAATCGAGTTTTCCTAGTTGTCCGAATGGAATGACGAAAAAGCAATGACACCTGCATGTAAACTCTTAAAATCTAATAAAATCGACTTTACAATTCATGAATATGACCATGACCCAGAAGTAAAAAGTTTTGGTTTAGAAGCTGCGGAAAAACTTGGTTTAACGGTCGAAGAAGTCTTTAAAACCTTGATGGTTACGGACGATAAAAATTACTTTGTTGCCGTATTGCCAGTTGAATATCAGCTAAATTTGAAAAAAGTGGCTACAGCATTTGGCTGTAAAAAACTCAAAATGGCTGACCCAAAAGATGCAGAGCGTTTAACCGGTTATTTGGTTGGTGGTATTAGTCCAGTTGGACAGAAAAAACGCTTAAAAACTGTGATCGATGCTTCTGCACAGAACTTAGCTAAAATCTATGTGAGTGGCGGTAAGCGTGGTTTGGATATTGGTTTAAAACCCGAAGATTTAGCAAAAGTTTTGGGTGCAAATTTTGCTGATGTGATAGATGTTTAAGTGCGGTTTTTGACTACTTAAATTTAAGTGAATTTAGAGGGAATACCTTCCACTTCATAATCTATAAAATAACAGAAGCCGCATTAAGCGGCTTTTTGGTTCAATGTCACATCTTAATTGGGGATATTTGAAGGAGAAATCACACATGAATATTCGAACTCTCCGGGTTTAGTCTCTTTAAGTAGGTTTTCCCAAGAACTATTCTTTGTTTTAATCCAACTATAAATATCTTCATAAAATTCAGGATTGAGATTAGCTTTTTGAATATATGATTTATTTAGAAGAAATTTTGTCATCAAACACATTGAATTCAGCTCAATTGGATTTCTATTTTTTTCTAAACTAAAATTATTTTTGGCTTCAACTTCGTATTTTCTCAACATAGTTGCTTTGAGTAGTGTTGATTTAAATAATTCCATAGTTAAATCATTAGGAGGTGTTTGATTCGCTAAGGCAAAGAGATTTCCATCAATTCTCAACATAGACGGGAAAAAATTTGCCTGTACATCTAATTCTTGCTGAGGAGACGGTGAAGATTTACATCCTGTTGTTAAAATACTGCTAAAAATGAGAATACTTATAAACTTTAAAATTTTGATATACATCTAGGTGAAGTCCTTGTTCAGCTAAAACTTTTAACATTTTAATCTTGGTTAATACGTATTTTGTGCATATTAATACTGATCAATTCACTCCAACTGATTATTTTTAATTTGGAAGTTCTAGCTAAGACTACACTTTTGTTGTTTCTTTAGCTTTGAATAACGAAAATGTTTGTAGTCGCAGAAGTAGAATTTAGTAAAACTTCATGTTTAGAGGTTGATTCATTAATAGCACTTAAAGGTGTTTAATTATAAAAATACTTATAAAAAATAGGTATTTAAAATCCGACTAAAACAGTTGTATTTTAATTTAAAAGCTGTAATTTGAAAGTGTGATCAAATTAAGAGACAACAAAATGCCTTATTCAAATTCGAAAGCGATTATTGAGCAAATCTATAATTTTGTATTAGAAAAACATGGTTTAGCGTCTAAAAGTCGATTTATGCAGTTATCGATCTTCTTTAGAGAATTGCATGAAGGGGAAGAGTCAAAATTTACCGCAGATAGGTCTTTTTATTACAAAGGTATCTTTAACAACAGAGAAAAAAGTATATTTGCGAATGCTGCGCCAGACTTTTTTGATAAGCACAAGTTTTTGGATTGGGTTGTTAAATCAATTGATTGATTTCAACCAAATCATTGGAGTACATAATTCATGCTGTATAACCAGTCTGAATAGAAGATATAGATCAGAAATCAGTAGGTGTTTGTTATGAAATACATGCTAATTGGCAATAAGGATGTATGGCCAGTATGGTGTTAGTAAAGTCTTCAATGATTAAAATTTAACTGCACATTTCGTTCCTTGATTTAAATAAAAGCTTGGTTAAAAGCAGAATATAAAAACCCATGTAAAAGACATGGGTTTTTAGTTTAAGTTGCACAATGTGATAATTCGGCTAAAAAATAAGCAATATGATTTATTTGTTCAATGCTAAATGAGAAAATTATCATTTAGTTCCATTTCAGAAAATTGTATAAATAAAAACAGAAAAGTTCATATCAAAAAAATTAATTTTTAAATACATAGAGATAAGACTAAATTTTCAATCCTGTAGCAAATCTTCACAAAAATGCAATTATTAACAATAATGATTATCATTAACATAGTTTCACGCTGGCCAGCGTACTAAGCATTACTTGCACAGTTAAAGAAACATAATTACATGACAAAGCTTGGAAAAGCTTAAAAATAGAGGATATGGTCAGATGAAAGAGCTTGCTAATCGCTTGGCGATGCAGCATCTTGTCAATGCATACTCACAAGAAACCGGTAAAGGTATTTTACTGGAAAAGTATCAACAGAATTCATCACAATTGACGTTTAGCCAAGGCTTGACGTTGTTATGCATCCCTTTAGATTGCATTCAATCACAGTTATTTGTACCACTATCTTATGTCAGCCTTGTTGGTAGACATCGTCTTGCAGATATCCCATACGTTTTTAATAAAGGACAGAAACAGTCATTTAGTATCACCGCGATAGCGAGTTTATTACTTGAACAGCTCGTACAAGAGTCAGGTCATACACTGGATGCTTCAACATTATTAGAGCGTTGGATCGAAAGTCGTGAAGCGCTAACTCAATTTTTGACACTGCGTGAACATGATTTTGAGGCTTTAGTCCAAGCGGAACAAAGTTTCATTGAATCGGAACAAGCTTTAATTTTAGGGCACAGCATGCATCCTGCACCGAAAAGTCGGGTCGGTTTTGTGCATGAAGATTGGGAAAGGTATTCGCCAGAAGCCAAAGGTCTCAGCCAACTGCATTATTGGTTGGTAGCTCCAGAATATATTCAAGAAGGTTCAGCTTTAGATCAAGCTGTATCAGCGCAATTGAAAAGCGAATTGCAATGGCATTTATCAGAAACTGATCAAGCACTACTGAATGCCTATTCACATTATAAGTTATTGCCTTTGCATCCTTGGCAAGCACGTTATTTACAGTCAAAAGCATGGTTTAAAAACTTAAAAACCAAATTAAAAATTATCGATTTTGGCGAGAAAGGTTGGGCATTTTCACCAACAACTTCGGTACGCACTATGGCAAGTTTTGCAGCGCCGTGGATGTTGAAACCATCACTATCTGTAATGATCACCAATTCAATCCGAGTTAATCTTGCCAAAGAATGCCACCGTGGTGAAATGACCCATCGACTTTGGCATTCAAGTCTCGGTGAACGTATTTTAAAACAATGCCCAACGCTCAAAGCGGTGAATGATCCTGCTTGGATGGCATTGAGCATAGATGATGAAATCGTCGATGAAACTATTTGCATCTTCCGTGATCAGCCTTTCAGTGAAAAGCAGCAGGTGAGTTGTATTGCGTCATTGTGCCAAGATCATCCTGCACAGCCTAAAAACCGTTTTAATGCACTATTCGAACAAATCGCAAAACAACAACCTGAACTTGATCAAAGCGCCATTGCGATCAATTGGTTTAAACAATTCTTAGCTATCAGTCTAAAACCATTAATGTATTTGTACCATCAATACGGAATGGCCTTTGAATCACATCAGCAAAATGTCTTACTTGAGCTTGAACATGCAATGCCTAAATATCTATGGCTGCGTGACAATCAAGGCTTTTACTATATCGAAGAACTTGCAGGTGAGGTCTTAAGCGCATTTCCAGAGTTGCAAGAAAAAGCGCAAGCCGTGGGTTCCAAAGCCTTTGTCGATGAGCGCTTTAGCTATTATTTCTTTGGTAATACTTTATTCGGCATTATCAATGCAATTGGTGCAACTGGATATGTCACAGAGCAAGTGTTGATATCGATATTGCAAAATGAACTGTTGGACTTACATCGGGCATATCCAGAAAGTTCATTGATTCATTTATTACTTTATCAGCCGACCTTGCCGTATAAGGGTAATCTGTTGACGCGCTTGTATGAACTGGATGAATTGATTGCCCCAGTCGATCAGCAATCGGTTTATGTACAGTTGCCAAATCCTTTATGTGTGGAACAGACGGATGTGCAATATGCTTGATTTTATTGGGATAGGCTTAGGGCCATTTAACCTCAGTTTGGCGAGTTTGCTACATAAGCAAAATCATTTGCAGTATCAATTTTTTGAAAAGAAACCACAGTTCGACTGGCATGCGGGTATGCAATTGCCCAATACAGTACTGCAAGTGCCGTTTATGGCCGATCTGGTTTCCATGGTCGATCCAACCAGTCCTTTTAGTTTTTTAAATTACTTAAAGGCGCAGCAGCGTTTATACAAATTCTATTTTTTAGAACAAGCTCAGATTCCTAGACGTGAATATAACCATTATTGTCAATGGGTTGCAGACCAACTAGAGCATATTCAATATCAATCAACCGTAAAAGCCATTTATGCCCAAGAGCAAGGCTTTGAAGTCATGGTTGAGCAAGATGGACGTTTTAGACGTTATCAATGCCGAAATTTGGTCATTGGTTCGGGTAATGTTCCGCATTTACCACAGTGTCTAAAAGACATACAACAGCAATATCCAGAGCGCTGCTTACATTCTGCAAATTATTGCAATGCAGCGTTAAATCACTTGAAAGGGAATGTGGTTGTACTGGGATCAGGCCAGTCTTCGGCCGAAGTCTTTATGGATCTGTTTGATCGTCAATATTTGCAGGATCAGACGACAATAGCGCAGTTTAAATTGCATTGGCTGACCCGTTCTAATGGGTTTTTCCCGATGGAATATGCGCCGCTTGGTTTAGAGTATTTTAGTCCGGATTATACTACGCATTTTTATCAACTAAGTCCTGAAAATAAAGCCGAACTATTGAAGCAACAAAGTTTGTTATATAAGGGCATCAGTGCAAAAACCATCCGTGATATTTACCAAAAACTATATCACCGGACCATTGGTCAAAATATTCAACAGACGCATTTACATGCTCAGGTGGGTTTGGTCGATGCCGAGCCTCATGGTGCGGGCATCCGTTTGCAGTTTCAGCATAAAGTCACGGCAGAACAATTCTATCTGGATGCGGACTTTGTCGTGGCTTCAACGGGATATCACAGTCCAGAGTGGCAATATCTCAAATATCTAAAACCACTGATTCAATGTGATGAATTCGGTCGCTGGAAAATCAGTCAGGACTACCGCGTACAGCATGACGCTGTTGGGGAGATCTTTGTTCAAAATCAGGAAATGCACAGTCACGGTGTCGGGACTCCTGATTTAGGGTTGGGTGCTCACCGTGCAGCGATCATTGCCAATCAATTATTGGGTTTTGACTTATACGATTTAGGTGATCAAGCTCAAAGTTTCCAACATTTTTCACCCAATGAAAATGCTGAAATGCACAGTATGGGCATTGTGAAGAAATCAGCGCCAACCAATATCCAAAGACCTTTATCCGTTAAAAAAACCATTGCCAACTACGCAATGAACCGCAATACGACCATGCCGAATAAGCAAGAACAGAATACGGTTAAACTCGAGAAATTATAATGACATTTGCAAAATTACAGATAAATCAAACGCAGTGGCGCCGTGCAGGGCAAAGACTGATTGAAATGGCGATTGCTGAATTTTTATATGAAGAAATTATTCAGATTCAGCCAGTGGAAAATAACACTTGGCAACTTAAACTGGATGACAAAACGTATCAATTTGAAGCGACACAGTTTCTGCTTGGGCATTGGCGTATTGTTGAAGGGAGCGTTCGAGAGTTAAGTGAATCGACAACAGAGCCCGCATGGAATCTGCATGAATTTATTCGTGCTTTTTCAAATCAAGCTGAGGTGAAACCATTTACCAAGGCTTATTTGATTAAAGAAATGAACAATACATGGTTGGCTGAAGCACATGTTTTTGATGAACAGAGATTGCTAAGTCAGGCTGTGCTGTCAGCACCGCACTATCAAATTGAAGGCATGTTACGTGGACACCCCTGGCTCATTATGAGTAAAGGCCGTATGGGTTTTGGCTATGATGATTATTTAAGCTCCGCACCAGAAATTTCTCCAACGGTCAAAGTTCTGTGGTTAGCTGTTCATCGTGATTTAGCTGAGTTTCGTTCGACCGAGGCTTGGGATGCGCAAAGCTTATATCGCCATGAATTGAATTCTGCGCAATTACACGATTTTCAACAGCAATTGGCGGACAAAGCCTTAAATGCTGCTGAGTATTTCTTTATTCCTGTACATGCATGGCAATGGCATCAGTGGTTAATCCCGACCTATGCCAATGAAATCGTTGATCAGCGCATTGTCGAATTGGAAATTGGACAAGACGACTATGTGCCAATGCAATCAATTCGTACTTTATGCAATACCAGTCATCCTGAACGGCATTATGTGAAGTTACCCGTCAGTATCTTTAATACCGCGGTCTATCGAGGTTTGCCTTCAAAACGAAATTTGGCTGCACCTGCGGTGACCGCTTGGCTGAAGGACTTACAACGTCAAGATGTAGACCTGCAAAAAACACAGGTAGCATTTTTAGGCGAAGTTGCAAGTCTCACATTACAACAGCCGTGTTTTGATCAGATAGACGGTGCGCCTTACCAATTTAAAGAATTGTTTGGGTGCTTATGGCGTGAAAGTGTAGAGCCATGTATTGGTGAACATGAGATGGCACTTTCCCAAGCCGCATTGTTACATCGAGATCTAAATGGTCAGTCTATTTTATATGTGTTGATTCAGGCTTCAGGTTTGACGCCTTTGCAATGGCTGAAGCGTTTTGCTGAAGTCTGCGTAACACCACTACTGATTTGCTTATACAAATATGGTTTAGCTTTTTCTCCGCACGGTGAAAACACCATGTTGATCCATGAAAATGGCTTACCGAAAAAAATGGTGCTGAAGGACTTTATTGATGATGTCAATTTAGTTGATGAAGATTTTCCTGAACTCGAAAATTTACCACCTGAAGGGCAAATTTTACTGCGCCATCCTGCTGAAGAACTTAGTCACTTTATCTTTACAGGTTTATTCATGGTGCATTACCGCTATATCTGTAATGTCTTCCTTAAAGATTATCCAGAGCATACAGAACTTGAATTTTGGCAGACCATCTCCAGCGTGATCGATGAATTTCATCAGGCGCATCCTGATTTGGCAGATCGTATTGAAAAATTCAGTATGTTCCGTCCACGTTTCGAGAAAATTTGTCTGAACCGCGTTCGACTGTTTACCACCAGTTATAACGACGAAGCAGAACGACCGGTACCTGTATTTTTAGATCCAATTGCAAACCCTGTAAGTCCAAACACTTTAAATCAGTGGGCGAAACAACTGCATACTGCTAAGCAGAAAATGACAACCAACCGTATTGCGTCATAAGCAGATTTTTGAGCTAAGAACAGAAAATATTAAACAAACTTAAAGGACGAGATCATGACAACGTTATCACGACAACTACCTGATTTTTATGAATACCATGAGAATGAGACGCAATACTACTTACGACAAATGCAATATCCAGAAGATATGGCTTTGGTTCATAAATGGATGCATGAACCGCATGTGATTCCACAGTGGCAACTCAATAAGTCAGAAACTGAACTAAAAGTGTATTACGAAAAAATGCTGGCAGATGATCATCACCGAATTTTGATCGTAGGGGTAAACGGTAAAGATGTGGGCTACACAGAGATTTACGAGGGAAAACGGGATCGATTAGGTTTGTACTACGACGGTGACGAGCTAGATCTAGGTTGGCATTTGTTATTTGGTGAAAAGTCCGTTTTTGGTAAAGGCTATTTACGTCCCGTCATGCGTTTATTGAGTTTTTATATCTTTGAAAATGCCGCATCAGCCAAGATTGTGGGAGAGCCTGATCATAGTGTGAAGCCTTATGCCGTTGTGGTTAAAGACATGTGCTATGAAGCGCAGCGCCTAATCCCAATGCCTGAAAAGACCGCCATGTTGTATTACTGCTTTAGAGAAACTTTTTATGCAAAATTTGGTCATTACTTAAACGACTCCAAGGCATTTCAGCATCAGCAACTAGCTAAGGCGGTGTCATGAGTTACAGCTGCACCCACATGCACATACTGGACATGCGCTTTTCAGCGCATGTTTCAGTGGAAGAGTTTGAACAATGGTTGACTCAAGTTGAGCGCTTTTTTCTGAAAAGTCAGCCCTTTGTTTTGGTAATGCAAACGGCTGAGGGAACGACTTTTCCCGAAGAATATCGGCAAATACAGGCCGTTTGGTACAAGAAGTTTAAACATCTCTTTTTTCAATATTGTTTGGGTCTGGTGCGTATTGCGCAAGATCCAAATGACTTCAAACGTTTAAATACACCCGCACTGCATGCAGCGTGGCGTGTGCCTTATTACGTTTCATTAGAACAGTCTGATGCGCTGCAATGGGCAGTGCAGAGGTGGATATGCAACAACACTCAAGAAAATTAAATCATGCAATTTCACCATCTCAAATTTCAGTCCTGAGTTTGAGCGTCGTGATCATTTTGTACTTAGCACATGCATTGCCTTTGTATTTTTACAATGTGGCTTTGCCTGCTATTTTACGACATCAAGGGGTAGATTTACGTTGGATTGGCATGTTATCGCTGCTTTACATTCCATGGGCATTCAAGTTTTTTTGGGCGCCTTGGATCGATCAGCTCTATGTCAAAAAACTCGGTAAACGTAAAACATGGCTATTATTTACGCAAATCGCATTGGTACTGGGGGTATTGGTTTTAGCCTTTACGCAGTTTTCTTATGGGCTGACTTTATTTGTCATTGTTGGTTTATGGATTTCAGCGTTTGCGGCAACGCAAGATATTGCGATTGATGGTTATACCGTAGAGAAATTTACCGAAGGCAATTACCGTCTGGGCAGTATGGCACAGAGTATTGGGGTGGCCGTCGGTAGCATGCTTGGTGGCGCTGCAACTTTATGGATTTACCAATATTGGGGTTGGCAGTCAGCGCTCACAACTTTAGCGCTGCTGACATTTTTAACCATGTTTGCTGTGTTTTTTATTCAAGAAGAACCACAAACTCAAATTGCAAAAGCCAAACCAAGCCTACGACAAGCGTTTAAACGACCTGAGATTCGTTGGGCCTTGCTGCTCATAGTTTGTTATCGCGTGGTGGAAGCACCCGCTATGGCAATGCTGAATCCCATGTTGATCGATCAAAAATGGTCACTGTCTCAGATCGGCGTGTTGATGTCTGTGGTCGGTGCCGGTATTGGTCTAATTGCAGCCGTTAGTGCAGCTGTAATGCTGAAAAAAATCAAAGCGACGCAATTGTTGGTCTGGGCAGGTTGGTTACGTACATTGCTATATGCCGTCATTGGGGCAGCCGTTGTATTGGGGTGGTTGAATCAATGGCATCTGCTTTTAGGTCTATTTGTCGTGTTGATGCTAGCCATTCGTTATATCGCCATGACATCACTCTATGCCTATTTCATGCAGACTAGTTCTAAAGAACAGGCGGGTACCGATTTCACCATATTAGTGTGCTTTGAATTGCTCGTTTACTTCATTGGCGGTGCATTTTCAGGCTTTCTCGCAAAATCATTAGGCTATGGACATTTTTACTTGGTATTGGCAATCGGCTCAGTAATCAGTGTCTTACTTAGTCAACGCATTGTTTTAAAAATACAAAATTTAAAAACTCAAACTCTTCCGACTCAATCGGAACTCTAAGAAATGGAAAAGAATATGAAACGTTTAGCTCTACCGATGCAACTGACTTGTCTCAGCTTAGCAATTTGCACTCAGCTTTATGCGCAAGACGTCACGACAGACACTGCACAAAATACTGCAGTTGAAACACAAACTGCAGAAGCTACTAAAATGGCACCGATTGTTGTGACGGCAACTCGTTCTGCGAAAAGCATTGCCGATATTGCAGGTACGGTGTACAGCATTCCTAAAGAAGAAATTGAAAAACAAGCCAATGCAGGTAAAAGCACAGCCGATATTGTCGGTTTATTGGTGCCATCACTGACTCCATCGAGTGGTACAACGTCTAACTATGGGATGACCATGCGTGGACGTGTGGTGCAATACATGATCGATGGTGTGCCGCAAACGGGATATCGTGATGGATCTCGACAACTGGCGAGTATTAGCCCGTCGATGATTGAACGAATTGAAGTGGTCTCTGGTGCAAGTAGTATTTATGGTTCAGGTGCAACAGGCGGTATTATCAATATCATCACCAAACGAGGTGGATCTGAACCGCTGAGTTTTGAAACGAAAGTCGGTGTCACTTCTGGTAATAATTTTAAGTCTGATGCTCTAGCTTATGAAGCTGCACAAACCATGAACTTTAATCAAGGCAATTTACGCGGAACTTTAGGTGCAAGCTATACCAAACGTGGCGAAATACAGGATAGTCATGGCAACCGTATTGGGCCTGAAATTGCACAAACAGACCGTCAAGATACCGACACTTTAGATCTAAATGGTCGTGTCAGTTGGAAAATTGCCGATGGTCAAACGCTGAGTTTCGGTGCGCAATATTATAATGATGAGCAAGATAGTGATTATGGACCTGACTATGGTCCAAATTTAAATGCGCTGCGCTCACAGCCCGTGGGTGGCAAGCTGCCGTTGTCATTAAATGCAGTAAAGGGCTTACAACTTGCTGAACAACCACAAACTGAACGTTATAGCGTCAACGCACAATATGAAAATCAAGATATTTTAGGCCACCGTCTAAACGCTGAAACCTATTATCGAAATGAAAAAGCACGTTGGTTCCCATCTGCACGTCAAATGGCCCCTGAACTATTCTTGGTGTATCAGTCAGAAACCGATATTGATGTGTTAGGCGCACGTGTTGCACTACAAAAAGATCTTAACTTAAATGGTCGTGAACTGGGGCTAACCTATGGTGTGGACTATGAAAAGGAAAAAGATCAACAAAATATCCAAATGTATGACAGTGCTACATTTATTCAAAGTAATGGTCTGAGTTATCAGCCGTTTAACTATTATGCCTTTGGCCCTGATGTTGAAACAGAAAAACTTGGGGTATTTGCCCAAGCGCAATATGAATTAACCGACCGTCTTGGTTTACAAGCCGGCATTCGCCATGAGCGGGTAGAGAGTGATGTCGATTCATCTGTGCCTTATATGGAAGCCATTACCGCAGATTTAACCCCAGGTTATGTGGCGAAAACACTGAATGGCGGTAAAGTGAAACATGATGCAACGCTGTTTAATGTTGGTGCGGTGTATCACTTAACAGATGCACAGCAAGTGTTTGCCAATTTCTCACAAGGTTCAAACTTGCCCGATGTGCAACGTATGCTGCGTGATGTGCCAGCAAATTCTGTGATTAATAGCCAAACCATTGACCCGATTAAAGTCAATAACTATGAGCTCGGTTGGCGTGTACAAAATGCCGGTGGTTTAAATGCCGGTGTGACGGCTTTTTATAATGACTCAGACAAGAGCCTGAAATTCGGTGCGCCGAATTACACCATTGATGTTATTGATACCGATGAACGTATCTATGGTGTCGAAGCCAATGCCAGTTATGAAGTTCAACCGAATTGGACGGTTGGAGGCACCGTTGCATATACCACGGGCCAATTTAAAAATACCCAAGGTGACTGGCAAGAGTTGGATGCTATTCGTGTAGCACCTTTAAAAGGAACAGCATTTTCAGAATGGCAATTTGATAATGACATGAGCCTACGTGTTCAAGCTTTAGCGATTGGCGGTACAGACAAAGCCCAAAAAGACACTGTGAAATATGGATCTGCTCCAGCAGCGGCAATTAAAGGCTTTGCAACGATGGACGTGATTGCCAATGCAAAAGTAGGACCGGGTAATGTGGGCTTTGGTGTCTACAACGTGTGGAATACGGATTATAAATCGGTATACAGCCAGTCGGTTGAAACTGTCTATGGCCCAATTTCTAGCCTAGCTGCTCAAGGTCGTACCTACGGTTTAAGTTATACGGTGAAATACTAATTTAAATCCTGAATCGGGTTTAAAGCACGGTATCGTGACTTACAAAATAGAGGTGGCTTAAGTCACCTCTATTGTTTATAACGTAGCCATTAAAAATGGATAACAAAAATAATGGATCGAAATAACAAACTGTTTATTGCTGCCAGTCTTGCCAATGGTGCAAGTTTCTCGATGATATTGCCGCTGTTGGCGCCATTGGTTCGAGAGTTAAAGCTTTCTGAACTACAAGGCGGAGCAATGGTTTCCGTCGGTGCGCTGCTGATGGCTATCGGTGCGATTTACATTTCAAAAAATCAATCCAAGTTTTCGATTTATCAACTCTTGAGTATCGGTTTTGTGGGCATGGCTGTGACATGGGGGCTATTTACTGCAGTGTTGATGTATGGCCTTTCTGTTCAGATAGGGATGTTGTTGCTGTTTAGTTTATTAATGTTGTCACGTGCAGCCACTGGGGTATTTATGGCGATGCCACAGATTGCCTTGCAAACTTATGTGATGACTCGTTTTAACAATGAGCAGCAGCGTTCACAAGCGATGTCAAAATTTGGTGCATTAAACAGTGCAGGCGTAATCATAGGGCCATTTATAACAACCTTGCTGCTGGGTTTTGGTGGAATCATGACACCGCTGTGGGCTGCAATCATTATTTTAGCGTTGATTTCTGTGGTCTTGGTATTCAGCTTTGATCGACATACCGAACAGCATAGCGTTGAAAAGCTAGTGACAGAAAAGCATGAGGCAGCATCTACGGATTTGAGCATTCAGCAATGTTATCCATGGTTAATGTTAGGTTTTAGTCTCTATCTTGCTATCGTGACCGTAAATTTAACGGCCGGGTTTTATATTCAAGACCGCTTTAATATGACTGCTGCAGAAGGTGCAGTGCATTTTGCAGAGTGTTCTCTCGTCGTGGGTATCGCTTTGGTGGTTATGCAAACGCTGATTTCTAAGTATTTAAATTGGTCCGTATATCGCTTACTGTGGGTTGGGCTGTTTAGCATGGTAGCAGCCTTGCTGATTTCGGTTTTCACCACTGAATTACGGATATTTCAAGCTACATATCTTTTATATGGTATCTCGGTTGCGTGTTTAATCCCTGCATTTACAACGGGTGCAGCGCAAACGGCGCCCAGTGCGTTACAGACCAAGGTGGCAAGTTGGTGTACAGCCACTCAGGCTTTAAGCTTTGTTGTTGGGCCATTGATTAGTACGGGTTTATACCAGTGGCACAAAAAATTTCCGTATTATTTTTTATTTTTAGTGATGCTTGGTTTAATCGTATTCTTTTTATTTCAAACCAAAATTCAAACCGTGAAGCGAGTAACTGAGTGAAATATGCAGAGACTTGTATACTTACTTCAATAGGTCGGTGTGAAGATAGGACTATCCTGACAATAGTGGGTTTTGATTACATGATGTTACTTGATTGGTGATTGATCTTACAAAATAGATGTTTAGAGCAAGCACTTTGATTAAAAAATAATCACAATTGTTTCATTAATTCTCAAAGTACTGAATCAATAGTTTTCTCCGTTATTCTTTTCACATAAAAAATAACGGAGGTTAAATGCTTAAATTTAATAATGATTTGGTTCTGGGCGCCATTTTTGATATGGATGGAACAATGTTTGATACTGAACGTTTACGGTTTCAAACATTGAAACAGGCATCTCTTGAATTGACCGGTGTTGAGTTTTCCGAATCATATCTCATGAATTGTTTGGGGCTAAGTGCACAAAGCGCGCATCGATTGGCCCAAGCCGAATATGATGAAAACATTCCATACGCAGATATTCGCAAACGCGCAGATGAATTAGAACTGGAGCATGTTCGTCAGTTTGGTGTACCGATCAAAAAAGGCTTGGTTCAAGTATTAGAACGCTTACGCAAGTCAGGACTGAGGATGGCCGTGGCAACATCGAGTCGCCGTGCAATCGCAGAAGAATATCTCATCAATGCCAATGTGTATAAGTTCTTTGATGTCTTAGTCTGTGGCGATGAAGTTGAAAATGGTAAGCCACATCCTGAAATATTCATGCGTGCTGCCGCAAAGCTGAATTTAAATCCTGCTGATTGTTTGATGTTTGAAGACTCGGAAAATGGTGTGACTTCGGCCTTTGAGGCTGGCGGTATTACCGTACTGTTTAAAGATATTAAATCGCCCAATCAAAACATGCTGTCCAAAGCCAAATATTATTATGAATGTATGTATGACTGTTTGACGGAACTTGACCCGTTCACTGCGCATTTAGAGATGCCGCATGTGCAAGAGGCTTTTCCACAAACCCTTAATCAGCTCACTGTTGGTATTCATGGTTTTGGGGCGATTGGTGGTGGTTATTTAGCACAAATTTTGTCGCATTGGGATGGTTATACACGCCCGAAAAAAATCTATGCATCGACTCGTAACCCTTTATATCGCTCTGCGGTCAATGCATTTGGTACCTATTGTATTCGCTATGGTCAATTGTCTTATGACGAACGCATTGAAAACATGGCAGTCATTGATGCTGAAAATATTCAGCAGATGCAAGAGATGTACACAGAGTCAAGTTTGGTTGCCATCTGTTTGCCTGAAAAAGCGATTGCAGAAGAGGCCAAAACCATTGCACAAGGCCTGTATGCACGACATATTGCACATGATGAGAAAGCCATCGAACCTCTAACGATGCTGATCATTTTGAACAAAGTCGGAGCAAAACAATTATTAATGTTACATTTAAAACAGGCTTTAACTGAGCTTGCTGGAGCGGTTGTTGCAGAGAAAATCATGCAACAACACTATTTTTGCGATACCGTGGTCAACCGCATGGTATCTAAGTTAAGTGACCAAAACTTATATCGTCAGCTCCGTATAAAATATAATATCTTCAAACAATTTCAATTAGATGAAGTTGAAGTGAATGCTCAATTAGACTTAGAAGATGCGACGAAATTAAATCCTGATCAGGAACGTCAAGCCACTTTATATGTTGAGGATATGCGCCGAAATTTCCACCCAAGTCATATATTGCAAAGCATGGATTTAATTTTATTTAACGCAGAATCTGACATGCCGATCTATGTAGAAAATAACAGTCCTTTGTTAGAAAAAATGCGTCAAATGATTTTGGTCGATCATATTGAAGATATTCAGCTAATCAAAAATCGCTTATGGAATGGCGTACATGCCATGTTGGCTTGGCAATCTGCACTGTTCAATCATCAAACCATAGGTGTGGCACTTGCAGATCATCGTGTTGATCAATTTATGCATGAACTCATTGACGAGGTGCAGGCTGGTTTAGCACGATGCTTACCTAATCGTGCTTTTGATTTAACACGACTGGCAGAAAGCTTTATAAACTCTTGTGAACATGCGTATAAAGATCCGTGTGCGCGTGTGGCACGAGATCCTTTACGTAAACTTGCAATTAATGAACGAGTGTTGGGCTCGTTGGCGACCAATGTGAAATATGGACTTGAGACAACACATCTACAACAAGGGATTGTCTATGGTTTGATGTATGCCGTGAGTGTAAATCAATGTACGATGGATCAGGCTATCAACTTTATCCGGTTGCAATTTTCAGAACTGAAAAAGACCAACGAGCTTGAACAACTGGAACGTATTGAACAGATTGAGGCCAATGTAATGACGCAATTGCAGCATTTTTCTGATCAGTCCACAGAGCAGTTTACATCTTGGAAAAACCATGCTGTAACGCAAGATCAGAAAGATACTGCGAAATTTGCCTAAAATATAATGCTTATCTGTGCGCAATGTATATTGAATCAAAATGCTGAGTATGACTCGGCATTTTTTTCTTACAAAGAAGCTTTAGATGAATGAATTTCAGCTTTAAATGAATATTACTAAATCAAAATTGGGCAAAGTCTGTTTTGATTCATGCTTTAATAAAGCGGATTAAATTTAAAGTGATTTATCTGTGTTTTTAAAACCCTCAATGCAAGTCGTACCGACGCTCAATCAGGATTATCCCGATTGGCATCAAGGTCGTCAGCACTATGCTTTGTGGTATATAGAAATACAGGATCCTGAATTATTGGCGTATCTCACAGCACTTCGAGCGCAGTTTTCAGATCTTTTATACACGCCAAATACGCGCCAATTTCATATTACCGTGTTTATTTGTGGTTTTTTTCAAGAGCTGAATAAAACCCAATTAATCGATCATTCTGAACAACGATGGAATGATAATTTCTCAGCAGATGAATTGGCACTGCACCAACAACAACTTCGACAGTTATCGCTATCTAATATTCGGTTACGTACAGGTCAGATCAATAGCTTTCAAAGCGCGTTGTTTATTGAAATTGTGGATTTAAAGCGTAAGTTAGAGCATCTACGTCAAGCTTTGAATTTAAGTTCGAATGAAATTGCACCAATCGAATATTGTCCGCATATCACATTGGGCTTGTATAAACAGGCATGGAATAGCGATGATATTTTTGAAAGAATCCAACAAATTGAACAGCACAGCTTTGATTTTGAAAGTGAGCAGCTGACTTTTGGTCATTATCAGGCTCAAGTACTACAAGGGGCATTAAGTCCTTATTATCAACATCAGTTCAGACAAAATATAGAGATGACACAGTCATGATTCATTTTATTTTGGGTGGGGCACGTTCAGGTAAGAGCCGACTTGCAGAACAAAAAGCCAAAGAAAGTGCTCAAGCCGTCATCTATGTGGCTACAGCACAAGCATATGATGGGGAAATGCAGGAGCGAATTCAGCATCATCAAGCGGACCGACCTGAACATTGGGGGCTGATTGAAGAGCCTTTGTATTTAGCCGATCGCTTAGTTGAAATAGACCAAGCTCATCAAACCATTCTTATCGATTGTTTAACGCTGTGGATGAGTAATGTATTGCTGCATGAACAAGCAGACTTTCAACAGCATCAATGCCAAAAATTACTTACGGTGCTGCCAACATTAAAGTCAGACATTATTTTAGTCAGTAACGAAACTGGACTAGGCGTTGTTCCCATGGGACAAATCAGTCGAAAATTCGTCGATGAATCTGGGCGCTTACATCAACAAATTGGTCAAATTGCTGACCATGTGGTGTTTTGTGTTGCAGGTTTTCCAATAATCTTAAAAGGAGATAAAGCATGAACTGGTGGCAAGAACCCTGTCAAAATCCGAGTATCGAAGCTAAGCAACAGGCGGTAAATCACCAGTTACAGCTAACTAAACCTACGGGCTCGCTTTCAGAACTTGAAAATGTAGCGGTGCAACTTGCATCATTACAAAACACGGATCAGCCTAATATCGATTTCCCATGGATCACCATCTTTGCAGGTGATCATGGCGTGATGGAAGAAAATATTTCGGCCTATCCTCAAGCTGTCACACGCCAAATGCTACAAAACTTCACGACAGGTGGTGCATGTATTAGTGTCATTGCACGTGAGTATCAAGCCAAACTACAAGTGATTGACTGTGGTTCGGTAGGCGAAGCTTATGAATATGCAGGGGTAGAGCGCTACTGTATTGCAGCGGGTACAGCAAATTTTGCTAAAACTGTTGCGATGAGCGAATCACAATGTATTGAAGCGATGAATCTTGGCCGTAAAAGTGTTGAAGATGCTATCGCTGCAGGTGCGTCAATTTATGTCGCAGGGGAAATGGGCATTGGCAATACCTGTTCTGCTTCTGCTGTTGCATGTTTTTTATTTAATGAGCCGGCCGAAAAACTGACAGGTGTTGGTACAGGTATTCGTGCTGAACAATTGGCACATAAGAAACAAGTGATTGATAAGGCCTTGGCTTTACATCAGGACTATGTCGGCCAAGATGTCTTTAAAGCTCTATGTGCTGTAGGTGGTTTGGAAATTGCCGCAATGGTTGGAGCATACATTCGCTGTGCGCAATTGGGGCTAGCAATGGTCGTGGATGGATTTATTAGTACGGTTTCTGCCTTGGTCGCTGTTCGTTTAAATCCAGCTGTACGTGAATGGATGCTTTTTGGTCATCAATCGGCTGAATATGGGCACCAGCGTTTACTTCAAGCCCTTGAAGCTGAACCACTCTTAAAGTTGAATTTACGTTTAGGTGAAGGCAGCGGTGCCGGTGCGGCCTTGGGTTTAATTCGTTTGGCATGTCGTTTACATAACAACATGGCGACTTTTGCACAAGCTGCTGTGATTGGTGAAAAAGTTTAAATGGAACATTTCCGTTTAGATATATTGCGTCATGGTGAGACTGAACTGAGCCATACCTTACGTGGCTCTACAGATGATGCTTTGACGCAAAAAGGTTGGCAGCAGATGCAGCAGACCATAGATGATGTATTGAACGTCATTCATACACACGGTTTAGCGAGCTGGGATGTCATCATTACTTCTGACTTACAGCGCTGCCGTTTATTTGCTTTGGAACTGTCTCAACAACTTGAACGTCCAATGTTTGAAAATGCGAAGTTTCAAGAAATGCATTTTGGCGATTGGGAAGCAGTATCAACCAAGCATATCTATGAAAACACCCCAGAGTTACTCGCACAGTTTTGGCAAAGTCCAAGTACATTTACGCCACCGAATGCTGAAAGTCTTCAGCAATTTCAACATCGGATATTAAGCGGTCTAGATGAGCTAGTTTTGCAGGCTCAACAGCATCATTGGCACCGCGTTTTATTGGTTTCCCATGGTGGCGTGATTAAATTATTGAAATGTATGGCACAGCATAGTCACTTAGATAATTTATTAAAAATGACTGCCGAATTGGGACAATTAAATTCATTTCTTGTTCAAAATCGCGCAAATATCCGTCTTTTGGAGCAAAGTGAATGACACCTTTTTGGATTGCTCTACAGTTTCTCACGACTTTTCCGATTCAACTTAAAGCGATGCCCTCGAAACAGCAAAATGGACAGTCTTTATTGTTTTATCCAGCGGTGGGATTGTTGATCGGTGGCATTCTTGCCTTGCTTGCTTTTACATTGCATAGTCTGCCGATTATCTTACTCAGTAGTATTTTGCTGGTAGTTTGGATTTGGCTCACAGGTGGATTACATCTAGATGGTTTAGCTGATACGGCAGATGCGTGGGTCGGTGGCTTTGGTGATGCCGAGCGTACACTAAAAATCATGAAAGACCCTGCATGTGGGCCGATCGGTGTTTTGAGCCTCGTCGTGATTTGCTTACTCAAATGGTCGGCACTTTATGTTTTGCTACAACAGCAAATGTATTTGGCATTAATTGTATTTCCAGTCTTGGGACGTTTAGCCCCTTTATTTTTGTTTTTAACAACTCAGTATGTTCGCGAAAAAGGCTTAGGCTCATCGATAGCAGAAACTATTCCACGAAAGTCGGCATACCTAGTCTTTATACTCTGCCTAAGTGCATGTTTGTATTTTAGCTGGACTGGAGTGGTCAGTATTCTTACATTTATTTGTACTTTATTGTATTTACGATGGAAATTTATTCAGCGTATAGGTGGTGTGACAGGAGATACAATTGGTGCCGCGATTGAAATCACAGAAGTGTCGAGTCTTTTAGCGTTTGTCATAGCAATACATTATTTAGCTGTATAGTTTTACAGATGAAACAGTTTAAATCATCATTTAAAAAGCCCAGAGACTGCACTGGGCTTTTTATTTATCCCAATAGATAAATGACTAAATGAATAAGCGATGGCCCAAGCAATACCATAAATACTCCAGCAAGTACCATGCTCAAGCAGGCTGCAACACCTTCTTCTTTATGACGTGATAATGCTTTACTTGTACCAAATCCGTGTGCAGCATTGCCAAGAGCCGCACCTTGTGCAAAGCGTGAATGCAATTTAAGCCCAGCCAAAACTAGGTCAGCCATAGCCACGCCGGCAATCCCAGTAATCATGGTAAATAGAATCACCAATTCTACTGAACCTCCAATATTCGAGGTAAGTTCCATGGCAAAGGGCGTAGAAATGGAACGTGCCATTAAGCTATAAGACGTTTCTTGGTCAAACTGAAACAACTGTGCCAAATAAAAAGCACTAATAATCCCAGCTAACATGCCAATCACGATGCCTAAACTAATGCTCAGCGCATGCTGACGGATAATTTGCCGATATTCATAGATGGGAATAGCAAAGGCCACAGTGGCAGGGCCGAGCATCCATACAATCCATTGGCTTTCTTGCATATAGGTGTCATATGAAATATGAAAGCAAAGCATGAGTATAATCAGCACAAACGGGACGAATAGTGCAGGGGAAAGAACCATATACGGTAACTTACGATGTAGCTTTTTCGCCAAAATATAACCGATTAGGGTCAGGACGAAAAACAATACAGAGATGCTGTTCAACCCAAAATCGTTCATAAGGTTTTTCCTGCTGTGTTGACATCATGATCTGTCGCAGTTTGGTGTTTCGCTTTAAGTTTTGCCTCGAGTTTAAAGCCCCAATAAACCGTAAATGCTGTAAACACCATGACACAGACGGTACCCAGTACCACGGCTAAAATTAACTGCCAGCCAGAGCTGAGTAATAAATCTTGATATTTAATTAATCCAACTACACAGGGGATAAAGAATAGAACCAGCTCAGCCAAAATAAAATCTGAGCCTTGTTTGACCCACTGCATTTTAAATAAACCACTCAACAATGCAGCTAATAGCAGCAATAAACCAATCACGCCAGCAGAGATCGGCAAGTTAAACCATGATTGAATGCAAGAGCCGATCCACCAGATCAATATCAATAAACTTATCTGCGCTAAAGTTTTAAGAAACTGGGTAAATTTGGAAGTAGATTGTGGAAACGTATCCATGAGACAACAGCAGAATAGGAGATGACGCTATTTTAAAAGTGCATAACCTGTATAATTATGAATAATTAATTATTAATTATGCTTGAATGGAATAATAATGGACATTAAAAGCCTAAAAGTCTTTGTGACCATCGTACAAAAACAGAGTTTTAGTCATGCAGCAGAAGCGCTTTTTGTCACTCAGCCGACCATTAGTAAATTAATTCGTCAGTTAGAAGATGAGATCGGCGTGCCTTTATTTCATAAAGGTGAAGCAGGGCGTAAAAGGGAAGCGCAGCTCACCTATATGGGAGAGCAGATTTATCAGCATGCTTTAGTGATATTGAATGAACAACAACGGATGCTTGATACAGTCACCCAAGTTCGTGCCTTAAAACAAGGTAAATTGACTCTAGGTTTACCGCCATTGGCATCGGTGATGTTTAGTCAGTTAATCGCGCTGTTTCATAAAAAATACCCGAATATTGAATTGAGCTTTTTTGAGGTAGGGGCAACAGGTATTGAAAATGCCATTTTAAAAAAACAGGTCGATGTCGGGATCATTTTGGGTCACTTGAAACCGGTGTTAAGTGGTATTCCAGTGATGGAGTCACCTTTATGTTTATTATCTAAAAAAAACTCACAGTGGCGTAAGCGAAAAAACGTTTCGTTGATTGAATTAAAAGAAGAATCCTTTTTATTGTATGACGATACCTTCACACTCAATGACATCATTATACAGGCGGCAAATTACGTCGGATTTGAGCCCAATGTAGTGTGTAAAAGTAGCCAGTGGGACTTCATCGCCAAAATGGTAGATTCAAATGTCGGGATTGCACTCCTGCCTAAAATTTATTGTGAACAACTTGATGCGGCAAAATACCATATGGCTGAATTAGAAAATCCAAACCTAGACTGGAAACTCAGTATGGCCTGGAATACCACTGTTGCCATGAGTCCCGCAACGCGTGCATGGCTAGAAATAATTGAGGACAATAAAGACAAAATACATTTTTAGTTCATTTACAGATCAAGCAGATAAAATGAATGCGTTGAAACGATGGTGGATTTATGATTTGTACATCAAAGATTATTGAAAAGGATTTTGCAAAATCAACAGGCATGAATTAAATTGGGTGTTGGTCGTTATTTTTGATGGTTCATAAAATGAAATGGGATGATATTGGTCAACAACCGTGTTCAATCGCTCGTGCACTTTCAGTGCTAGGGGATCGTTGGACGATGTTGATTATCCGTAATGCATTTATGGGCATTCGACGTTTTGATGACTTTCAACAAAATCTCGGTGTGACGCGTCATGTGTTATCTGACCGATTAAAGCGTTTGGTTGAAGAAGGTATTTTAACCAAAGTTGCTTATGTCGAGCGTCAGGAACGGTTTGAATATCGGCTGACTCAAAAAGGCTTAGACTTGTATCCCATCCTTCTAGCTATGACCCATTGGGCTGATCAATATATGGATCAGGGCTTAGGATCACCTGTTGAATATGTGCATCAGGCATGTGGGCAAAAATTTAAACCGGTTTTGGTGTGCTCATGTTGTGCTGAACCGATCCAAGCCAAACAGGTCAAACCGATATTTACCCAAGCCTATTACATCGCTCTCAACCAATTAAAACCTGCCTAAGCTGTTTTATGGCTTTCTTCAAGATGTTAATTTGCATCTGTTTAGCCAAAATAGCCTAAGCGGTATTTAGATTGCTTTAAAATTACAAACAATTTGCAGGCTTAGGGATTCCCGCTAAACGACTTAAATGCCGAGCGACCAAACCCGTGTTAAATTTGTCTTGTAACACCGCATTATTAATATCAGCGCTCACCGTTTTCATTAAAAATTTAATGAGTGGGCGAGTTGCCGGTGAGTGACCAAACTGTTGATAAAACTGTCGTACAGCTTGTAAAACTTCAAAATGCCAAGGGCTTAACTCAAGCTCTAAACTTTTAGCCAGTTCTTGGGCAACAGCTTCATTCCAAATAGTGTAATCCACCAAATGGCCATCTTGGTCTAATTCAAGATTCATATTCATTCCAAAAGAGAAGATTGTAGAAATGGATCGCTTTTACTCAAATTATTTGAGTGAAATACATCTTTTAAATCTCAGGCATAGATCAGCAAAAGCGGCATAGTCGATTACTTTCATATGACTATAATTCATAATTTTACCTAAAATCTCAGCATCATTTTCAAGTACATAACATGTGCCAAATTGCTGAATTTGTTCATCTGCAATATGTAAGACTGCTTCACCCATCAAGATGATCACATCTTCAGGGTTGATTAAACTGGCTAACTGCTGGATGTGCTGTAGGGTATTGGCATAGCTGGCTTGGACTAAATACAGCGTAGAATTTGACATCATCATTCCTCTTTTACCAATACAGCACATGATCAAATTGTTGAATTAATTCAGTATTGAATTGAACAAACTCAAGTTCTTGTTCACTGTTGATTACAAATGGATGCTGTGAATTTTTTTGTTCAATATAAATCGGAGTGAGATCATAAAACTCAAAGCTATCAACCATGTTGGATGCGAGTTTAAACGCATGCTTGAGCTGACTAAACTCTTGTTCTGCTTGAAGTAAGCTTAGCGCAGCATCTTTGAGCAACACTTTTACGTCACAACCGAAGGTTGCAAGCACCATGGTCGCAGAAAGACTTTCATGTACTTGTAAGCTTGCAAGATTTGCATGGGTTAAAACAACCAGTACAGATTTCACGTAATTTTCCTTTTCAATGCTACAAATGCGCGGCAATAAAAATTTTTAGAATTGCAATAAACGGTCAGCAGTTTGTACGGCATCGGCAAGTTCGCCTAGGCCCACAAGTTCAAATTGCTCAGCTAGATTATGTTGCTGAATATTGTGACGCTGTGCATTTTCCTGATCTGTGATCCCACGTGCGAGAGCTGCACTTACGCAAACAGGTAAACGAATGCCGAGTTTTTGCCATTCACTACTGAGTTTGCGTTGATCATCTGGCACCCATTGCAGGGCATTTGCGACATTTACAGCATCTTGATAGAAAAAAACCCGAAAGTTTTCGCCTTTCTGTTTCAGCGCTTGGGCAAGACCCAAAGCATGCCAAGCCAATATCGTAGTGGGTGAGGAGGTAATTAGTAATAGAGTACTCATCGAAATTCACTAAATGAATAAACGGTCTAGATCGACAGTTTGTTCTGAGTTCAGAAGAAAAAGCTAGTATACAATGATTTACTCAATGATCTGAATATTTGCAAAGTTTTGCTTATTTAGGCAGCGAAGTCATTGCCAATTTTTCTTCAAATATAACTTTTGGTTTATTTTGGATTCAGCCTCGAGCCATCACTTTTTCATAAATAAACTGTGCGGTTACATACTGAATAATCTTTATATGAATAAAACGCAATTTTTGATTTTACAGAGTGCTATGATCTTTTCATTTTTTAAACCATCTCATGAATATAGAGAAATTTAATTTAAGTTTATTTAATTCAATCAATGCATCGGACAATGCTTTAGATTTCACTATTTCTTTTGCCATATTTATAGCCAATGATCTATTTTATATCGTGATTCTTTTGATGTTTTTGGCTTGGTTTAAGGGCAGTTTTGACACCAAAAAACAAATCGTTAAAGCCACTGTTTTTACAATTGTCGCATTTCTAATCAGCCAAGTGATTTCAAGTTTCTTTTACTATCCTAGACCCTTTGTCTTGGATGTTGGACGCACGATTATAGAACATTCACCGAATGGATCATTCCCGAGTGATCACATGCTGTTTTTTAGTACGATTGCATTTTCTTATATATTTTCAAAGCAAAAAACCGTCGGCTATGTATTTCTAGCATTCGCTTTTCTTGTGGCGTGGTCGAGAGTCTATTTAGGTGTGCATTATCCAATGGATATGGCGGGCGCGTTGATCATCGCTGTTTTGCTTAATTTTGTCGGACTGTCTTTATGGCGAAGCTATGGTTTTCATTTGGTGAGCATGATATTAAAAGTTTACGAGTTCCTATTCTCAGCCATGATTAAAAAAGGCTATATCCGCTAAATTAAGTTCCTTAGATATTTGCGATTTCAAACGTTTGCTGCTGTTATAGTTACATTGCCAACATCTTGCCAGATGAATATTTATGATGATTCATCTGGCGTTCACATCCAGATTCTATACCTCAAAAAATAGTCAGACTGCTCAATTCCATTTGCTCATTCCAGCAGGTGTTTTCTAGTTCGACTGTCCTACATCAAATATTTAGTAGTGCGAATTTTTTTAAATATCTTCTTCTAAAAGCGTTCACTCAAATACCACGTAATCTTGAGATTTCTTCAAAATTGATTGGCTAGCGAGGTCATTTGTCGTAAATCAAATACAGTTAATATTCATAACTGCAACACAGTCAAAATTCCAAAGCAGTAAGATAAAACTAGAATGCTCTTGCAGATTGTTCGGCTCATGGAAAATGCTGAGGCGAGGTTTAATAATTTTGATCTGTAGAAAAGTTGGTGACTACTTCAAGATGATGCCAAAGAGTTGTAAAAGCTTGATAACTATAAGGAGTATCTAAACAATGATTTTAGTGACTGGTGGTTTAGGCTTTATAGGCTCACATATAGCCTTGAGTTTAATGGCTCAAGGTCAAGAAGTCATTATTGTGGATAATTTATCCAATGCAAATTTACAAACACTTGAACGACTAGAATTTATTTCAGGCATGTATGTACCTTTTGTCAAACTCGATATTCGAAATACTCCCGCACTCAATAAAGTATTTGAACAATATACCGTCGATGCTGTCATTCATACGGCAGGCTTTAAGTCATTGGAAGAATCCGTCCTTAAACCACTTGAATATTATAATGATAATGTCAGTTGTATCATGAGTTTGCTGCGTGCTATGCAGCGAACAGGTGTACGAACACTGATCCATTTATCAAGTTTAGCGGTATATGGACAGTCGTCGGCAGAATTAACAGAAGACACAGAAATCAATTTTACCTATCCAAATCCCTATGTGAAATCTCAACAAATGGTGGAAGAAATTATACGGGATACGGCACGTACTGATAATGAGTGGAAAATTGCGATTTTGCGTTTAGGAAACGTCGCAGGTGCATTCGAACATGCAGTTTTAGGCGAGTTTGTAGCGCCATTGCCAAAAAATATCGTGCCACTAGCGATGCAAGTTGGGGCTTTACAACGAGATTTTATCGAACTTCGCAAACAAGCTAAAACTGAAGATGGTACTGTGGAACGGAGTTTCGTGCATGTACTCGACTGTTGTAAGGCGGTGTGGCAATGTTTGCAATGGTTGTCGCAGCAGCAATTCGCCTGTGAGGCTTTTAATATTTCAGGTGAGTTGGTTTCGATACAGCAACTATTAGATACGCTTTCAGAAGTAACTAAGGCCGAGATTAAGACGGTCGAATCTAGTTTTTACCCAAGCCATGAATATGACCAGCTTGGGGCAAGTACACAGAAAGCGAAAAGTACTTTTGATTGGCAGCCTGAACAAGATTTAAAGAAAATGCTAGAAGATGAATGGCGTTTCTATCAACAAACATTAAGAGGGAATTAACTCGTCTTGTATTGGGTAATTTTAATCGTCGTGCATGATTTTCTTTATAAAATCACGATAAAGATTATCAAATAAACCACTTATAATTGATAATGGTTATTATTTACAAGGCTAAACAAGTTACCTAAACTGTATTTATCAGCAGAATTTGATTCTGCAAAGACGTTCAAGTTTATAGATAAGGATATGAGGTCATTTATGCAAACACGTATTGAACATGACACAATGGGCGATGTTGAAGTACCTAGCGATGCGATGTGGGGTGCACAAACACAGCGTAGTTTGCAAAACTTTAAAATTGGTGGTGAACGTTTACCACGTCCAATGATTCGTGCAATGGGTCTCGTTAAAAAATCAGCAGCGCTTACCAACGCAGCATTGGGTCAAATCCCTCAGGAACTTTCTGGTTATATCGTCAATGCAGCCGAAGAAGTGATCTCAGGACAGTGGGATGCACAATTTCCACTGGTAGTTTGGCAAACTGGTTCAGGTACGCAAAGTAACATGAACTGTAATGAGGTAATTGCCAATATTGCCAATCAAAAACTGGGTAATCCGTTGGGCTCACAAAAACCTGTCCATCCAAATGATCATGTCAATCGTGCGCAATCGACCAACGATTCATTCCCAACCGCAATTCATGTGGCTGCAAGTCTACAAATCAATGAGCTTTTAATTCCTGCAGTAACAAAACTGCGTAATACCTTAGAAGCTAAATCTAACGATTTTAAAGATATTGTTAAAATTGGCCGTACACATTTACAGGATGCAACGCCTTTAACATTAGGCCAAGAGTTTAGCGGCTATGTTTCACAGCTCGATCATGGTTTGAAGCGTTTAAATCAAGCTTTAGAAGGACTGTATGAATTACCACTAGGCGGAACAGCGGTCGGCACAGGTCTGAATGCACATCCTGAATATGCTGTAAAAGCAGCAGCAGAACTTGCGAAACAAACGGGTCTGCCATTTGTCACTGCACCCAACAAATTTGAAGCACTTGCAGGACGTGATGCTGCTGTATTTGCATCGGGGGCGTTAAAAACACTTGCTGTAAGTTTAAATAAAATCGCCAATGACGTGCGCTGGTTAGCCAGTGGCCCACGCTGTGGTTTTGGTGAGCTACGCATTCCAGAAAATGAACCAGGTTCAAGCATCATGCCAGGTAAGGTTAATCCAACTCAAAGTGAAGCTATGACGATGGTGGTTGCTCAAGTACTTGGAAATGACACAACCATTAATGTTGCTGGGGCATCGGGTAACTTTGAATTAAACGTGTTTATGCCGGTTATTGCCTTTAACTTATTGCAATCTATTCAACTCCTCGGTGATGCATGTAATAGCTTTAATGACCACTGTGCAGTAGGCATTGAGCCAAACCGTGAAAAAATCGATCATTTCTTACATGATTCATTAATGTTAGTTACGGCACTCAATCCTGTAATTGGTTATGAAAATGCTGCGAAAGTTGCTAAAACTGCATATAAAGAAGGTAAAACTCTAAAGCAAGTTGCGGTAGAACTCGGTTTAGTCACTGCAGAGCAATTTGATGAAGTGGTTCGTCCTGAGCAAATGGTTTCACCCAATACCAAATAAATTGTTTTGAGATCATTCATCTAGAGTGTTTGAAAATAAAAAGAGGGGCTGATTCATATTCAGCCTCTCTTTTTATTGGATATATGATTGAATTATTTTTCAACTAGTTATTGCCTAACACAGATTCTTTGGATTCATATTCATCTTGAAATGTATGTATAGAAACCAGACGATTTATTAAAAATAGGGGAACGAACAAAATGAAGAAAGGCCTGATGATTAAGCGAGCAATTCATTGGATTGGGCTTTGAATTCATTGGCACACTTGTTAAAATGCCTTTCTTTTTCTGTTTTCGTTGCTATTTGACATTTGTTTGAATAAATATTTGCAAGACAGTGTTTTATTTAAGGATTTCCCCTAATGCTCACCATCTATTTGACAGATGTCCAAAAGAACGTTCAATTTAAAGACTATCCGGGCGAGCATCCTGTTAAATTTGTTTTGAATTTTAAAAAGATTTTCCCAAGTGTTATGGAGCTTTTGCTACCAGTTTTGCCTGAAAATGAAAATCTAGAAGAAATGAGCTGGGAATCGACAACGACAGATTTTGAAAAATTTAAATTGCTACTCAGTGGTTGGGGCGTAATCGAACTACGTTTGAATGCTATTGCCCAATATAAAGACCGTGCTTATGCAGATAACTTGGTAAAAAAAGCACAGCAAAAGCGCAAAGAATATAAAAAAGCACAGTCAAAATTACAAACTGTTGAACTAGATTATCTATTCATGCACGAAGTTCATGGTTTGATTGATGCAGAGTTGGTCGAGCTAGGTGAAAAATTCTATCTACCGACTTTACGTGAGCTTTGGAAAAACAAAGTGTCAGCGAATGTGCTAGAAGCAAAATTCTAAACTTCATAAGGTTTTAGTCGAAAAATCCTCCGCTTAGGAGGATTTTTTATATGTACAGCAGAACTTCAGATTTACTTCGACAAGTGACTGTTTCATAGTGACCCATCAAGCAAGTGAAGCATTCCAACATTTGGAAAGTAGCGATACTTATCATTCCAAATGTATCTGACTCATCTGCACATTATATTCTAAAGGACCATTTTATATGTCAAATCAGTTTATTGACCTGATAAGCAAACGTCGTACTATTTATGCTATTGGGGACAATGTAAGCCAAAGCACAGAATATTTAACTGATTTGATCCAAACAGCGATTAAACAAAGCCCGTCTTCATTTAATTCACAATCTTCTCGTGCTGTTATTTTATTTAATGGTGAAAGCGAAAAATTTTGGGGCTTAGTCGCTGACAAATTAAAATCTTATGCAAAAGATGAAGAAAGTGCTGCGAAGACGATTGCGAAAATGGCAAGTTTTGCAGCAGGTTTAGGTACGGTTTTGTTCTTTGAAGATTTAGATGTGGTCAGTAGTCTACAAGCACAGTTTCCGTCTTATGCAGAAAACTTTCCGATTTGGGCAGAGCATTCAACTGCCATTGCCCAATTTGCGACTTGGACTGCGTTACACACCGAAGGTTTAGGCGCATCACTACAGCATTACAACCCAATTGTGGATGAACAAGTGCATGCGGAATGGGAAATTCCTGGGCATTGGAAACTTCGTGCTCAATTGGTTTTTGGTTCAGTGGAAGGTGAAGCGAAAGAAAAAGGTTATATGGATGATGCTGCTCGTTTTAAAGTCTTTCAATAATTGCAGTGTATAACACACAATTTCGATAAAAAAGGAACGAAAAATAAGTTCCTTTTTTATTATTCTTTTTATTGAAATAGATAGGGTTGGACAAGATTTTCATCCGTGAAAACCTTGTCCAGATTAGCCCATTGAGGACTGAGCTAAACGGGTGGCTAGAACCAACTTTCTTGCATGTTGAGACAAGTATCATCAAGTTCTAGCAATAACTTGGCTTGATGTTCTATTTCAGGTAACTCCCAGCGGATAAAATATTGCGCGGCTTGTAATTTACCGGCTAAGAATTGTTGATCTTCAGCTAAATCTGAATGTTCAAATTTCACTAGGGCTTGATTAGCCATTTCAAGCCATAACCATGAAATGATAACTTTGCCCATCATGTCTAGATACAATGCAGAATTACCCAGCGCCTGATCGACACGACCTTGGGCGAGGACTTGTCCCAAACTTTGTGTGGTTTTCTTCACCGTGTTTAAATGCGCTGAAAAAATCGCTGCAAGCGCTTCCGTTTTTGGATGTTGAGCTTGATCAATCGTATTTTGCATACGTTGTAATAACAGCATCAAACCTTTGCTGTTGTGCTGCCAAAGCTTACGACCCAATAAATCCAAAGACTGAATCCCAAATGTACCTTCATGGATCGGATTTAAGCGATTGTCGCGATAGCATTGTTCAAGCGGATACTCACGGGTATAGCCCGCACCACCTAAAACTTGGATGGCTAAATCATTGGCTTTGGGTCCATAGGCAGAAGGGAATGATTTGACGACAGGGATAATCAAATCTAATAACAACGCGCTGTCTTCATTGTTAGCGGCTTGATGTTCATCAATTAAACGTGCAGCAAATAGGCATAATGCAAGTGCGCCTTCCACATAGGATTTTTGCGCCAAAAGCATCCGTTTAACATCTGTATGTTGAATGATATTGACAGGTTTCGCAGCAGGATTTTTATCTGATACTAAGCGGCCTTGTGGACGGTTTCTGGCATATTCGAGCGATTCTAAATAGCCACGGTATCCAATCATGGCTGCACCTAAGCCGACACCGACTCGTGCTTCATTCATCATCTTAAACATATATTTAAGACCAGCACCTGCTTCACCAATCAGATAGCCTGTACATTGGTCTTTTTCACCAAAGCTCAGTATTGTCGATGTTGTACCTCGGTAGCCCATTTTATGCAATAAGCCAGCCAGTTGTACGTCATTGGCATCTGCAAGTGAACCATCGCTCAGGGTTTTAAACTTCGGAACAATAAATAGCGATATACCTTTCACGCCCTGAGGTGCATCTTGGATGCGAGCAAGGACCAAATGCACGATATTTTCAGTGATGTCTTGGTCACCCCCTGAAATAAACATCTTTTGGCCTTTGATGAGGTAGGTACCATCGGCTTGCGGTATAGCTTTTGTGGTCAAATCACCTAAAGATGAACCCACATCAGGTTCAGTCATGGCCATCGTTCCTGCAAAGCGACCACTGAACATATGCGGTACAAACATATCTTTTTGTTCAATCGTACCGAAAGCTTGAATTACATTTGCAGCCGCAGCGGTTAGAAATGAATAAGCTACTGATGAAGGATTTGCTGACATGAAATAGGCATTTGCAGCCATATTGATCAAAGTCGGTAGTTGCATACCGCCTGCATCATAATCATGCTGCGCACAAAGCAGACCTGCATCTGCAAATTGCTTCCATGCCGTTTTGACTTCTGTAATAGTTTTAATCTGTTGACCATCAAACGTAGGTTCGTTTTGATCGGCTGTTGCGTTATGGGGTGCAAAAAAGTCTTGAGCAATACCTTGTGCAGTTTCTAGGATGCTTTTGAAGGTTTCAGCATCATGTTCAGCAAAACGTGGGTAATGCGTTAAGTCTTGCGCTTTAAACACGTCAAATAGCAAAAAATTTAAATCTTTGTCATTGATTAACTGCGCCATTGATCAATCTCTAATCGGGTCGAATTTTATGGCTTAAGCCTAGCAGTTGATTTTTAGATATAGAATTGTCAATAATGACACTTAATAAGTCAAAAATGACATTTTGATAATTTGAACTTTAAATGAAGAAAATCATAATTTTAGCATTTGATGGTGCTTTGGCTTCTGCGATTACTGGGGTTGTTGATCTCTTTGCAATGGCGGGAGTCAGTTGGAACCGGATTCAAAAACAAAATGTGCAGCGGCTATTTCAGGTTAAAATTGCCTCACAACATGGTCAAGCAGTGCAATGTATTAATGGCATCAAGCTTTATGCAGATTTAGCATTTTCTGAAATAACAGATGCAGATATCATCATTGTTCCAACGATAGGCGCACCGATCTTAGATGTTTTAGCGCAAAATGCAGCACTGATCGAGTTATTAAAAACTCGTCAATTACAAAGCGGACTGATCGCAGGAAATTGTACGGGTAATTTTTTTCTGGCAGAAGCAGGGCTTTTAGATGGTAAGCAGGCAACGACGCATTGGGGCTTTCAGCAAATGTTTCGTGAACGCTATCCTTTGGTCAAACTGAATGTAGATCAGCTCATTAGCCATGACCAAAATATTTACTGTGCAGGCGGCGGCTTAGCATGGTTTGATTTGGGACTACACCTAATAGAACGTTTTTATGGTTTTGAAACGGCAATCCATACTGCAAAATCATTTGTACTGGATTATCGTCGTGACAGTCAGTTGTCCTATTCATTATTGAAAATATCTAAACCGCATCAGGATGGTTTGGTGCAAAAAGTTCAAGATTGGTTAGAACAGCATTATCATGAAAATATTGTCTTAGATGAACTTGCGGCGCAGTTTAATGTGACAACGAGGACATTGATTCGACATTTTAAAGCGGCTTTGGATATTCCTCCCAATCAATACTTACAATCAATACGGATTGAAGCTGCACGAAAGCGTTTAGAAGAAACGGGACACGCTTTAGATCTGATTATGCGAGAGGTCGGCTATAGTGATCCAAGCTCATTTCGACGGTTATTTCAGAAAAAAACGGGGCTGAGCCCCTTAGAATATCGTCGACGTTTCAGCCGACGATTTGATGTTTAGCTATAGTTTAAGCAGTTCGAACAGTATAACGACCATGTAAAATATAGTAGGCGCCAATACATGCAAAGGCAGCAAATGCGCTATACAAATACAATTGTGAGTAGCCAATATGGTCGAGCAATTTACCGATAAAGTATGGTCCAAAGCCTAAGCCGGCATCCAAAAAGATAAAGAAAGTCGAAGTGGCAAAGCCCATACGTTCAAGCGGCGCACTTTTTACCGCAACTGTTTGGCAGACCGACTGAATATTGCCATAACCGAGTCCAAGTAGGCCTGCACAAAGTAGAAGCATCCATGAACTCTGAGTGATGCTGAGTAATACCAATGCCACGCCCATAATCACAAAAGCAGGGTAGATCACTACATTTTCACCTTTACGGTCCATCAACGGGCCGGTAAATGGGCGAGAAATTAAAATCGCAATGGCATACATCAAAAAGAAAAACGAGGCTGTTTCAACCAAATCGATTTCTTTGGCATAGAAGTTAATGAAAGATAAAACACCTGAATAGCAGATTGAAGCGAAAAGCATGATGAACGATATCGGTAATGCTTTAGGCTCTACAAATTGAGCAATCCAACTTGGTTTTTTGACAGCTTCAACAGTATCGAGGGGTTTATTGATTTTGGGTAAATCGGGCACTTGAATCAGCAAGGCAACCAATAGGCAGCTCAATGCGATAATCGTAGAAACGATAAAAATCGCATGATAACCAATATGTAACATCATCCAAATGGCAAGAAATGGCCCAATAGCCGTACCTAACGTACTACTCATGCTGTAGTAGCCAATGCCTTCACCGCGACGTGTCGCTGGTAAGATTTGGGCAATTAAGGTACCCAGCACTGTTGATGCAATACCCATCATAAAGCCATGCATAAAGCGTATGAAAAGCAACATGCCGACGCCAAACTGAATGAAGTAAAAACCAGAAAAGACTAAAAAGCCAATTAAACCAACGATCAGTGTTGTTTTACGACCAAAACGTTCTAGGAACTTACCCACCAATAAACGCCCGACCAATGTGCCGACAATGAACAAGCCTGAAACTAAACCTGCTTGGGCTGTAGTCGCACCCAATTCAGCCACCGCATAGCCCACGATCACCACAACCAAGAGATAAAAGGTTAAAACCAATTGGAAGTTAATGGCGCTGACTAAAATAAAATTTCGAGTCCAAAGTGGTGCTTTATCTTGCATGATCATCACCTACAGTGCTTTGTTCAAGTTCTTGCATGAGACGGTGTAAAATTTGAATGGAATGTTGGATATCTTGGCTAGCTAATGGCGCGATCAGGCGCTGCTCAAAGGCATCTATGTCTTTTGCACATTGCTGAAATAACTCACGTCCAGTCTCGCTGAGCATCATTTTCTTTTGACGTTTATCGTCAGTTTGTACATGACTCAAAATATCCATCTGTGCAAGAATTTTGACACGCTTAGTGATGGATGGCTTGGATACATTTAAATATTCCGCAATTTCAATAGATGTACAAGCGGTTTTTTCACGGATGACAAACATGACTTGCCAAAGTGAATAGTTCAATTGATAGGGCAATAAAATCGTGTTGATTTCATCACTCATCAAACGCGCACAGCGTAGAAGTGAAGAGCGGAAACCTAATGTGGAATTCATGATAGTTAACTAGGGTAACTAAATTATCGCAACTTTATGCCTTATTTATTTTGAATTCAAGTGAACAACTCAAAGCATAAAAAATAGGTATAAAAAAACCTGCGCGCACACAGGTTTTTTTGCATAACATTTCATTTAAAGCTTATCGTTCAATGTATATCATTGAATTGATACCTTAAACAATACGTGTTTATTCTACAGAAGCTTCTGCAGCTGCAATTGCAGCATCTTCCGCTGAACTGTCTGCATTTTCTGAAATTTCTACACTTTCACCATCTGCATAAGCAAGTTCTTCACCTTCTGATTCAGCTTGCTCTAAATAAGCCGCAATTTGTTCATCCGTTAATTCAGGTTCACTATCAGACATCATCGCTTGTTCTTGTAATTGCGCTTGTTCTAAATTGTTCATCATACTTTGCATATTGAACATCAATGGGATCATGACCAATAAATAAACAATCATCAGGATTAGATACAATGACCCAATAACTTTCTCTGTTTGTTTCGTTGGACGTTTTATGCCATATTTATTTTCACCTTCAGTGCCTTTTGAAGCCATCACATAAATGCTAAAGATGGTTCCGACCAGTGGGATGAGAAAAATTAAACAGAGCCAACCGCTTTTATTTAGATCATGTAAACGACGAATCGTAATGCAGATCATTGCGACAAACATTGCAACAATAGAAACGACAATCAGAGCGATCGCACTGAGACCTAAGAATGAATTAAAAAGTGCATCAATACTACGTTCTGCTGAATTGAAAAATGCAAAAAGACCCAGCGCGACGCTGATGCCCAATAGGCAGGTATAAATCATACTAATGATAAATAACCACGCTAAATAAGATAGGCGGCCAAAACGTCCCTCAGGAGACAGGGGATGATCGGCTTTTTGAATTTGAGGCTGAATATTTTGATCTTGTTGAAACGGATTCAATTCGCTTGAAGTAAGTTCAGTCATTATTATTCCAATTTATTTTCTATGCCCAAAAGGGCAGCATTATTGTATAGCGAAGTAAAAAAAGGTCAAATATTAGACATGGCTAAGTCATCAAATATTCCTTAGCCATGCTGTAATGTGGTCTGTTATTTATGTAATTTACGATACTCTTTAGGGCGCATTGGACGACTGGCTTTCCACAAACCTTTCTTTTGTTTACGTGCTTTACTTTGTAAATTCATCATATAGTGCAAATGCTTTTGGTCACGGATGTATTCTTCGTACACCCACGCAGCACCACGTTTTACCATTTCTTCATTCATGCATTTACGATAGCGATAAATGACCCCAACGCAGCGGCCATAACGGTCTACATCAGTGATTTTTACACGAACAAATTTCTTGTAAACCATAGATTTGATCAGGCGTGCAGACTCTTTACCGTAGGCTTGTGTCGATTCTGGCGCATCCACATAAGCAAAGCGAAGTTTGGTTTTAGAACGTCTCAGATTCATCCGATAGCAGGTGAGGGTATCGCCATCACTAATATCGGATACACGGCAGAGGTAAGATTTTCCTTTCTTAAAGGGTTGAAAAAAATCCTTTAAGAAAATGGTGACTTTATAGAGAACATAGACTGTGATCAAGCACAGTACTGCACCTAAAGCCATGAGCCATTTTGCGGAGAGATTTGAAAGCATACACAATGATATGAACGAAGTCATATCGCATAAAAACAGGAGTTTAGATTTTATAAAAACTCATGATTTATGGCTGTCGAATAAACCGACGGTCAGTTAAAAATACATTAAATAATCAGCATTTGATCTATAAATATACAGCACGTTTAATCACGAAAAATTCAATCTAAATCCATGTAAATAGCCTAAGCAAAGCTATATTTCATTAAAATAGCCTAAGCAAATATTTTAGAAATTTCGCTTCGCAAAAAGACATGCCGTGAATTTAATTCCAAATCATTATGCCAATACATCCCTAATTTAATTTTCGGCAACTCTACAGGTACATCAAAAATATTCAGTTCGGGAGCAACCTGTAAATGCGTCAAAATATTTTGCGGAATCGTCAATATCGCCTTGGGCTGCTGTGCCAAAATTTGTAGCGCAGTAGAGTAATGCTGACAGCGTAAAAAAATCTCTCTAGAGTGTTTTTTACGATTTAAATAAATATCTTCAACTAATACACCTGCACGTCGGGAAGAAACCCCAATATGAGGAGCCGAAAGATAAATATGTTCATCCATTTTGGGATGTTGACTACAAACCACGAATTGGTCTTCAACCAAGGTTTGAAAATTGATCTTTTCACCAAAGTTTTGCTCAAGGTCAATCGCAAAATCGATTTGCTGTGCAGCAAGATCAGCCACAATGGTTTTGCGGTCTAATTTGATACTGGAAAATTGAATCTGAAACTGCTGCTGTTGAAAGTGTTCAACTAACTTGGGAAAAATGATCGGTTCAATTTCATCATGTACCGTAATTTTCAAGCTCTGTACCATTGAAGGAGTAAATTGTTGTTTTTGGATAGAAATGCTTTGAATCGCAATAAGCGCATTTTTAATTACAGGATAAATCTGCTCGGCAAATGGGGTTGGAAGCATTTTTGCCCCAGCACGTACAAACAAGTCATCTTGTAAATGTTGTCTTAAACGTTGAAGTGCATGACTCGCTGCAGATTGAGTAATACACAATATTTGCGCAGCTTTTGAAATGCTTTTTTGTTCATAAATTGCGATATAAAGTGGATATAAATTGATATCCATACGGTGGAAAACACCCATATCGATGACGGTGTTTTTATGAATACTATTCATGTTCATCTATTGAATTAAATCATTTTGTTCATATTAGATTTCACGTTATGGTGTTGTAAAGCGTAAAGAACATAATATTTAAAGGATGTTGTCATGTTTGAACTTTCTGCACGTGCACAAGATTATATTGAAAGAACAAAAAAATTTATTAAAGATGAAATTGAGCCTGTAGAAACTGAGTTTTGGGCAGAAGTCCATGAGCTGAACCAAGGTGGTGATTGGACCAAATGGCAATGGCCAGCACAGTTAGAGGTTTTAAAGGATAAAGCCAAAGCTGCAGGTTTATGGAATATGTTTTTACCTTGTCCTGAACTTGGGCAAGGCTTATCTGTACAAGAATATGCGCACATCGCAGAACTTTCAGGCCGTAGCTTACTTGCACCTACGGTATTCAATTGCAATGCACCTGACAGCGGCAATATGGAAGTGATTTGGCGTTATGGTACCGAAGAACAAAAGCAGCAATGGTTAACACCATTACTAGACGGCACAATCCGTTCAGTATTTTGTATGACAGAACCTGCTGTTGCTTCAAGTGATGCCACCAATATGGAAGCTACGGCTGTCGTTGAAGGCGACGAAATTGTATTGAATGGCCGTAAGTGGTGGTCTTCAGGTTTAGGTGATCCTAATGCCAAAATCATTATTTTTATGGCGCATACACCAGATGAAAGCAAAGACCGTCATCATCAGCATTCTATGGTTTTAGTACCTGTTGAAACTTCTGGAGTCAAAATCGAACGTATGTTACCTGTGTTTGGCGACTATGATGCGCCACATGGACATGGTGAAATTAGCTTCACAAATGTTCGTGTTCCTGTTGCAAACTTTATTGGCGGCGCAGGTCAAGGTTTTGAAATTGCACAAGGTCGTTTAGGCCCAGGCCGTATTCATCATTGTATGCGTTGTATTGGTGCTGCCGAAAAATCGCTAGAACTGATGATTGACCGCGGTATGAGCCGTACTGCTTTTGGTAAAGAAATTTTAAAACTTGGTGGCAATTTAGAACGCGTAGCAGAAGCACGTGTTGCGATTGATCAGGCACGTTTACTGACCCTTTATGCAGCATATAAAATGGATACTCTAGGGAATATGGCTGCATTAACCGAGATTTCTGCAATTAAAGTAGTTGCGCCGAGTGTCTTAGAAAAAGTTGTCGATATGGCGATTCAAATCCACGGTGGTGCTGGGGTTTCTCGAGATACACCGCTCACAGGTTTCTTTGCGCAAGCACGTTCACTACGTCTAGCTGATGGCCCTGATGAAGTGCATAAAGGTATGATTGCTAAATTAGAATTGGCAAAGCGCGGTTACAGCAGCCGCCGTAAAAAATAAACAAGTTGTAGTCACATATTTGGCATGGCAACCCCGAGTTGTCCATGCTATAAATCTATAGAAAATTATATTTTTATCATCATGATAGATTCAAGTTTAGGAAGAAAAGCATGTCAGTGATCGATGTAGGCGGTTCAGTTCGTGAGGGTGAAGAACTGGATGTACGTGCTGTAGGAAATTGGTTGATTGAACATGGCGTTGAAATAGAAGGGCCTGTTGAAGTCACTCAATATTCAGGTGGTGCATCAAATTGGACTTATCGCTTAAAATACGACAATGCTGATTTAATTTTACGTCGTCCACCGAAAGGTACCAAAGCCAAGTCTGCACATGATATGGCACGTGAGTATAACGTTCAGAAGGCATTATCTGAATTTTATCCTGTACTCCCTGAGATGGTGGCACTATGTCAGGACGAATCAGTGATTGGCTGTGATTTCTACGTGATGAAACGCGTAGAAGGCATCATTCCACGTGCAAACTTACCCAAAGAAATCAATTTTGATGAAAGCCAAGTTCGAGCGTTGTGTACCAACGTCATCGACAAGTTAATTGAACTGCATCAAGTTCCTTATGAAGGCACAGCTCTAGAAAAAATAGGTAAGGGCGACGGGTACTGTCGTCGTCAAGTGGAAGGTTGGGACGCACGCTATGAAAAAGCCAAGACCTTAAATGTTCCATCTTTTAAATATGTCCGTAATTGGCTCAAAGACAATATTCCTGCTGACTCTAAAACTTGTGTAATTCATAACGATTGGCGTTTTGATAATGTGATTTTAGATCCAAATGATCCAACCCAAGTGATTGGCGTATTGGATTGGGAAATGGCAACACTGGGTGATCCATTGATGGACTTAGGTTCAGCTTTGGCATATTGGGTTGAAAGTGGCGATAACGCAATTTTTAAAGCGACACGCCGTCAGCCGACCAACCTAAAAGGGATGTTTAGCCGTAAAGAAGTCGTTGAATATTACTTAGAAAAAACTGGTCTTCAAACGGACAATTGGACCTTTTATGAAGTGTTCGGCATTTTCCGTTTAGCGGTAATTGCACAGCAAATTTATTATCGCTTTTACCACAAACAAACCAATAATCCAGCATTCAAAGATTTTTGGATTGTGATCCATGCTTTACATATTCGTGCCTTAAAACTTATCGGTTTGCAAAAACTTGAAGCCAATGATGTGGCACAAAAATATATTGAAAAAATGAAGGATATTTTAGGGAAATGACCACGATATATTTAATTCGGCACGGTCAGGCTTCTTTTGGTGCAGAAAGCTATGACAAGCTTTCTCCCAACGGTGAGCTACAGGCTAAGGTGCTGGGACAGTATTTCGACCGTATTTTAAAAGAAAGTCCTTATGTGGTTGCGGGCTCCATGCAACGTCATCAACAAACAGCCAATCTTGCATTGGCTGAATGCTTTCCAGAAGCACAAGTTGATACAGATGACGCGTGGAATGAATTTAATCATCAGCAAGTTTTTGCTCAATATGAACCTCGATTTAACCAGCCGCATTTATTAAAAGAAGATGTATCGAAGCATGAAAACCCGCGTGCTTATTTATCTAAAATTTTTGAAGGTGCCATTGAACGTTGGACAGGCGGAGAATTTCATCATGAATACGATGAATCTTGGCCACATTTTAAAAATCGAGTCGAAACAGCGCTAGAAAAGTTATGCAGTCAACTGGCTGAAACCAAACCACGTTATGCCGTTGTGTTTACTTCAGGTGGAGTGATCTCCGTTGCAGTCGGTAAAATTTTAGGGCTGAGTCCTGAAAAAACATTTGCACTTAATTGGGCCATTGCCAATACCAGTATGACAACACTGCGTTTGGTTGGAAATGAACCGCAATTACTCAGTTTAAATGAACATCATTTTATAAAAGCAGTTGATCCAAATTTATTGACTTGGATCTAAGATAAACAAAGGAATTATCATGGCTAAAACAATTTTAATTACAGGTGCAAGCTCAGGGATTGGTGCAGGAATGGCACGCGAGTTTGCACAAAAAGGCTACAACTTGGCCATTTGTGCACGTCGTTTAGAGCGTCTAGAAACACTAAAACAGGAATTGGAAAGCCAATATGGCATCAAAGTGATTGCGAAAACCCTCGATGTCACAAATTATGATCAAGTGTTTGAAGTGTTCCATGCCTTTAAAGCAGATTTTGGCAGTATTGACCGTGTTATTGTCAACGCAGGTGTCGGTGAAGGTCGTCGTATTGGTAAAGGTAATTTTGAAATTAACCGCGCCACAGTTGAAACCAACTTTATCTCTGCTTTGGCGCAATGCGAAGCTGCGGTTGAAATTTTCCGTAGCCAAAATGCAGGGCATTTGGTGGTGATTTCGTCGATGAGTGCTATGCGTGGTATGCCTAAACATTTAACGGCTTATGGTGCAAGTAAAGCAGGTGTTGCTGCTCTAGCTGAAGGTATTCGTGCAGAACTGATTGATACCCCAATTAAAGTGACGACTATTTTCCCTGGTTATATTCGTACAGAGATCAATGAAGGTGCGAAAAAACTGCCATTTGAAGTCGATGAAAAAACGGGTTCACATCTTTTAGCAAAAGCTATTGAGAAAGCACCGGTTAAAGCTTATGTACCACAATGGCCGTGGTTGCCTTTAGGTCTTGCGATGAAAGTATTGCCATTGAAGATCGTGAATAAATTGGGTTAAACCTTTATGCAATAATAAAGCTCCAATTTTGGGGCTTTTTTATTCTCAAGTGATATTCGTCATCCTCTGTAGGTTAAAAAGGAATACATCAAACCTGTGATGAAAAGACAGTAAAAGCAGCCGGTTTTGCAAAGAAAAAATGGAGTAAATACTCAGATTATTTATAAATAAGATATTGAAAATAAATAAAATGTTGAATATTTGAACAGACGATGATTTGTTCTCAAAATAGCGATTTCCTTTTTTTTAATTTGCTTTAATGTACAACTGTTCATTAATTTTTAGGTTTGTACTATGTCTATGTCTTCCGATATGACAGATCAACAGCGAATTAACAAAGTCAGAACTGTCGTAACGAAAGCTGGTGAAGACTTACGTCAGCAATATCCCATTTTAAAACATCAAAACTTTATAGGCGCAGCCATCCTTATTTTTGCGCTACTGGGAATGTTGGGTTCAGCTTGGGCGTTTGCTGTTGGCATTTTACCGGCATGGGCTTGTGTGATTTTGGTGGCGATGTTTGCTTCACTGACACATGAATTAGAACATGACCTGATTCATTATATGTACTTTAAAAAGACGCCGTGGGCTCACCATCTCATGTTGGCCTTGGTGTGGTTAGCACGTCCGAATACCATTAGTCCTTGGGCACGTCGTCGTTTGCATCTCAACCACCATAAATATTCAGGTTCAGAATACGATTTGGAAGAACGGGGCATCAGTAATGGCATGCCTTGGGGTTTACGTCGTATATTGGTCATTAGCGATCAATTGATGACGGTTTATTTGCGCCCATTTCAAATGTTCAAGATGATTAGGACATTCATTGAAAAACAGCCTGAAAAAGAACGTAAAACTGCATTCTTCTCTCAGCTGACTGGTTTTTTTCCTTTAAGTTTTGTTTATTACGGCATTTGGTATGTATTTGTCATTTATCATGTGGTGAATGGTATTGCTCCAATGTTAGGACAAAGTATTAGTTGGTCAGTCAATTTAGTGAAATTAATTCCAACGATTAATTTTTTAGCTGTGATTTGGATTATTCCGAACTTTATACGTTCTTTCTGCTTACAATTTATCAGCTCAAATATGCATTATTATGGTGATATTGACCCACGCGATGTCATTAAACAAACTCAGGTGTTAAATCCGTGGTGGTTGTTCCCAATGCAATTATTTTGCTTTAACTTTGGTTCGACCCATGCTATCCACCATTTTGTGGTCAAAGAGCCGTTTTATATTCGTCACCTAACTGCAAAAACTGCACACCAAGTCATGCGTGAGATTGGTGTACGTTTCAATGATTTTGGAACCTTTAAACGCATAAACCGCTGGAATTAAATCAGTACCATCTTCAAAAAAAAGCCCTCAATTGAGGGCTTTTTTTATGATCTAAACTTTTATAAATTACTTGTGTGCAAAAAAATGTTTGAGTGCATCTTGCAAGGCAACTTGCCATACCGCATAGGAATGTCCGCCGATATACGATTGGTAATGCACATAATGTCCTTTATTTTTTAAATCTGCTGCAACAATAGGTGAAGTCTCTAAAATACTCAGTTCATTATTATTTCGAGAGCTTTCATAACTATTGGCAGTAATAAACCAATGCTGTTTAGGTTGTGAGGTTTTATCACGAATGATTTTACTCATGCCATTAGGGAGGTCTGTCGGCGCATTTTGCCACCAAAATGATCCAGATAACGGTACGATGTGACTAATTTGATTTGGATTTTCTAAGGCTAAATAAGCTGAACTTAAACCGCCAAGACTTGACCCAAGTAGTACCGTTTTCTTCGAATCGACTTTTGCAGGTGCATTTTTTTGAATCCAAGGCATCAGTTCATCACTAAAAAATGCTGAAAATTTTGCATTAGGTGTTAATTCTTTAGGTCGTTCCTGATCATTCGGTGGAGAAACAAATATGGCTTGAATTGGTGGCAATTGACCTTGTTCAACTAAAATGTCTAACGCCTTTGGAACATTCAGTAATTCATTATATTGCTGACCATCAAAAAATATAGCAGTGATATAGCTCTGGTTTTTCTTGGCTATAGATTGGTAAATTTGAATTTTACGTGAGTTATTCAAAATTGTGCTGTCTAGAGCAAACTCTTGTAATTTGGGCTGTTTCACATTTGGATATTGTTTTGGATCAATAAAAGGCGGGGCATCTTTAAGTGCCACAAAATTTTCATTACGTAAACCTGATGTGTCATCACTTGCGAGGTAAGTGTTTTTGTTGAAAGTATCAATGCGTTGTACCTGTATCACAGCACGGCGCTGTGTTCTTGATTCTTTAAGTTTTGGATTCAGATGCGGACAATAATTTGATAGATAACCTTCTAAGTTCGGTAAATCGACAGCAAAGCTATAACTGCCAATATAACGATGATCAATAATCGATTCTTTAAACCAAATATCTGTATTTGGTAGGCGCGTCAACCATTCATGGTCATTACTTGGGCCACCAATAAGGCGTACATTATGCTGCGCACCTTTCCATAAAAAAATTATACGGTCATGTTTTTCATCATAGTTTTCAATGATTGGTGTACCCATAAGCTCTACACGCTTCCAAAAATCTTCAAGAATTTGAGCATGTTGTTTTGGATTTTGATTTAACTGATGTTGTAGGTTTAGTAATATTTGGCTTTGCGCTTTGACATCTTCACATGCAGCAGCATAGGGGAATTGTTTTTTTTCCGTTGTATCGGTTAAAGCGGGTGAATTTTGAGTTTGGGCAAAAGCAGAAGAAACAGCAATGCTCATAGAACAAGCTAAAAAAAGTGGGGAAAGTTTTTTCATTGAAATAATAAAATAGGCAGGATGAAAACCAATAAATGATAATCATTATTAATATAAAAAACTAGCAATATGCCACTTTTAACAAAAGAAAACGTAGAAAAATTACAATAGAGTCAATGCTTTGTTTTATAAACCATTTAAAATAATGAAGACGATAAGCTTTAAATCATTGCCCGAATATTATGCTACTCAAAGTATCGACACTGCTGCTGTTACCTGCATTACTGATCCAAGGTTACCGTGTGAAAAAAAATACTCCACGTTTAGCAGAACCAGTTGGAGAGCGTTGTGGAATTCTTGGTCAGGGTAATCGGCCATTATCGGTATTGATCCTTGGTGACTCAGCGGCAGCAGGTGTCGGCGTCGAGCATCAGTCGGATGCGCTATTGGGACAATTGCTTAAAATTTTATCGCCTGATTATCAAGTTCACTTTTGCCTTGAAGCCACAACGGGGCATAACAGCCAGCAAATCATCAATGCTTTGGATAATGTCACTATGCAGAACTTTGATGTCGTGATCAGCTCTGTTGGTGTCAATGATGTCACAGCTTTAAAACAGCCAGACCAATGGTTGAAGCTCCAGCAGCGTTTATATCAAGCTGTCGAGGAAAAGTTTCATCCACAGCTATTGATCATTTCAGGTGTGCCACCAATGGATGCGTTTCCAGCTTTACCGTTTCCATTGTCATGGTTGTTTGGACAATATTCACAAAAGATGAATGCGCTGTTAAAAAATTATGTTAACACTCAAGCGAATATGCGGTTAATTGAATACGATTTACAAGAATATCGTGAGAAAAACTTACAAATGGCCAAAGATGGCTTTCACCCGAGTAAAGAAATTTATCAGTTATGGGCTGAAAAAATAGCTAAACAAATCACTGAACAATTTTCATAGACATTTTATGATTCAACCACTGGGCGAAGTTAAATTTATATGAGCAAAGACATTTCCGACGCGAATCCGCAAATCGAAACGCATCCTTTAGCACCATTTTTGCCATCAAATGGGAAACTATTGATGCTAGGGAGTTTTCCGCCACCCAAAACACGCTGGAAAATGGATTTTTATTATCCAAATTTTCAAAATGACATGTGGAAAATCTTTGGCCTATGTTTTTTTCAGGATAAAAATCATTTTCTCAATCTAGAGAGCAAAACTTTTAAAGAACAGCTCATTCGAGATTTTTTAAATGAAATAGGCATAGGCATTTTTGATACGGCCTATCAAGTGATTCGTTTGAAAGGCAATGCGTCAGACAAGTTTTTACAGATCCATCAGCAAACCGATATTGCGAAGCTTCTTACGCAGATGCCTAATTGCCATAGTATTATGACGACAGGAGACAAAGCGACTGATACTTTGATGCTCTCTATGCCAGAAAATACGGAAAAACCACACATTGGGCATGCTGTTCATACCGAATTTGCAGGCAGAGATTTGACTTTATACCGTATGCCATCATCATCTAGAGCTTATCCACTAGCACTGGAAAAAAAAGCTGAAGCGTATAGTAAATTATTTAAAGAAATTGACTTACTATAAGAAAGCTTGGGGTGTAATCTTTTATCAATGGTTGCTTTCCTTAGAAAGATGATTTAGGCATCATTGCAGGATATTGTACCCATTTGAAGTCATGTACAGAAAAATCACGCACTTGATGAAAATTATTCCAAATTAGGCGGCTACCTTTAGTCCATTTTAATGCCTTAATTCTTTGTTGAACCAAAGCGAATTCTGTTTCACTTGCTGGCCGTAACTCACCAATTTCAGCATATAGGCGTATCCCTGGATATTCTTGAAATTGACCATTGATTAATGATTTTAGCCAAAAGACTTTGCTGCTATTTATCGCTTGTATACAGGCTTTTGGATTCATTGTTAAATTATCCCGCAGTGACGCTGAATAAGTATCAAAGAAGAAACCTGAAAAGGTTGATTCATGTAAAAATAAAGTGCCAATTGGGGTGATTGTTGGTTGGTAATTTTGATCAACCGTAGCAATCGAGCAATGCATAGACGCACGTTGGGCATTTGCAACGACTTTACGAATTTGAGTCCAATTCTGATGATTCATGATTTTGCCTTTTTTATTATTGTCTATGCATATCACTCTATCAGAGTTTTTCACTATTTTTGTGCTAAACAATGGCAATGAACTGGTCATTCATGCCACTGTATTTGCTTTAAAATTAGGCAATTTAAAAAATATTTAAGCGTACTTTTTAGCTATAACAACACAGCTCACTACAGCTAAAGATACCGCAATCATCAGTAGGCTAATCTGTTCATTTAATAATACGGCGCACAGCATAAGGCCAATAAAGGGCTGTACTAGCTGGATTTGACCGACTTTGGTAATTCCACCCAAAGCTAAGCCTTTGTACCAAAAAAAGAAGCCGATTAACATGCTGAACAATGACACATACGCTAAGCCAATATATGCGCTGAGAGGAATATGTTGAAAATCGTTTGGGAAATAGAGCCAGCAGAGTGGCAGCAACAGTGGCAAAGCAATGATTAAAGCCCAGCAAATGACCTGCCATCCACCTAAAGCTCTAGACAGTACGCCACCTTCGGCATAGCCCAATCCGCAGAGCAGAACAGCAATAATCATATAGATGTCACCGAAAGAAATTCCTTTAACACCAGATTGATGTAGCATGAAAAAGATGACTAAAGCACTGCCTGCACCTGCAAACAGCCAAAAGGCATTTTTAGGCATTTCTTTGGCACGTAGCACTGCAAAAAAAGCCGTGGCCAATGGTAGTAAAGCTACAAAAATTAAAGAGTGAGCCGCAGTTTCTGTTTGTAAAGCCAGTGCCGTAAATAATGGAAAACCAATGACAACACCTGTTGAAACAATACATAAGGATTTAATTTGCAGCATAGATGGCTTAGGCTGCTTTAAAACGAATAAAAGTATCAATGCTAAAATAGCGGCAATACAGGCGCGAGCGCCTGTCAGAAATTCGGGGCTAAAGCCTTGAACGGCAACACGGGTTGCAGGCATAGAACCTGCAAAAATAACAACGCCAATAAAACCGTTGAGCCAGCCCTGATGAACTTCTTTGAGGTCAAATTGCATGTTCATTCCATATTTTTGGTCTAAAGATATGTAATAAAATTTATACCGTACTGTATGACTGAAATAGATACAGTCAAATACAATTAAAAAGAACTGTTATGGGTAAAATACCCATACAATTTGCATCTATAGCCATCTTTGAATAAGCTGTAAAGCCAAGATTTAGAACGATTAATAGACTGAACTGTCAATTAATAAGTTCAAAGTGTGTCGTAATATTTCACTAAAGCTGCATGAATAAGGAAATGAAAAGATGACAAAAATCGAATGGGTCATGCAGCAAGTCCAAACACTGATCGATCAGAAACAGCTTTCTGAAGGCTGCCGCATTCCTTCGGTACGTCAATTTTCCCAACAGTTGGGCTGTTCGGTTTCAACTGTTGTAGAAGCCTATGCACGGTTGGTCAGTAGCGGTGTATTGGAGTCAAGAATTGGAGCTGGCTATTATGTCTGCAAACGTTCTACTGCAAATGTTTTATTAAGTGAGCATGCTATTGAATATAACCGAGAGGTCGATCCGTTGTGGATTTCACGCCAATCGCTAGATGCTCATGAAGGTATGCTGATTCCCGGTTGCGGCTGGCTGCCAAAAGAATGGATGCCAGAGCAGACTTTACGTAAAGCCTTAAAAACGGCTGCTAAATCTGATAGCAGTTTCTTAATAGATTATTCGGCGCCACACGGTCATACAAATTTACGCCGCTATATTGCTCGTAAAGGTGAGGTTTATGATGTAATGCTTAATTTGAAGCAGATTTTCATTAGTGATTCTGCAACACATTCTATTGATCTGATTTTTCGGCATTTACTTAAAACTGGTGATACGGTTCTGATCGATGATCCATGTTACTTTAATTTTAGGGCACTGATTAAGGCACATGGGCTGAATTACATTACAGTACCGTATGGCAAAAATGGTCCAGATGTAGAAGTATTTAAGCAAATGCTGCAGTTTCAGCCCAAAATCTATTTAACCAACTCAGGCATACACAACCCAACTGGTGCAGCACTTTCTATGCAAACGGCATTTGAAATTGCTAAATTGGCAGAGCAAAGTGGATTAATAATCGTTGAAGATGATATTTTTGCCGAATTTGAGTATCTACATGCGCCACGTTATTTAACTTTACTGGGTTTAAAGCAAGTAATTCAAATTGGCAGTTTTACCAAAACGCTTTCTGCTGCTGTGCGCTGTGGTTATATCATTGCTCACGAATCAATAATTGATCAGCTGATTGATTTGAATATTGCAACCCATTTTAATACCAGTCATTTAAATGCAGAGATTATTTATCAAGCCCTTATGGACAGTAGTTATATAAGGCATATTGAATGGGTCAAAAAACAGCTACAAAAACACATGATGGATACCATAAAGAAACTTGCAGATCTAGACATTCATCCAGTCGTTATGCCCAAAGCTGGCATTTTTTTATGGTGTCAATTACCTGCAAATATTGATGCAGCACAGCTATCAAAAAGCTGTTTGACGCAAGGTATCATTCTTGCACCAGGCAATTCATTCAGCTCAGCACAGAACGCAGGGCAATACATGCGTTTTAATGTCGCGCAGTGCATCGACAAAAAAGTATTTGATGTTTTGCAGCAGTGTCTGAATGAGCTGAAATTGCAAGATACAGCTTAACTAAAAAATCATGCAGATTTCAGGTCTGTGATTGATTACTTTTTTTAAGGCCAAACAGTTTTTCAGGCGAGGCATTAGCCATCATATTCAACATAATCCCAAAGGTTTAAACGCGCTTTAATTTCTTTGCGAATATGAGGCAGCATAGGTAGTAAAGTGCCATCGATCCATAAACTCAGTGTCTGAGATGAAACTTTTTTGTTTGCATCATCTACAATTTGCGCACCTTTCACGATCACCAAAGTTTCTTCGCTAGCTGCAGTTTCAATGCCTTTAAATAAAAGCTGTAATTCATGACCTGTATCTTGAATTAACCATTCCAACTCAATTTGGATATTGTGATTAGATTTAAGTACAGCTTGGCCTTCAATCATGTCATTGTCAGATAAGCAGTCATGCTCAACCCGAACTTTCGACAAAAACCATTCTTGATGACCAAGGTCAGAGAGCGTTGTAAAAGGCGTTAAAATATCACTTAAATTAAATTGGCGGCTTAAATCAAAAAATTGCATTAGAAAACTTTAGGGGGAGATAAAACAAAATAAGCGTTGGATGTTAAAGCATCATCAAGTGTGAGTAAAACCTTTGCTTTTATTGAGATATTTTATGTATAAATAGCATTCAATCTATCTAAATTAAGTCTAAGAAAAATGAATTGAGAAAATAATATACACATAACAGATGTGCCCAGCCCTATAGACTTAAAAGATCCAATCGAAGTTAAACAATGGGCCGCTGAAGTCAATCTTAAACGTCCGTGGCGTTATGACATCTTTCAAATGTATGTCGACTCTATTTTGGCTTTCAACCCGAATGCGTACGTGCTTGAATTCGGTTCAGGTCCAGGCTATTTGGCTGAGTTTTTAATCAATCATTGTCCAAATATTCACTACACAGCATTTGATTTTTCCGAAGCTATGCATGACTAGGCAAAAGAAAAACTAAGTGCAGCGCAACGCTTAAAATGTAATTTTATAACAGGGGATTTCAAACAATCTAATTGGGAAGAATCTATTTATTTCAATCAGAACAGCTGCTTTGATGTGATTATTATTCATCAGGCCTTACATGAATTGAGACATAAGGCGTATGCAGCAGAGTTTCATCGGACTGTAAAAACGCTATTAAATACACAAGGCGTGTATTTTCTATGTGATCATTTATATGCACCAAATGCTCAGCAAAATCATGAGTTGTATATGTCTGTTAAGGAGCATTTAGATGCGCTGAAAGCAGCCAATTATGGCCAAGTGGAATGTCTGGGTGAAGTCAATGGTTTGGTTCTTTTCATAAGCCAGCACTCATATGAACGAGACTGAACAAGAGCATTATTGAGTTGCTTGAAACTGCTTAAATCGTTCCTATTAGATCTTATCGATGAGAAAAACTTAACCAATTAGCAGTACATTGTCATTACATCATCCATTCAATAGGAAGATATGACACTGCTTTTATACTAAATCGTTGGAATCGAGTTGTTTCAGGTTCATGAGTATAGGTTTTGATTTTTCCATTTTTTTGTTGCTCTAACCAAATGATTTCGCCTTTTTCATCTAGTTTTAATTCATATGCAATTTGCGGTAAATACTGGTTTAATGCCGCCGAAATATCGTTTTGTAATCGATCAGATTTAACGACTAAACCAACTTCCGAATTTAAATTTGCGGAACGTGGATCAAAGTTAAACGATCCAATAAACACCATACCGTCAATATCGAAAAATTTTGCATGCAAACTAGAGGCATTTTTGCCTTTCGCAGGGATGATATTTCCGGTCATGACCTCATACCATGTGCGTTTTGAACGCTCTATATAAGGTTTAAATTCATATAGTTTCACGCCATTTTTGAGTAAGTCTTTGCGATATTTTTGATAAAACGCATGAACGACAGCGACGTCATTGGCTAAAAATGAATTGGTTAACACACGGACTTCTACATTTTTACCTGCAAGGCCCATCAGAAAGTCAGTTCCTTGTTGCGTGGGAACAAAATAAGCTGAAACCAACTCCATGCGTTCTTTGGGCTGTCCCATTAAGGTGGAAAATTGGTTATAAATTAATTCTTGCTCTTTAGCCTCACCACGAATTTTATTCGGACTATCCGCAATGAAATGTGCTTCGGCCCAATTTACCGGTCTAAGTTTAAGCTGAGCCGCCAGTTGTTGCTGTGCATAGTTAATGCGCTGTTGATCTTTAGTCAACGTTGTAGAGTTTTCTTGGTACGTTTGTCTTAATTGATTTAAGTCTTCTTTTGTACCTGCACCAATCCATTGCTGAACAGAATAACTTAAATCATCATTCCAAAAGTTCAAAAACACTTGATTGGCTTGTTGAATGGCTTCCCCATAGAAAAGGATATCCAAATCTGTAAATTGAAAACTTTCACTGGCATCAAAATATTCATTACTGATGTTACGACCACCAGTTACGCCCATAAAACCATCGGCAATAATTAATTTATTATGCATACGATGGTTAATATGCTTTAAGCGAAATGCATAATCAATGACACGTAATTTTCTAAATTTATAGGGATTAAACAGTTTGATTGAAATATTGGGATGAGCTGAAAGGGATTGTAAGGTCGGATCGAGTTTCGTCCCGTTTTGATCATCAATTAGTAGCCTTACTTTTACCCCACGGTCAGCGGCATGCAGTAATTCTTGAAACATCAGATGCCCAATAGCATCATTTTCCCAAATGTAATATTGCAAATCGATGGTGTATTTTGCGTTTCGAATCAAATGCAGGCGAGATGCAATGCTTAAGAAGGCATCATCTAAGGCTAAATAAGCCGTTTGTTTTTGTTGTAATTTTTCTAAATCCGTAGCAGACGTAATCCATTTTTCTGCATGTGATTGTATAGGGACATCTTTTTTTGACTGATTGCTAGGTAAGCTGCATCCAGTTAATAGGCTGATCGAAACAGTTAAACCGACAGTACAACTTATTTCACGTAATTGTATCATTCGAATAGCATTAATCATTCCTTGAAAAATTCATCATAACATCATGTTTTAAGGTTGTATCTAGGCTTAAAAAGAGGTTACTGTAACTCATCTGTTAATATAAGCCATACAGGATGTTTTTAGACATGAAATCACGTGCAGCCGTTGCTTTTGGACCGGGTCAGCCTTTAGAAATTGTTGAAATTGATGTGGCACCACCTAAAGCAGGTGAGGTTTTAGTCAAAATTAGCCATACAGGTGTGTGTCATACAGATGCATTTACATTGTCAGGTGATGATCCTGAAGGCGTATTTCCAGCAATTTTAGGGCATGAAGGTGCAGGTGTTGTGGTTGAAGTCGGTGAAGGTGTGACTTCAGTGCAACCGGGTGATCATGTTATTCCACTTTATACTGCAGAATGTGGTGAATGTTTATTCTGTAAATCGGGTAAAACGAATCTTTGTGTATCTGTACGAGCAACACAAGGCAAAGGTTTAATGCCGGATGGCACAACACGTTTTTCTTATAATGGTCAGCCGATTTATCACTATATGGGCTGTTCAACATTCTCTGAATATACAGTGGTAGCAGAAGTTTCATTGGCAAAAATTAACCCTGAAGCGAACCACGAACATGTTTGTTTGTTGGGTTGCGGCGTAACAACAGGTTTAGGTGCAGTTAAAAATACCGCTAAAGTTCAGGAAGGTGACTCAGTTGCAGTCTTTGGTTTAGGCGGAATTGGTTTGGCTGTGGTACAAGGTGCTAAAAAAGCCAAAGCAGGTCGTATCATTGCCGTAGATACCAATCCTGACAAATTCAAACTGGCTGAAGAATTTGGCGCTACAGATTTTGTTAATCCAAAAGATTATGATCGTCCAGTTCAAGAAGTGATTGTAGAAATGACGGGCTGGGGCGTCGACCATTCATTTGAATGTATTGGCAATACCAATGTGATGCGCTCTGCTTTGGAATGTGCTCACCGTGGTTGGGGCCAATCTGTGATTATTGGTGTGGCAGGTGCAGGTCAAGAAATTTCAACCCGTCCATTCCAATTGGTTACTGGTCGTACTTGGAAAGGCACTGCTTTCGGTGGTGTTAAAGGTCGTTCACAATTACCGGGTATGGTAGAAGAAGCCATGTCAGGCGAGATTAAACTTGAACCATTCGTGACCCACACCATGGGGCTAGATAAAATCAATGAAGCTTTTGATTTAATGCATGAAGGTAAATCAATTCGCTCTGTTGTACATTTTGAAGATTAAGCATTGATGTAAATATTAATGCGTTAATTTTCACTGTTTTAAAACTAGGCTTTGGCCTAGTTTTTTTTGTGTCGTTATAACAAATCAAAACTTCAAATTAGGATTTGCAAAAAGTGACAGATTGTTAGACATAAAATGATAAAAAATGCCAAATGATAGATTTTGTCCCGAATTCACATGGTGGGAAATTAGCACTAAACATAAGGTAAGCATAATTTAAAAACAAATGTATATTAATGCATTATCCGAGGCAAAAAATGACAACTACAAGTTACAAGCCTGAGTGGATTCGGGAAGATTTTATTGATTTTATTGCAGAAAAATTTGATGCAATTTGGGCCTACAAACGTGTAAAAGCACAATTGGTTAAATCACGTTGTGTGGGAATCGGGTTTTATGAACTGAGTTTTTTAGCGAATCACAACTTTAAAGTAGCAAACTATCGACCAGGCCAATGTGTTCTGGTGACAGTTGTAAAGGATGGTGTACGTCATCAACGTAGCTATAGCGTCGTCGAAATTAATACATCTGGTCATGTGGTGATTGCAGTTAAACAGCAAGGCAAAGTGTCCAATTGCCTGACGCAATTAAAAACAGGTGATGTTGTTGAATTATCGCAACCGCAAGGTGAGTTTGGCCTAAAGCTAAATTCGGATCGACCAATTTTACTGCTTGCTTCTGGTAGTGGCATTACCTCAATCATGACTTTGTTTAAACAAGCGATTAAGCTTGGGCGTAAGGTTGACCTGATTTATTTCAATCGAGATGATGCGTATTTGGATGAATTGATTCAACTGGCGAAGCAATCAAACCATGCACATTTACATGCGATTAATACGCTGAAAACTAAATTACATATCTCACCAGAGGTGCTAAACCACATGGTCCCCGATTTTAAGCAGCGAGATTGCTATGCCTGTGGTGCAGCGCCAATGATGCAAAGCATTGAGCAACTGTATCGTGAGTTTAAGCTTTCAGAATATTTAAATACTGAATATTTTCAAATGATTGCTGATGATTCAGTACCATCTCAACCTGTCACTTTTAGTTTAGCCCAGCAAGATTTTTTGGCAGAGGGTAATTTACTGGAAAGTGCTGAAAAAGCTGGTTTAAAACCTGCGCATGGCTGTCGGATGGGTATTTGTAATACCTGTTCGTGTACAAAATTACAGGGTTCAGTGAAAAACTTACTCACCGGCGAAATAGATCATGCGAATAACACACAAATAAAATTATGTGTTTCTCAGGCAATTTCACCTGTACGTATTCAACTCTAACCCAAGCCGCATAAAAAAAATCAGGGGCATCACCATGAATCAATCGATATATATTCGTCCGAATAGTAAGTCACGTTATTTATCACCCGAGCAAACTGCTGAATTTGGCGAAAAAGTTGAGCAAATTCGCCGTGAAATCATGCAGAGTGTAGGTGAAAAAGATGCAGCGTATATTTATAAAATTCGTAATTTTGTACGTTATAGCGAAATCGCATCTCGTGGCATGTTGATGTTTGCAGGTTGGATTCCACCAGTTTGGTTAATGGGTACGGGTTTATTGGGTATTTCTAAAATCGTAGAGAACATGGAACTCGGTCATAATGTGATGCATGGTCAGTTTGATTGGTTAAATGACCCGAGTTTAAATGGTGCTAATTATGATTGGGATACCATTGCCACAGGTCAAGACTGGAAATATACCCATAACTATGTGCATCATACCTATACCAATATTGTCGGTATGGACCATGATGTCGGCTATGGCTTAATCCGTGTGAGTGAATCGCAAAAGTGGGAGCCACGTTTTCTTTTCAATATTCCACTGGCAGCCCAACTCATGGTTTTCTTTGAGTGGTATGTCGGCATTCAACGTTTACATTTAGAAGATGTTATTGCGTATAAAACCAAAACTTGGAAAGATGTATGGCATGAAGCGGTCGATGTACGTCAGAAAATTAAGCGCCAAGTGATTAAAGATTATGTGTTTTTCCCGCTTATTGCAGGTCCCAATGCGATTCCGGTATTTGCAGGAAATGCGGTAGCCAACGTGATTCGTAGCTTATGGGCTTCCGCTGTCATCTTTAATGGCCATTTTACAGAAGATGCGGAAAACTTTGAGATGGACAATACTGAAAATGAAACTCGAGCAGAGTGGTATCTCCGTCAAATTCGTGGCTCCAGTAATTTTAGTGGAACACAATGGTTGCATATACTCAGTGGTAATTTGAGTCACCAAATTGAACACCATTTATTCCCAGATATGCCTGCAAACCGCTATGCAGAAGCCGCACCTAAAATTAAAGCACTCTGTGAGGAATATGGTATTCACTACAACGAAGCCAGTTTTATCAAACAGTTTGCCAGCGTTTGGGTTCGACTCGCGAAATGTTCAGTGCCAAATGACTGGCGTGCCGAGCTTAAGGAACGTTCAGCTTCACTTCAGCAGCGTCTTAAACAAAAAATCATGAAGAAAATCGGGTGTTAAAATACAGTATTGTTTAGCAATATTGCCCTTAATGCTTCCAATGGATGATTTCTAAAGCATTAAATTCGCCAAAGTAGCGTTCATCTACTTTGGCTTTTTTAGATATATCTAGCGAGCGAGAGTTATTCAACTAATTGCACGCTACTCTGAATGCCACAAGATTCTACAAAATATGCATCATGTGAAACGAGGATCACCGCACCTGTATAATGCTGAATGGCTTGAGCCAATAACGCTCTAGACTCTATATCTAAGTGATTTTCAGGTTCATCTAACAATAAAAGCTCAATATTCGGTGTTAAATAATTTAAGCCCAATAAGGTCACTTTTAAACGCTCACCACCACTTAAACAGTGAAATGGCAGTTCCGCTTTTTGACCACGGATTCTAAGTTGACCGAGTTGATTACGCCATTCCGTTGACGAAACCTCAGGATTAAACTTTGCCAAATTGTCCAAAACACTCAGTTCAGGTGATAAATTACTCAAGTTTTGATCTAAATACAGGGTATGCACAGACAAAAACGTTTCATGGCTAGACTGTGATGTGGTCTGACTCAAATACTTTAGAAATGTAGATTTACCAATACCATTTTTTCCTTTTAAATGAATTTTTTCACCTGCCTGTAAGGCCAAATCGAAAGGCTGGTGCTGAGATGTTTTGCGATGAAAATGTTTAACTCTTAAGATTTCTCCTGTTTTTTCAGCGTGATGTTGAAAAACGAATTGCTGCTCTTTAACATGCTCAAGTTGTTGCTGTGACTGAATCAGTTGAGATCTCTTTTCTTCCAATTGCTTCTGCTGTTGCGTTTGAACTGTTGCGAGGCTTTGACCAGCTTGTTCCTTTTTAAAATCAAGTAACACTTTAGCTTGTGAGCCTGACTTGCGTAGTGTATGACCTTGTTGTTCTCGTTTTTGCGCTTTCAGCTGTGTTTCGTGTTGCTGTGATTTGAGTTGTTTTAACTCACGCTGATGCTGCATAGCATTACGCTGTAAGGCTTTATTTTGCAGATCATTTTGTTGAACGTAGTCTTCATAGTTGCCAGTAACATGACTGAGTCCAAACTCATTTAAAGCATAGATATGCTCTACATGTTGCAGCAATTCTCGATCATGACTGACGACGAATGCACCCGTAGGATGGTTTTTTAAATGATCGATGAGCCATAAGAGTGAGGATGCATCTAAATGGTTACTAGGTTCATCCAAAAGTAAATAGTGGTCAGTTTTTAAAAATAATGCACACAATGCCAATTTGGTTTTTTGTCCCTCACTCAGCTGAGCGACTGGGAAATTTAAATCTGTTGGTAGTGAAGCTTGCTTAAGTTGTTGCTGCCATAGTGCAGGACGGTGCCATTGGTTTTCAGTCAGCTCAAAGTCTTCAAAACTTGCGCTGCCTATTTCGATACGTTGAAATGCGTCATATAAGTCTTCAACACCGAGTGCAGAAGCAATCGTGTCAGCTTCTAGTCGAGAAAATTGTGATAAATAGGCATGTGGTACATTCCATGAAATTTCACCTTCATAGGGGAGATCTTTCAGATTTTGTGCATGTAAGATTTTAAGGATGCAGGACTTTCCTAAACCATTGCGACCAATACATGCCGAAAGTTGTTGTTGATTGAGGTTAAATTTCAGGTTTTTAAAAAGTGTTTTGGATGGAAATTCCAAGCTTAATTTGGAAATTGTACAAGCCGTTTGAGTCATAGATGCACCTTGCGATAGCAAAGATGCGCAATACAAATAACTAATTTTATTCTATAAAAAAGACAATATTTGAGAAAATGCAGTCGAAGTCATTAGCCATGTGTTTGCACATCAAAAAAATGGATTTGATGATGAAAAAAAACAGGGCTTACTTCATTGGCAAATACTCGAATTAAAAATAAATGGAAAAAAGCTTTAAACAGCCTAATGTTGTGCAGTCTAATAAATGTTTATTTATTAATCAATACATCAAATTTTAAAAATAGGTCGCTATAATTGACAGCAGAGTTATTTAATACAACAAAATAGCAAAAAACTATTGTCAAACCGATGAATACAGCGTATTTTAATTTTCAGACAGATACTTTTTGATGAAATCAAGATGTTAAAGCAACCTTTAATCTCAAACGCATATTATTACTTCTGGCAGTTTAGATAATTGCCTGAACGCGTTCGGGCATGAAAAAGGTTGCCCACCAAGTTTATACCTGATCGGCAACCCTGATCAGGTTTTTTTATGTCTTGATTTTTATAATATTTTTGGAGAAATCTCATGTTTACAGTAAATAATTCATATTTTAGCAACGGTTATTGGTTTTACTTTAGTCATTCTATGTCTAAAGCCTTGAAGTCCCAAAGTCCCATAACGCTCAGATAAAAGATCGGACTGTTTATACGTACAGTCCAAAGGAATAGAACCAATGAATGCGCTAAATACAGCTTTACAACAAACTCAAAATTCAGAAATTCAGAAATCTACACGGCCAAAAGAAACGCTTTTGAGCTTGCCACATCAACTGAAACAACAATTACCTTTATCAGTTCATGCTGCAGAACAAATTGCTGCACATCGTGCAACTATTCAAAATATTTTGACAGGTCTAGACCCGCGCCTAATGATTATTACCGGTCCTTGTTCAATCCATGATCCGATTGCTGCTTTGGAATATGCTGAAAAATTAAAACAATTACAGGCACAGGTTTCAGATCAAATTTTTCTTGTGATGCGCGCATACATTGAGAAACCACGTACTACAGTGGGCTGGAAAGGCTATATGTATGACCCAAGTTTAGATGGTTCATCTAATATGCAGTTGGGCTTAGAAAAATCACGTGAGCTGTACTTACAAATTATTGAAATGGGTTTGCCAATTGCCTCTGAAATTTTAAGCCCAATGGCGACGGGTTATTTTGATGACCTTTTGGCTTGGGGTGCAATCGGTGCGCGTACCAGCGAATCACAAATTCATCGTGAAATCTCAAGTCATATGCCATACAGCATCGGTTTCAAAAACGGAACAGATGGATCAATCCAAATTGCTCTAGATGCCATTCAATCTGCGTCCCATCCACACCAGTTTTTAGGTATGAGCCAAGCCGGCTTACCGTGTATTTTAGAATCGGTTGGCAACCCGCAAGCACATTTGATTTTACGTGGCTCAAATACAGGCCCAAATTATAGTTTGGCTGAAATAGACAAAATTCGCAGCAAAGCAAAAGGCGATTTACCAGCTTTAGTGATCGATTGTAGTCATGGAAATAGCCATAAAGATCCAATGAAGCAACCTAAAGTATTACGTACAATTGTAGCAGAGCGTGAGCATACCCAAGTGCGTGGTGTGATGTTAGAAAGTCATTTAGTGGATGGTAATCAAAAAATTAGTTGTGACATGACTTATGGTCAATCTGTAACAGATGGATGCTTAGGTTGGGACAAAACCATTGATTTAATTCAACAGGTTGCGAATGAACTTCGTGCATCACAAATCAAACGTAGTGCTTAACAATCCAGAGCATACTCAGTCTGAATTAATGTAGCCCAAAGCCTTAGAATATTGATTGTTCTAAGGCTTTTATTTTGAAAAATCCTTTGTTGCTTACTTCAATATAAAAATTGAAAAATGGCATATTTCCTAAAATATATACTGATAATTCAGTATTTTATGTTTGAGTGAGTTACACTTTTTATGCACAATAATGTCTAAGCCCAATACAGCGCCAGAAATAATGACAATCTGTGCTTGGGTGTTTGAAATTTTATATTGGGGAAGTTGATGTACACTGCTGAATTGTTGGAAGAAGCACGCCGCTTTATGTTCCACATGTTAACAAAAGTGGTTGAATATGGTGGTTCTGATTTATTTATTACGGCAGATTTTCCACCAAGTATTAAACATCAAGGCATGATGAAACCTTTTGGGCAGCAAGCGCTTGATGCTGAGAAAACAAAGCTTTTCGCCTATAGTTTGATGAATGAGAAGCAGCGCAAAGAATTTGAGAAAGAATTAGAATGTAACTTTGCGATTAGTGTGCCAAACGTTTCGCGTTTTCGTGTCAATGTATTTCAGCAACAGTTACATGTAGGTATGGTCATTCGTACCATTACCGCAGAAATTCCAAATTTTGAAAAGCTTAAATTACCGGCTTCGCTTAAGCACGTGATTATGGAAAAACGTGGTTTGGTTTTAGTGGTTGGTGGTACAGGTTCGGGTAAATCAACCTCTTTAGCGGCGCTGATTGATTATCGAAATGAAAACAGCGCAGGACATATCATCACTGTTGAAGACCCAGTGGAATATGTGCATAAGCATAAAAAATCCATGATTACACATCGTGAAGTCGGTGTAGACAGTCATTCGTGGCATAACGCCTTAAAAAATACACTACGACAAGCGCCAGATGTGATTTTAATCGGTGAAATTCGTGACACCGAGACTATGGAACATGCGATTGCCTTTGCTGAAACAGGGCATTTATGTTTAGGTACGCTACATTCAAATAATGCCAATCAAACCCTAGATCGGATCATCAACTTCTTCCCAGAAGAGCGAAGAAATCAATTGCTTATGGATTTATCGAGCAATATGAAAGCGATTGTTTCTCAGCGTTTAATCCGGACTGAAGATGGTAAAGGACGCCGTGCAGCCGTTGAAATCATGTTAAACACGCCGCTTATTTCAGATTTGATTTTGAAAGGTGAGTTTCATGAATTAAAAGCGATCATGGCAAAATCTCGTGAACTTGGGATGCAAACTTTCGACCAAGCTTTATTTGATTTATATAATGACGGCGCAATTTCTTATGAAGAAGCCTTAAGAAATGCTGATTCAACCAATGAACTACGTTTGCAAATTAAACTAAAAAGTTCACGTGCAAATGGTACTTCAGCGGCTGCGCAATCGTTTAGTATGGTTGAAGAAAAGAAAGAAGAACCTGAAAGTACCGAAGCTTCGGAAGAAATATAAGCTGCATATTCATGCAAATGGTATATAAGCCAATTCAGCCATCATATTGAAATAAAAAAATCAGCCTGAGGGCTGATTTTTTTAGATATTAGAAATATTTACAGGCCAGCTTCATATTGTTCTCTGGTCAATAAAGCATCTACATCAGCCATATTGTCTGGTTTAATTTTATAAATCCAACCTTTGCTATAAGGCGCATCGTTTACAAAATCTGGATCATCTTCAAGGTCTGGATTGACTTCAACAACCACACCAGAAACCGGAGCATGAATATCAGAAGCGGTTTTTACCGACTCAACCACACCCGCTTGTTCGCCAGCAGTGATATGTTGACCAACATCTGGTGCTTCAACATAAACTAAATCACCCAATGCGTCTTGTGCATGATCAGAAATGCCTGTAACAACAAGGTCACCTTCAATTCGCACCCATTCATGTGTACTTGCGTACTTTAAATCTGAAGGATGATTCATTGATAACTCCTTAAATCCATTAAATTCATTTTTGGCATGAGTTATACATGCTTTTTACTTAAAACAAAAGACTTATAAGTACGGATCTTTACGCCAATTGCTTGGGCTACGACCACTCCAACGCTTAAAAGCACGGCTAAAATTGGCGACATCGCTATAGCCCAATTCATCAGCAATTTGCTCTAAGGTAAAATCAGTTCGTGACAGGAGCGAAGTAGCATGACGGTAGCGAACTTCGTCGACCAATGTTGAAAATGAAGTCCCTTCGGCAGCAAGTTGGCGTTTAAGGGTTCGATCGGACATGTGTAGCCGTTCAGCAACACTTTCGATACTTAAATAGTGCTGTTCGGAGTTGGTTAAAATATCACGAACGCGCATGGCAATACGGTGACGTTCGCCCAAAGCTGAGAGTTCAGCTTCACATTGGTTAATCGCGATTTGACTGGCAATTGGGTCTGCATGGACCAATTTATTGGTTAAATATTGCTTATCAAAACTAAGTAAGAGATGTGGCTGATCAAATCTAAATTGGTGGCGTGGATATTTTGCAATAAACCGCTCAAAACCTTCAGGTTGAGGAAAATCAAAATCAATTTCACCAGCAGAATAATCCACACCGGTAATTGCTTTGCCCATGCTGATCATGCCAAAAATTAAGGCAATTGAAATCTCAGTACGCAAAGGCTCAATCGTAACGTCGGTTTGTAGTTGAACAGTAGCTTTGGTTCCAAAAGTTGAGAAAAAAAGCTGTAAAAAGGGCATGCGTAACTGAATAAAACGGTTTGCCAAGACTAAGGCATCAGTTATGTCCTTCGCCGTCATGATGGCATAGCCAATAAAACCATGAATTGAGATGCGCATTTGGTTGCCCAAATGAAAACCTAGAGTTGGCTCACCAGTTAATCGTAGGGCGTGCTCTACCAATTGATTGGCGATGGGTGTTGGAATACGGAAATCTGGTTCAGCCAATTGTTCGCTGTTTAATCCGAAGGGACTAAATAATGTCTCTGCAGTGTAGCCCCATCGAGAGACCACATCTAATAGGAGCAATCCATATACTCCGGGAATACCCTGATCCTGACGGGAATTAATTGTTTTCATAGCGTTCCGTTGCAATGCGGGTTTTTCTTCTGTTCAAGCTTATATTGGCATGATTCTGTGTTGTATCCCACAAAAATTGTTGGACAAACTGACTAGGCTCAATTATTTATAGCGGCCTACCTTAGCGTTGTAAAGTAGGCCGTTAAGGATTAATTCGGTTTAAAATCTTTGGAAAAGACCACTATTTTGGTCGTAGACATATAAAGAACGTCATTGTGCTGATTGAGCGCTTGAGTAACATAGGTCACAATGCCGCGGTCTGTCTTACTTTTCGATGGAGTAATTGCTGATATTTCAACTTCTACACGAATTTTATCCCCCGGACGTGTTGGGCGCGGCCAACGCAGACTTGACTCTGAGCCAATTAAGCCATAAGCCACAGGGAAACATTCAGTCCATAAGCGCATTGTTACAGCAGCAGTATGCCAACCACTTGCCGCTAGCCCTTGAAAGATCGGGTGCTGTTGGGCTTTGACTTCATCTGTATGAAATTCCTGAGGATCATAAGCGATGGCAAATTTTTTTATTTCTTCAACAGTCATTTCATATTCACGACTGCTAAAGTGATCACCAACTTTAAGGTCTTCCAGATACAGCATTTTCATCTTCCTTTGATTCTACTTTATGTTGTTCTATTAAAAATCCACCGGTTTGACGCTGCCACAAGTGTGCATAAATACCATTCAAAGCGACAAGCTCTTCATGGGTACCTTGCTCAGCAATACGTCCTTGATCCAAGACAATCAATCGATCCATTTGCGCAATTGTTGAGAGTCGATGCGCAATGGCAATCACAGTTTTGCCTTGCATCAAATCATCTAAACTCGATTGAATCGCAGCTTCGACTTCTGAATCGAGCGCACTTGTGGCTTCATCTAAAATTAAAATTGGTGCGTCTTTTAAAAATACTCGAGCAATTGCAATACGTTGACGCTGACCGCCAGATAATTTAACACCACGTTCACCAACAAATGCGTCATAGCCACGTTGACCACGTAAATCGATCAATTGAGGAATGAATTCATCAGCTTTCGCTTTGCGTACTGCATCATACATTTCTTCATCAGTCGCATTCGGACGGCCATATTTAATATTTTCTTCAACCGTGCGATGCAATAACGAGGTGTCTTGGGTCACCAAAGCAATATTTTTTCTCAAGCTATCTTGGGTAATATCTTCTATATTTTGGCCATCAATCGAAATACGACCATGGTTGATATCGTAAAAGTGGAGTAAAAGTTGAATTAATGTCGATTTTCCGGCACCTGAACGCCCGACTATACCGATTTTTTCACCTGGTCGAATGGTTAAATTAAATTGATTGATGACCTTTTTATCATTATAAGCAAAACTGACATCTTCAAATTTAATTTCGCCTTGCTGTACTTTTAAGTCGGTTGCATCAGGTTTATCTTGAATATGAATCGGGCGGCCCATGGTTTTCATCCCATCTTGAATGGTCCCGACATTTTCAAATAGGGCAGATGTTTGCCACATCATAAACTCGGAAATACTACTGAGTTTTAAAATCATGGCGGTCGCTGCTGCAATGACCCCAAGCTCAGCTTGACCATCCATCCAGAGCCAAACGGCTGTTCCAAGTACGCCACCATATAAAACAATGATCAGCAAATTCGTCGCGATATTGTATTTTGCTGCAAGACGCATTTGCTTATACACCGTCACCATAAATTCTTTCATTGAGGCTTTGGCATATTGGCTTTCACGGCCTGCATGGGCAAACAATTTCACCGTTTGAATATTGGTGTAGGCATCGGTGACACGACCAGTCATTACTGCGCGTGCATTGGCTTGTTCATTTGAAATTTTGCTTAATTTTGGGATGAAATAGCATGCAGAACCAATAAATAAAGCCAGCCAAAGTAATAATGGAATAATTAACAGTGGCGATATAGCACCTAAAATCACGGTGATAGAAATCAGGTAAATGAAGACATAGGCCAACATGTCACCAAGAATAATCCAAAACTCACGTACAGCCAGTGAAGTTTGCATGACTTTGGCAGATAAACGACCTGCAAAGTCGTTGTGGAAGAAATCTAAACTTTGTTTCAGTAATAAGTTATGAAATCTCCAACGTAGGCGCATTGGAAAGGTGCTATATAGAATCTGATGTTTAATAATGGTTTGAAGGCAAGAAAAGAAGATATTTGCCAATAAAATAAAGCTCAAAATGGTCAGATTGGTCTGGTGCTGCTGTAAAAAGGTTTCAGGTTGAGACTTACTGATCCAATTGACTAAATCGCCAATTTTGGAATAAAGCAATGCTTCAAAACTCGCTACACCAGCTGTACAGAGTACCAATAACAATAGGTATTTTTTTACGCCAGTCGCAGCTTGCCATACAAAGGGGAAAAATTTTGTCGGCAATGGTTTATTCAAGTCCTGTTCAGGATAAGCGTCAACTAAATTTTCAAACCATTTAAGCATGCAGATAACCTGAGAATTTTGCTGTAATTAATCTTTCTTTCTTCAGCTCTGAGTGTAATGGATTCGCTGGTTTTTCTCCATTTTGATTTGTTTATTTACTTAAAAGCTTGGCTGCAAAAGTTCATAGAATTAAAATGTACAACCCGATTACGACCTTGGCGTTTTGCTTCGTATAGAGCAATATCGGCCTGTTTAATTAACTGATCAAGTTTGGCGTGGTCAGGGTCAATTTTGGAAACACCAATGGAGATCGAAAATTTCATCAATTGACCATCCATATGAAACTGATGTTGTTCCATTTTATGTCTTAACCGTTCAGCAATTTTTAATGCATCTTCTGGGACGGTATAAGGCAAAAGTACAATAAATTCTTCACCCCCGAAACGCGCCAATATATCGTAAAAACGCATTTCTTTCCGTGCAATTTCAGCAATTTGACATAACACTTGATCGCCGACATCATGTCCGTATTGATCGTTAATCGCTTTAAAATGATCGACATCAAAAATCAAAAGACTGGTACAGACCGTCATTGGGGTTTCTTGGATTTTTTTATTTGCAGCATGTACAAATTGGCGACGATTGCTTAACTGGGTTAATTCATCCGTATGGGCAATTTTGCGCAGAGTATGAAAGTTCCAGTCATCTAGCAGCGCTCTTAGAAACGTTTTACGAGAGTTGAGCGTAGAGTTCCAGCAGATATACATACTGAACAGCAGCACAGGAACGTACACCAATAAAAATATTGTAAAATCACCAAAATCATTAATGCGCCATGCGCCAAAAAGGATCGCTGCCGTGATCATGGCTGAGGTCATAATCGAAGGGCGAAAATGCACATGAATACTTAAATTACCCAATACAATCAAAATAATGGCAGCATATTGATAACTATGAACCAGTTCATTTTGCGACTGAAGTAATATCTCAAACCAGAGTATCGCTGAAAGGCAAGTGGCGAGTGGTAATATTAAATCGAGCAATTTAATCTGTTTGATATATTTAAACAGAACATAGTTCAGGCTAAATGCACCAATAATTGCAATGATACGAATCACACCTGAAAGCATTTCTACGTCTGGCAGCACATAGCGATCTGCCCAAAAATAGATTAAAAAAGCCAATTGAGCGAAATAGTTGACCTGTTTTAAATAGTCTTTCTGGTTGTAGTACAAAAATTTGTAATAAGCATTTGTAAACTGTGCCGGAATACGTGCAATCGGGTCGGATAAAGCACGCTCAATACGGACACGATTCTCTAGGTCACATGCTTCTGCCTGTATGAGCGTATGTTTGGCAGAAGTGCGATTCATCGATTCTATGAGTAATTGTGATTCGTTTTTAACTGATTTCCGAGAAGGTTGATTGGGGCCTTCCATGATCAAGTTCCTATTTTAGAAGCGTTTTTATGCAACTGTTAACAAATAGTATCTAAAAATGTCTACATTTGTATAGTATTTGTTCTGATTTTTTAATTATATTTAGTTGTTTCGGATGAATTATATTTTTAAGGAATCGAGCGATTAGCGCATTTATCTGATTCGCTTTTATTCCTTATATCGCATGATCTAAAGTAATTGCGGAAGTAGAGGGGGGGTAACCGATAGCCCCATGTATATTCAAAAGCCATTGTGACTTTTTAAATTTGCAGAATTTCTTCTTTGAATATACATGGGGAGAGGAAAGTTTAGCTCTTAGCTTTTATCGGCATTTGGTTGAACGAGGGCTTTAAAATCGGCACTAGAAGGAGCTTGATAGATTTTAAGTCCAAACTCGGGTGTGATTGCAATCAGATGGTCAAAGATATCAGATTGAATCGCTTCATAATCTTTCCATGCAATTGTTTTACTAAAAGCATAAATCTCTAAAGGTATGCCTTCACTCGTGGGTTGTAACTGGCGCACCAAAATCGTTTGGTGTTGGGCAATGCCTGAATGCTGTTGTAAGTAGAATTCTACATAGGCACGAAAGGTCCCAAGATTGGTTAAACGGCGCTGATTATATTTCGATTGATTTGAAAGTTGCTGATTAAACTGAGCAAGCTCTTCATGCTTATGATCAAGATATTGATCTAGTAATAAAAATTCTTTGAGTTTGTTTTGCTCATCCTGTGTCATGAAATGAATAGAGCTTTGATCAATATAAAGTGAGCGTTTGATACGACGAACACCTGACTGAGCCATACCACGCCAGTTTTTAAAGGTATCAGTCACCAATTTATTGGTTGGAATCGTGGTAAAAGTCTTATCAAAGTTCTGCACGGTTATGGTATGTAATGACATATCAATGACATCGCCATCTGCATTAAGCGACGGCATCTCAATCCAGTCACCAATTCGCACCATATCATAAGAAGAAATTTGTACCGAAGCCACCAGTGACAAAATGGTGTTCTGAAAAACCAACATGAGCACGGCCGCCATAGCACCAAAGCCTGCGAGTAATGTAAATACATCTTTTTTTAGGAAAGTACCTAAGATCATCAGGCCACACACCAAAAAAATGATCAATTTAACCAGTTGCAAATAACCTTTAATTGGTTTGTTTCTAGATTTTGGATTACGTTGATAAATCAGATTAAAAATATTCAGTAATTCAGAAATGGCCAAAGCAATAGTCAGGAAGATAAAGGCCTGACAAGCCATTTGCACGATTGAGATAAATTTCACAGATAAATGTGGGACTGTAGTTATGCCATTTAAGATCACAATTGCTGGAACAATGTTAGCAAAGCGTTTAATCACACTATGTTCTGACAAAATTTGACTATGGCTAAAGGCCATTTTAGACACGAGCTTACGAATACCACGCACCACAATTTGCTTGGCGATAAAATTTGCAATAATGGCAAAAATAATAATAAGACTGAGAGAAGTCAGCATTTCTAGCCAAGGGTATTGATCTGACCAGTCTTGAATATTTTTAATGAACTGAAATTTTTCCAAAACCATCCTACTCTTATTGATGTAAATGAAAGGGTTAATGATCAAACTATTGTAATTATGATGCTTATTTAAGCAATTTTATCGTAGTAATCTTTACGGAGTTACGACATGTATAGTCCATAATGTTACTTAGTAGGTGCTGAGGAATGATTTTTTGAAGGTATAACCTAATTGATGAACTAAAATAAATAAATGTTGAGCTAAAAAAAGCTCCCTAATTGGGAGCTTCATTAGTGATATGAAATGCTTACCACATTAAATCATCAGGAATTACATAAGCTGCATATGGATCTTCTTCATCCGTGGTTTGCTCATTCACTTCAGAATTATTCACAATAATAAAGCCTTCCATTTTCGCATTAATACGGTCGGCTAATTCTTTTGGTAAAAAAGCATAGTTGCTATTTTCACGTGCAATAACAAGACTGCCAGCAACCAAGGCATTATAAATTTGCTGATTGATATAAAGCTTTTTGATCTTTGCGTCATCGATAAATTGATAGGTAGATTCGCCATCAGTATCACGAATTTTATGCTGATTAATCATTTGCATGATGGCAGCTTTTAATTCTTTTTCTTGCAAAACTGCTTTACGGTCTTGCTCTAAAGCGTGATCTTTTGCGATTTTTTGCTGCTGATCTTGCTCAATTTTCGCCTTGATTTCAGCATCTTTACTTTCACCAGTACGTTTTTCATGTACGGCTTGTTTTGACAATTTTTTTGCCTTTTTATTATCGACCAGACCTGCTTTAAGCAGTTGCGCCTGTAATGCATTTTTAACCATAATACGTTCCAACTAATCGTGTATATGTCGATAATGAAAATAGATGATCCAATATACTGCGCTCATGACTAAACTGAGTGCGGCAGGAATCAGGAATGCGTTTAATTTTAAATAAGGATAAAGCCAACTGGCAAGTATGCCACCAACGATAAATCCCGCCAAAATTAATAAATGTAAGACCACACGTTTAGACTCAACCGGAAGTCCACGGGCTTTATAACCCAAAGCCAAACCTAAGTCCGTCAAAACACCAGAAAGGTGTGTGGTACGAATAATGGTACCTTTATAGTGGCTAACCATTGCATTTTGTACACCCATAGCCACACATGCCCAAAGCAAAGCGTAACGTGGAAAATAGGGCAATAGTAGCCAACACAGGACAATAAAAAAAGCCACCAAGCTTAATGGGACGCCATAACGTCTGGTTAAGCTAAAGTGACTATTTCCAAGAATAAGCCCACTATAAAATGAGCCAATCACATAACAGAGTAAGACTAAAATCAAATAAATAATCGTATTTGGCTGCCATGCAATGAAGGCCATGGCTAACATACTGACATTACCGGTCATGTGAGATACTGACTGGTGCAAGATGGTCACCAGTCCAAGTACATTAATCATTCCTGCATTCACTGCGAGGAAAAAAGCACCCAGTTGTATCCAAAGCGGTAAAGTCTGTAAAGGCATGGCCTCGCCTTAAAAAGTATCCAATATCAGGATATTATCTTAAACCACGGTCTACTGCAGCTGTAAATAATACGTCAGTCGAAGAGTTTAAAGCGGTTTCTGTTGAATCTTGGAGTACGCTAATAACCATACCAATGGCTACAACTTGCATCGCGATATCACTTGAAATACCAAACAGGCCACAAGCCACTGGAATAAGCAGCAATGAACCACCAGCAACACCTGAAGCACCACATGCAGAAACGGTAGCAACGACTGATAAAATCAACATCGTGGTGAAATCAACAGAAATGCCAAAGTATGAACTGCTGCTAGTGTGAGGACTGTAATTGTGACCGATGCACCTGCCATATTGACAGTTGCACCTAAAGGAATCGCTACGCTTGCAGTTGACTCTGGTACACCAAGACGCTTTGCAAGGTCTAAGTTAACTGGAATGTTTGCAGCGGAACTACGTGTAAAGAATGCAGTGATACCACTTTCACGTAGACATTGGAAAACCAATGGGAACGGGTTTGAGCGAGTCATAAATGCCACCATTAGTGGGTTAATGACCAAAGCTACAAAGAACATGGTACCGAGTAATACCGCAAGTAAGTGCGCATAACTAACAAGCGTTTTTAGACCTGAGTCGGCAAATGTAACAGCAACCAAACCGAAGATACCAATAGGTGCAAAGTTAATCACTAAACGGATCACTTTATTCACTGCATCAGCAGCGTCAGATAAAAAGACTTTGGTGTTCTCTGATGCATGACGAAATGCAATACCTAAGGCAACAGCCCAAGCCAAAATACCAATGAAATTTGCTTCAGAAATTGCTGTAACAGGGTTTGCGACAAAACTTAATAATAAGTTTTTCAATATTTCAGCAAGACTGCCTGGCGGCACAAGGTTTTCTGCAGCAACATCAAGAATTAATGTACTAGGGAATAAAAGGCTTGCTACTACTGAACTTAAAGCAGCAAGGAACATACCAATAGCGTACATCAATATAATTGGTTTAATATATGCATTACTGCTACCCACTTTGAAATTTGCAATGGATGACAGCACAAGTACAAAGACCAGTATCGGTGCTACGGATTTCAATGCCTTAATGAATAAATCACCAAGCAAACTTAAATAGGGGGCAACGCCTGGAGCAACAACAGCAACCAATACACCTAAAATAATGGCGATAATAATTCGGGTTACTAAACTCAAGCGTGTAAATGCTGAAAACATAGGAGAGCCTTGTCAGAATTACAATGACAAAATGATGAAAATTAGCCCTGTATTTTATACGAAAATGTGGAATGCTTAAAAAATAATTTAATTTAAAAATAAACCTTTGTTTTTTATAATCTATTTTTGTGTATTAAAATGTAAACCCTTCAAAACTCACTGTTTATCAAATTCGCATTGATTAAACAGTGAGCTAATAGGCCTTTAAATTTGGTACTCAGAACTGGCTGTCGCAAGCTCTGTAACGGCTTGATAGTGGGTGAGAAAAATTTGACCACTCAAATGCGTGAGTAATTTTGAGTGCTGCAATTTGTCCATGACAGGGCCTTTGACCTCGGAAAAATGCAGTCGAATATCTAATTTTGATAATTCAGCATTTAAATCTTCCAACATTTCTAAGGCACTGAGGTCAATTGAGCTGACGCTTGAGCAATTGATAACAACATGCTCTAGGTCAATATTTTCACTGACTTCATTGATCAAGAAACCTTTAAGCGTATTGGCATTTAAAAACGAGATATTTTCATCTATACGGAGCGACAGAATATGTGGTGCGGTATAGACATGATGGCGCTGTACATTGCGGAAGTGCTGTGTGCCCTCGACTAAACCGATCACCGCAATGTGTGGACGACTGATGCGCCATAACAACAGAATAAAAGTAGAAATGATGCCAATAATGAGACCTGTAGAAATATCGATACACACCACACCGAAAAAGGTCACCCACATCGCAATCCCGTCAGCTTTTGAATAACGCCATGTATCCACAAAAGGTTTAAAGTCGACTAATTTCCAAATGGAAACAATAATCGTGGCCGCCAAAATGACTAAAGGTAAGTCTTGGAAAAAACCAGTGAAGTAGAGACTGACAACGATAATCAGCAATGACGACAACACGCCAGCCACCGGTGTTTTTGCACCTGCATCTGCATTAACAACTGTACGAGATAAGCTACCCGTCACTGGAAAGGCAGAGCTAACACCTGCGCTTAGATTGGCTAAACCTAAAGCGATCAACTCTTGGTTACTATTAAGTTGGCTTCGTTGTTGTAAGGCAGTGGCTTGGGCGATAGACAGTGACTCAACAAAACTGATCATGGCAATCATTGTTGCACCGGGCAGTAAGGTTTGTACCAATTCCCAGTTCCAATGTGGAAAGCTTAAGGGTGGAAAACCTGAAGGAATTTCACCGACAGTTTTAATGCCGACATTTTGCAGGTCAAATAACATCACCGATGCAATCGAGATCACCACTAATATCAGTGGCAGTGCTTTACTTAGAAAGGCTGTAGAGCCGAATCTAGATTGAATTGATTGAGTCGCCAATATTTTCGGCACATAGATTAAAAACAGTATGGCCAGCACACCAAAGATGAATGAAGCAAAGTGAGTCAAACTCAGATATTCCCACAAACTTAAAACAAACTCAGGGATGTTGTTGGCTTTTAGCGGGACATCGACGAGAAACTTAAACTGACCAAGTGCAATGAGCAGTGCCGAAGCAATAATGAAGCTTTTAATGACAGGATGACTGATCAACTGAATTAAAAAACCAAAACGTAGTACACCTAGCATCAGAGAAATCAGTCCGACCATTAAGGCCAAAAGTGTAGCGGCTTCAATATAAACAGGCGAACCGACTTCAAATAGTGGATTGAGCGTGGCGAAGGTCATCATCGAAATGATTGCCACAGGGCCTATCGATAAGGTTGAACTTCCACCAATGAGGGCGTAGACAATCATCGGTAAAATACTGGCATATAAACCCATGATTGGAGGTAAACCTGCCAGCATGGAATAGGCCATACCTTGAGGAACCAACATGGCAATCACGATCAGCGAAGCAAGTACATCAGATTTAAATTTCACGGGGCTGTAGTGCTGTAACCACTGCCAAGCTGGAAATTTCTGTAAGATATGAGGTTTTAAATCTGACATAAACTTATCTAAATCACAATTTCATATATATTATGCATAAAAAATGCTAAGAAGTCTTGTGCAATAAATTTTGAGCGTACAACATTGCAGTACATTTGTGGGATATATAAGAAACCATCATTCTAAATGAATTAATAAAAAGTATGAGCTGATTTAAAGCTTTGGATATTCGATATAAATATAGATATTGAAATTTTGAAGAAGTCTGGAGGGTAAATTTAGATATTGAATTGCTGTCCATTGCGATAATTCATCTATAGTGGTGCAAGAACAGCATGTCTGGCTTGAAATTTTAAAATAACTGAGTGTTATTTATAAGATTGGTTGCAATACAATTGGTAAAGAGTATTGAGAACTTGAACTAAATTTGCATCTTTAATTGAATAATAAATTTGCTTACCATCACGACGCGTGGTCACAACATCACTTTTACGTAACATCATTAATTGTTGTGAGAGGGTTGGCTGTTTAATATCAGTGATTTCTTCAATCTGAGACACATTCAATTCTTGCTGTGCTAGATGACATAAAATTAGTAGACGATCCGTATTTGCCAGCGACTTTAAAACGCCCACGACTAATTCGGCAGAATCACGCATAGTAGTGATTTCCAGATCGGTATTCATTGGATATGTCCATACGATTAACAACAGCTCAAGTATACGGATATCACGGCTTAATACATTGAATAAATAAGACAATTTCTATGGTTTTTTATGAAATCAAATATCATTAATTTTTATAAGTTTAAATTTAGTTAATCAGTTAAATTTATTGCTTGATTTTAGTGCAAGCTTTCACAAAATGCACATAAATATAAGACATTAGCTTAAAAAATCATGCACACTTTGAAAATAATTGTATCATCTAAAGATCGTATTCAATAAATACACAAGGGATAAATAGTCATGACAACAGATTCAGCTTTTCCAGCAACGAGTAATTTAGGTATCGCAGTATATAGTAATAACGCTGAAGCGATTGGTAATACACCTTTAGTTCGTATTAATCGTGCGATTCAGTCAGAAGCAACGGTCTTGGCTAAAGTTGAAAGCCGTAACCCAGCATTTTCAGTGAAATGTCGTGTAGGTGCAGCTCTCATTGCAGATGCAGAAGAAAAAGGTTTATTAAAACCGGGTATGCATATTGTAGAACCTACAAGTGGCAATACAGGCATTGCTTTGGCATTTGTTGCAGCAGCGAAAGGTTATGCAATTACATTAACCATGCCAGCAAGTATGAGTATCGAACGCCGTAAGGTGTTGAAATCTTTTGGTGCAAATCTCGTATTGACTGAACCTGCTAAAGGCATGAAAGGTGCAGTCGAAGAAGCACAGCGCCTCGTTGCCGAACATCCTGAAACGTATTATTTACCACAACAGTTTGAAAACCCTGCAAACCCTAAAATTCATGAATTGACCACTGGCCCAGAAATTTGGGAAGCAACTGGTGGTAAAGTGGATATTTTAGTATCGGGTGTAGGTACAGGTGGTACGATTTCTGGCATTTCAAGTTATTTTGAAAAAGTGAAAAATCAGCCACTTTATTCTGTTGCGGTAGAACCTGCTGAATCTCCGATTATTGCCCAAGCGAAAAAAGGCGAAACACTTACTCCTGGGCCACACAAAATTCAAGGGATTGGCGCTAACTTTATTCCGGGTAACTTAGATCTAGACCTTGTTGATGAAGTGATCGGTATTGAAAGTGCTGAAGCAATTGAGTGGGCGCGTAAAACGGCAACTCATGACGGTATATTAGTGGGTATCTCTAGCGGTGCTGCTATGGCTGCGGCGGCAAAACTTGCTGCACGTCCTGAGAATGCAGGCAAAACCATTGTGGTCATTTTACCGGATGGTGGTGAACGTTACCTTTCTTCAGTTTTATTTGAAGATATTAGTGCTGACTAATAATTCTGACATGAAAAAAAGCCCATTCAATTGAATGGGCTTTTTTATTGATGATTTTGCTATTTGTACGTGTCTTAAGCCGCGTCTTGATCATCGTTTTTGGGATTTTGTTGTTTAATTTTTCGTTTAGGCGGTTCATGTCCTAACTTTCTAGCGATGTATTTAAACAGGAAGCCTAAGAGTATGCATATCGTGACAGCAGGGATAACCACTTGAGTGAGCCAAACATCAATATGATCTAGACTCCAACTTAAAATTAAAAATAAAAAAGCACACAAATATGCGCAGTTAAAGCAAATGTTCGACAGTTTGTACATGCGAAAGAGAGTAATTCGTTTGGTGGTCACGAATCTCTATCTTACTGAATAATGAGGAAAGGTGTAGTTTTAATATCAGAAAAATAAACTAATTGAATAATCATTATTCAATATTATTGATTATGTTTTTAAATCTTCGCAATTCTTTATACCTTAAAGAAAAGCCTTGCTGTGAGTCAGAAAAACTTGACCTTCCCATTGTGGTAAAGTTTAAGATATAGCCTAAAACAAGCACATATGATTGGGATGTTGCCATGACAGATTCGACAGAACGCAAACTTTTTGATGGCACACTTGCTATTGAAGGGATGACCTGTGCTTCATGTGTGGCACGGGTGGAAAAAGCCTTAAAAAAAGTCGATGGCATCACTGATGCTCAAGTGAATTTAGCCACTGAAACAGCACATGTTCAGAGTGATAAAAATGTGGATTATTCTGCTGTAATTCAGGCCGTTGAAAAGGCAGGTTTTGGCGTTGCACAAAAGCAGCTTGAACTTGAAATTGAAGGGATGACCTGTGCTTCTTGTGTGGCACGGGTGGAAAAAGCCTTAAAGATAGTTCCAGAAGTCATCGATGCAAAAGTGAATTTGGCAACTGAAAAAGCCACGATTACGGCATTGGCATCTGTTGAAAATTCTGCATTGGCGAAGTCCGTAGAAAAAGCAGGTTTTCATATTGCACAGCCCAATATTGAATTAAATATTGATGGAATGACCTGTGCTTCATGTGTGGCACGGGTTGAAAAAGCCTTAAACGCTGTAGACGGTGTCAATAAAGCAACGGTAAATTTAGCCAGTGAAAAAGCCTTTGTTCAGGCTCCCGCTTCAAAAACACAAGAATTGATCGCGGCAGTTAAAAAAGCGGGATACAGTGCTAGCATTGCTACGCAGCAACAACCGACAATGGCAGAAAAAAAAGCCGACGAAGCTCGGTTACTCAAACGTGATTTAATCATCGCATTGGTACTCGCTGTTCCTGTTTTTATCTTGGAGATGGGATCACACATGATTCCAGCTTTTCATCATTTTATTGCGCATAATTTAGGGACACAAAATAGTTGGTATATTCAGTTTATATTAACCACTTTGGTGTTAATCCTACCCGGAAGACGCTTTTATCAGCACGGCATACCAGCACTTGCGCGACTTGCCCCGGATATGAATTCTTTGGTCGCAGTCGGGACTTTATCTGCTTATAGTTTTTCTTGTGTAGCAACATTTGCTCCGCAATTATTACCGCAAGGTACGGTTCATGTGTACTTTGAAGCAGCCGCAGTAATTGTGGCGTTGATTCTTTTGGGTCGTTTTATGGAGGCGAAAGCCAAAGGTAAAACATCGCAAGCTATTCAATACTTAGTCGGCATGCAACCCAAAACAGCACGTGTAGAGCAATCTGGAAGCTATATAGATTTGCCGATTAGTGATGTTGAAACAGGTATGTTGATTGAAATACGGCCTGGTGAACGTTGCCCAGTCGATGGCACCGTGGTGTCTGGGAATAGTTATATTGATGAATCCATGATCAGTGGAGAGCCGATTCCTGTCGAGAAAAAAGCCGGTGATCAAGTTGTCGGTGGTACGATTAACCAAAATGGGGTATTGAAAATACTAGCCACTGCGGTAGGTCAAGATTCTGTTTTGGCACAAATTATTCATATGGTTGAACAGGCTCAGGGTTCAAAATTACCGATTCAAGCTTTGGTGGATAAAGTCACGTTATGGTTTGTACCGGTGGTAATGGCGTTGGCGTTGATAACCTTTTTAGTTTGGTATGTAGTTGGACCTGAACCGAGTTTAACCTATGCCTTAGTCAATGCTGTAGCAGTACTGATCATCGCATGTCCATGTGCAATGGGTTTGGCAACACCAACGTCTATTATGGTCGGTACAGGGCGAGGTGCAGAGCTTGGAGTATTGTTCCGTAAAGGTGAAGCCTTACAACAACTCAAAAATACACAAGTGGTTGCAGTTGATAAAACAGGGACATTGACGGAAGGTAAACCTAAACTGACTGATTTTGAAGTCACTGAAGCTTTTGATAAAGATCGCGTATTTCAGTTATTGGCCTCTGTAGAGCAGAAATCTGAGCATCCGATTGCCTATGCCATTGTTCAAGCTGCGAAAGAGATGCAAGTGCAACTTTTAGAGGTTGAGCATTTTGATTCCGTGACTGGTGCTGGGATTCAGGCCGTTGTTGAAGGACAAAGCATTTTTATCGGTGCAGATCATTTGATGCATAAACTTGGTTTAGATACACAAATCTTTTCATCACTGGCGGAACGCATGGGCAATGAAGGGAAAACCCCGCTCTATGTATCGATTGATCAACAGCTTGCTGGCATTGTTGCTGTAGCCGACCCGATCAAAGCTACAACCTTTACAGCCATTCAAGCTTTGCATGATTTAGGGCTGAAAGTGGCCATGATTACAGGTGATAACCGACATACTGCCACTGCCATAGCACGACAGTTGAAGATTGATCATGTGATCGCTGAAGTAATGCCAGACCAAAAAGTGCAATCTGTACAACAGTTGAAAAAAGAACATGGTGTTGTTTGTTTTGTGGGCGATGGTATTAATGATGCGCCTGCACTTGCTCAAGCAGATGTGGGCATGGCGATTGGTACAGGGACAGATGTGGCGATAGAGGCCGCGGACGTTGTGCTTATGTCGGGTAATTTACAAATGGTGCCGACAGCGATCGCACTGAGTACTGCGACGATGAATAATATTCGCCAAAACCTATTTTGGGCATTTATTTACAATGCAGCATTGATTCCTGTCGCTGCAGGTGTGTTATATCCATTCTTTGGCATATTGCTTTCACCTATGTTCGCCGCAGGTGCAATGGCACTTTCATCGGTGTTTGTTGTGTCAAATGCCTTACGTTTAAAAGCATTTAAAGGGCCAGTTTTTCAGGAGTCTTGAGATGAATATTGGACAAGCAGCGAAAGCATCGGGCATTTCTGCAAAAATGATCCGCTATTATGAATCGATTGGGCTGTTAAATAATGCGCAGCGCACCGATGCCGGCTATCGAGTTTACTCGGAAGCCGATATTAAAACCTTGAGTTTCTTAAGACATGCGCGTGATTTAGGTTTTTCTTCTGAACAAATGAAAGATTTACTTGGGCTTTGGAAAAATCAAAGTCGGCAAAGTGTAGAAGTTAAAGCATTGGCGTTAAAACATATCCAGACCTTAAATCAAAAAATCGCAGACTTACAGGCCATGGTTGAGATCTTGCAACAGTCTGTCGATGGCTGTGCCGGTAATGATCAAGCCGATTGTACGATTTTAAATCAAATCGAAACGGGCATGGCTGAGTGCTGCCATACAGCAAAGATTTAAATCCGCTTGACCTTACAATCGTGGCAAGGTTTATAGTGTTGTTATTAGAAAAGAAGGATGAATATCATGAAATTTCGTATTGATAATATGACATGCGGTGGTTGTGCCCGTAGCGTAACAGCAACGATTAAAGACTTAGACGAAAATGCAACGGTCACTATTGATGTAGCTACAAAATTAGTTGACGTTGAATCTAGTGCCAGTGCAGAGCAATTGATTAGCGCTTTAACCGAAGATGGCTTCCCACCTGTGATTGCATAACCTAGATATTGTTTAATGAAAAAAAAGCCGAACAATTGTTCGGCTTTTTTATTTATAAATCAATTCTATACGGCTGAAATTTTATCTGGCGTCATCAGCGCCTGATTAATATATAGCTTGATTAAGCGTTCACGTGAACCGATTGATTTTTGATAATGCGTTGAATTGAGGAGTAGGGATGCACCATAAGTGACCGTCCAAATATAAGATAAATAATCACGTATCGACATTGCGCTTTCAAGTGATTTTAGATAATCACTGGTCATATCCTTAATTTCAATAATACGTTCTTCACGAACACGATAGAGCTCTTCAAATAACTCTTTTAATTTACGTTCATTATTGGTTAAGCGTTCTTCAATGACATGTAATAATATAGTTCTATTAGAATTCAACATATTATAAAGCATATATTGTGAAACATAAGTTTTAATATCATGATTATATTTTTTTGAAATTTCTAATAATCGTTTTTCATTTAAGATAATCAGTTCTAAATATAATTGGTTTTTACTTTTAAAATGTTTATAAATCGTGCCTTTGGCAATATCTAGTTCACAAGCTAACTCACTTAAGGTGATGTCTTGATTATTATCTAATAGCAGGGTTTCTGCCATGGCTAAAATTTTTTCCTTGCGAAGGATAAAATTTTGTTGGCGTACTGAACTCATGATAACTGTTCCATAAACATCTTGAGGGTGAACAAGCCTAGCTTAAGCTAAATCTTGTGAATCTTACATTCCACTATGGTCTCAAATATTACATAAATTGGTTTAAAAATAAACACATTAGTAGAGTGCGTAAAACATATAGAATTCATAGCATAAAATTAATGTCAATAAAACTGAACCCTTGAGGTCATTTTTTTGAAATAAAATTCCATTTTTATTTTTTTTAATTTATTGTCTTTTCGCTTTTACAACAAAAGCAGCATTTAACAAAACGGTCTTGGTTGTTATGTTATTAATACACCCTAAATTAAACATGATTATAGGTACTATTATGTTTGGTTTTAATCAATTACCAATTATAAATTTATTCAATTCAATAAATTTATTTAATTGTAATAAAATAATGCTGCTCAAAATATCAGGTGGTTATTTTCCACTTGTCGGTAAAAACACATTATCTATATCCATTTTAGATATCTATCTGAAAAAACAGATCTTTAAAAAATCCACACAAAATTGATTTGATGATTTTGTGCGGGAGCGTGCAACTTTAAAAAAGTACTTTGTCAAAGACGCTGACAAAGCCTGTAGAAAAGGAAAGTACAATGCCAATATACAATGCGCCGTTAAAGGACATGGACTTCATCTTAAATGATGTATTCAATGCAGATGAGTTCTGGCAGTCAAATGAAAACTTAGCTCATATTGATATGGCGACTGCAAATGCCATTTTAGAAGAAATGGCTAAGTTTTCTAAAAACGTTATTCTAGACTTGAACCGTACTGCAGATGAAGAAGGTGGCGCGCAGTTTAGTAATGGTGTTGTTACTACGCCTACAGGGTTTAAAGACGCTTTTAAACAATTCGCCGAAGGTGGTTGGGTTGGTTTAGGCGCTTCTGAAGAATGGGGCGGCCAAAACATGCCGAAAATGTTGACGGTACTTGCTGACGAAATGATTTGGAGTACCAATCCATCATTTATGTTGTATCCACTACTGACTGTGGGTGCAGGTATGGCGATTAATGACCGTGCTTCGCAAGAGCAAAAAGAAACCTATCTTCCAAAATTTTATACGGGTGAATGGTCAGGCACTATGTGTTTAACTGAACCACATTCAGGGACTGATTTGGGGATCATTAAAACCAAAGCAGAGCCGAATGAAGATGGTTCATTTAACATTACAGGCACTAAAATTTTCATCACCAGTGGTGAACATGATCTGTGTGAAAACATCATCCATCTTGTGTTAGCAAAAACGCCAAATGCACCTGCGGGCTCACGTGGCATTTCATTGTTTATCGTTCCAAAATTCCATGTCAATGCCGATGGCTCAGTCGGTGAACGTAATGCTGTTTCAGCGGGTTCAATTGAACACAAGATGGGTATTAAAGGTTCTGCAACGTGTGTTATGAACTTTGATGGTGCCAAAGGTTATATCGTTGGTAAAGAAAACGAAGGTCTTGCGGCGATGTTTGTCATGATGAACTACGAACGTTTATCGATGGGTATCCAAGGGATTGGCGCAGCAGAATTTGCTTACCAAAATGCTGCACAGTATGCGGCTGATCGTCTACAAGGTCGTTCTGCGACAGGTGTGAAATCTCCTGAAAAACCAGCAGACTCTATTTTAGTACATGGTGATGTACGTCGTATGTTGTTGAATGTACGCGCCAACAACGAAGCATCTCGTGCATTTGCTGTGTATGTTGGTCAGCAACTGGATATTACAAAATATTCAACTGACGAAGCTGCTGTGAAAAAAGCCAATGACCGCGTGGCTTTATTGACACCTATTGCAAAAGCCTACCTAACAGATACAGCCCTACAAGCTACTTTAGAAGCGCAAATGTGTTTTGGTGGTCATGGCTATATCCGTGAATGGGGTATGGAGCAATGCATTCGTGACTTACGTATTTCACAGATTTACGAAGGCACAAATGGCGTACAAGCGATTGATTTAATTGGACGTAAAACCACGAAATGTAATGGTGCATTTATTGCCGAATACATTACTGAAATTCGTGATTTTGCTGCAACCATGGCAGATTCAAAAGTTAAATCTGCAGCATTGCAAGTTTCTGACGAAGTTGAAGCATTAACGCAATTCATTATTGAACAATCTAAAACTACACCAGACTTTAGCAGTTCGGTTGCAGTCGATTATCTGCATGCAGTTGGTTTACTCAGCTTTGTTTATATGTTTGCACGTATTAGCAAAGCTGCGGCTGCAAAACCAGAGAGCTTCTTCCAAAACAAACTGGTACTCGCAGATTTCTATGTTGAGAAAGTTCTACCTGACCTTGCTGCCCGTGCTCAACGCATTAAAGCAGGTTCTGAACTTATCATGCAGCTATCTGAAGAATACTTCACCGCTCAATCTTAAAGTTTCATCGAAACCACTGTGAAAAACATTAAGATGGAAAATCTGAGGAACCAGTCATGGTTCCTTGGGGTTAAAAGATTTAAAACAGGATGAAATAAGAAATGATTGTAATTGTAGATGGCGTACGTACAGCGATGGGTGGTTTTCAGGGTTCACTTTCATCTTGTACAGCCCCAGACTTAGGTGCTGCAGCGATTCAGGCTGTTGTTGCACGTGCAGGTTTAGAACCTACAGATATTGACGAAGTTATTTTTGGCTGTGTATTACCGGCTGGTCTTAAACAAGGTCCTGCACGCCAAGCGATGCGTCAAGCAGGCTTACCAGATACAACGGGTGCCACCACGATTAATAAAATTTGTGGTTCAGGCATGAAGGCAGTGATGCAAGCAGCTGATGCGATTAAAGCCGGTTCTGCTAATATTGTGGTTGCTGGTGGTATGGAGTCGATGTCAAATGCGCCATATTTACTTGAAAAAGCGCGTTCAGGCTATCGTATGGGTCATGGTAAAACCACAGACCACATGTTTCAAGAAGGCTTAGAAGATGCTGAGACAGGTTTGTCGATGGGCATCCTTGCACAAGATATGGCAGATAAAAAAGGCTATACCCGTGAACAGCAAGATGCTTTTGCCATCAACTCACTCAATAAAGCCGTTGCAGCGATTCAAGGTGGTTTCTTTAAAAATGAAATCGTGCCGGTTACCGTTAAAAGCCGTAAAGGTGACGTCGTTGTTGACACAGATGAACAGCCTTTAAGTGCTAAGCCTGAAAAAATCCCTACACTGCGTCCTGCATTCAAAAAAGACGGCACGATCACAGCTGCCAATGCCAGCTCAATTTCTGACGGTGCATCTGCTTTGGTGGTTACATCAGAAGAAACGGCTCAAGCACGTGGTTTAAAACCACTAGCAAAAGTCGTTGCTTATGCTACAAATTCACAGCATCCGTCAGAGTTCACGATTGCTCCAGTCGGTGCTATTGAGAAAGTACTTGCACAAGCCGGTTGGGATGCACAAGAAGTTGACCTGTGGGAAGTCAATGAAGCATTTGCCATGGTTACAATGCTGGCGATTGATGGATTTAACTTAGATGAAGCAAAAGTGAACATTCATGGTGGTGCTTGCTCACTTGGTCACCCACTAGGTTCATCAGGTTCACGTATTATTGTGACGCTGATTCATGCCTTAAAACGCACTGGCGGTAAAAAAGGTGTCGCAGCACTGTGTATTGGTGGCGGTGAAGCAACTGCAATTGCGGTTGAACTGATTTAATTTGCCTCAATTTATATAAGTAAGCTTTTAGATAAGTACGTTTTTAGATAAGCAATAACAAACGCTATCTCAGTTCGCTGGGATGGCGAAAAAAGATGTTTATTTTGAGATATTTATTTTTTGAGATTTAATTATGAATGGTTTAGATCGCATTCGCTTACTCTCCCTTCGCGACAAAGTAATGTCTGCTGAAAAAGCGATTGAGTTAATTCAAGATGGTTCAGTGGTTGGTTTAAGTGGTTTTGGTGGTGCAGGTGAGGCAAAGACGGTTCCATTGGCACTTGCAGATCATGCAGTTTCACATCCTCTTCGTATCACGTTGGCAACGGGTGCTAGTTTAGGAAATAGTATCGATGGTCGCCTCAATGCGGCGCATGCGATAGAACGTCGTTATCCATATCAGGCAGATCCTGGTTTACGTAAAGCCATTAACGCTGGCGAGGTCATGTATATTGACCAACACTTGTCTGAAATGGCCGATAATATTCGTCATCATAATTTACCGCGCATTAATGTGGCCGTTATTGCAGCGACTGCAATTACAGAAGATGGTCAAGTTATTCCGACAGGTTCATGTGGTAACTCAGCCAATTTCATTGAAATGGCAGATCATGTGATTATTGAAATTGATAATACGATTAACCCAGTGCTAGAAGGTGTACATGATATTTATGTGCCGAAAGCGCGACCAAACCGTGGGCCAATTCCACTGACTCAGGTCGGTGAACGTATTGGTACGATTGGGATCAATGTCAGCCCCGATAAGATTTCAGCTATTGTGTTGAATGATCTGCCAGATACCCAGTTTAAAATGGATGAACCTGATGCTGAAACCCTAGCGATTGCTCAGCACCTGATTGATTTCTTTGAAGGTGAAGTGGCAGCAGGGCGTTTGCCTGAAAATTTAGGCCCGCTACAGTCAGGTGTGGGTTCGATTGCCAATGCTGTATTCGCAGGTTTTGAGCATTCGAATTTTCATGATTTGGAAATGTATTCAGAAGTACTACAAGACTGTACTTTCCAGCTAATTGATTCTGGAAAAATGAAATTTGCCTCAGGCTGTTCAATGACATTGTCTGAGCCTTGTGCACAGCACGTGATGAACAATTTTGATCAGTACAAAGACAAAATTGTGTTACGTCCACAAGAGCTATCCAATAACCCTGAAATCATTCGACGTTTAGGCATTATCGCGATTAATACGGCGCTTGAGTTTGATATTTACGGAAACGTAAATTCGACCCATGTGACGGGTACGAAAATGATGAACGGTATCGGTGGTTCAGGAGACTTTACTCGTCATGCGCACATTGCCATTTTCGTAACCAAGTCGATTGCAAAAGGTGGTGCGATTTCATCTGTGGTGCCAATGGTGAGTCATACCGACCATACTGACCACGACGTTGACATCGTGGTTACAGAGCAGGGCTTGGCAGATTTACGTGGTCTTTCACCACGTGAGCGTGCACGTAAAGTCATTGAAATCTGTGCACATCCAGATTATCGCGCAGCATTGTTGAGCTACTTTGAACGCGCATGTGAGCTTGGTGGTCAAACGCCGCATATTTTAAAAGAGGCTTTGTCTTGGCATGCCACTTTTGAAGAAACCGGTTCAATGCGTCAAATCGTATAAATCTAAAGATTGAAAATATTTAAATAAGCCCACAATCAAGTGGGCTTATTTATTATGAAAGACTACAAATGTTTCAAAACATGACAAAAGAAAAACAACGCCACTTAGTTTGAAACTTTTGCACAACATGAACGGTCTTAAGTTCTCTTCAAGGCTTTCTATAATGCAAAACTCATTGACAAAGAAGGTCAGTATTTTGAAAAAGATTCAATTATTTTCTGCGATGTTGTTCGCAGTTCTCCTCACTGCATGTAAACAAAGTCCAGCGCCTGATTATGCTGGAACATGGCAAAATACCGCAGTAGATCCGCAACTTGAAAATGCGCTGATTATTAGTAAAAATGGTGAAAACTATTTCATTACCAATACTTTAAAAGATAAACAAAGTGGTAAATCTGAAAAGAAAAATCCTGTACCTGCATCTGTTGCTGAATCTGGTCTACTCGCTGTAAACTCTGGTACAGGTGCTGTTGAATTTGCGATTGACGAAAAAACGGGAAATTTAGTCGGGTCTGGATCCATTTATAAAAAAGTAAAATAGATCAATTATCTATAGCTGCAAAAATATCAAAAGCAGCCTCTAAATTGGGCTGCTTTTTTAACTTTAAAGCGAATGTTTATTTGCTTTAACTCAGTTCAGAGCCAAAGAGAAATCATGGATAAAATAATCCGCTTTATTTTTGATTTGCTCAATTTCGTGCTCTGAATATGCGTCATACAGCGCAACCACTTCAATACCCGCAGCATTTGCGGCTTCTACACCAATGAGTGAATCTTCAAAAATTAAACATTCTTCAGGTTTTACTGCAAAATGTTCAATCGCCTGTAAATAGACTTCAGGATGAGGCTTAATATTTTTGACACTTTCACGGGTCAGGATCAGATCAAAGCTATTTTCAAAATGCAGCTTTGGATAAATGTTAATATTTTTTTGATATCGATAAATATTTTGTAGGCTGGTCGTGGTGGTAATTGCCACCTGAATGCCTTGCTGAATAAGCTGTTGAACAAATAACGCTGCATGTGGTTTAAGCAAGATGATATGTTCTAAAAAATGCTGTGAAATGGCATATCGTTGCTGTTTGATTTGATCTGCTGTGTGTTGTTCAATCTTATAAGTATCTTTTAGATAGTTACAGTACATTAAGTAAGGGTCTGGTGTGTTTTTAAATAATTGCAGCTGAATGTCACGTTCACGTTGAATTAAACCGAGTTGGATAGTTTGTCCAGTTAACTGTTGAATCAAATCTGCATCGACCTGATTCCACACACCAACAGAATCGATAAGTGTGCCATCTAAATCAAAACAAACCAGTTTTTTTCCTTGAAGCATGTTGATATCCAAATTCGAGCTGTGTCTATTATGCGGACTGATTGGAGTGTTGAAAAGCTGATTGCAACTGAGCAGGCTAAACTGGCGTTTCATCTGCAATAAAAGTAATATTTCGTTATTGGCTTTTTGTATAATTCAGCAGATGATGCACAGCATAACTTGCATTATTTAATTAGGGACTAAATCTTTCGTGTTTGAATTGGACTGTAAACTTCTTAGCATTTTTTTTCATGTTTATAAGTACAAAAATGTGTCGCAAGCTGCCGAGCACTTGCAGATGAGTCAGCCTACAGTCAGTAATATTTTAAATAAAATACGACAGCATTATAACGACCCCTTATTTTTACGTATCGGCAATGAAATGGTGCCTACGGAGTTATCGCGTCAATTATTTCCTTTAGTTAGCGAAGCCTTGAGTAAAGTCGAAGCCATTAATAATTTTACGATTAATTTTGATCAAGCCATTTCAGATCAACAATTTACTTTGGCCATGACCGATGTTTCGCATTTGGTTTTATTGCCTAAAATCAGCCAATATCTAAAAAAACACGCGCCACAAATACGTCTGAATGTACGCCCGATTACCACTGAAACCAGTTATCAAATGGCGAATGGTGAAATTGATTTAGCATTGGGGTTTTTACCGCATTTGGAAAGCGGTTTTTATCAACAAAAACTGTTTGAGCAATATTATGTGGTGATTGCAGCTAAGGATCATCCACGATTAACGGGTGACACCATTACAACTGAGCAATATTTATCAGAGTCGCATATTGATATTGATGCTGGGATGGGGCACTACCATATTGAAAATGAGTTGCTTAACCTTGATTTAAAACGTGATATTTTGATGCGATTACCTAGTTATCTAGGTGTGGGCTTGGTTGTGCAAGACACTGATGCGATTGCTACTGTGCCGTACTACTTGAGTGAAGTATTGCTTTCGCGCGGCAACTTAAAAATATTTGACGCACCGATTGCATTTCCAACCTATGGCGTGAAGCAATATTGGCATATGTCCTGCCATCATAAAACCAGCCATCAATGGCTACGTCATATGTTCCATGAAATCTTAGTGAAGTAAAAAAATACCATTAAAAGATCTCATGCAGAAAATTGATTGCTAGACGTTTAGTGAATAAAAGCATAAGTATTCCACTAATCGATAAATGCAATTTTGTGATAAATATTGTCAATTAACTTATTTTTCATCATAAAGCTGACTGATTAGCATGTGAATTAGTTATCACTTTTTATGAAAAAAATATGAGCGGCAAATCTAAACCTTTAATTATTACGGCGATCGTCATTGTGGTGATCGCTGCTTTCGTATATTTCCAAGCTAAAAAATCTACTCCTGACACTTCAACGGCTGCAATTGCGCAAAAAGATCAGAAAGCGGTAGTTATTGCCTATCAAACTGGTGTTGATCCGAGCAAAGTGGCGCAGGCCAATGGCGATTATGAAAAAGACAGCCAACAGCCCATAGAATGGAAAAAATTTGATGCTGGCGCAGACGTTGTAAATGCTTTGGCATCAGGTGATGTCAGTATTGGCAATATTGGTACCAGTCCTTTAGCTGCTGCTGCCAGCCGTGATTTACCTATTGAAGTATTTTTTGTGGCAGCCAAACTTGGTGCTTCAGAAGCCTTAGTGGTGAGCAATAAATCAGGCATTGAAAAACCTGAAGACTTAAAGGGCAAAACCATTGCTGTCCCTTTTGTTTCTACAGCACATTACAGCCTGCTTTCTGCATTGAAGCATTGGAATCTGTCAGAGTCTGACGTCAAAATTATTAACTTACGCCCGCCTGAAATTTCTGCGGCGTGGGAACGTGGCGATATTGACGCGACTTATGTATGGGAACCTGCTTTAAGCAAGGCGAGTGCCACAGGTAAAGTTCTGACCGATTCTAAGCAAGTTGCAGAATGGGGCGCACCAACCTTTGATGTCTGGGTGGTTCGTAAAGACTTTGCAGAGAAAAATCCAGAGTTTTTAAAATCTTTCGTTCAAACTTCTTTAAAGAAAATAGATGAATACAATCAAGATCCGAAAGCGTTTGAAGCGAATACTGCTTATATCAATAGCATTGCGCAATTAACCGGTTCTGATGCGAAAGATATTCCATTGCTGCTATCTGGCAATATTTATTTGAACCAGCAGCAGCAAGCTCAAAGTTTCAGCACAGATTTTGCCACGAATATTTTAGATACAGCGACCTTTTTAAAAGCCCAAGGCAAAGTAGATAAAGTTAAAGCTGATTACAAGGACAATGTAACAGCCTTATTTGTTCAGCCTTAAGGATGTGAAAATGAGTATCTTAAAAGCGGAAAATATTAGCCTGACCTATCCTGAACATGAGGTGGCTGTACTAAAAAATATCAATTTGGACGTGCCTGAATCGACTTTAACGGTTGTACTTGGCGAGTCTGGCTGCGGCAAAACGACGCTTTTAAATATTCTGGCGGGTTTTCAACCGGTGAGCGCTGGCCACGTCAAAATCGATGATGAAGTTTTAACTGGCCCAGATGCAAGACGTGCTGTGGTCTTCCAAGAACATGCCTTACTGCCTTGGCTCAATGTGTCAGATAACGTGGCATTTTCCTTGAAATTAAAAGGCTTAAAAAGTACGGAGATAAAGTCACAAGTTGCATCTATTTTAAATACCGTAGGGCTGTCGCATGTGGCAAATGCCAATATTGGGGAACTTTCAGGCGGTATGAAACAGCGCGTCGGTATTGCACGTGCCTTGATTAGTCATGCACCATTTATTTTGCTGGATGAACCCTTTGCAGCACTCGATGCATTTACCCGAGAAAGCATGCAGGAGTTTGTGCTCAATTTATGGATTAAAGAGAAAAAAGGTTTCTTCCTCATTACCCATGATATTGAAGAGGCGCTTTTATTAAGCAATCAATTGGTACTGATGACAGCGCGCCCGGGGACGATTGTTGAAACGCTCAAGCTAGATTTTGCTGAGCGCTATAGAAACGGTGAATCTATACGTGCAATTAAATCTGATCCGCAGTTTATTCAGCTACGTGAAATGTTGTTTGAACGCTTAAAAGCGCAAAAATTACATGCGGTGGAGTCTTAATATGAATACGCAAATTCAAAAATTAAATAAGGCTCATCTAAGCGAAAATCGTGCAGAAGCAGCAACATTAAACAGAAGTTCATCTATTTCTATATTTAGAAAAAATTTGCCACTTATTGTGAGCATCGGCAGCGTGCTGAGCTTGCTGGTGCTTTGGTTTGTCGTAACCACTTTGAAAATTATTCCTGAGCTGTTTTTACCAAGTCCAGCAGCGGTATGGCAGAAGTTTATTGAAGTCAGCCAGCAAGGTTTTATGAAAGCCACGCTTTGGCAGCATTTGGCTGAAAGTATTGGCCGTGTGTTTAGCGCACTCATTGGTGCTATTGTGATTGGTGTGCCTTTAGGTTTATGGATGGGACTGAACAAATGGGTACGTGCTGTATTTGATCCACTAGTGGAGCTACTCCGTCCCATTCCACCGCTTGCATACTTACCGCTATTGGTGATTTGGTTTGGTATTGGTGAAACCACCAAAGTACTGCTGATTTTCTTTTCTATTTTGGCGCCAATTATTATCAGGAGTGCTCATGGTGTGATCAGCCACCAAAAAAACCGTGAACGCGCAGCATTATCTTTAGGCGCAACGCGCTTGCAGGTTTTGCAATATGTGATTTTACCTACAGCTTTGCCGCACATATTAACGGGTGTGCGCATTGGCTTGGGCGTGGGCTGGTCAACACTGGTGGCAGCAGAGTTGGTTGCTGCTGATCGCGGTATTGGTTTTATGGTGCAGTCTGCGGCTCAGTTCCTAATTACTGATATCGTGATTCTTGGGATTATTGTGATCGCGATTGTCGCAGTAAGTTTTGAGTTATTTTTACGTTGGCTGCAAAAGCAGTTGGCGCCTTGGTATGGCCAACAGCTGTAAACAGATTTAGAGATTGAAGAAGATTTGATTATGTCATTGCAAGCGAAGCAAATTAACCCAAACATTGGCGCCGTTATTGAGGGTATCGATTTAAACCATGCCGATACACCGGTGCTGCTGGAAATAAAACAAGCCCTATTGCAGCATCAAGTGATCTTTTTTAGAAAGCAAGCGCTTAGCGCACAGTCGCAAGTGAGGTTGGCAAAAACCTTTGGTACTTTGCATATTCATCCGATTTACCCTGCGATGGATGATGCCCCGGAAGTGATTGTACTGGATAGCCACAGACAAGATTTAAGAGACAATGATCTTTGGCATACTGATGTGACCTTTAGTCAGACACCACCGTTGGGCTGTGTGCTGCAAGCGATTAAAATCCCTGAGTTTGGTGGGGATACGCTCTGGGCCAGCGGTACAGCTGCTTTTAATGCACTCAGTAAAGATTTAAAACAGCAACTACGCGGTTTAACAGCAACACATGATATACGTAAATCTTTTCCATTAGAGCGCTTTGGCACAACAGCAGCAGACCGTGAAAGGCTTGAAAATAGTTTCCGTAAAAATCCGCCAGTAGTGCATCCGGTCGTACGTACACACCCCGAAACTGGTGCTGAAGTGTTGTTTGTGAATGAGGGATTTACAACACAAATTAATGAATTAAATGCACAAGAGAGCGATGCATTGCTGACATTCTTGTTTGAACATGCAGTGAAGGAAGAATTTCACTTGCGCTGGAAATGGCAAGAAGGTGATGTCGCTATTTGGGACAACCGCTGCACGCAGCACAAAGCGCTGTTGACTATGGTGATGCGCACCGCATTATGCATCGTGCAACTGTGAATGGCTCGGTATCATTTTATAAAGCAGTCAGTTAATGCAATAAAAAGTCCTGAATAATCAGCAAAAGCCCAATGCCCATATTGGGCTTTTACTTTTTTGAAAGATAAATTTTTAGAAACAGCCCAAAAATATTCAGTTAATGCACAAGGATGATGCATCGTTCAAATGCACATAGGTTCAATAATAGAGCAAAAAAGTGTTAGCCCAAGAATTTACATGCAGCGCTATACAGTCAAAAGATCGGTATTACTATTTTTTAAAACCGTAATACTAAATTGGCATAGCCTTTGCTTTTCTACTTACATCATAAAGTGATCTAGGGTTCCGATACATTTCTATGTATGACTGCGACCGAGAGTTCACGGCTTCGTTTTAATTCAAAGCAAAGCTGCACGGAGGGATAAAAGCCCGGGAGGTAAATAGTTAAGAATTAGGCAGAGGCTGCAATGAGCACAACACATTATCATGATGATAAAGAACTATGGACTGAACTTTTACCGGGTGGACACCACTGGTCAGCGCGTATTCAGCGTGGGGCAGTATTACAGCTTAAATCGCTAGGGCAAAATGCCAATGTGGCACTGTACTGTGTAAATAGTGAAGATAAGCTTGAACGCTATAACATGCCAGATAGCCTTAAAGGGCAACACACGGCGTATTTAAGTACAGGTCATATTTTGGCGTCGGATTTAGGACGTGCCATGATCTCGATAGTCAAAGATGATCACGCTTGGAATGATGCGTTTTGTGCACCAAGTACCGCATCACAAATTGAAAACCAATTTGGCAGTAAAACTTTCCAAGATGCCCGTAATGATATGTACCGCAACGGCAAAGATAGCTTATTGCTTGAAATGACCAAGTTTGGTTTATCTGCAACAGACCTGAGCAGTACTTTAAATTTATTCTCTAAAGTTCAACCTGATGACAATGGCAACTTAAGTTATGTTGCTTCGGACAATACAGATCAAGTGATTGCACTTCGCTTTGAATTGGATTGTTTGGTCTTTTTATCTGCTGCACCACACGCTTTAGATAACAGCACGGAATATGCACCTGCGGATGTTCAATTGTCTTTATATAAAGCACTTCCTTTAGGCGACAGTGATGTATGCCGTAATTCATGCCCGCAAAATCAGAGAGCATTTCAAAACAATAATCGTTACTACGCACTCAGCGCTTAATTGGGGAGAATAATCATGACAGCTTTAGCTAATTTACAAAACAGCTTAGAAAAAACGGTCCTTAGCGAAGTATGTTCTGCCGGTGAAGCATGGATGTGCGAAGTCCAAAAAGGGCAATACTTCCGTATCGTGGATTTAGAGGGCAACCAAGCGGTCGATACGCTCTTTATCTCGGCATCAAACCCTGAAGAGCGTTATAGCGCCACTGATACCTTAGCGATTAATCAACAAATCTATTTAGAAAAAGGCACAGCTCTATACACCAACTTTGGCAACAAAATTGCCAGCATTCATGATGATAATTGCGGTCGTCACGATACTTTAGGCGGTGCATGTTCATGTGAAAGTAACACCGTTCGTTATGCACATGACAAATATCCAATGCACAGTTGCCGTAACAATTTCATGATTGCATTGTCTCAGCATCCAATTGCCAAAAAACATGGCTTAAACGTACGTCACATCGGCCCAAACATTAACTTCTTTATGAATGTGCCTGTGACTGCGGAAGGTCATCTTAAATTTGATGATGGTATTTCTGCGCCTGGAAAATATGTAGAGATTAAAGCCGAAATGGATTTAATTGTCCTCATTTCTAATTGCCCACAACTAAACAACCCATGTAATGCTTATAACCCTACAAAAATTCAACTGATCGTCCGTGAAGGTGAGGAGTAATACCATGTTTAATAAAGTCCTCATTGCCAACCGTGGTGCAATCGCTTGCCGTGTGATCCGTACACTCAAAAAATTAGGCATTCAATCTGTTGCTGTGTATTCCGAAGCAGACCGTGATTCTTTGCATGTGACCTTAGCCGATGAAGTTGTATTTATTGGTAATAGTCCTGCCAGCCAAAGCTATTTAAATGTCGATAAAATTTTAGAAGTCGCAAAGCAAACAGGTGCAGAAGCGATTCATCCGGGCTATGGTTTCTTGTCTGAAAATGCAGAATTTTGTGATCTCTGTGAAGCTCAAGGCATAGTATTTTTAGGGCCAAATTCGGCACAAATGAAATCATTTGGCTTAAAACATATTGCACGTGAAGTTGCAATTCAAGCCAATGTACCACTTCTTCCGGGCAGTCAGCTTTTGGCAGATGAAGCCGAAGCCTTAACGGAAGCTAAACGTATTGGTTATCCTGTGATGCTGAAAAGTACCGCAGGCGGTGGCGGTATTGGTATGCGTTTGGTGTGGAATGAAGAAGAGCTGAAAGATGCTTATTCTACGGTTTCATATCTTGCCCAAGCCAACTTTAAAGATGCAGGCTTGTACCTCGAAAAATTCGTGCAAAATGCCCGTCACATCGAAGTACAAATTTTTGGTGATGGCAAAGGTCAAGTGATTGCACTGGGTGAGCGTGATTGTTCGGTACAGCGCCGTAACCAAAAAGTAATTGAGGAAACCCCGGCACCGCATATCAATGATGAACAACGTGCTTATATCCAAAATGTCGCAATTCAATTGATGCAGTCGGTGAAGTACCGTTCTGCGGGTACGGTTGAATTTGTCATGGATACCGACACACAGGAATTCTATTTCTTAGAAGTGAATACACGCCTGCAAGTTGAACACGGTGTGACAGAGCAAGTGTTTGGTGTCGATCTTGTGGAATGGATGGTGACTTTAGGCAGTGGTGATTGGATTACACCAACAGAACAACTTGAATCGAAAGGTCATTCAATTCAAGTGCGTTTATATGCCGAAGACCCGATCAAGAACTTCCAACCCAGTGCTGGTTTACTGACGCATGTTGAGTTTGATAGTAATGCCCGTAATGAAACTTGGGTGGAAACAGGTTCCAATGTATCGTCATTTTATGACCCGATGATTGCGAAAATCATTGTGACAGCGGATGATCGAGACTTGGCAATTGCTGCAATGACCGAAACTCTCGGCAAAACATCGGTTGCAGGTATCGAAACCAATCTTGAATATCTACAAAACATTATCGACTGTGATGTATTTAAAGCCGGTACGCAAACCACACGATTCTTAAATACATTTGAGTGGAAAACCCAAAAAATTGAAGTGTTGCAATCAGGCATTCAAACTTCTGTGCAAGATGTCACAGGTCGTTTGGGCTATTGGGATGTGGGTGTACCACCATCAGGTGCCATTGATCCACTGTCACTTAATGTTGCGAATCAATTGTTAGGCAATGCATATAACACGGCAGGGCTTGAATGCACTTTGCAAGGACCAAGCTTAAAATTCCACTGTGATAGCCAAATCGTGCTTGCCGGGGGCGATATGCCATCAACCCTTGATGGTGTGGCTGTACCAATGTGGCAAACCGTGAATGTGCGTAAAGGTCAGATTTTAAAATGTGGAAAAATCGCCACAGGTTGTCGTACTTATATCGGGATTAAAGGTGGTCTGAATGTACCTGAATATTTAGGTTCACAAGCGACCTTTACCTTAGGTCAGTTTGGCGGTCATGCTGGTCGTAATTTATTGATTGGCGATATGTTGCCAATCACTGCATTTACATCTGAACAAGTGACAGCGCTTGCGCCTGAACAAGTGCCAACGTTTAGTCATGAGTGGGAAATTGCGGTGATGTACGGCCCACATGGTGCGCCTGATTTCTTCACCAAAAATGATATTGATACTTTCTTTTCCAATACCTTTGAGATTCACTTTAACTCAAGCCGTACCGGTATTCGTCTCATTGGTCCAAAACCAGAATGGGCACGTGAGGATGGTGGTGAAGCAGGTCTGCATCCATCAAATATTCATGACAATGCTTATGCCATTGGTGCGATTGATTTCACTGGTGATATGCCGATTATATTGGGTCCAGATGGTCCAAGTTTAGGAGGCTTTGTTTGTCCTGCCGTGGTGATTAATTCTGAGCTTTGGAAACTCGGTCAATTGAAAGCAGGAGACAAAGTCAGATTTATACCTGTGAGTTATCATCAAGCGAAACTTTTAAATGAAAAATATCATGCGCAATTAGAAGCATTTGATACGCAAGCTGTGGATTTTGAGGAGTCGTTCTATCCTGAACTTTCCACCTTAAAAAATGCGGTGCTTGATACATTACAAGGTCAGCATGGATTGCCGGATGTGGTGTATCGTCCTGCGGGCAACAACTACATGTTGGTGGAATATGGTGAGTTAGTACTTGATCTAAACTTACGTTTCCGTATCCATGCGCTCATGCAATGGGTTCAAAAGCAAAATATCACAGGGATAATTGATCTCACACCGGGGATTCGTTCGCTACAAATCCATTTTGATTCGATCAAGCTTGATCAAATTGATTTACTGCGTTTATTACAAGTTGCTGAAGCTGAATTGCCTGATGTGACCGAGATGCAAGTCCCATCACGTACCGTATATCTGCCACTCGCTTGGGAAGATTCGCAAACGCAATTGGCAATGGAACGCTATATGCAAACCGTACGTCCAGATGCGCCATGGTGTCCTGACAATATTGAGTTTATCCGTCGTATTAATGGTTTAAAAGACAAACAAGCGGTCAAAGATGTGGTATATGACGCGAGTTATTTGGTCATGGGTTTGGGCGATGTGTATTTAGGTGCACCTGTGGCAACACCGCTTGATCCTCGCCAGCGTTTAGTGACGACTAAATACAACCCTGCACGGACATGGACACCTGAAAATGCTGTCGGTATTGGCGGTGCATATATGTGTGTCTATGGTATGGAAGGTCCGGGAGGCTATCAGTTCGTGGGTCGTACTACGCAAATGTGGTCTCGTTATCGTAAAAACCCTGACTTTGAGCAAGGTATGCCGTGGTTACTCCGCTTCTTTGACCAAATTAAGTTTTATGAAGTGTCTGAAGAGAAACTCATGCAAATGCGTGAGGACTTTAAAGCAGGTCGCTTAAAACTCCGTGTAGAAGAAGGTGTACTGAACCTAAAAGAATACAATGACTTCTTAACTGAAAACCAAGAATCGATTTCGGCATTTAAGTCTGTGCAACAAGCCAACTTTGATGCAGAACGTCGTCGCTGGCATGAAGCTGGGCTTGCAGAGTATGTGTCTGAAAGCTTAGATGCTGTGACCGATGATAGCGATATTCAAATTCCTGAAGGTGGTTGTGCGGTGGAATCGCACATGCCGGGAAGTATTTGGAAAATTGAATGCAAGTCAGGTGATATTGTGGAAGAAGGTGCAACGCTTGCTGTGATTGAAGCGATGAAAATTGAGATTCCAATTATTGCGCCTGAGCGGATGAAGGTTTCTGAAATTACCATTGAAAAAGGGCAGACTGTGAAAACGGGGCAGGTGTTGTTTACGTTGTCGCCTGTGGCATAAAAAATCTTCCTTAACCTTCCTTTGAAAAAAGGAGGGGAATTTAAGACCGTCCGTAAGGGCGGTTTTTGATTAGTGCTTGCTTATAACGACAATTGTCGATATGATAAATTTAATACAGCCGCCACGCTTAGTTCTTCTTTGGAAGTCCGCGCAACCTTGGCGGTTTTTTATGCTTAAATATAATGAATTATGCTGAAAACCTATAATAAAAATCCACTATCTTATACGGAACAGGTAAATCACCTGAAAGCCAAGGGAATGATTATTCATAATCATGCTTGGGCTGAAACTGTACTTTCGAAATATGGTTATTATCGATTGAGTGCATATTGGCATCCATATCGAATTTATATCGATGGTCAAATTACCGATCATTTTAGGTCAGGAACTTATTTAGAAAAAATTGTTCAAATTTATGAGTTTGATACAGAATTAAGATTACATATTTTTAGTGCAATTGAAGTCATAGAAACGTTCTTACGTACAAAAATCACTTATTTTATGGCTCATCAATATGGTGCATTTGGCATATATTGTGAGGAAAATTTTCATCCAAAATTTAACCATAAGGTATTTATTAAAAATTGTGACAAAGAGGTTGAACGATCTAAAGATACGTTTATTCAGCATTTTGAACAGAATTATAAGGGCTATCCACACATTCCAATATGGATGCTGACCGAAGTTTTAAGCTTAGGTTCTTTATCATTTTTATATCATGGACTGGAAAATAACCAAAAATTAAATAAAGAAGATAAAAAAGCCATTTCACAGCATTTTAATATTCATCACGAGAAATTAGCCGATTGGCTACATATATTAACTTATGTGCGAAATGTATGTGCCCATCATGGGCGACTTTGGAATAGAGAGTTAGCCATTAAAGCGAAGTTGGATAAAGATGAAAATTGGCAGTCACCCATCACACCAACCAATAAACGCATTTTTTATGTATTGCTCATATTAAAAACGATGTTACGCCCAACAGGTTTTGACGCAGAGTGGTGTAGTCAAATGAATACTATACTCAAACCGATTTTAAGGGATGAAAATTGGCGTATGGCAATGGGTTTTCCAAATCATTGGGAAAACCATCCAATATGGAGTCTTTAATGAAATTTAATGAATACTCGATTATAAATAAAAACCTTCTTAGGCAGGTTTAGCCGTGATTGAAGCCATTAAAATTGAGATTGCGATTATTGCGCCTAATTTATGGTGGTTTTAGAAATTACAATTGAAAGTGGGCAAACGGTGAAAACAGGGCAGGTGTTGTTTACGTTAGCGCCTGTGGCTTGTTGTTAGCGAGTTAAATAAGATCGTCTGCATGGGCGGTTTCTGATTGAAAATAAATAATAAAATTGTTAGTGTGTCTAAAAATTATTTAGATAATTAAAAACTGTATGCAACAGAAAGAAGATTGTACTCAAAGGCATCTTTGTTGGAAAAAAATTGTTAGTCATATTGTGTCTTTATGGAAATGGATTTTTAGCCTTTATCCATTAGAAACCCCTAATCCTAATATAACAAAGCGCGACATGTTACATGATAGTATGCGTACAACAGCTAATTGTCGATTTAAAGCTTCAGAGCGTTTAAAATATTTAAATAACTTTTCATTATTCACTGCTACATATTTATCATTGGGATTAATCTTAATACCATTAATTCAAAATACTGATATAGCTTTGAATTTTCACGCGAAGGTTTTAAATTTAATGCAAGTTTTCTTGGCTGTAGCAGTACTTGTTTATTCGACTATAAATGCAACTGCAAGATACGATGCAAGAGCGATAGCATTAAATGACTGTGGTGACAGAGTAAAAAATCTAATTAGATCACTAAGAAATTTGCCTATGGATTGTGATGATTTTAGTGAAATACAAGATAAATATAAAGATGTTTTAAGAGACTCTGAAAATCATAGTCAACTAGATTATTTAAAAGTGATGTTAGAAAAGAAAGATGATTTTAATATTACGGGTTTGAAGAGACTATTCCTAAAAATTAAAGCATTGCTCTGGTTTTTTTCCCTTTTCTTTTACCTAGTTTAATGATTCTAATAGAAACAGTTTTTATATTGGATATGGTAGGTGTTACGGAAGTTTTACCTCAATATTTAGGTGGAGTTCCAGCAAAAAAATGACTGCACATAAAGCTGGATTAGAAAACTTAATAGTATGCACAGAAGTTTTTTTCCAAAATCATTGGAATGGAAAAAAATTAGGTTTACCTCCTAGTTGGTCAGCAGTACACACAGACTTCCGAAAAATCCCTAATTACGATAAACAAGGGGTTTATGCTTTCGTACATGGTAATGAGATTACATATATTGGTGCTGGCACATCACGTGGTGGCGGTCTATATCGCGGCAATGGATTAAGTGCTAGAGTTATGAAATACTGTCGTTGGATTGATAAATCTAACAATATTTATGGTCCAATTGATGACAGATTAAAAGAAGCAGGAGCAATTGTGACTATCGGTTTTGAGCAAGAATATGCTTATATTGCTAATGCTTTAGAGGTATTTCTAATTTCAAGGCTTAAACCGAAATATAATGTTATTAAAACTGGTATGTAGTGATTTTGTAAAAGTCCTATTATTGGACATTTATTAAAGGTATTTAAATTAACATAACTAGCAGAAGAAACAAAAGTGAGAAAGCTGGAAAAATCACTTTAGACGATCTACAAGATCAAGTTCATAAAAACCACGCTTTAAAAATTTCTATTAATTATCCAAATGCTCTCTCAAAATGCGTCGTAACTCTAAAATGGCATCCGCAGATTCATGGATTGAATGTCCACCATAGAAAATCTTTTCAGACACCGCACCATCTAAATGAGAACTTGTATAGGGAACAATGCCATCCGACATTTTGCTCGGTTCAGTACTTTGCGTCTGATTTCCCATAATAGAATGATAAGGAATATCTTTATTTGGCATGATGTCAGCAGACAACAGCATAAAACGTGATTTTTGACTTAAATCTGCTGGCCCAGACTTAATCAGGCCCATCGTTGAATTTTTTGCATTCGGGATTTCAACATTGACATCATTTAAAAAACTTAAAGGCAATACCACGATTTTTTTCGCCAAATTGGTAAACCAGCGGTCTGCATAGTCAGTACCATGATGCGGTGCGGCAATGAAAATTGCACGACTAACTGGCTTCAATGGTTTAAAGACAAAACGATCGCGGATAATTGGATGACGTTGTAACTGTGTGTTTTGTTCATAGTTCATGAGTGGAATAGCTTGAGCGGAAATATCAGCATCGCTAACCAATAAACGACTGATGATACCGCCCATACTATGTCCGATAATGACAGCATCCTGAGCCGATGGCGTATTGGGCTGAACAGTTGCAAATGCCTGTTTGAGTAAAGCATTGATTTGAAAACGACTCTCAAATATTGGCATATTGGTTGAGTAAAACACTTGCCAAACTTGGTAATGATCACGCAGTTTTTGATCACCCATGATGTTATTGGTCAAACCAATCCAAGTTTCAGGACTGCTGGCTAAACCGTGAACCATAACAATAATTTTTTTATTGGGTTGATACGGCTCTAACATAAACACATGTGGCATGCGCAAATGTTCTTCTTTATTCAGGAGTGTCCAATAGCCAGATTGTCCTAATTTATTTTCGGCTAACCAAAGTCCATAAGGTACAGAATAATTGGCCGTTAGGGTATAGGACTGAGATTCAATTTTTGCCTTTTTAAATTGATAGGGATTAAATAATTCAACCTTAAAGTGTGATTGCGGCGACAAAATTTCACTAATGCTGCTATTGGTCTTGGCAGGCTCTGCGATCGCACTGACAGATAAATAGCGTGCTGTATGGATATTGGGGTTGGATTTATTTGAATAATATTGTTCAGGATCTAGTATAAAAGACTGCGCAGCAGACAGATCCGTAGCTTTTTTGACTAAGACAAATTCAGAACCAATGCCTTCCTGACGGTTAATGGTTTTTAAGCCTGAAAAATTAAAATTATAGCTCGACAGTAATTTATCAATGTCCGCATTTTTGATTTCTGGATAATGCTCATAGTTAAAATGATAAAGCGAAGAACCCAACATTAAACTTTCAGGCATTTGCTGATAGTCAAAACGGCTGAATGATGAGGTAATTAAACGTGATAAAGCCACATTATAAAAGGTACGGACTTGTCCCTGACGCAAATCAAATAAGCGTTCCTCTGGGGCTTGAGCGGATTTAAATAGATAGACATAGCTGTAGCGCAGACTAAAATCAAAGTCTGCAAGCTGCTGATCCATACACATTTTTATTTTGCTTGAAGCTAATTTTCCGCTGTGTTGTTTTAAGCTTTTTTTGCATTGTGGATTTTGATCGGCTCTTAAAGCACGTGCCATGTACAGCTCACTTGCTGCTGCATAGACTTGAGCAATATCTAAAGTTTCATTATTACGCATTTTGTGAATACAGCTTTCAAGCGCATTTAAACAAGATTGGTCGCTTTCATTCACCATTAACAGGATTTGACGGCTAAATGTACTGAGCTTCTGATGGGTTAATATGCTATCTGTTTTATTATTTAGTGACGCACTGAGTTGATTTTCTTGTAATTTGACCAATTGGCATCCACTAAGCAAACTCAGGCTGATGATACACATGAAACGAGCGGGTAAATGCGTGAAAGGCATCATTGGAAAGGTCACAGGCATCTATTTTTTGTTATTTTAACCTTTATAAAATAGTAAAAATAGGGCAGGTGTTACAGTGCTCAATCCAAGAAAATTACTACGTATACATCCTTTCAAACTAAGCTAATGTACGAATACTGTGATACCGAAAAGTTGATTTGAGATTCAAACACTGTCGCGTGTTAAATTTAATCTAATTGTGCTGCTGGTTTTTTAAGGTCATGTTGAGCAGTTTGTGGTGAATAAACCGCAATTTATCCAATACTGGATTCGACAGCGTAAACGGATATGCATCATCTAAGCCCATGCTGCGGTTCAACGCATTTAAATTAAAGGTCAAGGTCATCCAGTGTTGCAGTAGTAGGTCAAAATCCTGAGCGCCAATCGGGTTTTCTTTCAGTTCTAAATTATTCAAATCCGACTTATTGGTTTTGACCACTAATCCTGCATAGTAGGCTGTTTCTAGGGTGTCCATCATATGCAAATAATGCGCCCATGTTTCCGCCCAATCTTCCCACGGATGCGTACTGGCATATGAACTGACATAGTAATCCGCCCAATTTTGCGGCGCACCATCATTATAATGCCGTTTCAAAGCTTCACTATAATCTTGTCGTTCATCACCAAACAGTTCTCGAAATTCCTCAATCAGTTCAGGGTATAAATGTTTAATCAAATCAAAATAATAATGACCGCTTTCATGTCTAAAATGACCTAGAAGTGTACGGTAGTTTTCCCCCATTTTTATACGCGTTGTTTCGCGGTAAATCACATCTGCTTCACTGGCATTTAAGGTAATAATGCCATTTGCATGACCGGTCATCACCGGCGCATCTTCCGTGGGCATGAGAAAGTCGAAACGCAGGCCAAAACGGTCATCTTGACTGCGTTTAGGGCGCGGCATGGTATTCAGTTGCTGCATTAAATACAAAAAACGCCGTTTGGCATGTTCCAAACGCGCCCAGTACACAATATGGTCTGGATTATCTAGGTTGGGGATGGTGTGCGTGAGCAAGCAAGATTCACAATAAATTTCCTCACTGTCGGCAGGTACCATCCAGTTGCAAACCTGATGATGTTGATAATTATGACAAGGTTTAAAGCGTTTTCCCTTTATTTCAGGATTTAACGCAAGCCATAACGTACTGCTGTGCTTTTCAAAACAGCCCATTTGCTTTTCAGAGGCAATATAACCCAGCGCAGTCTGACAATTGACACAGTGTGAATTGGCAAAAAAGATTTGGTTAGAACAGACCGCGCAGCTGAAATACTTCATAGGCGTTGAGTGATTAATAGTAAGATTAATCAGTATAAATGATGTTCAATGTTGATGAAATAAATTGAACTTCAAGTTTGTTACATGCCGGTCAATGCTCTTGTTTAAGAACAACGACCTTTAGAAATAGTCTTTCATCAAATAATACATCGCAGCAATAGTGCAAAGGGGTCTCGATGAGTGCATTTATTGCACAAATCATGAACAGTAAAATTTAAAAGAAAGTTAAAAGAACAAAATAATCGATCATTTTTTGTATTTCTCACTTGGCACAGATTCTGCATTTCTATCGATATTACGAAATAAATATTTTGTATTACTCAAACAGGAGATGCATATGAACCGCCATCAATCTGCAACATTTCTGCATCAATTAAAGCAATTTTTTATTGAGTTACTGAGCGCCCGTGCGGGTTTCTATATTCAGCAAAAAAAATAAGGAAAAACAGTGCCTAAACAAAAGCTGGCGCGTATCAGTATTACCGTGCCTGAAAAAACAGTCGATGCTTTGGATCAAAAAATTGTCGATCAGCATTATGAAAGCCGTTCTCAGGCCATTGTCGACATGATCAATAAGCATCTGATTGCCGATCAGGAGCAGCGCAACGAAGTGATGGTTGGCACATTTACCTTACTTTATGACGCAAGTAGTACGGCGCTACGTATTCAGCTTTTAGATTTACAGCAGCAGTTTTTAGAACAAGTGGTGAGTTCGCTGCATATTCAACTCGATGACCACAAAATTTTAGAAGTCATGATTCTGCAAGGCGTCAGTTCAAAGCTCAAAGTTATCAGTCAGCATTTTTCAGCACTTAAAGGTGTGATTAAAGGACATTTGGAGTTGATGGACGCTGTAATGCCGCCAATTCCGCAAAATGCAAAGAATTAAGGAGTTTTAAAATGGGCCAATTATACCGTTCACAAGGTCAGTTTAAAGACCAAATCACAAACCAAAAGCAAGCACATGCTAATGCAGCCAACCATAGACCAAATCGTGCAAAGCGTAATGCTCAATCTGTCAGTAATCCGAATACACCATCGTTTTTGAACACCAATACCAAATTTAACTGTAATGCCATCGGGGAAATCGAACTATGATCAAAAAAGCCTGCTTATCTGCATCCGTTGTGACCGCTATCTTACTGGGGGGGTGTGACAATACAGCCAAAACACCTGAACCAAACGCGCAAGCAGAAGGCACAGTCAATACAAAAGCCATCACGATCGGCTATAGCGACTGGCCTGGTTTTGTCGCATGGCAAGTTGCTATTGAAAAAGGCTGGTTGAAAGAAGCCGGCGTCAATGTAGACTTTAAATGGTTTGATTATTCATCTTCACTATCTGCATTTGCGGCAAATCAGTTGGATGCTGTTCTAGTCACCAATGGTGACAACTTAGTCACGGGTTCTGGCGGCACGAAAGGCGTCATGATTATGGCGACGGACTATTCTGCGGGTAATGATGTCATCATTGCTAAAGATGGCATCAATAGTTTAACTGATTTAAAAGGAAAAAGTGTCGCGACAGAAAAAGGCTTGGTTGATCATTTGCTTTTGACGACGGCGTTAGATGATGCAAAAATTCAAGCTTCTGAAGTAAAGTTGGTCAACACCATGACCAACGAGCTGCCACAAGTATTTGCAAGTCCTGATATTGCAGCGATTGCCGTGTGGCAACCGGTTGCAAATCAAGCGCTGAAAGCAGTTGCTGGCTCTAAAATCATTTATACATCGAAAGATAAACCCGGTCTGATTTACGACACGTTAACCGTCAATATGACGCATTTATCTGCCAACAAAGAAGAATGGAAAAAAATCATTCAAGTTTGGGATAAAACGGTTAAGTACATCAACGACCCTGCAACGCATGCCGATGCAGTGAAAATCATGTCGAACCGCGTTGGCGTTAATCCTGTACAGTATGAACAGTTTATTGGAGGCACACATTTACTGGATTTAGCTGCTAACAAACAAGTCTTTAAAAAAGGAACTGGTTTTGACTCGATTTATGGTTCTAGCTACCACGTGAATAAATTTAATGTTGCCAATGGCATTTATAAAACCGAAATGGATGTCGATGGATCAATCTATCCAACATTGGTTGAAGAACTGAAATAAGTTGAAACATAAATAAAAATAAGCCCTGAATAGTATAAATGCTTCAGGGCTAACAACATCAATTTAATATCAATGCAAATAATGAAGTGCAGAACTCAAGCTTCTTCATCCATGGCATTTGAGTAAAACTTTACACCCAGTTTGATACAGTCACGGCCATGACTCATACGCCAGCGGTTGGTATCACGCAGTGAATATACGCACCCACAATATTCTTGCTGGTAAAATTCCTCATTTTTATTGATCTCTAGCATTCGCACAGCGCCACCATTTTTATGCCAGTTATAGTCCTAATAACTTATGCCTTCATAATGTGAAGCGGAGCGATGACCACAGTCATTAATCTGTTTCATATTTTTCCAGCGTGAAATTCCCAGTGAGCTACTAATTAAGCTAAAACCATGTTCTGCCGCATAAAGTGCAGTACGCTCGAAGCGCATATCAAAACACATCGTGCAACGAATGCCTTTTTCAGGCTCATTTTCATACCTTTAGCGCGAGCAAACCAATTGTCTGTGTCATAGTCAGAGTCAATAAACGGAATGTTATGTTTCTCGGCAAAGCGGATATTTTCCTCTTTACGGATTTCATATTCTTTCACAGGATGAATATTGGGATTGTAAAAAAAATTGAAAAATCGATACCTGATTCAATTAATGTTTCCATGACTTCGCCAGAGCATGGTGAAACAGCAAGAGTGGAGTAAAAACTTGTCATGACCTACTGGGAGAGTCAGTGTCTGACGTTCTAATTTATTAGACATGATTTTAAGAAGGTATAAGTATAAACCGAATATTTTAGCGATTCCTTAACATACCAAAGTTCGAATATGCTGATTTTTTCTAAGTATAAAAGTTGAGTCATATTCAGTATATTTACTAAAAAGCTGAAACGACATGAATATATGCTTATTTCATATTTGGTTTATCTATTTATGGCAAGGATTAAGAACTTTATAGCTCAGGACAAAAGTATATTAGTGTTACAGATTCAATATTAAAACAATTAGTGATTTGATCTTTTTTCATTTTAAAGTTAGAAAAATTCACCCGAATGAATAAATCGCTGAATTTTTAGAGTGGAGATATTGAGCCAATCTGTACGATTCGACACATTTCAGATGTGTGTTTGAATGAAAAAATTTTCATTGAATTTTTTTTAAGCCCTTATTTATATTAAACAAAATTTAAATGCTACCTGAGTGGCAGTTTTTTTATCGCCAGTTGAATGATGCATAGTTGAAGAAAATTCATTGTATTTAAATCTTAAACATGAATTTATCTCACTTTGAGTTGAGGTTAAATCATTTTTATTCATCTTAAGTTTCACGTATAAATTACTCCATACAGAAATTTTGATTATTTTTAATTTTAGGGTAGTGAATCTCCATGAGTCATAAATTTGCATGTTCAATCAAACGTATCCGCTTTGATGAAAACTATAAACCAGCTGACAATACGCGTCTAACAACGAACTTTGCCAATTTGGCACGTGGTGAACACCGTGAAGAGAATCTGCGCCGTACTTTGGCAATGATTAATAACCGTTTCAATAGTTTAGCTACTTGTGACAACCCAAATGCAGATCGTTATTCACTTGAAATTGACATCATTTCGGCTGAACTCGATGTGGAAGGCAATGGTCAAACTTTCCCATTTATTGAAACTTTAAAGAGCACCATCATCGACCATAAAACCAATGAACGCATTGAAGGCATGATTGGCAACAGTTTTTCATCGTATGTACGTGACTATGACTTCAGTGTGGTATTACCGGCACTCGGCTGCAAGTTTAATGAAAAACCTGAAGATTTTGGCGATTTACACGGCAAGCTATATCAACACTTGATCAATTCTGACGTATTTAAAGCTGAATTTAAGAAACAACCTGTCATCTGTTTAAGTGTTTCAACGACAAAAACCTATTACCGTACTGCAAATGTGCATCCGATCTTAGGTGTGGAATACACTAATGATGACTATTCACGTACCGATGATTATTTTGCAAAAATGGGCTTAAGCGTTCGTTACTTTAAACCTGAAAATGCAACTGCACCATTGGCATTTTATTCAGCAAATAACTTGCTCAGCGACTATACAGATTTCGAATTGATCAGCGCGATCAGCACCATGGAAAGCTTCCAAAAAATCTACCGTCCTGAAATTTACAATACCAATGCGACAGCAGGTTTAGTGTATCAACCAAGCTTAAGCTTTGGCGATTACTCATTAACTCGTATTGTGTATGACCGTGTTGAACGTGGTCAGTTGGCGGTTAAACAGGGCAAATGGACAGAAGAGAACTTTATCCAGCCATATAAAGACATTCTGAATGAGTGGGCGGCTAATTTTAGTATTGAAAATGCAGCCGCAGCTTAATTTTAAATCACTTGTGATTTAAAGCAGCTGTTTTAAAGAATATGTTTCATGCATCAGTTAATTTGTGATCAATATTTATTTCGTAAAGAAATTTCCCTCTCTTTTTAAGGAGAGGGTTAGGGAGAGGATTTATATGAAATGCTCCCTCATCCTCTTGCGGAGCATGCTCCTCATCCCATAGGGAGAAGGGACTTTCAATATGAATTTAATAATCAATTGATAACTTTTTGGTTTTTGCAAAATTTAGAATATAGAGATAGAAGATCGAATATGGCCATTTTACTCCCAACTTCAACTGCTGGCAGCTTACCTAAACCATCTTGGCTGGCTGAACCTGAAAAATTGTGGTCAGCATGGAAACTTGAAGGCGAAGAATTATTAGATGCAAAACGTGATGCGTTGAAATTATCTTTGCATGAACAAATCCATGCAGGCATTGATATTGTCAGTGATGGTGAACAAACCCGTCAGCATTTTGTGACCACGTTTATTGAACATCTTGAAGGTGTAGATTTCGAAAAGCGTGAAACGATGCGTATTCGTAATCGTTACGATGCAAGTGTACCGTCTGTGGTGGGCGAAGTATCGCGTAAGAAAGCAGTGTTTGTGGATGATGCAAAATTCTTACGCAGCCAAACCAATCAGCCGATCAAATGGGCACTGCCTGGCCCGATGACGATGATTGATACCTTGTATGATGGTCACTACAAGAGCCGTGAAAAATTGGCTTGGGAATTTGCTAAAATCCTGAATCAAGAAGCTTTAGAGCTTGAAGCGGCAGGCGTAGATATCATTCAATTTGATGAGCCTGCGTTTAACGTATTTTTTGATGAAGTCAATGACTGGGGTATTGCGACATTAGAGCGTGCGCTTGAAGGTTTGAAATGCGAAACAGCCGTTCATATTTGCTATGGTTATGGCATTAAAGCCAATACCGATTGGAAACAGACTTTGGGTAATGAATGGCGCCAATACGAAGAATCATTCCCGAAACTACAGCAATCGAAGCTCGATATCATCTCGCTAGAATGCCAAAACTCTCGTGTACCTATGGATTTGATTGAACTCATCCGCGGCAAAAAAGTCATGGTTGGCGCAATTGATGTAGCAACTAATCAGGTTGAAACAGCAGAAGAAGTAGCCAATACATTACGCAAAGCACTTCAGTTTGTAGATGCAGATAAGTTATATCCTTCAACAAACTGCGGGATGGCGCCTTTACCTCGCCAAGTGGCGCAAGGCAAACTAAATGCGCTAAGCGCAGGCGCTGCCATTGTTCGCCAAGAATTGACTGCATAAATTTGAGCTGACTCGGTTTCATGTACGGGCAATAAGGAAATTAAATTTGCTATTGCCCAAACCTGAGAAAGAGAAAAGCCATATAGACCATTGAGATTGAAGAGATGATTGAAGCAACTGATTTTAGAAATGCAATGTCTTTATTGACGACTGCAGTCAACGTGATTACGACTGAGGGTGAAGCAGGCATGCATGGATTTACAGCATCAGCAGTATGCAGTGTGACAGATACACCGCCAACTTTGCTGGTTTGTATGAATCAATCATCTCGTTCTCATGCGCATTTTCTTGAAAATAAAGTTCTGTCTGTCAATGTTTTGGGCGCACAGCATGAACAAATTTCCAATGCTTTTGCTTCAAGCAAATTAAACTCTGAAGAGCGGTTTAAATTGGGCTCTTGGACTGCATTAGAAACAGGTTCACCAATATTAAAAGATGCTTTGGTCAGTTTTGACTGTCAGATTGAACAGATTCAAGAAGTGGGTACGCACAGTGTGTTTATGTGCCGTGTGGTTGCAATCAAGCAAAGTCAGCAGGAAGAAAGTTTAGTGTATTTCAACCGTGCTTATCATGCTGTGGGTCAAGTGGAGTTGGCTTAAACCAGTCAACTTCTTCAATACATCTCTTTAAAAGTATCTATTTCGTGGAACTCATTACTTTCTTAATTATTGGCGCATTTGCAGGTTTTGCTGCGGGGCTGTTTGGCGTTGGCGGCGGTACTATCATTGTGCCTTTGCTCTATATTGTTTTTAGCCAAATGGGCTATAGTCCCGATGTGATTATGCATTTGGCGCTCGGCACATCTTTGGCTACGATTGTTGTGACATCGATCAGCTCCTTGATGGCGCACAATAAAAATGGTGCTGTGATTTGGCCTGTATTTAAAAATTTAGCTCCGTCTATGGCGATTGGCTGTTTTGCAGGCGCAGGGATTGCAGGCTGGCTGTCAGGCTTACATCTGCAAATGATTGTCGGTGTGTTTTTACTTTGGGTGGCTTATACCATGTTTATGGGTGCAAAAAAGCCAGTCGATCCAAATAAAACACTACCATCTACAGCTAAACAAATTGCAGCAGGTTCGGGCATTGGTGTGGCATCGGCCATCTTCGGCATTGGCGGCGGCAGTATTACGGTACCGTATTTAACGGCAAATGGCGTGGTGATGCAAAAAGCGGTCGGGACGTCTGCGGCTTGCGGTTTACCCATTGCCATTGCTGGTGCATTAGGCTTTATGTTTTTTGGTGTGCAACAGCAAGTTGAAATTCCAAATACCATTGGCTTTATTCATATCTATGCCTTTTTGGGCATTAGTGTGATGAGTTTCTTTACGGCTAAATATGGCGCGAAAACTGCGCATGCGCTTTCACCAGCAGTACTGAAAAAATGTTTTGCTGTGCTGTTATGTATTGTTGGATGCTTTTTTCTAGTGAAAGGCATTTTATAGAAGCCGACAGATCACAGTTAATTCATTCGAAACGTATGCTCTAGTGTGCAACAGCTAGCTAGAGCATTTTTATCTATAGCTATTTAAGTCTTTAAAATTTCAGAAAAATTATTTAAAAAATTCATTTTAAAACTGACATTTCAAAGCTCTGTGCTTTTAGAAAAAACATTAATAATCACAATACCCAATAAAATAAAGGCCAAACCAATCATGGCAGGCAGGTCTAAATTTTGTTTAAACACAATCCAGCCCACACAAGAAATCAGTACAATGCCTGCAGCAGACCACATGGCGTAGGCCAATCCCATTGGAATCGATTTAAAGGTCAAACCTAAAAAGAAGAGTGCAATGGCATAGCCCAATACTGTAAAAATAATCGGTACTAGTTCAGTAAAGCCATTGCTGGCTTTTAAGGCGGACGTGGCAATCACTTCAGCAATGATTGCGATGAGCAAATATATAAACGACATTGATTTCCTATAGACATTCTACGGCATGGTGCAAGAGGTGCTGTTTTTCACTTCGTAACCAATCTGTACTTTCTGTCGTGGTATCAGTGTGATGCTGAAATGCAAAATGTGGAACGTAAATATCCACCTCGAACATCAGCTGTACTGCTTGACCATTAATAATGACGTTTTGCATCAAATGTGTTTCATCAATAACTTCAAAATGATCAAAATTAAGTGATTGATCTTGCTGAGAGGAAGTCGTTGTAAGGTGCTTATGCAGACCATCTACAGCGATGGATACTTCAAAGCTTTGAATCACCGTTTCATACATAGTAGGTGCAGATGATATGTTGATGCTGGCAACAGTTTGCTGATCTGCAGGTAAACGACTCAGTGCGAAGGCCACATGCTTATCACAAATAATTAAACCGCCATCCATCTGCAATGGTTCATGACTTTCTACATCGAGGGCTGACTGCAACCGCAGGCCTAAAAATAGCCCTTCATGAACTTGCTGACGCCAGTCTTCGACATACACATTGCTTGGAGAGAATTCTAAAATACAGTTGCCAATCGCATGTAGTTTTGCAGGTTCTGGCCATTGCACATAATTTTGATAATTTGAGTGTGCTTTAACATCCCAAGACAATAATTGCTGTTCAGCATCCCAAAGAGTATTTCCAATCCAGCCTTGACGCTCATTCACTGGCGTATTTTCTTGGCTTTTTAAACGTAGATCGATGGTAAAACTACGTGACTGAAACCAATACACAATGGTTTTTTCATCCGTTAATCCATTCGAAAAACTAATGCTTTTACGGCGAAAAGCACCATACAAATAGTCTGGAATAGGGCCTGAAACCTCTTGGCTTGCTGGAAGCTGTACTAAAGCCTGAAATAGATTCATGCGCTTGCTCCTTGTACTTCTGTATTTTCATCCATACCAAATGATGACAAAGGCACAGCATTTCTAAGACTTAGCTCTCCTGAAGCGATACGCTTTTTGAGATAACTAAAGGTTTGCGCGGTTTGATTAAATAAATGTTCGCCACCAATTAAGGGCTGATATTTGGGCGCTTCAGTAGAATGTACTGGCTCAATAATTGTGTCGTAATTACAGGTACAGAACAGAGGGAAAGAGTAGCGTTCTTCAGAGACTTTTTTAACACGGTGCTTGGTGGCCAAATATTTGCCATTCGACAAAATTTCCATCATGTCGCCAATATTCATCACCAAGGTATTTTCAATCAATGGAATATCCATCCATTCACCTTGTTTATTTAAAACCTGCAAACCTGGTGCAGTCGGTAAGAGCAGTGTAAAGCACTCATAATCTGTATGCGCGCCAATACCTTCGGCATCTTTCACTTCAGGGTTATACGGATAATGGATTAGACGCAGCTGGCTGGTCGGATGGGTAATTTTGCAATCAAAAAAATGCTCATCTACATTCAATGCTAAAGCAAAGGCCTGAAAAATTTCTTCGCTGATACTGCGTAAATGGTGGTAATAATCACTGACCGTACTTTTAAATGTGGCATCATCTGGCCATAACGTAGGGCCAAGCAAAGGAAATGCTGTCGCTTCGCCGTGGTAATCATAATTGACGTCATAGGCTTCTTTTAAGTCATAGCTGTTGCCTGCAAACTGTTCTTCACCAATTGGTACATAGCCACTGTGATTTTTCGACAGTCCAATATAGTGTTGCATTTTACTGGCGGTATCTTGTTGGAAATAGCGCTTTGCCACCTGAATTAGTGATGTCGCAAAATCAAAATTGAACTGATCACCTTTTAAATAAAGAAAACCAACATCTTTACAGGCTTGATCCAACGCAGAGGCCACCTCTAAGCGTTCTGACAGTACTGTGCTTTGCATTTTTGAAATATCAACAAGTGGCAAAACATAAGATTCATTCATCTTCAATTCCTATAATGTTGGCCGTCCAACGCTGTAGTACATCATTTAGGCCGTCCTAAAGATGAAGAGGGATTAATCCAGTTATTTTTGCGTACTGACTTGGGTCATACGCGGAATTTTCGGTAGGTTTTCCATCGCTGGGTCGAGCTCGTCTTCCTGTGCATGCACCAAGAAATCTACCCGTTCGCGCAGTTGTTTAAATTCAGGACTCAGCATGAGTTCAGGATTTCTTGGGCGTGGTAAGTTCACCTCAATAATTTCCTTAATTTCACCAGGATTGGCTTTGAGCGCCACAATACGATCCGCCAATAGAATCGCTTCATCCATATCGTGGGTCACAAAAATAATCGTGATATCAATGTTTTGCCAAAGATCCATTAAATGTTTTTGCATTTTTTGGCGGGTATGCGGGTCAAGCGCGCCAAACGGCTCATCCATCAATAATATTTTGGGTTCATTGACCAATGCGCGGGCAATGGCAACGCGCTGTTTCATCCCACCAGAAAGCTCATGCGGGTACTGATCTTGGTATTTTTCTAGACCAATAATATCAATCCATTCGCGGGCGCTGGATTCAGCCGAAGCATTGCTGGCACCTTTCATTAAAGGGCCGAACATCACATTTTCTTTGACTGTTTTCCATGGAAAAAGCGTGTAGCCTTGAAACACCATGCCACGCTCAGGGCTTGGGCCTTCAATCGCTTGGCCATCGACCAGCAATTCACCGCTACTGTAAGGATCAAGCCCAGCCACAATTCGGCTAAAAGTCGATTTACCGCAACCCGATGGGCCAATCACGCAGATAAATTCACGTTTATGAATCTTTAAATCCAACTGATTTAAAATAGTGCGCTCAGTCTTGCCGTGTTTAAAACTTTGTGTGAGTTTTTTTGCTTCCAAAATGACAGGGCGCGCATAAATTGCATCGAAATAAGTGGTGGCATTAAATTCTGTGCTGTTCATTATTTTGCTCCTGCTTTCCATTTAAATAGACGTTGTCCGAGTTTCATTAGCACCACATCGCACACTAAACCAATCACCCCAATGATGAGGATCGCGGCATAGACATTGTCAAAGTTTTGGTAACGCGCTTGTTGAGTAATAAACCACGTAATCCCAGAGGTTGTGCCGATTAGTTCAGATACGATCAGATAGGTCCAAGCCCAGCCCAGCAATACACGCAAGTCACGGTAAATGTCAGGAAGCGCCGCTGGAATCACCACATGAAATAAGCTTTTCAATTTATTGGTGCCCAGCGTAAAACCTGCTTCGATCAGGCCCCGGTCAACCATCCGTGTGGTATTGGCAATAATTAGAATTTGCTGAAACAGCGTACCAATCACGATAATGGCGATTTTAGGTGCATCATTAATGCCTAAAATCGCAACGGCTAAGGCACCAAAAGCAGGAGCTGGCAAGTAGCGAAAAAATTCAACAAAAGGTTCGGTCAGTTGTGATATTTTTTGAGAAAAACCGCAAAGAATGCCGAGCGGAATACCGATGAGAGAGGCAATAAAAAAAGCGCTGAACACAATTTTAATACTGTGCCATAAGCTTTGATGAAACCATGGGGCATCAGGTTGGGCAGGCGGGGTAATGAAGGCTGTAACCAGCGCTTTTGCCACTTCATGCGGTGCAGGTAGATAGATCGGATTGACCAGTTTACCTTGAGGTGGTGCTAAACCTGCATTCACTGCAGATTGCGCTTCGGCATAAAACACCGCTTTGTCTACACGGCTATCGACTTGCAAATACGGCACACTGCCAGACTGAGTAATTTGCACCTGTGGATGCCATAAAAATGGCAAATAACTCACTGCACACCAAATAAGCACAGGAATTAAAAATGATCCGAAGCCGAGCAATAGCTTACTTTTCGGACTGAGCTCTCTTGCGACATAACCCATACTGACCAAGCCCCAATATTACTTTTTTAATAAAACGTAATACTGTTAAGCAATTAGAATGCCAAAGGCCTGTATGCCGTGATTTAACTGCAATTGATAAAGTTGAATGGACTAAATATCTGAAAAAGCCTGCCAAGGTAGCAGGCAAAATGATTTTTTGGATCTAGAACAATGCCAAAATGTACTTTTATGGCGCAACTAATTGCTCAAATAGCTTTTTCATGCCTTCGCTGGCACCTGCTTTAATCAGTTCATATTGCTCAGGTACACGCTGATAATCTGCTTTCGGGTCAATATAAAATGCACGGCAGCTCGGTCGAATTTGGTGAATCAATCCAGCCACAGGGTAGACCGCTAAACTCGTACCAATCGCAATAAAAATATCCGCGCTTTGTACGCTTATGCTGGCATCGTCATAGGCAGGAACTGCTTCGCCAAACCAGACCACATGTGGCCGTAAAGGATAACCCTCAGGGCATTTGTCGCTGTCTAAGTTTAAATCTGCACCTTCAATAAGGAAAAATTCCTGCGTATATTGCGCCTGAGGGCCAGAGCTTTTTGCGTAACGAATACTGCCATGCAGATGCAGTACATTTTGACTGCCTGCACGTTCATGTAGATCATCAATATTTTGTGTAATAACTTGAACATCAAAAAAATCATCGAGTTCTGCAATCAATTTATGCGCTGCATTTGGCTCTGCGGCTAAAATATGTTTACGGCGTTCATTATAAAAACGCTGTACTAAAGCAGGGTCACGTGCCCAAGCTTCAGGTGTGGCCACATCTTCAATACGATGCTGCTCCCAAAGACCATCACTGTCACGGAAGGTATTGATGCCGCTTTCTGCGCTCATACCAGCACCTGAAAACACCACAATTTTTTGCATAGATTCTAGCCTTATATTTTAATTGATGCTTCCATTAGGTACGGTTACATGTATTGAACGAATAATGCAGCGAATTTACTGTACTCAAAATATAGCGACTACTTCAACTCAGCTGATGCAATTCTTGTAGCACCCAATCGACAAATTTTTGTATTTGCGGTGAACTGTCTTGACTCGAGTGGACCAAATAATACTTTCTGCTACCGTGCAGTTTTTTATTTGATGCAATCACCAATTCTTTTTTTCTCAGTTCTGCTTCGATCAGCATTTGTGGAATCAGTGCCATACCCATGCCATGACTGGCTGCCACAGAAAGCATAGAAAATAGTTCATGTCGCTGACCATCAAATGGTTTGGGATGCTGAAGCTGATGGGCTTGAAACCATTCTTGCCAAATACTTGGACGGGTGGTTTGCTGTAATAAGGGCAATTGAAGCAATTCATCATCGCTTAAATTAAAACTGTGATCATCTGTCATTTCCGCAAGTGGAAAGTTGTTTTCAATCAATTTGGGGGAGCAGACGGGAACCACTTCTTCATCCATTAAATAATGCGCTTGAATACCCGGCCAATGCTCAATTTGTTGTTGCGTTCCTGCAAAAATAGCTGCGTCAAAGACATTTTCATTAAATAAAAAAGGTTTGGTACTGGTTTCCAAATGCACGGTAATTTCAGGATGCTGTGCATTTAATTTATTTAATTTTGGCAACAGCCAACGTGTGGCAAAAGTTGGCACAACGCCCAGTTTTAAAGTACCGCCTAAGCCTTTGTGCGTCATAATATCAGAGGTGCTTTTTTCGATACCTTGCAAAAAGGGTTTAATACTTTTTGCATATTGTTTGCCTGCTTCAGTGAGATCTACACCGTGACGCGTTCGGCTAAATAGCGTGACACCTAGATATTCTTCTAGCTGTTGAATTTGGCGTGACACAGCACTTTGAGTAATAAATAACTCTTGAGAAGCGTGCGTATAACTTGCGTGTTTTGCAGCAGATTCAAAGCAAATTAAGCTTTGCAAAGACGGAATATTGCGCCGCATAGATAAAGTCCTTTTTATCGATAGGTATCACAAAATGGCATATAAGAATGATTTTCATATACCACTATAGTCTATAAATAAAGCAATCCGCAGTTCAAATCAGTGGCTAAAGTGCTTAACACGCCGTGAACAAAGCTCAGGTATGCGAAAGGCGCATATCTACATGCAAATTAATCGTTTGAATGAATCACTTTTCACACATAGCATCAAATAAAACAAAGAAAGCCCGAAAAAGCAGAGGATGCGATGAATCAAATGGTCAATGTAAAAAAAACCAAAGTACAATTTAACTGGCAAGATCCGTTTCTTTTGGAACAGCAATTAACTGAAGAAGAACGCATGATTCGCGATACTGCGCATGCATACTGTCAAGAGCGTTTACAGCCACGTGTACTCGAACAATTCCGCCATGAAAAAACCGATGCATCTATTTTCCGAGAAATGGGCGAACTTGGCTTACTTGGCCCAACGATTCCAGAGCAATACGGCGGCGCAGGTCTAAACTATGTTAGTTATGGTCTCGTTGCACGTGAAATTGAATATGTGGATTCTGGCTACCGCTCAATGGCCAGCGTTCAAAGTTCTTTGGTGATGGTGCCAATTAATGAATTTGGCTCTGAAGAGCAAAAACAAAAATACCTGCCAAAACTGGCAACGGGTGAATACATTGGCTGCTTCGGTCTGACTGAGCCTGATCATGGCTCTGACCCAGGTAGCATGATTACTCGTGCAAAAAAAGTCGAAGGTGGCTATCGTCTCACGGGTGCAAAAATGTGGATTACCAACAGCCCAATTGCCGACGTGTTTGTTGTTTGGGCGAAAGAAGTATCGCCTGAAGGTAATGTGGGTGACATTCGCGGTTTTATTTTGGAAAAAGGCTGGGACGGTCTATCTGCTCCAGCAATTCACGGTAAAGTTGGCTTACGTGCATCGATTACCGGTGAAATTGTGATGGACAATGTCTTTGTCCCTGAAGAGAATGCTTTTCCAGAAGTACGTGGTTTAAAAGGTCCATTTACCTGTCTAAATAGTGCTCGTTATGGTATCGCTTGGGGCGCAATGGGCGCCGCAGAATTCTGCTGGCATACAGCGCACCAATATACTATGGACCGTAAACAGTTTGGCCGACCTTTAGCTGCGAATCAGTTGATTCAAAAGAAATTGGCGGATATGCAAACTGAGATTGCCTTGGGTCTACAAGCTGCGCTTCGATTTGGACGTATGAAAGATGAAGGCATTGCTGCTGTAGAAGGCACATCACTCATTAAACGTAACAACTGTGGCAAGGCTTTAGATATTGCCCGTGTTGCGCGTGACATGATGGGTGGTAACGGCATTTCTGATGAGTTTGGTGTTGCCCGCCATCTGGTCAATCTCGAAGTCGTCAACACGTATGAAGGAACGCATGATGTACATGCACTGATCTTAGGTCGTGCGCAAACAGGCATCGCGGCTTTTAGTAACTAATTGAATTCAATATCAATAGGGCGCTCTGCATAGAGTGCCTTAGAGACTTTTTATGCAAAAATAAACTTAATCAATAAAGGATTCATCGTGAAACACTCTTGTAACTCTGTGCAATAGCCTGAGCAGTGATGAAATAAAAAGAATAAAAAAGGCAAATGTGCAGACATAGGAATGCCGATGACTCATTTGGGAAAATGAGGAACAAGGAAATGAATAACGAAATGCAAAACGGAGCAGGAACGCTCAAATTGCCTTCTAACGTGGGCACGATGCATCGTATTACAAGCAACACTTGGAAAATGGCTTTTATTTTTGCCTTTATTTCCTTGGTGATTGATGGTGTAGACATCATGTTGCTGTCATTCAGTCTCACCAGTTTAAAGGCTGAATTTGGTTTAAGTACATTTCAAGCCGGAATGCTTGGTAGTTCTTCTTTAGCAGGGATGGCGCTGGGTGGTATTTCGGGTGGATGGGCGTGCGATAAATTCGGTCGTGTGAAAACTATTGCTTGGTCGGTAGTATTTTTCTCAATCATGACCTGTATTTTAGGCTTTACCCAAAGCTATGAACAATTTTTAATTTTACGTTTTATTGGCGCTTTTGGACTGGGTTCTCTTTACATGGCGTGTAATACGCTCATGGCAGAATATGTGCCAACCAAATATCGAACAACGGTACTTGGAACTTTGCAAACCGGTCAAACCGTGGGGTATATCGTTGCAACGCTGATGGCGGGTGCCATTATTCCAGATCACGGCTGGCGGATGCTATTTTATGTCACCATTATTCCTGCTGCTTTTGCCCTGATCTTTATGCGTTTTGTTCCTGAACCAAAATCTTGGCAGGAAGCAAAAATTGAGCAGCTAAAATGCCGTGAATTAAAGCTTGAACCTGTACAGCAACATGCTGCAGTCAAGCAAAACGCACCTTCTGAAAGTATTTATAAACGTATTTTTGGGCATACCAATCATCGTAAAATGTTCTTCTTTTGGATGTCGACCGCTGCATTTCTACAATTCGGTTACTACGGTGTCAACAACTGGATGCCAACGTATCTAGAAACCGAACTCAGCATGAACTTTAAAGCCATGACAGGCTATATGGTAGGCGCATATACCGCCATGATTCTGGGTAAAATTTTAGCAGGCTATGCCGCTGACAAGTTCGGACGTCGTATTACCTTTGTGTTTGGTACGGTAGCTACGGCAGCATTCTTACCGATCATCATTTTCTATAACACACCAACCAACATCGCCTATTTACTCGTAACTTTCGGTTTCTTATACGGTATTCCATACGGTGTAAATGCAACTTATATGGCAGAAAGTTTCTCTACGGATGTACGCGGAACAGCCATTGGTGGTGCTTACAATATGGGACGTTTAGGCGCAGCCATAGCACCAGCAACCATTGGTATGATTGCCGCTGGCGGATCATTCACCATGGCCTTTATTGTAATGGGTGCTGCGTACTTTATTGCAGGTGTTATTCCGGGCTTGTTCATTCGTGAACGTCAATATGATCCCCAGCAAGCATCACTTTCTTCAGATGCGGAAAAAGAAAAACTGGCAAGTGTAGAAACATATGTTGATGATGCAGAACAAAAAGCATCTGCAAAAACTGCAACAGTAAAATAATTAAAAATATCTGTGCCATAGCTCAATACTATGGCACATCTGGAGTGAACTATGGGTGCATTAAAAGGAATTCGTGTATTGGACTTAAGCCGTGTTTTGGCAGGTCCTTGGTGCGGTCAAATATTGGCTGATTTAGGTGCAGAGGTAATCAAAATTGAGCGTCCTAAAGTCGGGGATGATACCCGCATGTGGGGACCACCCTGGATGCCAAATCAGCAAGGTCAAGCGACGAAAGAATCAGGTTATTACCAATGTGCGAACCGCAATAAATATTCTGTAGCCATTGATATTGCTAGTGAAGAAGGCCAAGCCCTAGTCCGTGAAATTGCTAAAACGGCAGATGTGGTGATTGAAAATTACAAAGCAGGTTCACTTGCTAAATATGGTTTGGATTATGCATCGCTCAGTGCGCTAAATCCAAATATCGTATATTGCTCAATTACAGGTTTTGGTCAGGATGGTCCACGTGCGGAAGAACCAGGCTATGACTTTATTATTCAAGGCATGTCAGGTCTGATGAGTATTACTGGTGAATCTGATGATGTAATCGGTGGTGGCGCACAAAAGGTGGGAGTCGCTGTGGTCGACATTCAGACCGGACTGTACTCAACGATTGCAATTCAGGCGGCATTGTTAGCACGGCAACATACTGGACGTGGTCAATATATTGATATGTCATTACTCGATGTACAGGTGGCGGCTTTGGCCAATCAAGGTATGAACTATTTGACCTCGGGTAAAGCACCCAAGCGTATGGGAAATAATCACCCGAATATTGTGCCGTATCAAACCTTTAAAGCCAAAGATAAGGAATTTATTATTGCCTGTGGTAATGATAAGCAATTTAAAGATTTGTGTATTGCGATTGGCTATACAGAACTGTTGGATGAGCCAAACTATTTACGTAATCAAGATCGAGTGAAGCACCGTGAAGAATTAATTCCATTATTGAGTGCTTATTTTCTCACTCAAGATGCTCAAGTTTGGGTTGATGCGATTCATGCGGTAAAAGTGCCTGTGGGTGTAATCAACTCTGTAGAAGACGCATTAAATGAACCGCAAATTCAACATCGTCAAATGGTGGTGAATATTCCACATGCTTTAAATCATGATTTTAAAGTGATTGGATCACCGATGAAATTATCTGATACGCCTGTAGAATACCGTCATGCACCGCCGCAGTTAGGGCAGCACACAATCGAAATTTTGTCCCAATTTAAAACTGAAGCTGAATTAAATGAATTGGCTGCACAAGGTATCATTGATCAACTCAATCATCCTGCAGCTTAAAATTTCATGGGATTATTCTTCAAACTATTCTTCAATATATGGGCTTAAACGCCTATGTGGAATGAGTGGAGTTAAAAGTTTAGACCGAAGGACTCCAATACTTCGGTCTTTTTCAATATCAATATTCATTTACGGAGTGCTTTTAATGTTAATTTTCTAGATAAAGTATAATTATTCATTAAAGCTTGGGCCTGCAATACGGTCTTTATTTTTTCGTATGAAAGAGATGTCCATACTTTTGCGCCTTGATATTTTTTCTTTAAGCTATAACTTTAAAATTCTGGAATCCACAAACCAATTTCCGCAATGCTGCAGGCAATAAGCATTTATATGCCTATTTTTCAAGTCTACTAATTGCACAGAAAGATCTCGATACCACCTCCATTGGCGAGAGTATAAGTCTTCAAACGAAATAAAGCCCTGCACAATGGTAAGGCTCTATTTTAATAACATTACATTGAATTTGTTCAGCTGCTTATTATTGCTGTATAAAATTCTGCAAAGCCTGATTAAATGCATCTGGCTGTTCAATGTTTGAAATATGCGATGCATTAATTTCAAATAATTGGCTATTTGCAATGTGTTCTTGCATAAATTGACCATCTGCAACTGTGGTTACGGGGTCTTGTTGACCTGCAATAATCAATACCGGGATGTGAATAGACGAGATTTCATTGCGTAAATCCGCTTTAGCCAAAGCTTCACAACAACTTGCATAACCTTCTGGGCTGCCAGCTCCGAGGTCGTTACTCAAAGATTGTACAGTTGCAGTGTTACTTTGGATAAAGGGTTCTGTAAACCATCGTGATGCTGCCGTTTCTGCAATTGGTTTCAGACCTTGTTGACGGACTAACTGCGCACGTTCATTCCAAGCTGATTCTTGCCCAATTTTTGCAGCGGTATTGCATATAATGACATGGTTAAAGCGTTTAGGATGATGTATTGCAAGCCATTGGCCTGTTAAACCACCCATCGATATTCCACAAAATGCGGCTTGTTGAATACTTAAATGATCCAATAAATGGATGACATCTGTACCCAATTGATCAAGGCTATATGGCCCTTGGGGGGAAGAAGATGCACCATGGCCACGTGTATCATAACAAATGACAAAATAATCCTGCTGAAGCGCCTCTATCTGAGGCTGCCACATGCTGAACTTTGTGCCTAAAGAGTTAGAAAAGACAATCGCAGGTTGTGTGTGGTCACCAAAAGTTGCGTAATTAATCGTTGCATCATTGGATATAAATGTAGGCATGTTTTGAATCCTTAATTTTATAAATCCCCTAAATCCCCCTATAAGAAGGAGGACTTTTATTGAGGATTAAACACGTTCAATAATCAAAGCGATGCCTTGACCGACACCAATGCACATCGAACAGAGGGCATATTGACCTGAAATTGCCTCAAGTTGATTTAACGCAGTCGTCACTAAACGAGCTCCAGATGCACCTAAAGGATGCCCCAAAGCAATAGCGCCACCGTTTGGATTGACATGTTTAGCACCATCTTCCAAACCAAGTTCACGGGTAACCGCTAAAGCTTGAGCCGCAAAAGCTTCATTCAGCTCGATTACATCCATTTGTTCAAGGCTTAGACCTGTTTGAGCTAATAGCTTTTTGATGGCAGGCGCAGGACCAAAACCCATGATTTTGGGTTCAACACCCACCACCGTTGCCGCAATAATTTTGGCTCGTGGCTTTAACTTAAATTTGTTAACAGCATCATCTGAAGCAATCAGTAGTGCAGCCGCACCATCATTGATCCCTGAAGCATTGCCCGCAGTTACCGTCCCATCTGCTTTCACCACAGGTTTGAGTTTTGCCAAACCTTCTGCTGTCGTCGATGCGCGTGGATGCTCATCTGTATCGACTATCAGTGGGTCGCCTTTACGCTGAGGAGTGACGACAGGGATGATTTCTTTCTCAAAAAAACCATTGGCTTGTGCAGCGGCTGTACGGCGCTGACTTTCTAAGGCAAAAGCATCTTGATCTTCACGGTTAATATTGAATTGTTCTGCCACATTTTCAGCGGTTTGAGGCATGGTTTCCACGCCATACATTTGTTTGAGTATTGGATTGATAAAACGCCAACCCATGGTGGTGTCTTCTATCTTTTGGCTGCGTCCATAAGCACTTTCCGATTTACCCATAACAAAGGGCGCACGGGACATACTTTCAACACCGCCAGCAATAATTAAGTCTGCTTCATTTGCTTTAATTGCACGGGCTGCCATCGCAATTGCATCAAGTGATGAACCACAAAGTCGGTTCACAGTTGTAGCAGGAACTTGAAAAGGTACACCTGCGAGTAGCGACGACATTCGTGCAACATTACGGTTATCTTCACCGGCTTGGTTCGCACAGCCGTAAATCACGTCATCAACAGACTCCCAAGCAATACTTGGATTTCGCTGCATCAGTGCCTTGATAGGTAAGGCACCTAGGTCATCGGTACGTACTGCTGCCAAACCGCCCGCATAGCGACCGAAAGGGGTGCGGATTGCATCAATAATATAGGCATTTTTCATTTTATAAATCCTAAAAACTCAGCTCCTCCCTTTTAACGGGAGGTTGGGAGGGATTTACAGGAAGTTAATTTTTTAAATTAATCCTCCCTAAATCCCTCCTTTAATCAAGGAGGGACTTTTTGCTTTATGCTGTCGTATCTATCAGCTTTGCACCGGTCATTGACTGTAATTCGTCAAAGCTCAGACCCTCAACTTTTTCAATCACTTTCATGCCTTCAACTGTTACATCAATCACGCACAAATCTGTGTAAATACGATCGACACATTGCAGGCCTGTCGCAGGGTATGACAATTCAGCGACAATTTTCGGTTCACCTTTTTTGGTCACATGGTCTGTAGTAATAAAGACTTTTTTCGCCCCAACAGCCAAATCCATTGCACCACCTACAGCAGGAATTGCATCTGGCGCACCAGTATGCCAATTTGCTAAGTCACCATTTTGGGCAACCTGAAAAGCGCCTAATACTGCAATATCTAAATGCCCGCCACGCATCATGGCAAAAGAGTCACCATGGTGAAAAAAGCAGCCGCCCGTTTGCATAGTAACAAACTCTTTTCCTGCATTAATTAATTCAGGGTCTTCTTCGCCTTTAGCCGGAGGAGGACCAAAAGCTAAAAGGCCATTTTCTGAATGTAGAAAAACATCTTTGTCTGTTGGTAAATAATTTGAAATTTTAGTGGGTAAGCCAATGCCTAAATTGACATAAGCACCATCTGGAATATCCTGTGCAACACGTTCTGCAATTTGATCACGGGTTAATTTGGTATAGCTCATGGTTCTTTCCTCACGTGATTTATGCAGATTGCTCAAGCTGTGCAGGTTGAACAGCCACGACATGTTGTACAAAAATACCAGGGGTAATAATGTGCTCTGGGTCCAATGCACCAAGTTCAACCACTTCTGAGACTTGAGCAATCGTCACATCTGCCGCCATGGCCATAATGGGGCCAAAGTTACGCGCTGATTTGTTGTAAACCAAGTTGCCCCAGCGGTCGCCCTGATGTGCTTTGATTAAAGCAAAATCAGCTTTAATTGGATTTTCGAGGACAAAATCTTTGCCTTCATAATTGAGTGTAGGTTTGCCTTCTGCCAGCAACGTACCGAAACCAGTTGGTGTATAAATTGGACCCAAACCCATGCCTGCAGCTTGAATACGGCAAGCCAAATTACCTTGCGGTACAAGCTCAAGTTCTATCTTTCCTGCACGGTATAGCTCATCGAACACCCAAGAGTCGGATTGGCGAGGGAAAGAACAGATCATCTTACGGACAGCACCAGCTTTGAGTAATTTAGCCAATCCATAGTCACCATTACCTGCATTGTTGTTGACGATGATGAGATCTTTGATGCCAAGTTCTATCAATCCATCAATCAGTTCAGCAGGCTGACCAGCCGTACCGAAGCCGCCAATCATAATGGTAGATCCATCCTTAATTTGAGAAAGTGCTTCTGTTAAGGAAGCGGTACTTTTATCAATCATGCTACGATCCTTCATCAAGAACGATAAAACTATTTACCTGACTAACCACTTCAGTCATACAAGGCAGATAATCTTTTATTTCAAATATTTACAAACTTAAATAAAAATACAAATCAATGGATTCCAATCATGTATTACACAATTGGAATCCAATCGCATCAGCTGTCATCACTACGAACAGAAGAGGGATGACGATTTAAAGCCATGACTTCAATATTCATATACGGGTAAAGGGGAAGCCCTTGTAAAATGTTGTGTAACTCTTCATTGCTTTCAACATCAAAAATACTGATATTTGAATATTGACCAGTAATGCGCCAGATATGACGCCATTTGCCTTGACGTTGTAGATCTTGTGAATAAGCCTTTTCTACAGCTTTAATTTCATTGGCTTTTTCGACTGGCATATCTAATGGAATATTGACATCCATGCGTACTTGGAAAAGCATTTCTCACTCCTAGCTAAATGTTATTTGCGACGTAAGTCATCAATTTTGTTTTCATCAATTTCAATCCCTAAACCCGCTGTGGTCGGAATCTTGAGTTCGAAATCTTGATATTGAAGCGGGGTTTTTAAAATTTCTTCAGTTAGCAGTAATGGACCAAAAAGCTCTGTGCCATAAGCTAAATTGTCAAATGTAGAAAATGCATGTGCCGATGCAATAGTGCCCACAGGGCCTTCAAGCATGGTTCCACCATATAAATCGATACCCGCAAGTTTGGCGATTTTAGAAACCTCACAGCCTTCGATTAAACCGCCAGACTGTGCAACTTTGACTGCAAAAACAGATGCAGAATTGTGCCGCGCAAGTTGATATGCCGTTTGCGGGCCCATCAGTGATTCATCTGCCATAATGGCTATATCAAAACGACGAGTTAAACGGCGCATCGCGTCAATGTTATCGATCGCGCAAGGCTGCTCAATCAGATCAACACCACCATCTTGTAACAATTGAATGCCTTTAATGGCATCTAGTTCAGACCATGCACGGTTAACATCCACACGGATAGAAATGTCTGAACCTAACGCTTTTTTGATGGCTAAAACATGCTCAACATCAGCTTCAACGGGGCGTGAACCGATTTTAAGTTTGAAAATATTGTGTCGTTTTGCCGCAATCATCTTTTGTGCTTCGGCAATGTCTTTTTCCGTATTGCCAGATGCAAGTACCCAAAGAACAGGTAAGCTGTCACGTAAACGACCGCCCAATAATTCACTCAAAGGCAGATTTAAACGCTGTGCCAAAATATCGAGTAGCGCCGTTTGAATGGCACATTTAGCAAAGCGATTGCCGTTAATATTACGTTTAATGGCTTGCATGGTTTGAGCAACATTCAAACCAGTGAGAGTTTTCAGTAAAGGACTAAAATAAGTTTCAATATTGATTCGAATGCTTTCAGGGCTTTCTTCACCATAGCCTAGACCGCCAATCGTCGTCGCTTCACCCCAACCGATATAACCATCTTCGGTGGTGATTTTAATCAAAACAAGGGTTTGCGTTTGCATGGTTGCAACAGCCATCTTGTGCGGACGGATTGTTGGGATTTCCACGAGCAGGGTTTCAATCGACTTATACATCTTGCGTATTTCTTATCTATCCAACTATTTATATACCCTAATTTAATGTAATATCTTTAACTAGAGCGATTTTGGTATTTTTAGATACTTAAAAGGTATATAAATGGAATTAAGGCACTTACGTTACTTTGTCACCGTGGTTGAAGAGCAAAGTATTACCAAGGCAGCAGAAAAATTATGTATTGCTCAGCCACCTTTGAGCCGCCAAATTCAAAAACTTGAAGAAGAGCTGGGGATTACCTTGTTTGAGCGTGGTTCTAGACCCGTGAAAACCACAGAAGCAGGTATGTTCTTTTATGAGCATGCTGTGCAGATATTGACGCATACCGCCCAGGCCACAACCATGGCACAGCGGATTAATGCCGTCGATAAAACTGTCCGCATTGGTTATGTCAGTTCGCTTTTATACGCATTATTGCCACAAATTATTTATTTATTTCGACAACGTAACCCAGATATTCATGTTGAACTCATAGAATGTGGTACACGCGATCAGATTGAAGCCTTAAAAACCGGTCGAATCGATATTGGTTTTGGACGACTGCGATTAACAGATCCGTCTATTAAACGTATTTTATTAAGAAAAGAAGCGCTACGTTTAGCTATACATAAAAATCATCATTTGGCTGAATTTAAAGACAAAGGCATTTATCTTTCTCAAATTTTAGATGAACCAATTTTTGCCTACCCTACGACACCTAAACCGAATTTTTCCACCCTCATCCAATCCATTTTTACCGAATTAGGACTTGTACCTAAACATTTAACCGAAGTGCGTGAAATTCATATGGCTTTGGGCTTGGTGGCGTCGGGAGAGGGCATTTCTCTGATCCCTGAAAGTGCCAGTGATATTGGCATGAAAAATTTGATGTATATCCCAATCTTAGATTTGGAAGCCTATAGTCCAATCTCTTTGTCGGTGCGCAATATGGATCATAGTAATTACATTCCAAAGATACTGGATTGCATTCGTGAAGTCTTTGTTGAAGAAAATATCGATCTGCGCGCCATCGATGCAGATGCATAACTAAGTCAAGGTTTCATGGTCGATGTAACACAAGATCCACTATTCAGATGATAGGGTCTTATGGAATATCAATCATTTCAGCCCAAAGCATCCTGATAAATACAAGACTGAGCTATTTCAAAAACCTTTTCATCTTCAATACTCAATTGATCATATTGCTGCATTTTTTGAATCATCCATTCAAAATCTGAAGTTTGTGGCGCTTGGGTCTTACCAAAATTTTGAATGATGTTTTTGATCCGATGAAAGGCCTCGACGTGAATCTGCTCAGAACAATCAAAACGGATGATGTGATATTGCTTTAACAAAGAAAATATTTCAGAAAAATGCGTTTGTTGAAGCAGATCGTTTTGGGCTTTTTGGATGGCAAGATGGATTGCGTTTAAGGTATTGGGATGTTTTTCTGCCCAATCATGGGTAAAAGCCAAAACTTTATCTGGAATATGATCAATAATATCTTGGCTATTGACGATAATACGACTATAGCCTTGTATTTCAGCTTGTGTATTCCACGGCTCTCCGACACAAAATCCATCAATTCGTTGCGTTGATATTGCTTCCACTATATAAGGCGGTGGAAGAGTTGAAAAGGTCTGCGTTTGAGCGAGTTCCGTGTCGGCAAGTGCCAGCCATTCTCTTAGAATATAATGATGAATCGAATGCTGAAAAACATGCGCCAACTGAATCGTTTGATTCTGTTTTATCGCCGATGCAATTTTCTCTGCTGAATTTTTTGGTAGATCCAAAGCATGGATATTTAATTCATAGCACAGCTTTTGACTCAAACTAATATAAGCACAATTAGTACTGAGTGTAAGAGAGGTTTGTAAGGGAATGCCGAGATGGTCTTTACCCGTCACAGACGCAGGCAGCATGGCCGATAAGCAATGGGCAGCATCTAAAAAACCAAAAGCTAGACGGTCGCGTAAACTTGCCCAAGACGGTTCTTGAGTCAGTGTGACATTTAACCCTTGTTCAGCAAAATATCCTTGATGTTCTGCCCAGAGCAAAGCAACACAGTCGAGTAAAGGAATATAGCCCAATTGAATATCTGTTTTTTCAAGCTTTTGCATGGTTTATTCCTTAAATTGAGACTGTAACAACGCTTGCGCATCAAGCAGCCGACGCGCCATTTCACCCATTGTCATACGGTGACTCATGGCATTTTTTCTCAGTAAATTAAATGCTTGATCTTCGGTTAAACCATGCATTTGTATTAAAAGCACTTTGGCTTTTTCAATATCTTTTCGATCGGCCAGTTTGCACTTGGTTTCAGCCAAATCATTCAGTAGTTTTTTATGCTTTTTATATTGTTCAATCGAAATTTCTAAAATGCTATTCAAACGTGCAGGGTCAATACCATCGACAATATATGCTGTCACACCCGCATCAATCGCGCTTCGGATAATTTCGAGACTCGAATTTTTAGTGAATAGAACAGTCGGTAAGTCAAATTGGCTGACACAGCTTTCAATGACATCGCGATGCGGATGATCCATATCCAATAAAATCACATCTGCCTGAATATTTTGCAGATATGACATATTTAAATGATCAATCATAAAACTGGCGACCACATCAAAGTCATGCTGAATTAATGAGGCTTGAATAAATTCAGCGCGTTCTTGATCATCATCAATCAGGGCTATTTTTAGTTTTGGCATGCAAACACTCAGACAGAGCCAAACAGATACGTATTGAGCTTGCTAAGCAAATTAAATGCCAAATCTAAAGGCAATACAAAATATAAATCTGCTTCTATGTTTGAGCATAGTTATGTGCGCATTTTTAAATTGAACCATTTCCATGCACTGATCTTGTGCAGGGCTGAACCACGCTTGAACATTTAGCTGCATCTCTATAGGCACATTGACTATCTATTCACCTTAATTCGCTTAATTTCTGACAAGTCGGCGTTCAAAGCCGCAATGTAAAGATGAATTGAAGTCGAAAATAAAAACTTGGCATGGCTCGTGCTTAATACTTGTTGAGTCAATGAAGACTCTAAAAATTTGTTAGACGGCCAACGACGTCCGTTCTGATCGACTCTGTTATGTGTTAGCGACATAACCGAGTAATTCATGCGTTCAGTTCAGTCAGGAGAAGGTTATGTCTTCAAATTTAAATGCCAAAAAAGCCACAAAAATAAGTCTATTTAATTTTTCTTCAGCAGCAATGCGGGCCTTCCACATGAGTTGGCTCGCATTCTTTGTTTGCTTCTTTGCATGGTTTGCCTGTGCGCCGTTGATGCCAGTGATTGCAGGCGAATTTCACCTGACTAAAGATCAAATTGCCAATATTAATATTGCCGCGGTTGCAATCACGATTTTAGTCCGCCTGATTGTCGGCCCTTTATGTGATAAATATGGCCCGCGTAAGACCTACACAGCATTATTAATTGTCGGCAGCATCCCAGTCTTTGGGGTTGCATCTGCGAATAGCTATGAATCTTTTCTTTTCTTCCGCTTGCTGATCGGTGCGATCGGCGCAAGCTTTGTCATCACGCAATACCACACTAGCATTATGTTTGCGCCTAATGTGGTGGGTACAGCCAATGCGGCAACAGCAGGCTGGGGTAATGCCGGCGGCGGTGCAACTCAAGCCCTCATGCCTTTATTGCTTGGCGCACTCGTTATGTTTGGTGTAGAGCAAGCGATGGGCTGGCGCATAGCGTTAATCGTTCCTGGTGGGATGATGTTGATCGTAGGCGCGCTGTATTGGAAATTTACCCAAGACTGCCCGCAAGGCAACTTTAAAGAACTGCGTGAACAAGGCGTTGCAGTCGGTTCAGATAAAAAAGGCGGTGTAGCCATTCTCATGCACGCTGCACGTAACTATCGCGTATGGATTTTATTTGGCGCTTATGCAGCTTGCTTTGGCATTGAAATCTTTATTCACAACATTATTGCGCTGTATTACGTCGACAACTTCCAATTTGGATTAAAAGAAGCGGGTATGGCAGCAGGGATCTTCGGTCTATTGGCACTGTTTGCCCGCGCGCTCGGCGGCATTGTTTCAGACAAAGTCGCGACTACCAAAGGCTTGGATGGCCGTACCAAAGTTCTGTTTGCGATGATTCTGCTAGAAGGACTGTTTTTAATACTGTTCTCGCAAATGAGCACGCCAATCTTCGCCATTCTTGCCATGACAGTCTTTGCGCTCTTCACCCATATGGCGTGCGGCGCAACCTATGCCTTGGTGCCATTCATTGACCGTGATGCTTTAGGCGGCGTGGCAGGCATTATCGGCGCAGGCGGTAACGTTGGTGCGGTAGCTGCAGGATTCTTGCTTAAAGGCATGTTGGATATTCAAACCACGCTAATGGTGCTTGGCGGTTTGGTGGTGATTGCAGCCAGCTGTGTACTGATGATCCGCTTCTCTGTAGAGCATAAAGAAAAAGAACAGCGCTTATTTGAACAAGCTGTGAATGAAAGAAATCTAGCTGAAGTTCAAAACTAATACAAATAGCAGCCTAAGCGTATAGAGGCTTAGGCTGTGCAAAAGAAAATATTGCGGAGAAAGAATATGAAAATCATCATGATTGGACATGGCATGGTTGGCCACAAGTTTATCGAATCTGTACTGGAACACGCAGGTGATGATGTTGAATTAACCATTTTAGCTGAAGAGCCGCGTCTAGCTTACGACCGTGTGCACTTAACTGAATACTTCAGCGGCAAGTCAGCGAAAGACTTAACCCTGTGCCGCAGCGACTTTGCTGATGCATACGGTATAGATTTACGCCTGAGCACCAAAGCAGTTGAAATTGATCAGTGCAATAAAACGGTCACGACCAATCACGGTGATATTCTTTCTTTTGACAAGCTAGTGCTCGCAACAGGTTCATATGCATTTGTGCCGCCAATTCCAGGAAATGAGCGTGAAAACTGCTTTGTGTACCGTACCATTGAAGACTTGGATGCCATCCGTGCCGCAAGCTTCAATGCTAAAACAGGTGTGGTGATCGGCGGCGGTTTATTGGGTTTAGAAGCAGCAAAAGCGCTGCGTGATTTAAACTTAGAAACCCATGTTGTTGAATTTGCACCACGCTTAATGGCAGTTCAGATTGATGATCTAGGCGGTAAAGTTTTACGCTCGAAAATTGAAAATCTAGGTGTTAAAGTCCATACGCAAAAAGCAACATCTTGCATTGAAGACGGTGCAAATGCGAAGCATGTAATGAAGTTTAGTGATGGTTCTGAACTGGAAACCGACATCATCTTATTCTCTGCAGGTATCCGCCCACGCGATGAATTAGCGCGCCAAAGTGGTTTAGCCATTGGTGAGCGTGGCGGTATTGTAATTAACGATTATTGCCAAACTTCAAACCCTGACATTTATGCCATTGGTGAATGTGCGCTTTGGCAAAATAAAATTTATGGCCTAGTTGCGCCGGGCTATGACATGGCACGTATTGCAGCAAAGCATGTGATGGAACAAAACTGCACGCTTTTCGCTGGTGCAGATATGAGCACCAAGCTGAAACTGATGGGAGTTGATGTTGCATCTGTAGGCGATGCGCATGCAATGACACCAAATTCTTTAAGCTATTTCTATGCAGATGAAGCAGCTCAGGTTTATAAAAAAATTGTCGTGAATGCAGAGAAAACTAAGCTGCTAGGTGCAGTATTGGTGGGCTGTGCTAAAGAATACAATGACCTGCTGCAAATGATGCTGAATGGCTTAGAAGTTCCAGAAAGCCCAGAAAGCCTAATCATGCCTGGCTATGCACAATCTGCAGGTAAATCGGGCGGAAGCGGTGTCGATCTGCTGCCAGACAGCGCAACGATTTGTTCATGTAACAACGTCTCTAAAGCAGATATTTGTTCAGCCATTGCTGACGGATCGACTTCTTTAGGTGCATTGAAAAAATGTACTAAAGCTGCAACAGCTTGCGGCGGCTGTGCGCCATTAGTCACTCAAGTACTTAAATCGGAGCTTCAGCGTCAAGGTGTAACTGTAAATAACCATTTATGTGAACACTTTGCTTATTCACGCCAAGAGCTCTATCACTTGGTACGTGTGAACGAAATCAAAACCTTTGATGACCTGATTCAACAGCATGGCCATGGTTTAGGCTGTGATATCTGTAAACCGACGGCAGCCAATATCCTAGCGTCATGCTGGAATGACTTTGTACTTAAACCAAGCCATGCGGGCTTGCAAGACAGTAATGACTACTACCTAGGCAACATACAAAAAGACGGCTCTTATTCAGTCGTGCCACGTATGGCAGGCGGTGAAGTTACTCCGGATGGATTAATTGCCGTAGGTCAAATTGCGAAAGAATATGGTCTATATACCAAACTGACAGGTGGTCAGCGTGTCGATATGTTTGGTGCACAAGTGCATCAGTTGCCTGAAATTTGGGAAAAATTGATTGCTGCAGGTTTTGAGTCTGGTCATGCATACGGTAAATCATTGCGTACAGTGAAATCATGTGTCGGCAGTACTTGGTGCCGCTATGGCGTAGACGACTCTGTGGGTTTGGCGATTTTCCTAGAAAACCGCTACAAAGGCCTGCGTTCACCGCATAAATTGAAAATGGCAGTATCAGGCTGTACCCGTGAATGTGCTGAAGCGCAAAGTAAAGATGTTGGCGTGATTGCGACTGAAAAAGGCTGGAACCTTTATGTATGCGGCAACGGCGGTATGAAGCCGCGTCACGCAGAGCTTTTGGCATCAGACTTAGATACGCAAACATTGATCAAATACATTGACCGTTTCTTTATGTTCTACATTCAAACAGCAGACCGTTTGCAGCGTACTTCTGTATGGCGCGACAACATGGAAGGCGGTTTAGATTACCTGAAAGATGTCGTTGTGAATGATTCGCTTGGCGTAGCTGCTGAACTTGAACGCCGTATGAGCCATGTTGTGGGTACATATCAAGATGAATGGCGTACTGCTGTAGAAGATCCTGAAGTACGTAAACGCTTTGTGACTTTCGTGAATGCAAAAGCAGAACAGCAAAATGATCCGCATATTCAGTTTGCATCCGTTCGCGGTCAAATCAGACCCAAAACAGAAGCTGAACGCGATACGACACGCATTCCAGTGGTTGAAGCTTAAGAGAATAACGAATTTAAAACTTCTTTTATTTGATTTACATCCTTATTCGGTTTCTCGTTAAAGCGGAAACAAAAGATGGTGAACTAAAAGAAGTTTAAAAAAGGATGAAGAATATGACAATTTTAAAAGAAATGAATGATTTAGACTGGTTTGATGTTTGTGCATTAGAAGATATTACGCCAAATACAGGTGTGGGCGCACTGATTGAAAATCAGCAAATTGCGATATTCCGTGTCGGTGAAGAAAAGCGGGTTTATGCACTGAGCAATCAAGATCCGTTTAGTCAAGCCTATGTTATATCCCGCGGTATTATTGGTGACTTGCAGGGTGAGCGTGTTGTGGCATCACCCATTTATAAACAGCATTTCAGCCTTGCTACTGGACGCTGCTTAGAAGATAAAGACCAAAAACTCTTGGTTTTTCCAAGCAAAATTGAAAATGGCCGTGTGCTGATTAGTCCAACTGCTCAAAAAACCTATATTACCAATAACGCGCCATCGTCTGAGTTGATGAAACTTGTTTTGGTCGGCAATGGCTTAGCAGGTATGCGTTGCTTAGAAGATCTGCTGGATATGGCGCCAGAGCGTTATGAAATTACGGTCATTGGTGAAGAACCTTGGGGTAATTACAACCGAATTATGCTTTCACCTGTACTTTCAGGTGATAAAACCATTGAAGATATCATGCTGCATTCACATGCTTGGTATAAAGACAAAAATATCCGTTTTGTAGCAGGTGATGCGGCGGTACGCATAGACCGTCCGCGCAAGCAGGTATACACAGAAAAAGGCTTGGTCATCGATTATGACCGTCTGATTTTAGCGACAGGTTCTAAGCCATTTATTCCGCCTATACCGGGAACTGACTTAAAAGGTGTTCTCAGCTTCCGTGATATTTATGATGTAAACCGCATGCTGGATTACTGTAAATCTAAGCAAAATGCAGTGGTGATTGGCGGCGGTTTACTTGGCCTAGAGGCTGCGTATGGCCTGAAACAGCGTGGCATGAATGTCACAGTACTGCATTTGATGGATCGTATTATGGACCGTCAGTTAGATGAAAAAGCCAGCTCAATGCTCAATCATGCGATTGAACAAAAAGGTATAAAAATCATGACCGCAGCAAATACCCAAGAGTTGATGGGTGAAGATGGTCATGTGAAGCAGCTGCGTTTGCAAGACGGTACTGTTTTAGATGCAGATCTTGTGGTTTTTGCGGTGGGTATTCGTCCGAATATTGAGCTTGCGCAAAGTGCAGGACTGCGCTGCGGCCGCGGTGTCATGGTGAATGACACCATGCAAACTTTTGATCCGAGTATTTATGCGGTGGGTGAATGTATTGAACACCGAAGCCAAACTTTCGGTTTAGTTGAACCGCTTTGGGGACAGGCATTCATTTGTGCATCGCATTTGGCCGAACATGGCAGCTTAACCTTCAAAGCGCCTACGGTTCCGACGCAGTTAAAAGTCAGCGGCTGTGATGTTTTTTCTGCAGGCAACTTTGAACCGTTGGATGATTTTGAAGACATTATTTTGAATGATGAAAAGCGTCAAATCTATAAACGCATTATTATTCAAAAGGATAGGGTAATTGGTGCTGTGCTGTTTGGCGATACTGAAGATGGTGCATGGTATGCAGAATTGATTTCAGATCAAACTCCAATTTCAAGCATCCGAAACAAATTGCTGTTTGGTAAGGATTTTGCATTAAAGAAAGCAGGGTAACGGAATCGCCCTGATAAAAAAAGATACAAGATTTAAATCGTCATTGGATACGCGATAACGTCATCCGCTGTTGTTTAAGGCAGGATTGCAGATGAATAGTCATGTATTTGCAATACATCTGATAGAAGCCGGTAGTGGACGATTTCAGCTGATGACAATGGTTTTGCCTACTTTTCCCGAAAGAAAAGTAGGTCGAACCGAAGGTTAATCTTTAAATATAAACGTGAATGAAAAGACACCGATTTGAGCGTGTTAAGTGTTTAAAAAAGTTTGGAAAAGGAGCCAGCAGAAGTGAATAGCATCCCGATAGTGGAACTGCATAGCTCCACAGAAAATAAAATTAAAACAACGCAAACCACTTGTCCATATTGCGGTGTCGGCTGCGGCGTGAGCGCAACAGTTGAACAGACAGCTTTAGGGCAAAAAGTGAGCGTGACTGGCGATGCGAACCATCCATCAAACTATGGCAAGCTGTGCATTAAAGGCAGTAACTTAGCCGATACGATTGGATTAGAAACACGTGTTTTACAGCCGATGCTTGGGCGTCAAACATCACCATTTCATACTCGTCAGGCTACAGATTGGAACACAGCAACAGCACTGATTGCCGAAAAATTTCAGCAATGTATAGATCTTTACGGACGTGAAAGCATCGCTTTTTATGTGTCGGGCCAACTGCTGACGGAGGATTACTATGCCGTTAACAAATTTGTCAAAGGCTATTTAGGTACTGCAAATATTGACACCAATTCACGGCTTTGCATGTCATCGGCTGTGGCGGCACATAAGCGTGCATTTGGTGAAGATCTTGTGCCAGCAAGCTATGAAGACTTTGAACACACTGACATGGTTGTTTTGGTGGGTTCTAATACTGCTTGGTGCCATCCAGTGCTGTATCAGCGCATAATGAAAGCCAAAGAAGAACGTGATTTGTTCGTGGTGGTCATTGATCCGCGCTTTACCAGTACATGTGAAGCTGCAGATTTGCACTTGCCAATTTTACCTGGCCAAGACGTTGCATTGTTTAACGGCTTACTTCAGTACTTAGTTAAAAATAATTATAGCGATCTTGAATTTATAGCGAGTCATACACAAGGTTTAGCTCAGGCTTTGCAACAAAGTGAATCAGAAGCATCTATTGAAGCTGTTGCAGAACGCACAGGTATTTCATTAGAAAAATTAAATATTTTCTTTGAAAAATTTGCCAAAACAGAAAAGGTCATGAGCCTATTTTCTATGGGCGTCAATCAGTCTTCACGTGGTGTGGACAAAGCCAATAGCATTATCAATTGTCATTTGCTGACTGGAAAAATTGGCAAATTAGGCGCAGCGCCATTTTCCATGACAGGACAGCCGAACGCGATGGGTGGCCGTGAAGTTGGTGGCTTAGCCAATATGCTGGCGGCACATTTAGACCTCGATAACAGAGCGCATCAGGCATTAGTACAAGAGTTTTGGCAAAGTCCATTTATTGCCAATAAAGCGGGATTAAAAGCGGTTGATCTGTTTCAGGCGGTTGAAAGCGGCAAAATAAAAGTCATCTGGATTATGGCTACTAATCCTGTTGTGAGCTTGCCAGATGCGGATCAAGTCAAACGTGCACTTGAACAATGTGAGTTTGTAGTGGTGTCAGATATCTGCAAGGACACTGACACAACGGTATATGCAGATGTGATTTTACCAGCTTTAGGCTGGGGTGAAAAAGACGGAACCGTTACCAACTCTGAACGCCGTATTTCACGTCAAACTGCATTTTTAGATGCTCCGGGTGAAGCTAAAGCAGACTGGTGGGCGATAGCGCAAATTGCGAAAAAAATGGGGTTTTCAGGTTTTGACTTTAAAAATAGTCATGAGATATTTATAGAACATGCAAAATTATCTGCGTATAAAAATGTACCCTTAGCGCAAAGAGCTTCGGCAGAGCATTTTCGTTATTTTAATCTTCAAGGCCTAACTGAATTAAGTTTAGAAGATTATAACCAATTTGCGCCAACCCAATGGCCTGTATGGCAAGCTGATCAAGCCGATGATGCTGTTAGCCGTTTGTTTGCCCAAGGCCAATTCAGCCATGCGGATGCCAAAGCTAAATTTGTGGCGACAGCCGCAATTAACCCTGTGCATCAGGTCTGTGGCGAATATCCTTTAATTTTAAACACAGGCCGTATTCGTGACCAATGGCATACTATGAGCCGTACAGGTTTGTCGGCAAACTTAAGTACGCATCGTGCAGAGCCGTATTGTGAAATTCATCCGCAAGATGCCTTGAAGTTTGGTGTCAAAGATGGCGAATTGGTTGAAGTTAAATCCAATTGGGGACTGTGCATCTTACGTGCACAAGTCAGCAGCAATATGCGCCGTGGACAAGTTTTTGCGCCAATTCATTGGAATGATCAGGTAGCGTCCGATGCGAGAATTGGTAAAGTGGTTAACCCTGTGGTTGATGCGCTTTCAGGCGAACCTGAGTTTAAACACACACCTGTATTTGTGCAGCCGTTTTATACACAGTGGCAAGGCGTGCTGTACGTGCGTCAGGGCTTTGAACACATTGTGCAATCTACCATTCAAAATACGATTTGGTGGACTAAAGTCACCACAGCAAAAGCTACTCGCTATGAACTTGCAAACCGTCAAAAATTCAGCACTACAGCGCAGCAGCTGAAAAACTTGCTGCCATTTACTGACGAATCATTTGAATGGCTGAATTTAGAGGATCAAACGGCACATTTAAGCCATTCTGTGGTTCTGCAAGACGGTCATCTGATTGCAAGCTTGTATATTGCGCCTAGAGCATTGCTGCCTGATCGTGATTGGATTGCAGGCATGTTTAAGCGTGAACGGCTGAGCGCAATGCACCGCAAAGCGCTGCTGGCAGGTCAGCCAATGAATATGACCAACAGTGCAGGTCCGCTGGTGTGCAGCTGCTTTAAAGTAGGCAAAAATACCATTATCGAAACCATTAAAGAAAAGAATATTAGCCATGAAAAACAAGTCACAGCATGTTTAAAAGCCGGTGGTAATTGCGGTTCGTGCTTAGCAGAAATACGGGGTTTGATTAAAGCCTGTCAGACGGAGTACGCAGAATGATGAAGAAAATCACCAAATCAGTAGGCTATCCAGAAACAGACTTGGTTATTTTGGCGGGCGGTCAGGCCCGCAGAATGAACGGCATGAATAAAGTGCTGCAAAAATTTGATAATGAAATTCAGCTGATTAAGATCCATCAGCAGTTGAAATCACGAGCTGAAAATGTCTGGATCAACAGCCATCGCGATCATTCGATTTATAAACGGCTCATTCCCTCGATCCGCTTTTATCAAGATGATGAAGCCGGATTTTTAGGGCCATTGATGGGGATGAAAAGCGCGTGGTCACATGTTGAGTCTGATTATGTTTTGTTTGTCCCGTGCGATGTGACCTATATCCCGAAGAAAGTGCTTTCGAGATTGCATCAGGCCATGCAGCGGGATCCCTTGTGTGAAGTAGCTGTAGTGGAAATTAATGGCAAAGCGCTGTATCCATTTTGTTTGCTGAAACGAAGCAGTCTCACAATGCTGCAGGTGCATCTTGATCAAAAACAGCGCAATTTGAAGGGGTGTTTTAGTAAAATGCACATGCAAGTTGCACGTTTTCAAAATAATGCACTCTTTTTTCACAGTATAAATTCTTTGGATGAGCTGCAGCAGCACCGTCAGCTGAATTTCCTTTAAAAGTTTTAATTTGCTGTGCGCTTTTATGTGAATGGATGATGTTCAGGTGCAGTTTTGAGCCAATGAAGAGGCATGACGTCCAATTGATAGACTTCAACCGCGTTATTCAGTAATAAAGCTGCCTGCTTATATCCTATAGATCAGCGCCTTAACGTCAATTTGTGTTTAATATTATGGTCTATAAAACGTAAATATTTGATATTGTTTATTAAAATATCAAACCTAAAGTGCTTAAAATAATTATTTAAAAAAGCGCAAAGTTGGAACACTTTTTGCAATTTTTACTGCAAGAAAAGAGGGCGCAAAATTTGTACTGAGCTAAGACAGGGCAAATGACAGCGTCATGGAAGAAAAACATGAACAGCATGACACAATTACAGCCAGTGACCATTTTTAAAGATCAGTTTGGCCGTGAAAAACGCAAGTTGCGCATTTCAGTGACAGACCGCTGTAATTTTAAATGTGTCTATTGCATGCCTGAGCATCCTGAATGGATGAAAAAGCATAATCTTCTCAGTTTTGAATCCCTTTACAATTTTTGTGAATTTATGGTGCTGCGCGGGATTGATCAGATCCGGATCACGGGCGGCGAACCTCTCATGCGTCAAGGCGTTGTGCATTTTATTCAACAGCTGCAGCAGTTGAGAAAGCTAGGCCTTAAACGTATTTCCATGACCACCAATGCGCATTACCTGAAGCAATATGCACACGCCCTAAAACAAGCAGGACTAGACGGCATAAATATCAGCTTAGACAGTTTGGATGAAGCGCAATTTTTCCAGCTGACACAAAAACAATTACAGCCTGTATTAGAGGGGATTGAAGCAGCTCAGCAAGCGGGCTTTGAAATCAAAATTAATTCCGTGTTAATCAAAGGTCTAAATGAACAGCAAATCATTCCATTAACAGCATGGGCGCTGCAAAAAGGTTTCGAACTGCGGTTTATCGAGTTTATGCCGTTGGATGGTGATCAAAACTGGTCTAAAGCTGCGGTCGTTACTGAACAAGACATACTGGATAAACTAAAGACTGCTTTTGAAGTGCAAACACTGCAAGGTCAAGGCGCGTCACCAGCCAGATCATACTTAATCAACGGCTTGCCTATAGGCATTATTTCAACCATCAGCAATTCTTTTTGCGGCAGCTGCGACCGTCTAAGACTCAATGCGCAAGGCGAGTTTTTTAACTGCCTGTTTGCCCGAAAAGGTTTAAATCTCAGCCATGAAATTCAGCAGCTGAAAAGCAGTAAAACAACAGAGTTAATGCCGCTCGATGCAATGGCTTTGCAGCAAAAATTAGGCAGTTATATTTGGCAGAAGGAGCAAGGCTTTCATGCCATAACAGCTCAATCCAGTCCATCTAGAAAAATCAGCATGCATATGATTGGAGGCTAATGATGAGTCAGATCACCATCAAAATAGAATCTTTTGGCGCTATTGAACGCCTGCTGCCAGAGAATTTGAGTCTGACTTGCTTCGCACAGCAGTCGATTGCAGAGGTTTTGCTGCAGGTCGCAGATCAATTTCCGCAGTCATTCGACATGCTTGAACGCTGCGCCTGCGCTATGGGAGAAGACATTGTGCCAAGGCAAACCGCATTGATGCAGGACAGTACCGTTGTGCTGTTGTCACCTGTGGCGGGAGGCTGAATATGGAGCTCAAGCATATTTCACGCATACAAGACACGGTATTCAGCCAAGCCGATTTTGACAGCATTAAGGCATTTCCTGAATGCGGCGGTATAGGTGTATTTATAGGCGCGGTGCGTAATCACCATGAAGGCAAAGCGGTAAAAGCTTTGAAATATACCGCTTATGCGCCTGTGGCTGAAAAAATGATCCGGCAAATTGAACAGGAAATTCAAGCCAAATACGGCGTGTCATATGTACGGGTTGTACACCGTATTGGCGCGCTGCAGGTCGGTGATACCGCCATTATCGCCATGGCCTATGCGCCGCACCGACGTGAGGCTTTTGCTGCCTGCGAAGAAGCGGTTGAGCGGGTTAAGCATGAAGTTCCGGTCTGGAAAGAAGAGTTTTATATGGACGGCAGCAGCCAATATGTAGAGGGCTGCTGTATTCGTAAAGATCATGTGCCCAAGGCGACAAGTCATGCAGCGCAGCATGCTCATATTCATGGCGAGTCATGTGAACATGCACATCAAAACAGCCATCAGACCATGCATTTGAACGCCAATATTTACCAATGGCACCTATAAAACTCCAAATTTAATACTGCAGACGCAAATGAATAAGATAAGGACAAAGCAATGAAAAATGTGGGCATGAAAGCGGAAAGTTACCGTACAGCCATTGCAACTGGAATTCTGCATGCGCCGCCACATTGCATTGAACTGCTGCGTAATGGCAATACAGAAAAAGGCGATGCGCTGAAAACCGCACGGATTGCAGGTATATTGGGCGCAAAACGCACGGATGAACTCATTCCGCTGTGTCATCCGCTGCCGATCTACCGTGCAGATGTTGAATATGAATTATTTGAGGCGCATGTCGAAATCAGTGCTGTGGTCGAAACCATTGGCCCAACGGGTGTGGAAATGGAAGCATTAACTGCGGTCAGTCTTGCCGGTTTAACGCTGTATGACATGCTGAAACCGCACTGTGAGCCTGAAGATTTATGCCTAGATCAGGTGAAACTGCAAAAGAAAAAAGGCGGTAAATCACATTTTACCCGTGTATTGAAAGAAAGCTTATCGGCGTCGATTATTGTGCTTTCAGATACGGTTGCTGCCGGTAAAAAATCAGATACTGCAGGGCAAAATGTCCTCGAAATTTTAGAAGAAGCAAACTTCAGCAACATCAGCTATCAAGTGATACCGGACAGTCCTGAACAGCTTTTGGCTCTTATTGAACAGCATAAGACGCAATATCCGCTGATTTTGACCGTGGGCGGTACAGGTCTAGGCCAGAAAGATTTAACCGTTGAAACCATTCAGCCGCTGTTAAAACGGGAAATTCCAGGGCTGATGGAAGCATCCCGCAGTTTTGGGCAGAAACGCACCCCTTATGCGGCCCTCAGCCGCGGTGTTGCCGGCTATATTGATGACAGTTTAGTCATTACACTGCCGGGCAGCAGACAAGGCGCAAAAGAATCATTGATTGCCATTTTACCTGCCTTGGTGCATCTATTTGATGTGCAGAAGAATATTCCGCATGCAGGAGGCTACCAATGAACCAAGCCGTATTGCACGCAGGCTGCGGGGCCGAGGCTGGACTGATTTCAGTGGACGAAGCGCTTACGCTGATTCAGACACATACGCAAAGTTTAGCGCATGAAACTTTGGCGCTTCAGCACGCTTTAGGCCGTTATTTGGCGGCAGATGTGCATTCACCAATTCAGCTGCCTTTATTTGCGCAAAGCGCAGTGGATGGCTATGCCATTTGCGCAGCGGGTGAAATTAAACCCGGCGCGCAATTTAAGCTGATTGGAGAAATCCGCGCAGGGCAAACGGCTGAAATAAGCTTAAAAGCAGGGCAAGCTGTCCGCATATTTACCGGCGCGCCGATACCTGAAGGCACGGCAACTGTAGCGCGGCAAGAAATTGTAAAGGCGGATAGACAGCAGATTGAACTGACTGCAGCCTTAAGCCCGCATGCAGATATTCGAGATGCAGGTGAGGAAATTTCATTTGGACAATGTTTAGCAGCGCGTGGTCAAAAGCTGACGGTTGGATCAATTGCAGCGCTCAGTATGGCTGGTATTTCACACTGCGAAGTTTTTGCCTATCCGAAAATTGCGGTCGTAATTACAGGTGATGAAGTTGCGCAAAATATAGAAGATTACCGTGCTGGTAAAATATTTGATGCCAATGCGCCGCTGATTTTAGTATGGTTTCAGTCGCAGCACGTCCAAGTTGAAGTGATTCATATTGCAGATGAAAAACAGGCGGTTTTAGATTTATTCAACCGTTTAAAAGACAGCTTTGATTTAATTTTAACGACTGGCGGCGTATCTGTCGGTGATTATGATTTTGTTCGGCCGGCAGCCTTGGATATCGGTTTTCAGCAAATTTTCTGGAAAGTGAAACAAAAACCCGGCAAACCGATACTATTTGCACAATATCGACGTCCTGACAGCAGTTCCTGTTATTTACTCGGACTGCCGGGCAACCCCGCTGCAGTCTATGTCGGCATGCAAATTTATACAGATAGATTATTGAAAGCCCTACAAGGTCAAACACCTGCGCTGGACTGGTTCAGCGCAGTCATGACACATGACCTAAAAGCAGATGCACGTGAGCGGTTTTTAAGAATGTCGGCGCACTTTGATAAGGAAGGCAAGCTTCAACTAACCAGCCTGTCTAAACAGCAGTCGCATATGTTGAGCAATTTAATGCAAGCCAATTGCATTGTTCGGATTCCTGCAGGGCAGTCTGTGCAAGCAGGACAAATTCTTCAAGGCGTATTTATTCAGCATTAGGAGTTTGCTATGCGATTCAAATTTATTTTAGCAGTAGGACTGAGCTTCATTGCTGGCGCATCTCAGGCGGAAACAGTCAAAATTTATGCTGCAGCCAGTTTAAGTAATGCTATCAGCGATATTGCAAAGCAATATCAGGCACAGAATCCAGACATCAAAATTGTACCGGTATTTGGCGCGTCATCTGCTTTAGCCAAACAGATTGAAGCCGGTGCGCCAAGTGATTTGTATTTTTCAGCAGATGTGGACTGGATGAATTATTTGGTGCAAAAACAGAAAATACCTGCAAAGCAAGTATTCAACATGCTAAGCAATGATTTGGTGCTGATTACGCCTAAAGCGGTGAATATCCAATTTAAAGCCGTGCCGCAGTTTAATTTTGCCAAGGCATTCAAAGGTCACTTATGTACAGGGCAGATGGAGTCTGTACCTGCTGGAAAATATGCCAAACAAAGCCTAACCAAGTTGGGCTGGCTATCAAGTTTGAATGGAAGGATTGTCGGGACAGATGATGTACGATCGGCTTTGGCTTTTGTTGAACGCGGTGAGTGCCAAGCGGGGATTGTTTACCGTACCGATGCGCTGATCAGTTCTAAAGTTAAAATAACCGGGATTTTTCCAAATCATACTCATCAACCGATCATTTATCCATTGGCTTTAACACATCAAGGCGCAGCTAAACCTGAGGCCGTGAAGTTTTACCGTTATCTTAAAGACCATGCGCAAAGCAAAATGCTTTTTAAGCATTATGGCTTTGGTGTGAAAGGCTAAAGCATGCTCAGCCCAGAAGAGTGGAGCGCCTTGTTTCTGTCGGCTAAGGTTGCCGTTTGCGCCACTGTATTTTGCTTGCCATTTGCTATTGGGCTGGCTTGGGTGCTGGCGCGCTATGAGTTTCATTTGAAATTTTTAGTCGAAGCGCTGTTACAAATGCCGATGGTGCTGCCGCCGGTGGTTTTAGGTTATCTGCTATTGATGCTGTTTGGTTCAAATGGCTGGATCGGCAAGCTGCTCAATGAATGGGGCATTCAACTGGCTTTTAATTGGAAAGGCGCCGTTTTAGCATCCATGATTGTGTCATTTCCGCTGATTGTGCAGCCGATCCGTTTGTCTTTTCAAATGATTAATCAGCAGCTGGAGCAGGTTGCAGGCTCACTAGGCGCGCATCCGTTACGGGTATTTGCATCAATTAGCCTGCCGCTGGCTTTACCGGGGATTTTAATTGGCAGTATTTTAGGATTTAGCCGAAGTCTAGGTGAGTTTGGCGCAACCATTACCTTTGTGGGTAATATTCCAGATGAAACCCGAACCATTCCTATCGCTATTTATTCGCTGATACAGCAGCCCAATGGCGAAGAATCTGCAATGCGTTTAGTGATCCTTTCATTGCTGGCGGCTTTTGGTGCATTGATTGCCAATTATTATATTTTACAGCGCTATCAGCGAAAACTCGGAGCCGGCCATGCTTCAGTGTGATTTTCAGTTTCAATATGCAGATTTTCAATTGCAGGCTCGGCTGCAGATGCGAGAACAGCTGCTTGGCATTATGGGGCCATCAGGCAGCGGCAAGTCTACGCTGCTGAAAAATTTGGTTGGTTTGCTGCAGCCGCAGCAAGGTTATATATCGCTGAATCAGCGTGATGTGTTCGATACGGCGCAGAAGATTAACGTGCCGATGCATCAACGCTGTATTGCGCTGATTTTTCAAAAAGCATGGCTTTTTCCGCATATGAATGTGCAGCAAAATCTGCAATATGCGGAGAACTTAGGCGCTCAGGAAAATGCGAAATTTAAATTTGAGCAAGTGACTAATCTGCTTGAGTTACAGCCACTGCTCAAACGGCGGGCGCATGAACTTTCTGGCGGTGAGGCGCAGCGCGTTTCCATAGGACGCGCATTGCTGTCACAGCCTGACTTACTGCTGTTAGATGAACCGCTGACAGGACTGGACCGCAGGCTGAAAGATCAAATATTGCCATTTTTAAACACGGTGAAAGAACAGTTGGCGCTGCCGATGATATATGTTACGCATCATGGCGATGAGTTAGATTATTTAAAAGCCCATATTTTGTATCTAGAAAATGGTCAAATAAGTTTTTAAATAAATATAAATTATATAAGTAATAACAGTGAATTAGATAAAAAAATGGTATTAAGCTGCATCTTAAAGTTTTGATTAGAACTATGAAAAACTCATTTTCTAGATTAAATTGTTACAAAACAAGGGAGAACACAGCGTTTTCCCTTTTTTATTCCTAATGATCTTGGAAATAATGATTTGTACGACTGACCGTGCAGACAGGGAATCTAATCGATGCATGATGATAGCTTAGCCACACATAATTCAACTGCAAAACTGGGTGCAGGGCTATCTAATCGGCATATTACAATGATCAGTATCGGCGGTGTAATTGGTGCTGGACTGTTTGTTGGATCATCTGCTGCGATTGCAAAAGCAGGGCCTGCCGCCGTTCTTGCTTATATTACTACCAGTATTTTGGTTTTTTTAATCATGCGCATGTTGGGAGAAATGGCTGTAGCTCAACCTGACACCGGCTCATTTTCAACCTATGCAAGAAAAGCCATTGGGCCTTGGGCGGGCTTTACCATCGGATGGTTATATTGGTGGTTTTGGGTTTTAGTTATTCCAATTGAAGCAATCGCTGGTGCAGAAATTCTGCATGCATGGTTTCCTTCAATATCAAGTGCTGTATTTGCGACATTCTTTATTGTGCTTCTCAGTTTAGCGAACTTTTTTAGTACTCGGAGTTTTGGTGAGTTTGAATTTTGGTTTTCTCTGATAAAAGTCTTGGCTATTGTAATTTTTATCGCCATTGGACTCACCGCCATATTGGGGTTTTGGCCCTTAGCACCTAATGTAAGTGGTGTAGAAAATCTGTTTAAAAATGATGGATTTATGCCAAATGGCCTGGGTGGTGTACTTTCAGCAATATTGATTTCAGCATTTTCATTCTTTGGTGTTGAAATCTTATCGATCGCTGCAGCAGAATCAAAAGATCCTGAGCAAAAAATTAAACGCGCAACCAATTTAGTGTTGTATCGGGTCATCTTATTTTTTGTGGTTTCAATTTTTATAACGGTTGCATTGGTCGATTGGCGTTCACCGCAATTACAACAATTAGGCACCTTCCAATATGTCTTGGTCAGTTTAAATGTCCCTCAATCAAAATTGATTATTGATAGTGTGGTCTTTATTGCGGTTGCAAGTTGTATGAATGCCGCACTTTATAGTTCATCAAGGATGCTATTTTCATTGGGGACACGCAAAGAAGCACCTCAATGGGTCACATCCATTAATGCCTCTGGTGTGCCTGCAATTGCAGTATTGGCATCGTCTGTAGTGGGCTTAATTTGCTGTGCAGTCAATTATTTATTTCCAGGCCAAGTATTTGGATTTTTACTGTCTACAACAGGTTCAATTGCCTTATTGGTTTATTTAGTGATTGCATTTTCACAGCTTAAATTGAGAACACAAATCGAAAAAAATGGAACTGAGGTTGTGTTTAAAATGTGGCTATTTCCATGGCTGACATGGGCAGTCATTTTGGTGATCTTAAGTGTGCTGATCTACATGTTTTTATCTCCAGCCTACAGTTATGAAACTTCATTATCTTTAGGTGTTACGACATTGGTGGTGCTCTGCGGCTTAGTTGTGACAAGAAAAGCTAAGTTGAAGAATGATTCAGAACTGAATTAAAAATAAAGGTATCGCTGATAAAAATCGTAATCATGAACCAATGGATTGTCTTTAGAATGTGCCGTGTCAGGGGATTAAAGCGAATGCGTTACATTATATCTCTATGGCAATCCATTTTTAAGACAAATTCAAAGATTCACTTGACCTTCGACCGACTCCAAGCTTTATCATCATTCAAATTTTCTTGATTGATACAATATGCGTTCTGCGACATGGATAACAGTCTTAGTCGGATTGTTCATGTTCCAAAGCCTTTGGAACGTGGCAGCCGCTTTCTGTGTGCATGAAGAGCAAACCCAAGTTGTTCAAAGCTATCATTTTGGTCATCATCAAAATACCTTATGCGTCAGCAGTGAAACCAATCCACAGCATTCGTTGCATCAAGCATCTGAATCAAGTAATAAACCAGTCAAAAATACCGCAAGTGATCTGCAACTCGGTGAAGATCATCAAGACCATTTGCCGTCTATGACGCATTTGATTGTGCAAAATCAACAATCGATTCTTTTTATTGCACATCAGGCCTTTGAATATTCGCCAAAATTTGTTTGGAAGAATCTTTATCAAGCCCCTGATTGATTACTGCAAACACCTCCTCCTGTTTATGCCCCGCTAATGGCGGGGTAGCCTAAAAAATTCCCGCCACTTTTATTAATAAATGAGTGGGAAAAATCATGTCGTTATATTTTACGGCGTTTATACGTCTAGGCTTAGCTGTCGGTATTTCGACGGCCTTACAAAGTACGTTTGCCGAAAATGTCAGTAGTTTTGAATCTGCATTTGCCAAAGTACAAAACGACCAAGCCCAAACAGATATTTGGCTACTGCCAGTGCTTTACCGCTGCCTTAATTCAGCTCGATCTCAATTACGGTTCATTCATTAGACAGAATGGATCGTATGGACTCAGGATTTATCAATATTTAAAATCAGCAAATCAGCAAATCAGCAAATCAGCAAATCAGCATAAGCCGATATTCACCTGCATTTTCAACAGGTGCGCGGTGCACACAAGGTAAAACTGGCTGTGTAGGATGATCCACCGCTAAACGCCATAGATGACCATTGCCTAAATTTACAGGCACAGCATTGTCTTTGAGTTGATAATGTAAATCAAAAAAATATTCCTTTAAAAAGTCATCAAACTCTGAGTCAGGGCCATCGTATAAAGCTTTGAGTTGCTCTCGTATTTGAGGAATTAAGATTTTTTGTGTGACTTGATCATTTGGCACAATATCACTAGAAGCACCATAATATGTACATAAAAAGGTATCGGTAGCGATGGGTGATCGATCGACATGGAAAGAATAAACATCGGTTGAGATGAAATCAAATTCATCATCGCGTTCATAACATTTAAGCAAATTCAGCGAGGGTGATGCACCAAATGCTGTTAATTGTTGCATGTCATTTAAAATGATTTCTCTAGCTAAATGACCTTGCGCTGAAAGCTTTAATTCCATCAGATCATCTATAGAAACTTCAGTAATATTTTCAATCAGTTCGAGTTTTTCTACGATTTCTTTAAAATCGCCTTGTAAGCTACGTTGCCAACAGAGCGCATTCATTTGACCTTCGAAATGACGATGAATCAATTCAGAAAATGTAGTAACTACACCAATTTGAGGATGCTGGGAAAAAGGATTGCTCATAATAGGGATCAAATTAAATCTGAGGCGAAAATACTGCGTGCAAGGAATAGCTAGAAGGATTCAGCAGTTGTATTTTATCTTAAAACACAAACTGCTATACAAGATTATTTGAGCTTAGGTATTAATCGTTATGCTTTCTGTTTGGCTTTTTGGCGTAAGACATACAAATATAAGCTTTCTACTTTTTCACGTGCCCAAGGTGTAGTACGTAAGAATCGTAGTGATGATTTAACGCTTGGATCTATGCAAAAACATCTAATTTCAATTTTACGGCTTAAGCCTTCAAAACCATCGTAGTAATCTAATAATTCATCCAAGATGTCAGCAAGTTTTTTGCCGTGTAAAGGGTCATTGGAGGTGCTCATATTAGATCAATCGTATTTTGGGAGACCATTATTATAACCTGAGCGAGTTGAAAAATGAGAGGGTTTCAAATTAAACCTTTTCAACATAGGAAATTGCAGTTTATTTAAAAGTTAAAATTATTTGAAATTAGGATACTTCACTGAAGAAAAAAACCTTAGCTCGATTCTCTCCAGTGAAGTTGCGCCAATGTGTCAGCGGATCTAGGGCGCAATCTTGGATAACTTATTTAAATTATGTTCACCTAAAGTCAGATTCATAAGATAAATTTCAATATTTATATTTATATATCAGTGAATTATATATTTTTAATCACGGGTTTTAATATCAATAATTCATGAACCATTATTTAGATTGTCTATCTTATATTTTTTTCATAAAAATAAATTCTTTTTAAGAATAATAGCTTACTGAGCTTATTCAGCTTTATTTTTCATAAATAAATCAAATCTTAATATTTCAATTTCTAGATCTAATTAATTATTGTTTGCTCAAGTTGTTATAACAAGTTGAATGCGATGTCGGAACCAACAAGCAAAACGAGCCAGTTGCCTTTGTATGAACAAGTCAAAGGGCAGTTACAGCAAAAAATTCACTCAGGTGAATACCCGGCATTGAGTCAATTGCCATCGGAAAATGAGCTTTCAGAGTTGTTTTCTGTGAGCCGTATTACCATTCGTCAGGCGCTGCATAAGCTTTCACAGGATGGGTTGATTTTTAAAGTGCATGGCAAAGGTACTTTTGTCAGTAAGCCGAAAGCCTATCAAAACATCACACAGCTTCAAGGCTTCGCAGAAGCCATGTCATCGAGTGGGCATCACATTTTAAATGAAGTGTTGTCGATCGAATTCATTGAAGCACCGCTCAAAGTCGCCTCCAAATTGAAATTGGCTGTGCGTAGTCAAGTGGCTGAAATTAAACGGGTACGTTTGCTGAATAACGAACCTGTGTCTTATGAGTTGACTTATTTACCTGCAGAAATTGGCTTACAACTTCAAAACAAACAGGTGGATTTACGTGTTAGCGATATTTTCACCGCCATTGAACAAGACTTATCTATACCACTGGGTTATGCCGACTTAAACATTGATGCCATACAGGCAGATGATGAATTAGCACAGCTACTTTCAGTGGACATTCATACACCTATTTTACGTGTGGAACGACTCACACACGATGCTAATGAATATCCGATTGACTACGAATATTTGTACTTCTCAGGCGAAAGCTTCCAGTACCAATTACGCATTTTTCGTTAATCGGGATCAAGGAAATATCATGGAAACCAAACATTTAGAATATGACATTGTAGTCATCGGCGGTGGAACCGCAGGGCCAATGGCTGCGATCAAAGCCAAACAAGCCAATCCTGATTTAAAGGTCTTACTAATTGAAAAAGCCAATGTAAAACGCAGTGGTGCAATTTCAATGGGGATGGACGGTTTAAATAATGCGGTGATTCCAGGTTATGCCACGCCTGAGCAATATACCAAGGAAATTACCATCGCCAATGATGGTGTGGTCAATCAAACGGCCATTTATGCCTATGCACAAAATAGTTTTAAAACCATTCAACAGTTGGATCAATGGGGCATCAAATTTGAAAAAGATGAAACAGGTGAATTTGCTGTAAAAAAAGTTCATCACATGGGTGCTTATGTGTTGCCGATGCCTGAAGGACATGATGTTAAAAAAGTCCTGTACCGTCAAATGAAGCGTGCGCAGGTCAAAATTAATAACCGTATCGTGACCACCAAACTGCTTAAAAACGAACAAGGTGCAATCAATGGTGTACTTGGTTTTGACTGTCGTAGCGGTGATTTTTATGTCATTAAAACCAAAGCTGCCATTTTATGTTGTGGTGCTGCGGGACGTTTAGGTTTGCCATCTTCAGGTTATTTGATGGGAACCTATGAAAATCCAACCAATGCTGGTGATGGCTATGCCATGGCTTACCATGCAGGTGCTGAACTTGCCAATTTGGAATGTTTTCAGATTAACCCACTGATTAAGGATTATAACGGACCTGCTTGTGCCTATGTGACAGGACCACTAGGTGGCTATACCGCAAACAGTAAAGGTGAGCGTTTCATTGAATGTGACTATTGGAGTGGTCAGATGATGTGGGAGTTTTACCAGGAACTTGAAAGCGGTAATGGCCCCGTATTCTTAAAAGTTGATCATTTAGCAGAAGAAACCATTCAAACTATTGAAGAAATTTTACATACGAATGAGCGACCAAGCCGTGGCCGTTTTCATGAAGGGCGTGGCACCAATTATCGTTCTGACATGGTGGAAATGCATATTTCTGAAATTGGTTTCTGTAGTGGTCACAGTGCTTCAGGTGTATGGGTCAATGAAAAAGCAGAAACTTCTGTGAAAGGTCTATATAGCGCAGGCGATATGGCGGCTGTACCACACAACTATATGTTGGGTGCATTTACTTATGGCTGGTTTGCAGGTGAAAACTCTGCAAATTACGTCGTAGATGTTGCAGAGTCAGAACTCAATCAAGCTGAAATTGATGCTGAACGTGAACGCATTTTTGCACCATTAAGCCGTAAACAAGGCTTACCTTCAGACCAAGTGGAATATAAGTTACGTCGCTTTGTAAATGACTATTTACAACCGCCAAAAACACGTCAAAAAATGGAAATTGGTTTACGTCGTTTTGAAGAAATTAAGCAGGACATTGCTCAAATTTCTGCTTCAAACCCACATGAACTCATGCGTGCTGCCGAAGTGTCTGTGATTCGAGACTGCGCAGAAATGGCGGCTCGAGCTTCACTCTATCGTACGGAAAGCCGTTGGGGGCTGTATCACTACCGTGCCGATTTCCCAGAAAAAAATAATGACGATTGGTTCTGTCATGCCCATTTGAAAAAAGATGCACAGGGCAATATGACGAGCTTCAAAAAGCCAATTGAACCATATGTGGTCGCAATTGAAAAAGCAGAACAAAACTCATATGACCAACTGCGTATCCAAAAACAGCAATTGGCGCTTGCAGACTAAATTTTAAAATAATCTAGATACGGAAATATAAAAATGGCACTGATATTTAAAGAAGTTTCACATCGAACTGTAGCTCCAGTCTTGGTTGATGAAGATAAATGTATTGCTGATAAAGGTTGTACGGTCTGTGTAGATGTTTGTCCGATGGATTTGTTGGCGATTGATCCTGAAACCAATAAAGCCTTTATGCAATTTGATGAATGCTGGTACTGCATGCCTTGTGAAAAGGACTGCCCAACCGATGCAATACACGTCAATATCCCGTATTTATTAAAATAAAAGAGACTCATCCATGCGTAAATTAACAACACAAAAAGCGCTAATCAGTACCATCGTCGGTCTAGCCGTTGTAGGGGGGCTAAGCGCTTGTGACAGTAAAAATACTGATAAAACCAATACAAATAGCACATCAGCAAAAGCTGAAACAGTTCGCATCGCCATTGGTACACAAGATACAACCATTAACTGTGCAACGGGTGGTTTACTGATCCGTGAACTGAATTTACTCGATAAATATTTGCCCAAAGATGGTGAATATAAGAATGTGAAATATGACATTCAATGGAAAAACTTTACTTCAGGTGCTCCATTAACCAGTGAAATGGTGGCAGACCGATTGGATATTGGCGCAATGGCAGATTTTCCTGCGGTCAATAATTTGGTGGCTTTTCAAAAGGCAGGTAAACAAAGTCTATTTTTAAATCCTCTATCAGGGAGTACTACGGGCAGTGGTAACGCAATCGTTGTGCCGACAGACTCTCAAGTGAATTCGATTGCAGAACTGAAAGGGCAAACGATTTCTGTACCTTTTGCTTCGACTGCACACGGCTTATTGCTGCGAGTTGCCAAAGAACAAGGTTGGGAGCTGGATAAAGACATTAAAATTATCGCGCAAGCACCTGAAGTTGCAGGTCCTGCATTAAAGAGCAATAAGATTGCCGCACATGCAGACTTTGTGCCTTTTGGTGAGTTGTTTGCATATCAAGGTATTGCTCGAAAAATTTATGATGGCTCGCAGGCCAATGTACCGACTTTTCATGGTTCGATTGTTGCTAAAGACTATGCCGAAAAACACCCTGAAGTGATTAAAGCCTATCTGCAAGCTACCATCGAGGCAAATCAATTGCTACAAAAAGAACCTGAAAAATATAGTCAGCTCATTGCTGATAAAACCGGTATTCCTGCCGAAGTCGTATATTTGTTTCATGGGCCATTGGGTTTACAAACCCGAGATTTAACATGGAAACCTGAATATCGCCAAGCGACGCAAACCGCAGTCGATACCTTAAAAATATTAGGTAAAAATGACGGAAAAATTGATGTAAATCAATTTATTTCAGAGCAATACATTAAAGATGCATTTTCAGCATCCAAGCTCGATTATGCCAAGTCATTAGCCAATTATGGCAAATCACCTTTGATTGCCAAGGATGCCTTAACAGGTGAGCCAATTCAAACCTTTAAGCATGTGACGCAAATTTGGGTCAAAGGTGAAAACCAAGTGCGTAGTTATGAAACGGCTGAACATGCATTCCAAGATTTAAAGAAAATTCAGCAAGCTGGTCAGCAAACCCGTGTGGTGTATAGCCAAGATTTCCAAAGTGATATCAAGCTGCTGTCAAATTTAGCATGGTTCGCAACCAATCAAACGGGACAGATTCAGGCATTTTTACTCAAAGATGATGCCACTAAGTTTGCGCAAACCCACAGCGGTAAAGTCTATGATTTTAAAGCCGTTCAACAACTCGTGAAATAAAGGCAATCACATTGTCTAGCCTAATCGCCAACAATGAGGAAACGCATTATGGGAAGTTTAGTTGAAAATCAGGAAAAGGGGCTGCATCCAGCCATTTCCGTAAAATGGGATGCACTTAAAAATCCAAAATTGAGTCAATTTATATTGGGGACTGTTTCGCTTTTGCTGTGCTTATTGCTTTGGCAAGCGTTGGCTCAATTTAAAATTAATCTGGGTATTGTGAATTTTAGCAATGTACCGACACCTGTTGAAGTCGTTCAAGCCATTATTCAATTTTTCCAACTGCCGACGGCTTTGGCACATTTAAAAGCCAGCATGTTACGGGTGCTGATTGGTTTTGCTTTAGCGGGGGTGATTGGCGTGGCATTAGGCTTGCTGATTGGTCAATATAAGAAAATGGCAACTTTTTTTCTGACACCACTTGAGGTCTTGCGTCCAATTCCTGCGGTGGCTTGGATTCCATTGGCGATTTTGATTTTTCCATCGTCTGAAGCTTCCATGATTTACATCACTTTTATTGGAGCACTCTTTCCAATTTTATTGAATACCATTCATGGGGTGGAAGCAGTTGATCCTCGACTGATTGCATCTGCAAAAAGTCTCGGTGCATCTGAATTTGCCATTGTACGTGAAGTGGTCATACCGGGGGCTTTACCAAATATCACTACAGGTCTATCCATTGGTATGGGGACATGCTGGTTTTGTTTAGTTACGGCTGAAATGATTTCAGGTCAGTTAGGCATTGGTTATTTCACTTGGGAGTCTTTCACGCTACAGAATTACAGCAGCATCGTGGTCGGAATGTTACTGATTGGTGCCTTGGGCATGATGAGTAGTGCCTTAGTACGTTGGATTGGTAAGAAATTTACTCCCTGGTATCAATTGAGGAAAGCCTAATGACTGAGCATGTGAACCCATCTCTGAAAAAACTCGGTGAAATTGACATCCGCAATTTGTCTTTACATTTAGGACAAGGCCAGCAGCGTTTTCAAGCTTTAAATCAAGTCGATATGCATATTCAAGCGGGCGAGTTTGTGTGCTTACTTGGACCTTCGGGTTGTGGTAAATCCACACTACTTGGCGCATTGGCTGGGCATTTGGCGTATAGCGCTGGTGAATTGCTGGTCGATACTGAAACAGTGTCTAAACCGCATCCTGATCGTGGCTTGGTATTCCAGCATCACACATTATTTCCTTGGAAAAGCGTCATTGAAAATGTTGCTTTTGGCTTAAAAATGAAAGGTATTTCACCAACTGAGCGCCTAAAACAAGCACAGCACATGATCGACTTGGTGGGACTAACGGGTTTTGAACAAAAATTTCCAGCAGAACTCTCAGGGGGGATGCAGCAACGCGTGGAAATTGCCCGTGTACTGATTAATCAGCCTAAAGTTTTACTGATGGATGAACCCTTTGGTGCTTTGGATGCCCAAACTCGCATTCGTATGCAGCAACTCCTACTTGATATTTGGCAAGATATTCAAACCACAGTGCTGTTTATTACCCATGACATTGATGAAGCGCTGTTTTTGGCGGATCGGGTGCTGATCATGAGCCATCGTCCGGGGCGGATTATTGAGGAAATTCGACTGAATTTTGCCCGTCCTAGAGACATTGACATTGTTACATCGCCAGAATTTACCGAATTAAAGAAACATTGTATGCATGCTTTAAAGCGTGAAATTTTAGAAGATATGAATCGATTAAATCCTTTGGGGATTCCCAAAAAAGCAGTTGTAGAAGGATAAACCTCATGCAGTTCCAATACCCCGAATTAAAAAATATAGATGAAGATGATTTAGATTTTCTTGAGCAACTCAATCAAGAGGATGAAAAAAGACGTTTTATCGCATTAATGAATATTGCAGATGAAGAGCGGGAAGATTTATTACCTTGGTTGCATTATGCATTGACACATGACCCAGCGTCTTTAGTACGTTTAGAAGCGGCAAAACGACTTGAAGGTTGGGAAGATCCACACAGTTTAAATGCTTTGGCAGGAGCATTATTAGATCCAGATGCTGAAGTGGTTGCAGCAGCGACGCAAAGTTTAAGTGAAGTTAAACAAGCTCAATCTGCAGAGGTTTTAGCAGGCTATTTGGCTAAAGAAGAACCTGCGGTCAAAGTTGCCATTTTAAGAGCCTTAAAACCTTTACGTGATCTTAGTTTTTATCAAGAAATTGAAAAACATATTCATCACACAGATGTATTGGTACGCCGTGAAGCGGTGAGTACATTGAGTTGGTTACAGCAAGAACAAGCCGTTAGTAGTTTAAGTCAAATTGCACGCAACGACCCAGATTTAGAGACTCGTCGTATTGCAACAGGTGGGTTAGGTTATGTAAAACAGGCACATCCTGAAGTTATAGATGCCTTAGCCTATGGTTTAGCCTCACACGATTGGCAATTGCGCGTTGAATCTGCATTAACCATTGGAAAATTAAAATTAGCCTCACTTGAAGAAAATTTGGTTGAACTGTTGTATGACACCTATTGGCAAGTGCGTATTGCAGTGGTTCGTAGTTTAGGATTAATCAAATCCAAGCAAGCTTTAGATGGCTTAGCACATAATTTTGACTTTGAGATTAGCAACCTCCGTAAAGAAGTTGCTTTGGCATTGGGTGAAATTGGTGGCAATCGTGCTGAACAACTTTTACAAAATCACGCCGATGACCCAGACCCTGAAGTGCGTAAAGCGATTCGTATTGGTTTAGGGTTAATTTTGGAGCAAGCCCATGCAGAATAATTCGCAAACAAAACCGACAGATATCCAGTTTGATGTTGAGCGAGATCTCATCCATTTTATTTGGTCGGAAGAAAAGACCATCACTTTGAGTCATGATCAACTGCGAAATGCATGTCCTTGTGCATTTTGTCGTTATAACAAGATTAAGAAGTTACCGATTTCATTGGTCGATCATGTACAGGTTACCGAATTGAATAGCCAAGGTTATGGTGTACAGATCTGTTTTAGTGATGGTCATAATCAAGGGATTTTTCCTTGGGAATATTTAAAAAATATTATATGACATAATAAATTGTTAAATAGTTTAGAAAAATAATTATTTTAAATATAGTTTAAAAAAATTAATAATTAAAAAAATGCGTTTAATATTATGAAATCAAAAGATTTATATAGAAAATATGCAATAAGATATAGAAGGTTGTTATTCTATAGAAACTTAGTGATAAAATTAAGAAAAATAATACTTATAGTTTTGTTAACTATATTTTCTATATTCTTCTTGGTTTTGTATTGCTTGGATTTGCAAAACATAAATATAGATATATATTTTAATTTATTTATAAAATTTTTTATTGTAATGGGTATTATTTATTACTTTAAAATTGATCATTTTTTTGCAAACAAATTAGCTTTAGTGGTTTGTAACATCCGTTTTTAATAGACCTATAAAAACTTTCAGCTATGGAAAAAAAAGGGCATTTTAACCAAAGATGATTATATATATACATGCGCGATCTGCTGGAGACAGTGCTAGAGCAGTTGCAAAAATCAGAATTAGATCATGATGAAGAATACGATACTAAAATTATTGTTTGTCCGGCTAGATCATCACATAGCGTACCAGATTTCGGCATAACGTATATTATGTTCATTAGGATACTTCACTGGAGAGATTCACCATAATATTAATCTCTCCAGTGAAGTTGCGCCAACGGCTGAGTTATGTAGGGCGCAATCTTGGATATCTTATTTAACATAATATACATTATACGAAATGCTTCAACTTTATTTACTAAGATGATGATTCACAGCTCTTGCACATAAACCGTATTCAAATTGCTATGATCCTAAGCTACGCTAAAAATAAATTTGTCCTGACACAATCCTTAGACAAGAAAAAGCCATAACAATTGTTATGGCTGTTCACATGTATTTCTATATTTAAATCAGTCTTCTGTTTTCCTGATTGTTAATTTAGGAAGATTTCATTTCCTCACTGCTAAATGCTTTTGTCTTTCGCTCTATTTGATCCGGCTTTAAGAATGATGATGCAATAATCGCAATCACTGCAAAGCCTGAAATATACGCAATAATTAAATTTGGGCTTCCATTACCAATACTTAGCAATTTCGTCGCGATTAATGGTGCTAAACCGCCACCTAGCACGCCTGCAAATTGAACTGAGATTGAAATACCGCTATAACGTATTTCTGCTGGAAATTGGCGCGAAAATAACTGTGACTGCGGCGCATACATCAAAGGAAAAACCACACCAATACCAATCACAATGGCCGTCCAAACCAATACTGGATCTTTAGTATTTAACATCGCAAAAAATGGATAGCTGTATAAAGCCAGTACGCATAAACCAAATCTAAACATGTTTTTTTGCCCAACTTTATCAGACAAATGTCCAAAAATTGGCGTAATAACCATGATGACTGCAGCACCACAAATCGTTGCAAACAAGATATCTTGCCTAGGAATATTTAGCTGTGTGGTGGTATAGGCTAAAGCAAATGTCGATGCCAAATAGAACCAAGCATTTTCAGCAGCTCGAGATAAAATAATCGTAATCAACTGCTTAGGATGATTTTTAAACACTTGTTTTGCTGGAACTTTAATTGATTTGGTTTGCGCTTTAACTTTTTCAAAGTCTGGTGACTCAGGCACTTTTACTCGGATATACCAACCTACAGCCAATAAAATAATGCTGGCTAAAAATGGTAGACGCCAACCCCAGCTAAATAACGCTTCTTCAGGTAACATTGAGACTAGACCTAAAGCCACGGAAGCGAGCAATAAACCACCACCTGTACTTGCTTGCGGCAAACTTCCCCAAAAGCCTTTTTTACCCGCTGGCGCATGCTCTACCGCCATGAGGACTGCTCCGCCCCATTCTCCACCCATGGCCATGCCTTGTATAAATCTTAAAATAATTAAACAGACCGTTGCCCAATAACCAATGGTTTCGAAAGTCGGTAACAACCCAATCATCACAGTAGGAATACCCATCAACATTAATGTGACCAATAACATTGATTTACGACCGATTTTATCGCCGAAATGACCAAAAACAATTCCACCAAGTGGTCGACCAATAAATCCTACAGCATAGGTAGCAAATGCTGCCAATACGCCCGTTAACGGATCAAGATTTGGAAAGAAAAGTCGATTGAAAATGAGTGCTGCGGCAGCACCATAGATAAAAAAGTCATACCATTCGATGGTTGTACCCACCATGCTGGAAATACCCGCTAAACGATGCGAGGACTTAGCTGGTGGAGCTGTGTTTCCCTGTACATTTTGCATTGTTATCTTCCTTATTCTGCAAGATATTTCTATGTTGCATTTTCACGATGCTTGATTTGTGTGATGATTTTCTTCATGAAAATCAATATTTTTAGATATCATATGTGTTTAATTTACGCTGAGTCACTTCTTCATATCTAATAACAAAATGAATATGAATATTGACCAAGGGTTTGAACCGTTAAAGTTTTTTAAATCACTGATTAAATAGATATTTCCTCCAATATTTTGTCTAAAGTCGGACTAGACTGTTGCCACTTTGGCTGTTTGTCTTTATCCACAATTAATGCGCGCACACCTTCAACAATATCCCCATGTTGAAACCAAACATCTTGCAAATGTCGTTCAATTTGCATGCATTGCTTTAGTGAAAGCCCACGACCTAAATGCTGGAGTTGTAAACTGATCCTTTTCGCAATTGGAGAGCGTTGTTCCAATGTATTCCGTATTTTTAACGCCCACACTTGAGCATCATTATGCTGTTCATTTTCAAGACTATTTTCAATGGCATCAATGCTCTCAAAACCAAAATGCTTACGAATTAAATCTGCATTTTGACTAAGTTCACTTTCCGCTGGTCGAGTAATATATTTCGCAATCAATTGTTCAATATTTTCCTTACTTAGTTGCTTAGAATTTCTTAAATCTTCTTCTAATTGAACAAGTTGCTCACTCGGAACATGGTAGTCAATCAAATCTAGATACAACGCATCACTGGCACTGATTTGATCGCCTGTAGTTGCCATGTACACACCAATATCATCTAAACGGGATAAAAAGTGTGTCGCAGCCACATCTGGGAAAAATCCAATGGCAGTTTCAGGCATGGCAAATCTAGACTTTTCGCTGCTGACAAGCACATGACATGCTTGGGCTAAGCCAAATCCACCGCCAAGTACATAGCCATCGAGTATGACAATAATGGGTTTTTCATACGCACGAATGGTATTCAGCATTTCATACTCAGCTTGAAAATAAGCTTGATGATCATCTCTACCATTCATATAACTATCATAGAGATAGCGAATATCTCCACCTGCACAAAATGCTTTGGGACTATTTGAGCGAATAAGCACGGCATGAATATTGGTTTGATCAGCCCATAGTGCTAATTGCTGTTGAATCCCCTGAATCATTTCCAAAGACAAGGCATTTAAACTTGCCACGCGATCTAAACTGATTTGGCCTAAATGTCCATGTTCTTCAATCATTAAGTTATTTGTACTCATATCCATATAATCCTTTTTTATTTTAATTGTCTTTAAAATTGGCTTGGCGCTTTTCAACAAATGCTTGCATGCCTTCTTTTTGGTCTTGAGTTGCAAAAATCGAATGGAATGTTCTACGTTCAAAACGTAAACCTTCTTGCAAACTGACTTCAAATGCACGGTTAATTGACTCTTTGATCATCATGGTTGCGACTACAGATTTTTCGGCTATTTTTTCAGCAGCTTTTAAGGTTTTTTCGACCAACTCCTCTTTAGGGAAGACTTGAGCAACTAAACCACTCTGCTCTGCTTCTACTGCGCCCATTTGTCTCGCAGTCAGACACATTTCCATTGCTTTGGCCTTACCAATAGCAAGCGTTAAGCGCTGTGTCCCACCTATCCCTGGGATTACTCCCAAAGTCACTTCTGGTAAACCGAATTTTGCATTATCGGCACAGTAAATAAAGTCGCACATGAGTGCTAACTCACAGCCTCCACCTAACGCATAACCACTGACAGCTGCGATTAGAGGTTTACGGCGCTGAGCAATTCGATCTGCCAGATGAAAAAAATCATCCAAATAAATATTCGGAAAACTCAGTTCAGCCATTTCTTTAATATCTGCACCAGCTGCAAAGGCTTTTTCTGAACCTGTAATAACCATACAACCGATGGTGGGATCTCGATCTAGATCATCCAAGGCAGAATTAAGGTCTTGAATTAATGTACTATTTAACGCATTTAAGGCCTGAGGACGATTTAAAGTAATGAGTCCAACACCATTGTTCTTTTCGAGTAGAATCGTTTCAAATTGCATGTGAGATCCCTATATATATTCAATATTTATGAGTAGGCTTCATATCTGAAGCCTTTTCGTTTAAAGGTCTTAAAGACAACGTTATAAGCTGCGGGCAATTACTAAACGTTGGATATCACTTGTGCCTTCATAGATTTGGCAAATACGTGCATCACGATATATACGCTCTATCGGGAAATCTTTGAGATAGCCATAACCTCCAAAGACTTGTAATGCTGCGGAGCAAACTCGTTCTGCCATTTCAGACGAAAAAAGCTTGGCCATAGACGCTTCATTTAAACAAGGTTGTCCTGCTTCTTTTAAACGTGCCGCGTGATAGACCAATTGGCGTGCGGCCTCTATTTCTGTTGCCATACTTGCCAATCGGAACGCAACTGCCTGATGTTCAAAAATTGGTTTACCAAAAGTAATACGCTCTTTGGCATATCGGGTTGCTTCTTCTAATGCTGCACGTGCAAGACCAACTGCTTGCGCCGCTATACCAATACGACCGCCTTCTAGATTTGATAAGGCAATTTTCAAACCTTCACCTTCTTTTCCTAACATTAGGCTTTCATGCACACGCACGTCTGTGAGTGCAATTTGACAAGTATCTGAGGCATGTAATCCAAGCTTTTCTTCAGTACGAATCACTTCATAACCGGGTGTTTCTCTTGGGACAATAAAAGCGCTCATGCCTTTTTTCCCTGCACTTGGGTCAGTCACAGCAAAGACAATAATGACCCCTGCATTATGTCCCGAGGTAATAAACTGCTTAGCACCATTAATCACCCATTCATTGCCATCTTTTACTGCACGAGTTTTAATGGCAGCAGCATCTGAACCCGTATGTGGCTCAGTTAATGCAAATGCACCGATCATTTTGCCTTGTGCTAAAGGCACTAAATATTTCTGCTTTTGTTCTTCTGTGCCAAATTTAGCAATAGGAACACAGCCTACCGAGTTATGTACACTCATAATGGTTGAGGTTGCCCCATCGGCCGCGGCAATCTCTTCTAAAGCCATAACATAAGCAAGATTACCTGTGTCTGAACCACCCCATTCATCTGATACCAACATACCCAATAAACCCAGTTCCCCCATCTGCGCTAAAGCCGCTTTGGGAAAGGTACCGTTTTTATCCCATTCAGCCGCTTGAGGTTTAATTTGTTCCTGTGCGAAACTGCGTGCCATGTCCTGAATTAATAATTGTTCTTCGGTAAATTGCATCTTATCTTCCTGTACATCAATCAATTGCTTTCATCCAGTTTGAAAATGACTAAAACTGAATGAAAGCTTGATTTTGATCCTGATTGTTCGGCATTCATTTAGGGTTAATCGTTGCGTCATTTAACTTGCATGCTGCGTAGATTGTTTTGCAATCTCTTGATTTCTTAATAAGAAACGCTGAATTTTTCCACTTGGAGTCTTCGGCAGTTCTTGAACAAACTCCACCAATCGTGGATAAGCATGTGCAGATAAGCGCTTTTTCACAAATTGCCCTAGTTGCTCTGCTAACTCTTCTGACGCTGTGACATGCTCAGCTAAAATCACAAAAGCTTTTACAATTTCTGTCCGATCCGGATCAGGTACACCAATGACCGCAGCTTCAATCACTGCATCATGCTCAAGTAAAGCGCTTTCAACATCGAATGGCCCGATACGATAACCTGATGTTGTAATCACATCATCATTACGACCAACGAAGCTCATACTGCCATCTGCGTGTAATTCTGCGGTATCACCCGTGAGGTAATAATGCTTTACAAAGGGTGACTTACGACTTTCTTTATAGCCACCAAACCACATCATCGGTGATTGACTGATATCGACAGCCAGTACTCCTGGCGTTCCTGCAGCTAGCTCTTGCCCTTGTTCATCAACAACCGCCACGCGATATCCCGGACTGGCATAACCTGCGACACCTGCGCGAATATCATGTTGTAAACCATGGTGATTACACACCACCATACCAACTTCAGTCTGACCATAATGGTCAAAGATCGGTGCATCGAGGACTTGTTTAAACCAACGGAACACTTCAGGGTTAAGCGGCTCACCAGCGCTACTGACGACTCGAAATTTCCCTTTGAGTTTTGCCATTTGTTCAGGATCAGCTGCCATCATCATCCGATACGCTGTCGGTGCGCCTGCAAGGTTCGTCACTTTGTAGTCATCTACGATCTGACACAAACTATCAATGCTAAAACCACCTTCGTAAAAGAGTGTTGCATGTCCAAGTAAAAGTGGCCCAGTAATTCCGTAATACAAACCATAAGCCCAACCCGGATCGGCAATATTCCAAAACGAATCATCTTCACGTAGCCCTACCGCATTTTTCATATATTGACCAAAAGCGATCAAAGCTTTAAGCGGGACTTCTAAGGGCTTTGCAGGACCTGTAGTACCTGAAGTAAACATCAAAAGAAATGGATCATTGATGCTCTGTAGGACAATTTCACAATCTGTAGACTGTGCGTTTACTTCATCCCAAAAGTTTAAATCTCCCTGTTGAATCCCTTGACCAGATCGATCTGCAACAGTAACGATTTGGGGACAACGTGCAACTTCATCTAATTTACTGCGATTACCAACATCGCTAATCACCAATTTGCTTTGTGCAAGGTGTAAACGATGTTCAATGGCTTTGGGGCCAAAGGCGGTAAATAGCGGTTGATATACAGCACCTATTCGCCAAGCCCCTAAAATCACCACAAGTAATTCAACTGTACGGGGTAATAAACCCGATACACGATCACCTTTTTGCACACCCTGTGACTTTAAAAAATTGGCAAATTGGCTTGACCACTGTTGCAGCTCTGCAAAGGTATATTGTTCTTTCCGCCCATCTTTGCCCTGCCAATACAGTGCAACCTTATTTTGATCAATCGCATGACGGTCGCAGCATTCATAACATGCATTTAATTGCTCTAAAGAGCCTGATAACATTTCTTTGGCAGCATGATTTAAGTCAAATGCCTTTGCAACATCTTGATAATTCGACATCTTCTCTACCTCAGTCTCAATTTATTGTTATTCCGACACGAGTGTTAGTATTTTTAGCCATCCCTAGGCTAGATTGGTATTCAAAGCGATTAAGCGTCCTTAGGTAAGTATTGCTGCACGATGCTTGAAAAATCTAAGTGTGCATTACCTTGTAAACACAGCTGTTGATACATCTGCTGAACCAGTCCGCCTAAAATAATCGGCTGTTTGACTTGTCCTGCGGCTTCTACAGCCAGTCCTAAATCTTTCAACATCAACTGCGTTGCAAAACCATCGGTATAGCCGCGTCCTGCGGGTGCATTTGCTGAAATACCCGGCCATGGATTACATACATCCGAACTCCAGCAACGTCCACTCGAACTATTCACCACACCTGCTAAGGCTTGAGGATCAATCCCTAGACGCGCACCGAGCGCCATACCTTCAGCAACGGCTGCCATAGAAATACCAAGAATCAAGTTATTGCAAATTTTCGCAATTTGACCTGCACCCACATCACCACAATGCACAATGTTTTTACCCATGTGGCCCAATACCGCTTTGGTTTTTTCAAAGGTTTGATCATCCGAACCGACCATAAAGGTTAATGTACCTGCCTGAGCACCAATAGTTCCGCCTGAAACAGGTGCATCACAGATTTTTATCTGATGTGCAGCACCTGCCTCGGCTATGTCCTTAATGGTTTGCGGATCAATGGTACTGCTATCGATACATAAGCTTCCTGCTTTCATTACCGCTAATACACCATTTTCTCCCAAATACACTTCTTTGACATGCTTGGCAGCAGGCAACATGCTAATCACAACATCTGCTTGTTTCGCTGCATCTTGTGGGCTTTGGCAAACAATGCCACCTGCTTCAGTAAAATGCTGAATCGCAATTTCGCTTAAGTCGAAACCGTAAACCGTAAAACCTGCTTTGAGTAGGTTTTGGGCCATTTTTCCGCCCATGTTTCCTAAACCGATAAAGGCAATATTCATCCTTGAACTCCTAAATTAACGTAGGTTAATGGTGGTATTCACTTCACCTTTTTCTTGTGTATCTTCGAACCAACGACTGGTGATCGTTTTGGTTTGTGTATAGAACTGAACTGCTTGCTTACCATATGGACCTAAGTCCCCCAGTTTTGAACCACGCGATCCTGTAAAGCTAAAGAAAGGAACTGGTACAGGAATTGGAATATTGATACCCACTTGACCAATATCGATATCGCTTTGGAATGTACGAGCGACTGCACCGCTTTGTGTAAATAGTCCAACACCGTTGCCAAATGGATTGGCATTAATCAATTCAATCGCCTGCTCCAGAGTATCGACATGAATAATGGCTAACACGGGCCCAAAGATCTCTTCGGTATAGATGCGCATATCAGTTGAAACTTGATTAAAAATCGTTGCTCCGACAAAGTTTCCTTGCTCATAGCCAATGACTTGAACATCACGACCATCCAGCAGCAACTCTGCACCTTGCTCTACACCGCTTTGAATTAAATCCAGTACACGTGCTTTTGCACGAGGTGAAATGACTGGGCCAATATCGGTATTCGGTTCATGCCCTGCATTGACCTTCAGCGTTTTGGCTTTTTCAACCAGTTCATTAACCCATTCTTTACTTTCACCAACCATGACAGCAACCGACAAAGCCATACAACGCTGACCCGCCGCACCAAATGCTGCACCAACGAGAGCATTTAAAGTTTGTTCTTTATTGGCATCTGGCATCACCACCACATGGTTTTTAGCCCCCATCATCGACTGCACACGTTTTCCATGCTGTCCTGCAAGGTTATATACATGTGTACCAACAGCCGTAGAGCCCACAAATGAAATGGCCTTAATAGCTTGATGTGTGCATAAACGATCAACAACATCCTTACCACCATGCACTACGTTTAATACACCTGCTGGAATACCGGCTTCAATCGCAAGTTCGACAAGCATCATGGTCGATAATGGATCTTGTTCAGATGGCTTTAAAACAAAGGTATTTCCACTGACGATGGCCATTGGGAACATCCACAGTGGAATCATCGCAGGAAAGTTAAATGGCGTAATTCCTGCACATACACCCAAAGGTTGCTGCAAAGTATAGGTATCCACACCACGTGCAACACCTTCTATATATTCGCCCATTTGAAGTGTGCCAACCGAACACGCATGCTCAACGACTTCTAAACCACGTTGAATATCACCTTCAGCATCTGCAAGTGTCTTTCCTTGCTCAGCAGTCAGTACACGGGCAATGTCTTTCATATTGCTACGGATCAGATCTTGTAGCTTCAACATAATGCGCATACGTGCTTGTACGGGTGTTAAGCGCCAAGTTTTAAACGCCTCTTGCGCTGAAGCAATCGCTGCATCCACTTCTTCCATAGTCGCCATTGGAACACGGCCCAAAACCTCTTGAGTTGCAGGATTTAGAATGTCTTGCCACTCTGTAGTGTTTGACTCTACAAATTTACCGTTAATTAATAATTTAGCCGTCGCTGACTGAATATTTGACATTGTGTTCATGACCTCTCCATAGGCATTTATTGTTTTGTACTGACTTAGAAAATATCCAAAAGCCTTATATTTATATTTTCCAATTCACTTCAAACTAGCAAAGAAAATTTTGACTACCAATAGAGATTCACGCACGATTGATGTGCAAATATGCACAGGGATGACAATAACAATGAAAGTAGATTGGGATCATTTACAGTATTTTTTGGTTTTGGCTCGTGCGAAAACCCTAACCAATACCGCACGTATTATCGGTGTTGAGCACAGTACGGTTTCTCGACGTATACATGCGCTAGAACTGGCTTTAGGCACGCCATTATTTAAACGTGAAGCCACAGGTTATGAGCTCACTTTAGAAGGTTTGGCACTGGTTCCTCGCGTTGAACAAATGGAACAGGCTTTTTTACAAATCGAAAAACCTAACCAACCTATGCAAGGTCGTGTGCGAATTGGCACACCCGAAGGGTTTGGAACAGCATTTTTGACACAGCTCTTGGCAGAATTGTCCAAAAAATACCCTCTATTGACTATCGACCTTATTCCTGTCCCGAAAATGATCAAACTTTCACATCGTGAAGCAGATATTGTTATTTCCATCGATCGACCGAAATCAGGACCTTATATTATTACTCGACTGGCAGACTATTGTTTAAAGATTTATGGCAGTAAAGAATACTTAAAAAACACGCAACCCATTCATACATTAGAAGATTTAAAATCACACACTTTTGTGAACTATATAGATGATCTAGTCTATAGCCCCGAACTGTATTGTTTAGAGCGCTTACCTATTCAGCTCAATGCCAACTTTAGAAGTAGTAGTATTTTGGCACAACAAATTGCAGTGAGTGCGGGTGCAGGATTGGCAATATTGCCCAAATTTTTGGCCGAGGAAAAACCCGAATTAGAACAAGTCTTGGCGCAAGATGTTCGTTTTGTGCATACCTTTTGGATGCTGACCCTAGTCGATTTACAGCATGAGCCGCGTATTAAACTGGTTTGGGACTTTTTGAGAAAAAGAACTGACCAATATCATAGTTTATTAATGGATTAAGTCAGGATGGCTTCTTCTAAAATATAACTGTTATAGAAATTTAGATGAATGTTGTATCTATGCTTTCAGGCGATATACCCCAATAATCACCTATAACCACTAGGGATTTAGAGTACATCTTATGAGCAATCAAGAGCCTAAAAAACCGCAAAAATATGCAGACAGTGAAATTTCAGATAAGGCCTTTAAACGTGCCATTATTTGGTTCTCAATCTATGTGCTTTTATTCTGTATTGGTGTAGCGTTTGTCGTTGGTGCAGATAATTCTTATCTACCTTAAGCGATAATCTATTCACTTATTGCAACTCGCTATTGCATGTATATCTTACATTTCATGTTTGCTCATGATCAGTTCATAAAGTATTAATCGGATCATTAGGCCAAATAAATTGGTTTAAATTTGAATTTAAAAAAGCTTGTAAGTCTAGATTTACAAGCTTTTTTGCATTTTTAAAGTGATCAAATTACAGCTATAAAATTACTTTCCCCTCTGAATCGCTTATGCAGGACTCTGTTTTTTTAAACTTGGTGCTGTAGATGCGTTTGAATATATTCACCGTATACCGACATTTTTTCAAAGATGTGTTCTGAATAAAACATGTCTTCTACCAAGACTTGCGCACGGTCAAACTCATATAAACCTAATCGTTGTAAAATTTGCGCATTAATAAACGAAAATTTTTGACATAAATCGATATATTGCTGATCTTTGTCTTTAAATAGCAGCTTTAACATATTGATTTTATTTAGATCAAAGTCAATCGATTCAGCTTTATCCGCCAAGACATGGATTTCAACATCTAAATATTCAGCAAGCTGATTTAATTTTTCTAAGTCGATATGTAGATGTGTAATACAAATAATTTTGGAAACTTTCGGATTACATAAGCTATTGATCAAACTAAAATAGAAGTATTCTGCTGGCGATAGCTGTTCATTATTTAGCTCAATGTAGACATTGAGTCCTGATAAAACATCATCAACTTTAAATGCGCTAAGTTTAGCCTCAGCATGATAATAACGATTCAATATCGCAACATTTTCAGGGCTTTGTGGTGTAGCGTAGATCACCTTCTGATTCAAATTCGCTAAGATAAAGGGTGCAAATAAAAAAGCCGCATTTTCAGCCTTGGCTTGCATATGCTCCTGACAAATACTGACATAGCCCATTTGCTGTACTTGGCGCAAAATTCGACTGCGTAACAGCACCGCTTCTAAATTAGTATGCTGTTGTTGCAGCAGATGCAGCGTTGAATCTGTCAATGGAACATCCACCAGTAAATGTTGTAACAGTTCTAATTCACTGGCTTTAAACATACTCAACTCCCTAACTTCCATACCATTTGACGCCACAAGTGTTGTTGTCAATACACCTTATAAAAAATTCAAGCTTAAAACTAGATACAGTGAATTTGAAAAAACATATAACAGTACAGCCTCATCTGTTATAAAAATATAATGCACAATTAATTTTACTGATATATTTATAACAGAATCTTGTCTTGTTGATGACTATGTATAAATCGGAACAGCTTGCTCAGCACCTACGTCAACTGATTGAAAATGGCACTTTAAAAGCGCACGAAAAGCTCCCGTCTTTACGTGAACAAGTGCAGTTGTCCGGTTTTAGTTTGATCACGGTCATGAATGCCTATCAGGAGTTAGAATCGCGTGGCTTAATCTATGCACGTGAAAAATCAGGCTACTATGTGGCGCAAGGCTTACTCGAAATAGAAGCTGAACAAACTCAAATCGTGTCTTTAAACACCCCCATTGAAATTAACTCTCTGGTCTTTAAGTATTTAAAATCAATACAAGATGAAAAAATCGTTCCATTGGGATCAGCTTTTCCAGCTCAAGACATTGTTTTTTCTAAAAAGTTAACCCAAATCATGGGGCAAATTTCCCGAAATCCCAAAAGTTACGATGCCATTGATAATCTTCCACCCGGTAATTTAGCCCTTCGTAAGTTGATTGCACAGCGTTATTGCATGCAAGGCATTGCCACAGATCCAGAGGATATTGTGATTACCTCAGGCTGTATGGATGCACTGAATCTTTCCTTACAGGCCATTGCGTCACCGGGTGATTATATTGTGTTACAGCAAAATATTTTCTATGGCGCCTTGCAAGCTGCAGAGCGCTTAGGCCTTAAAGTGGTGACCTTACCTGAACATCCACAAGACGGTTTTGATTTAACCGCGTTTGAACATATTTTAAAAACTTATCCCGTCAAGATCTGTTGGTTGATGCTGAATTCACATAATCCTGTGGGCTTCACAGTGAGTGATGAAATCAAGCAAAAAATTGCCGTGCTCTTACACCAATATCATGTGCATTTAATTGAGGACGATGTGTATGAAGAAATGCATTATGCGTCTAAGAAACCTGTTTCAATGAAATACTTTGATCAAAATAATATGGTCTTACATTGCTCTTCTTTTTCTAAAACGTTGGGCGCTGCATTTCGGGTCGGTTGGGTGCACGCCGGTAAATACTCTCAAGCGATTCAACACTTACAACTCATGAGTACTATTTCCGTCAATACCTTATTGCAAAATGCCTTGGTGGAATTTATTTCAAATTATCATTATGAAAAACATTTACGGGTCCTAAGAAAAAGTCTACAACAACACAAATTACAGTTTTACCGTTATTTAGAAAACCGTCTACCGACTGGATGTAAATTACAATATCATCCAAGTGGTTATTTTCTTTGGTTAAAATTACGGGAGAATGTTGAAAGTATGGCAGTCTATGAAGCCTTAATTCAACAGCAGATCGGTGTTGCTCCAGGCCGTTTATTTAACGTATCAGAAGCCAAAACTCAATATATCCGTTTAAATTGTTCCTTTGCATGGAAGGATGAGATTCAACAGGCTTTAGATGCCCTCCTTAGTACAATCTCTGCACTTTCCTCAGATCAGACGAATATTTGACAATTTTTATTGTCATTATTATGCTCAAACAGATATTGTTCAAATACATATATTTGTTGTTGAGATAACAATGAATTCATTCAATATTTACCAAAATTCAAAAAACAAATAGGTTAGTTCATGGAAGATCAAAAACACAGTCAACGCATACATGCCTTTAGTTCGGATGTACTCACAGATCTGGATGCTGTGGGGATTGCACAGCTCATCAAATCTAAAGAAGCCTCCGTGCAAGAAATAACTCAAGCGGCCATTGCACGTGCGGAACAAGTCAATCCGCATCTAAATGCCATTGAACTGGACTGTTTTCAGCGTGCTTTAGAGCAAAATCAATATGTTGAACATGGTCTTTTTGCGGGTGTCCCTTTTTTCTTTAAAGATAATCTAGATTATCAAGGATTGCCCTCACGCCATGGTTCAAAGGCCATAGGTTTAAAACCAGCCGATCGTAATCCTCAAATTAGCCAACAAATCTTAGATCAAGGTTTTGTCGTATTAGGAAAATCTAAGCTCCCTGAATTTGGTCTAAATGCCAGTACCGAATATAAAGATGGCTCAGCCACCTATAACCCTTGGCATTTAAGTTATTCCTGCGGTGCATCTTCAGGCGGTTCCGCAGCTCTCGTTGCAGCCGGTGTAGTGCCGATTGCCCATGCCAATGATGGCGGTGGTTCAATTCGTATCCCTGCTGCATGCTGCGGTTTGATTGGATTAAAGCCTAGCCGTGGCCGTACTTATGACAGTGAAGCAGCAGGCTCTCTTCCGATTAATATCATCAGTGAAGGTGTTTTAACCCGTAGCATACGAGATACAGCGCATTTTTATGCAGGAATGGAGTCAAGTTATTACAATAAAAAACTGCCACGAATAGGCATGATTCATGGCCCTTCTAAACGTCGACTACGCATAGGCTTAGTCCCGCAATCGATTACAGGGCAAATAGATAGCGAAACAACTACAACCTTAATGCATAGCGCAGCACTCTTGGAAAAATTAGGTCATCATGTTGAAGAACTTCAGTTACCTTTTTCCTTAAGCTTTGTTGAAGATTTTAGTGAATATTGGGGGATGTTGTCCTTTTTACTGAGTACCTTTGGCAAGAAAATCTTTGGCGCTGACTTTAATCCAAAAGAGTTAGATCACTTAACCGTTGGTTTATCGAAGTTGTATAAAAAGAACTTTTATAAAACCCCGCTATTTCTGTATCGATTAAAGAAAATGCAGCAACAATATCGTGAAATCTTTAAGCATTATGACGTTTTGCTATCGCCTGTACTTGCACATACCACACCTAAAATTGGCTATTTGTCACCTCAATTACCGTTTGACCAGTTATTCGAACGTATACAGAACTATGTGACTTTTACCCCTATCCAAAATGTGGTGGGTGCGCCGGGTATGTCGATTCCTATGGGAGAAACGCAAAACGACGGACTACCGATCAGTATGCAAATATCAGCCGATGTCGGTGATGAAAAAACCTTGATTGAACTGGCGTATGAAATTGAAGAAGCTCAGCCATGGCGACGTATTCAAGATATGCCTCGAACTGCTTAACAGCCCATGCAAGGATAAAAAAGGGAGCTGATTGGCTCCCTTTTTTATTATCAAATCCGCAGCATAAGGCTTTTCAATTGTTCGCTGTATTTGAATATAAGATGCTTAATTAAAATGATACGTCAGTCCTGCATATACCGCCCGACCTTCACCCGGTGTTAAACGCGCAGGATCTTTGCCGGCATCGTTATAGCCCGGTGTAACGGTAGATGCATATTTTTTATTGGCTATATTTCTAAAATCCAACCACGCCATATATTGTTTTTGTGGTTGTATATAGCCGAATGATGCTCCCCAAATTTGCCAATCTTTTGCATAGAAACTATTGGCATAGTCGGTTGCGACCTTTGCGGCATAAAGTGTATTCACCGCAGCATAAAAGCCTAAAGGATGTTCATATTTCAGTTCAGCCTGATAGATGTGTTTTGGTATACCTGCAAGCTCATTTTTTCCAAATACCGCATCATTTTTATAGTGAAAATCATTCAAGGTATAGGCTTGTTTTAGTTGAACCTGTCCATATGTATCATTTTGCCAAAGTGAACTGTTTAAACCGACTTCAATCCCTTGATGAATGGTGTCTGAAGCATTCGATTCGTAAATTATCGGATTAGGCTCTGGTTGGATTTCAACAGCCAACAGTTCATTTTTAACCTGTGAATAGTAATATGCAATATTCCACTCACCCAGTGCATGTTGACCACGCCCACCTAGTTCAAGAGTATTCGCTGTCTGACTATTCAAATGAATCGGAGCATTTTGGCGTCCCGTCGCTGCGCCACTTTCATCGGGGAACTTTTGATCCGAACCCCAAATTAAAGCCCAAGGATGTGGTGCTTCTAAGCTTCGACTGACATTGGCAAAGAGCTGTGTTTCAGGTTGGATTTGATATCGAAAACCTAGCGATGGCAGGACATTCCATTCACGAATATTTTCTTTATGACTTTGCACAGGCCATGTCACTTCACTTTCACGATGGGTGTACGCCAATGCAACACGACTATCGAGCCAAAACTGTGGGTGTAGTGCCAAGGCATTAGCATAATGTAAAACATAGTCACCACCTTGGTAGGTATAATGCCGCGTTTCTGTACCCGCAGCATAGGCGCCTTGCGCAACACGCAAGCGTTCAACGACCTGACCATCTGGCAAATGCGTGGTACTACGGAAACCTAAAGTATTTTGGCTTTCATGGCCCCACAAGATTCGGTCAAATTGGTAGTTAAATAAGGTACTGATATCGTCATAGTCAACCTCAGTACTATAAAGTCCTTCTTGCAAATCCATCGGATAATGATGATAGGCCAGACCCAACTGTAAGCGATCACCTGTGTCCAAAATCATATTGGTTTTATTCGCCAACCAAAGACTTCCCGGCTGCGGACGATTATTATTCAGCGAGATATTGTGGGCTACTGCTTGTTTTGGATTTTGTTCAATCTGTTGTTGGGTTAGACGTCCCGGGGTTTGGTGTTCAGTCTCTCGGTAACGCAGATAAAAACGTGTATCTAGGTTAGGGTTTATTTTATATCCCACATTGGCCGATAAACCTTTGCTCTGGCTTGAAGCATGATCTTGAAAACCGTCATCATCACTTTGCGTTAAGGAAAGATAATAGTCTAAGTCGCCAATTTGTTGTCCTGAATTGATTTCACTTTTTTGATAACCGTGGCTGCCCATTTCATGATGCACTGACAGTTTTGCTGCATTTTTTCCTGTTGGGCTTGCATAGTTAATTAGACCACCCAAGCTTAATGCGCCACGTGTTAAACCATTAGCCCCCCGTAAAACCTCTATATGGTCTACCCACAGCGGCTCAAGCAGTTCATAAGGTGTTCCTCCTGGCCCTGTAAATGGCAAATCATCTAAGGTTACATACAACCCTGAAGCATGCGCCCCCGGTGCACGATTGATCCCCGAGCCACGTATCGACAGTTTCACCCCTTCATTTCCTGAAGATGCCGCGTAAATCCCCGATTGATTTTTAAATAAATCAGCATTTGTTCGCTTGGGTACATCTTGAATGTCTGCTGCAACGATCGCATTGGTTGCACCATTTACTTTAGTCAATGCTTTTTTTATTTGATCATCCATTGAACTTTGTTCAACGTTAATGGTGATTTCAGGTAATACATTGCTATCTGCAACACTATATTGTGCCATTGCAGTAAGCATCATCAGGCTTAAAAGCTTAAGTGACGTGTTGTTATATTTGGAAAATTGAGGGACATCCATGATTGCGTCTTCTAAGTGAAACGAAATTGACGGCAAGGATTGTAGTGTGTTTTATCGTCATGTATGTATCAAAATATTTCAAAATTCATGATTTTTATCAATATCCTTCTTCGTATTTTTATATTCAAATGATTTGTTAAATGAAATAAAACAGATAATTATATTTTTTAGTCAAAAAATAAAAGTTTCTAAATAAGATAAAAGCCCTCAATCGGAGAAGATCAAGGGCGTGTATGGATTGAGAGCACGTATTGAAAGTTTTTCGGAAAATTAAATGTCAAAACCTGAACATACTTCCAATCCCGCTCTCGTTAAATTGATATTGAAATTTCTAAGGCAATTTAAAGTTAACAATTCTCTGTAACGACATTAGAAGTTATACATCGCGACTGCATCGATTCGATTATCTTCACCTTTAGTACTGCCATTTGGCGCAGCGCCAAAAGCTTCACGTTCACCATAGACATATTCCAGACCTAAACTAATCGGCTTAACAGGGCTGTAAAATACATTTGCCCATGCTTGCCACAAGTTTTTATTGGCCTTGGTTTTATCAACTAATGAGTTGACATAATCTGCATTACCATCTGCTTTCATATAACCATAGCCCAATGTTCCGCGCCATTGTGCTGAAATTTGTTGAGTTAAACCTACTGTAATCGAGTCAAATTCATTGGTGGCGATGATGTCTTTATCCGCATTGGTCACAAAACCTTGGTTGGTCCATGACACAAAACTGCTGTCGCCTTTGACATGGTAATAATCCGCTTTGAACACTGTTTTATCCGTCAAATCTAGTTTTGCGCCCAGACCAAGTCCCCATGCGGTTTCTGTATCCGTATCCGTTTTCTTTTCAGCACCCATCGCACGTGCGCTCAACATGAGTGTATCTGTCATTTTATGGTTTAACCGCGCTGTTAATGCAGGCAAACGCATATTTGAGCTGTCATCCTTAGAATCTTCTGCAGCGAGTACTAGATTTGTCTCTGGACTAAATTTGTGACTATAGCGAACTTGCGGTGTACGTTTAACAGCACCACCGACATAGCCCAATGCATCAATGGTTTCAGGCATATAATCAGGTACAGCAAAGTTAGACCATGTTTGCCCCACCAACCAATCACCATAGGTCAAATAGGCATGACGAATCCGCAGTCCATCATTTGCGCCCAAAAAGTCGACTTCAATTTTACCGCCTACATCGCCCACTTGAGTCGGCGTTTTAAAGTCTAGGCCTAAACGTGTGGCAGCAAGTGTTGCTTTTAAACGATCTGAACTTTCAGCATTCCCTTCTAGCGGAACACTATTCATTTGGTTATACAGGCGAGATAAGCTGCCGCCTTCTGCCTGATAAGATGCATCTGCTCGCACATTGCCATACAAGCTAAACTCAGCACCCGATTTGGTATTTAAACTCAGGCTCGGTGTTTGAGTCGGTTTTTGATTCTGCACAGCAACTACAGGCCCTTGTTTTACGTCTTTGATTTCACTCGACAAAGTGTTTTGCTGTTGAACATATTGCTGCATCATGGCTTTTAATGCTTTGACTTCTTCACGCAACTGTTCAACTTCAGCCTCGCTGACTGCCGCATGTGTCCACATGGGGAAGACAGCTGCACAAGCCAGTAGCATCGGTTTAATTTTAAAGGTTTTTTTGACTAAATTTAGCTTTTGAGTTTTCATCCTGACCTCGATTTGGGCGATGCCCTTTCCTTATTTTTTGTCACAATTTCCCACTAGCCCTCATGCTGTGCATCAGGGCCTGGAAACTAAAATTTTGGGGTAATGTTAAATCTTTAAATACCGGCTTAATTCGCTGGATTTTTAATGGCTTGTGTATTGATCTTTCGTGATTGACCTTGAGTAGATGCCTCTACTGACGCTTGTAAATTCACCATAAAAATTGCTAAAGCAGCTACGACACCCGGAATGGCAATCACCAAGAAGTTCATTTGATGCGGCAAATTCATGGTTAACAGCGCACCAGTAAGTACCGGTCCAACGATTGCACCAATTCGTCCAATGCCCGATGCCCAGCCCATACCTGTAGAACGTACCGTGGTTGGATAGTATTGTGCGACAAAGGTATAAAGTAAGATTTGTGAACCGATGGTAGCTGCACCTGCAACAGCAATTAAGCTATACAGAACCATTTGCGGACTGTTAAAGCCCAGTAAGATTAAAGCCAATGCGCCACACAGGAACATGATGCTCAGTACTTTTTTGATATGGAATCGGTCAGCCAAAGCACCACCACCAATAGCACCTACCATTCCACCAATATTCAGCGCAAAAAGGAAGATCATACTTGCACCAAGTGAATAGCCAGCTTGAATCATCAATTTTGGTAACCAGCTTCCAAGTGCATAAACCATCAGTAAGCACATGAAAAATGCAATCCAGAACATGAACGTACTGAAACTACGGCCTTGTTGAAATAATGCTTTTAATGGAGCTTTGTCTTCTTCAGAAATTTCATTGAGTACAAATTGAGTATCCGTTGTGAGGACATGTTCAGGGGCAATTTTTGAGACAATCGTTCGAGTCGTATCTGTTTGATGCTTCGAGGTTAAATACATCAATGACTCAGGGAGGAATTTCCAAATTAAAGGCAGTGCAAGACATGGAATAATCGCAATATAAAACATGATTTTCCAGCCATATACTGGCACTAACCAAGCTCCCAATAATGCTGAAGCCATACCACCAATGGCATAACCACTAAACATTAGTGCAACCAAGGTGCTGCGTATACGTTTTGGCGCGTATTCTGTCATTAATGCCACAACGTTCGGCATAACGCCACCGATGCCTAGACCGGCAATAAAGCGTAAAATACCAAACTCAACTGGAGTACTTGCAAAAGCGCCGCAGAAGGTAAAACCACTAAAAATACCGACGCAGATCATAATGGTTTTTTTACGACCAATTTTATCGGACAGTGTGCCAAAACACATTGCACCAAACATCATGCCAAATAAAGCCGTACTTGCCAGTAAGCCCGCTTGTACCGCAGATAATGACCATTCTTGCATCAACAACGGTAAGGCAACGCCATAGATCACCAAGTCATAACCGTCAAAAATAATAATCAAAAGACACCAAATCAAAACACCCCAATGAAATGGCGTAAATTTGGCTTCATCAACCAAGGTATTAATATTAATTTTCTGGTTTTGCATAGCCCACCTCCTAATTGTGAAGCTTGTAAAATTCGCTTTTCACAATGAATAAGTCGGTGCTTAATGTCCAAAACCGATTAGGCATGTTTGTATACCTAAAAAGTTGAATACAAATTAATCCCTTGATTCCGCTTTATTTAAATAGATCATTTCATATGTGCAGTTCATCTGAACGTCTAGCGACAACATACTCAAAACACAGCACGATCATATGGAATCGCTTCTAAATCATACACTTGATAAACACTATCAAATAAACCACGAATATCTTCGCTTTCATCCATATTACGTACAGCCATAAATATAGGACTAATCGCGGCTTCATCTAAGATAGGAACAAAGGTTAAATGTGTTAATTGCACACTTTGGGCACTCATTGGGGTGATACAAACCCCTTCGTTCGCCGCAACAAAGCCCAATGCCAGTTGTAATTCACGAACTTCACGTACTTTTTTAGGTTCCAAACCATACTCTGAAAATATGCCACGCACTTGGGTCGAAAAGTTTGGTTTGTTGTGATTTGGGTAAAAAATCAATTGTTGATCAATCAGATCTGCGAGATATACCCCTTCCTTTTTTTGTGCCAATGGATGACTAGCATGTAAGGCTACCACTAAGCGTTCTTCACGCAGTAAAACCCGTTTGATCGCGGGGTCTGAAATACGCAAACGCCCAAAGCCGACATCTATACGACCTTCCTTTAATGCTTTGATTTGTTCTGTGGTGGCCATTTCCTCCATTTCTATTTTTAAATGTGGATGTTGTTGTTTAAATAAATACAAAATATTCGAAAGTAAACCAAACAATAAAGAGCTCACAAAACCGATTGTCACGGTCCGTTCTGTCAAACCGATTCGTTTCGTCATTGATTTAATTTCTTCTGCATTAGACAAAAGTTTTAAAGCATGATGATAAAAAAATTGGCCTGCTTCGGTAGTCTTAAGCGGACGGCTACCGCGTTCAAATAACTGAATTCCAAGCTCATGTTCCAAATTTTGAATCTGCCGACTCAAAGGTGGTTGAGCTATATATAGTTTTTCTGCCGCTTTAGTAAAACTCTGCTCTTCAACCACCGCGACAAAGTATCTTAAGTGTCTTAGTTCCATGGCTATCGATACCTATTAAGTATAATAAAATGCAAATTTGATCTTCGACGTGAAGATTTTATTCTTTTAAGGTATATCACATAGACAGGATTAAGCAAATTTAATCCCATCCAACAGATCAAAGACATCGTGCAGCGCATTACCTGAAAGAAGCTTCAGCCGCTACACGAAACAACTTAAAAAGTATTGTTAGACAACTAAACAAGGAACGTGGCAGCCAAAGACCTCTTTTATCGAGTGATAGCCACCCAAACTTAAATGCATACTTAAGGAGATATAGTATGAACCGTCAAGAGATTGATGTTCTGGTTAAACAAATGAACGTAGATACAGCGACAGGGCCTGTTGACCAACGTGTACAGGAAGTTGTGGTACGTTTATTGGGTGATTTATTCCAAGCGATTGAAGATCTGGATATTACTCAAACTGAACTATGGAAAGGTCTAGAGTATTTTACAGACGCGGGTCAAGCAAACGAATTAGGTCTTTTAGCCGCAGGTTTAGGTTTAGAGCACTATCTTGATTTACGTGCGGATGAAGCTGATGCGAAAGCAGGTATTACAGGTGGTACACCACGTACCATTGAAGGCCCTTTATATGTGGCTGGCGCACCTGAATCAGTGGGCTTTGCTCGTATGGATGATGGTACGGAAACCGATAAAATTCCAACTCTGTTTATTGAAGGTACGGTAACAGATACCGAAGGCAACATCATTGAAGGCGCTAAAGTTGAAATTTGGCATGCCAACAGCCTAGGTAACTATTCTTTCTTTGATAAGTCTCAATCTGACTTTAACCTTCGCCGTACGATTCTTTCTGACCAAGACGGTAAATATGTTGCACAAACTACGATGCCCGTTGGTTATGGCTGCCCTCCAGAAGGTACAACTCAATTTGTTTTAGACAAACTAGGCCGTCATGGTAACCGTCCATCACATGTACATTATTTTATCTCTGCACCAGGTTACCGCAAGCTAACCACTCAATTCAACATCGAAGGTGATAAATACCTTTGGGACGACTTTGCCTTTGCAACTCGTGATGGTCTGGTGGCAACTGCTGTTGATATCACAGACGAAGCTGAAATTGCGCGTCGTGGCCTAAACCAACCGTTTAAACACATTAGCTTTAATGTTGAGTTAGTTAAAGAACAAGCTGCAGCACCAAATACTGAAGTTGATCGTCGACGCGCTAGCGCTTAATTACTCAATCTAAGGAAGCCGAGCTGTCTCATCCAAGTTTGACAACTCGGTGACTATCCCCTCATTGGACAGTCGGAGAATGGACATGCCACGTATTCCTGTAATTAACACCAGCCATCTAGATCGTATTGATGAACTTCTTGTCGATAATTTTGACACTGGTGAATTTAAACTGCACCGCTCAGTATTTACTGATCAAGCGTTATTTGATCTTGAAATGAAATACATTTTTGAAGGTAACTGGGTGTATTTAGCACATGAAAGCCAAATTCCAAATAACAATGATTATTACACGACTCATATCGGTCGCCAGCCGATCATCATTGCACGTAACCGTAATGGTGAACTGAATGCCATGATCAATGCCTGCTCACACCGTGGCGCACAGTTATGTCGTTATAAAAAAGGCAACAAAGCAACCTACACCTGTCCATTCCATGGTTGGACTTTTAATAACTCAGGTAAATTGCTCAAAGTTAAAGACCCTGCCGAAGCGGGTTATTCAGATTGTTTTAACCAAGATGGTTCACATGACTTGAAAAAAGTCGCGCGCTTTGAAAGTTATAAAGGCTTTTTATTTGGTAGCTTAAATCCTGATGTGCCAAGCCTTGAAGAATTCTTAGGTGAAACCACCAAAATTATCGACATGATCGAAGGTCAGTCGGAAAACGGTTTAGAAGTTTTACGTGGTTCATCTACCTATACCTATGAAGGTAACTGGAAACTGACAGCTGAAAATGGCGCAGATGGCTATCACGTATCAGCCGTGCATTGGAACTATGCAGCGACCACTCAGCACCGTAAAGAAGCACAAGCGGCAGATAATATTCGTGCCATGAGTGCGGGTTCTTGGGGCAAGCAAGGCGGTGGTTCTTATGGTTTTGATAGTGGTCACATGTTGTTGTGGACCCAATGGGCAAACCCAGAAGACCGTCCAAACTTTAGCAAAGCCGATGAATATACCGAAAAATTTGGCGCGCCGATGTCGAAATGGATGATCGAGCGTTCACGTAACCTATGTCTTTATCCAAACGTCTATTTGATGGATCAATTCGGTTCACAAATTCGAGTTTTACGCCCGATTTCTGTCAATAAAACTGAAGTCACCATTTACTGTATCGCCCCTGTTGGTGAAGAGCCAGAAGCACGCACACGTCGTATTCGTCAATATGAAGACTTCTTTAATGCTTCAGGCATGGCAACACCTGACGATTTAGAAGAATTCCGTGCCTGCCAAGCTGGATATGCGGGGATTGAACTGGAATGGAACGACATGTGCCGTGGTTCAAAACACTGGATTCATGGACCGGATGATGCAGCCAATGAAATTGGATTAAAACCGCTATTAAGTGGCATCAAAACGGAAGATGAAGGTCTTTACCTTGCTCAGCATCAATATTGGTTAAAAACCATGAAACATGCCATCGCTGAAGAAAAAGAGTTGGCAGAACAAGTCGCAAATGAACAAGGAGATGTCGCATGAATGCAACTGCACATTTAGACAGCGTAAGCATTGAAGCTGTATCTCAGTTCCTCTACCGCGAAGCGCGTTTTTTAGATGATGAACAGTGGGATGAATGGCTAGCGTGCTATGCCCCATCTGCATCATTTTGGATGCCGGCTTGGGATGACGATGACCGCCTAACGGAAGATCCGCAGTCTGAGATTTCTTTGATTTATTATCCAGACCGCCAAGGTTTAGAAGACCGTGTCTTCCGCATTAAAACTGAGCGTTCATCTGCCACGATGCCAGATACCCGAACCAGCCATAACATTAATAACGTCGAGATTATTGAACGTGATGGCGACAAAGTGACGGTGCGTTTTAACTGGAACACCTTAAGTTTCCGCTACAAAACCAACTATAGCTACTTTGGCATGTCACGTTATGAAATTGATTTTTCAGGCGAGCAGCCAAAAATCCTCAGCAAATATGTTGTTCTGAAAAACGATTATATCAACCAAGTTATTGATATTTATCACCTCTAAAAGCTTATTTTACTAAGCAAGGTTTTACTTTCAGCCAGAAGGATATTTGGCTGAAAGGACACGTTATACCAGATTTTCAAAAGGATATTCAGCCATGTCAAACCATAATGTTGCACTTCAATTTGAAGATGGCGTTACTCGTTTTATTAGTGTTGCTCAAGGTGAAACCCTATCCGACGCAGCCTATCGTCAAAAAATCAATATCCCTCTAGATTGCCGTGATGGCGCATGTGGGACATGCCGTGCATTTTGTGAGTCGGGAACTTACGACATGCCTGAAGAATCTTATATCGAAGATGCTTTACCCCCCGAAGAAGCTGAGCAAGGTTATATTTTAGCTTGCCAATGTCGTCCAAGTTCAGATGCAGTTTTCCAAATCAGTGCATCATCTGACGTGTGTAAAACTGAAATTCATGAGTTTCAAGGCACATTGTCTCGTGTTGAAAATATGTCGGATTCTACGATTACCTTTGATATTCAACTGGATGAAGATCAACCTGACATTAACTTCTTGGCAGGTCAATACGTCAATGTCGGCATTCCGGGGACTGAAGAAACACGTTCGTATTCGTTTAGTTCAAAGCCGGGCAATCGTTTAACAGGCTTCGTGGTTCGTAATGTCCCTGAAGGAAAAATGAGTACCTTCCTGAGTGCCAATGCGAAAGCCGGCGACAAAATGACCTTCAAAGGTCCTTTTGGTAGTTTTTATCTGCGTAATGTCGTCCGCCCTGTGGTCATGCTTGCAGGTGGTACAGGTATTGCGCCGTTTATGTCCATGTTACAAGTGCTTGAAGAAAAAGGTTCTGAACAACCTGTTCGTCTTGTATTTGGCGTAACCAATGACTTTGACATCGTGGCAAAAGACAAGCTCGATGAATTACAAAGCAAACTCCCCTGGTTCGAATACCGTACTGTGGTCGCTCACCCTGAGTCACAGCATGAACGTAAAGGCTATGTGACCAGTCATGTTGAAAAAGATTGGTTAAACAACGGCGATGTAGATATTTATCTCTGTGGTCCTGTACCGATGGTTGAAGCTGTACGTGGCTGGTTAGATACAGAAGGCGTTAAACCTGCAAACTTCTTGTTTGAAAAATTCTCAGCGAATTAAGGGAGAATAGTTTAATGTCAGAACAAGCCAGATTTAGCAATAAAGTTGTCATTGTAACCGGTGCCGCTCAAGGTATCGGTCGTGGAGTCGCACTACAAGTGGCACGGGAAGGCGCTCAAGTGGTATTGGCAGATCTTTCAGATTTTGTTGAAGATACGCTGAACGATATTCAAGCCCATAATGGCGATGCCATTATTATTAAAGCCAATCTTGAAACATATTCAGGCGCTCAATTAGTTGCTACCCAAGCCATTAAAAAATATGGCCGAATTGATATCTTGATCAATAACGTCGGAGGTGCGATTTGGATGAAGCCCTTCCAAGAGTTTTCAGAAGAAGAAATCATTAAGGAAGTTAATCGTTCATTATTTCCAACTATGTGGTGCTGCCGAGCCGTGTTACCTGAAATGATTAAAAATCAGCAAGGGACAATTGTAAATGTATCTTCTATTGCAACCCGTGGTATTAACCGTGTGCCATATTCAGCGTCAAAAGGTGGGGTAAATGGCTTAACCTCTGCACTCGCTTTTGAACACGCCAAAGATGGTATTCGAGTCAATGCCGTAGCTACAGGTGGTACAGAAGCGCCACCACGAAAAGTACCTAGAAACGCCAACCCATTGTCAGATCATGAAAAACAATGGATGCAAGACGTGGTCGATCAAACCATTGACCGCACATTCTTAGGCCGCTATGGCACAATTCAGGAACAAGTCAATGCCATCTTATTTTTGGCATCCGATGATTCATCTTATATGACAGGAACAGTCGTCCCTGTTGGTGGTGGAGATCAAGGTTAATCTCTAAAAATCATTGGTTAAATTCAACAGGCTCATTGACATAGTCGCATGGAGGCAAAAGCGATGGCACCCCTGTTAAAAACATTAAAAGAAGATTGGTCGATCTCAGCGACGGTTGCAGGATTTTTAGCCGTGCTGATCTCCTATTCAGGCCCATTGATTATTTTTTTCCAAGCCGCACAAAAAGCCCAAGTCTCCCCAGCCATGATGATTTCATGGATTTGGGGGATTTCTATTGGTGCAGCACTGGCGGGTATTTATCTCTCTATTAAATATAAAACCCCGGTGATTACCGCGTGGTCAGCGCCCGGTACGGCTCTTTTAGTCACCCTCTTTCCGAATATTTCGCTGAATGAAGCCATAGCGGCTTATATCACGTCTGCTATCGTTATATTTTTGATTGGAATCACCGGCTATTTTGACAAACTCCTAAAATGGATTCCTCAAGATGTCGCTGCGGGAATGATGGCAGGTATTTTATTTCAGTTTGGGCTTGGACTGTTCACTGCTACAGATAGTATGCCGATCATTGTCTTTGGCATGTTATTGGTCTTTCTGATTTCTAAAAGACTATCGCCACGCTACGCGATGATTTGGGTCTTACTGACTGGAGTCGTTTTGAGTTTTGCATTAGGCAAAATTAATCCTGTTGATGTGAATTTTCAACTCGCTATACCGCAGTTTATTGCCCCAATTTGGACTTGGAACTCAACTTTAAATTTGGCGATTCCCTTAATCTTAGTCAGTCTGAGTGGTCAATTCCTTCCGGGGATGGCGATCATGAAACTCAGTGGATATGACACGCCAGCCAAGCCGATTATCACAGCGACCAGTATTGCCTCGCTCGGTGTCGCATGTGTCGGAGGCATTACCATTGTTTTGGCGTCTATTACCGCAGCTATGTGTATGGGCAAAGATGCACATGAACTAAAAGAAAAACGCTATATAGCCGGTATTGCCAATGGTATTTTTTATATTTTAGGTGGCTTATTTGCAGGCAGCATTGTCATGTTATTTAGCCTATTACCTAAAGAGTTGGTCGCTGCACTTGCAGGTCTAGCGTTATTAGGTGCGATTGGGACAAATATGTCGGTTGCGATGAAAAATGAGGCCAACCGTGATGCAGCGCTGATCACCTTTTTAGCGACAGCCTCAGGTATGCATTTTTTAGGGCTAAGCTCAGTATTTTGGGGGATTTGTATCGGTGTCGCGGCACATGTCATTTTGACCAAACGAGTAGCCACACAAGCACCGATAACAACGACTCAAGATTCTAAAAGTTCATAATATCCAAACGCATTGTTAATACAAAGAAGATGGAAAATTACATCTTCTTTGTTTAATCAAAAACAAAAAGCTTTCATTTAGACTTCGGTTAATTCAGGCAATTCTCGATGAGCGATTTCAAAAGCTTATTGAACATCTAATCCCACAGCAGTCAATAAAAGCTCTACAACTTTGGCAATCCAGTGAACCCTTTAGGCAAATAAGCATAGCATCGCACAGATTCAATTTTTATGATGAAGTAATCGCCACTTAGCCTTAGTTTAAAAAAACCGTCTAATTTGAACCAACATAAACTTTATCAGCAGCGCAAATCTATAGGTTTTTACCCCCCTGTGAAGATTATTTATTGAGCAGAATCATTTAACTAAATGATATACTTCAATCAAACTTCAAATGAAAAAAATCGTTAATTAAATTTATAAATGCTTGCACACTAGGTGATGTATTTGTACTGCGCTTACTCATATATAAGTTGATTGTTGGAAGGTCCGTATCTAACTTTTTGACAATAATATTTTCATAAGCAATATCTGCAATATAACTCGGTAAAATCGTACACGACTGTGTGATATTGATTGAATTAATGTTGAATAAAATATTACTGGCGCGCTGGATGATTTTTAAGTTGATCTTTTTGTCTTCTGCAAATTTTAAAATCTTATGATGCAAAACTGACGACACTTCCTCAGCCGGAATAATAAAATCTATTTCTTCTAAAGATTTGACTGATATTTTATTTTGATTTGCAAATGGATGCTGATTATTCATCAAGAAAATCAAAGGCTCTTCAAAAATTAACTGACTCGAAATTTCATGGTTATTAATATCTGCCCTCGATATAGCAATATCAATACGTCCATTATGTAAATCACTGACGATTTGCGTGTCATTTAAGCTTAAAAGTTCAACTTTTAAGTCAGGAAACATCTCTGTAAGTTTCGGAATAATAAAAGGGAAAATTTTCATTTCAGCAACAGGTACAAAGCCGATGGTAATTTTTTGGTCTTTGGCTTTTTTGACTTGGCGCGTCATCGCTACTGCTTTATCGGCACTTTCTAAAATGTTTTTGGCATGTTCTAAAAACACAATTCCTTCATCGGTCAGTTCAACTTTACGTTTAGAGCGAATAAATAACTGTACGCCAATAAACTCTTCGAGGTCTTTGATTTGTTGGCTAAGAGAAGGCTGAGCCGTATAAAGTTTTAAGGCCGCTTGGCTAAAATTAAGTTCTTGTGCAACCATGACAAAATATTTTAAATGTCTTAATTCCATTTAAGTCACCTGTGTAGTCCAATCCTTAGGACGTTTTTAATACAATTCTGTTAGCAAGCTAAAATAGTCTTATATTTTGTGGTGAAGTGTTCATTTTTTATTTAAATATCATTTTTTCTCATATTTTACTTCTAAATAGTTCAAAATTTTTAATCAATTGAACTCATGCTGGAATTATGTGATTTCAAAAGAGCGTCTTCTCTAGCACCGCTTAATTCATATTAGAAATACATTTTCAAATAAATATTTTGACAATACAGAATCAAAAAAAAAGGGATCATATTGCATCATCCCTTATTATTGATCTTTGAATTATTTACGTTTTTTCTTACCACTGAGCAGATCTATGGCTTGGGCATATCGTGTAGGTGCAATCCGCTGAATTAAATCAATGATTTTGGCGTCATTGCCGATTAAAACACGACGTTTATTCTGTTTCACTGCATCTAAAATCACTTTTGCTGCAACTTCAGGCGGTGTTTTCAGCACTTTATTAAAGGCTTTCGTGGCTCTATCTGGGTTCATACCCAACGCGCGAATACTGTCACTCATACGTGCGCTATTTGCAATATTGGTTCGAATTCCACCCGGATGCACGCAGGTAGCGCTCACTCCGACATTTTCCAAATCTAATTCTTGACGTAAAGATTCTGTAAAACCACGGACTGCAAACTTAGTTGCATTATAGGCACTTTGCGTCGGTTGAGCTGTCAAACCAAATAAGCTGGAAATATTCACAATATGTCCATCGCCACTTTGTCTTAAGTACGGTAAAAATGCTTTTGTCCCATACACCACGCCCCAGAAATTGATATTCATAATCCACTCAATTTCATCATAATGCATACCTTCTACTGTACTGGCTAGCGCGACACCCGCATTATTAAAGATCAAATTGACCTGACCAAATTCAGCTTGGGTTGCAGCCGCCCATTGCTCGACAGCGGCACGATCAGATACATCTAACTGGGTCTGAGTTATTTTCACACCGGTGTGCTTAATCATTTCAGACGTTTGTGCAAGACCGTCAAGGTTCCGATCACTTAATGCTAGATTCGCACCTGCTTGAGCCAGTTGAATAGCTAACTGCTGCCCAATACCTGAACCTGCTCCAGTAATGGCTGCGACTTTGTTGTTAAAATTTTTCATCGTTATTCCTATACATACTTAATCCAGTTCAGTGATCAAGCCGCATTTTCGTATTATTCATAGCACAAGCTTAACGAGTTCTAATCTATGAATGAAATGATTTTATTTAATTCTAAAATATGAATGCTATACATAGCACTTTAGCGTTATTTTTTAAAATCAAATTAATCTAATTCACCATGATTACAATAAAAAATGAAAGCTTAAATGAGCCTATTAGTTCCTACTTTTTTACGGATTGTAGCTCCAATTCTTTTAATTCAAACTGCGTTTGATATTTATAAAAGTGATACAAACCCCAAATGTTATAAACAAAGCTCAACATTTATTCTATTTTTCTACACGATCCAGATTCTAGATATTCAAAATCAGTATATAAAATCCACAATATATACTTATTTTTTTGTGAATATAGTCCTTGAAGAAAGCAAGGCTGATGCTTTGTAATTTTCCAAGTCTTGTGTATCCACCCTTTGGAAGATCAGGGATGCACATCTCTTACTATGTTCAATAGAGGTTCTAAAATGATAAAAACAACTCTTAGCCTAATCGGTTTATCACTGGTGTCTAGCTTAGCATTGGCTGCTGATCCATTGCATGGTACTAAATGGAAAACCATCGATGACCAAACAAAAAAACCTTTATCTGTAGTTCAATTTAACGAAACCTCAAATGGCGTTTTATCTGCAAAAATCGTTGATGTACTCACCCCGGGTGAAGCAGAAAACTGCCAAAAATGTGTTGGTAAATTCCACAATAAACCATTACTCGGTGTACAAATCGTGAATGGTTTGAAAAATACCGGTAAAAATACCTATGACGGCGGTAAAATTACTGACCCGAAAAATGGTAAAACCTATAGCTTCAATGCCAAAATGTCGAATGACGGCAAGACTTTGAATGGTCGTGGTTATATTGGTGTATCTGCGCTTGGACGCAGCCAAACATGGATACGTGTAAACTAATCCTTAGCCTACAAATTCAAAAAGCGACTCGATTGAGTCGCTTTTTTGCATGAATACTTCAAATATAAAATTTAAACGGTATAACGTTTGCTTAGCCCCCACTCAGCTAATATGCGACGATACATTGTGGATGAGCGATCTGCTTCAAAATGCGCCTCCATACTAATTTCCAGTGGCAATTCCTCTGGTTTTTGACTTTCCACCATGTCCTGATCTTCAGCAAAAATTTGTGCATTAAAATCATAGACCGCTTGTAAATCTCCTGTGGTATCAAAATTACGAGTTAAAGGCACAAATAAACGGGTTTTATTATGCGATACAGGACAACAGGCATTTAAGATTTTCAACACCCCATTTTCAGGAAAATCGATGGTTAAAATTGCTGAAAATGGCGGATAGACATCAAATGTTCTTTTCCATAAAAAATCTTCTGGCGCTAAATGTTGTAAGCCATGCGGATAATTACTCACATCACTGAGATATTCTGTATGTAGTCCATAGTCTGTACGCACTGTCGAATATTTTGGCACTTTTTGGTTTTCACGGTCTGCAAAGCTCTCATGATGCACCCATGCGAAATGTGCAACATCAATAAAGCCTTCGAGCTGACGTCCACTTGAACCTCCAATATCTACATAAGGTGGCAATATCGATTGGTGCTGCTCGTTATCCCACGTGTCTAAATTTGGAAAATTGGCCGTAGATTCATCTCGGTTAAATAAACTGGTCCACACCAATCCATATTTCAATACAACTGGAAATTTAGTTAATGAAAAACGCTCTGAAATTTGTGTCAGCTCAGGCTGTGCAGGAATTTTTACACACTTTCCTGCGCCGTTATAATGTAAACCATGATATGGACAAATAATGTCTTCACCCTTGACCCAGCCTTTAGTTAATGGCACCCCTCGATGTGGACAGATATCACGAACCAAATGAATTTTTCCACTTTCAGTTTGATATAACGCCATTTTTACATCGAGTAATTGCACTTGTTGCGGTTCAATCGAAACATCTTCTACACGTGCAACGGGATACCAATGCTGCGCCAAAATATTCCAGTCGTTGGCATCAAATGTACTGAACTGAGGTTGGGTAAATAAATTGAGTACTGGAATGGCATTCATAGTTCATCTCGACATTTTCAATATTTCTTCAGCATTTAGCGTCATTGAAATTTTGCTAAATCCTTATTTTCTAAGTCGAAATTAAATTCTAAAAACATTTCTGTCTATTAGAATGATTTGCATAGATTGTTCTGTTTTTTAGAACATTAAGCATTGAACCCTGCTTGATTTGATAAAGCTGGCATGAATATCGCTTAAAATGCATAACATTATGATTCGCTGATCACGCGATAGAGATTGAAGCCTGTATGTCGATTACTTTTTCTAGATTTTCTGAATATTTTATGGCGGTTGCAAGGACTGGGAGTCTACGCAAAGCTGCTGAACAACTTTTTATTTCAGTCTCGGCAGTACATCGACAAATCGTTTTGGCAGAAGAAGAACTGGGGGTTGCCCTATTTGAACGACTACCTCAGGGCTTAAAACTGACGCTCGCGGGTGAATTACTGTATGCCGATTTATTAAAATGGCAAAAAGAATATCAACTGACGCGAACTCGATTTGATGAAATCCAAGGCTTAAACCGTGGAAACATTGAAATGGGCTTTATTGCAGCTTTGAATGACAGTTTTGTCGTCGACTGTATTCAAAAGATGGCTGAGACTTATCCGTGGATCAACCTCAACATCAGCATGAATAGCAGTGATGATATATCCAGAAAAATCGTCGATGCAGAATTAGATTTTGGCATTATCTTAAATCCAAAAAGCCATAGCCAATTAGAGATTTTATCCTTTATAGAAATTCCGTTGGGCTTTGTAATGTCACCGCATCATACCTTGGGTGGGATGGATAAAATTTATCTTTCAGATACGTTAAATGAACGGCATATTTTACCGAGTGAACCACTCATTATTAGTGAATATGTACAGACTTTATATAAACATCATAAGTTTAGTCCGATTCAAAAGATCGAATGTAATGACATTAGAATGATATTGTCATTGGTTCAGCAACAATTAGGCATCAGTTTGATGTCATACATGGATGCTTTGCCACTGCTTGAGAATAATAAGATTATTTTTAAACCAATCCGTGAAAAAGGCTTACACAGTTTGACCATCGCTTTATGTGTCGCATCGAAGCGCCAAACCTCTCGAATTTCTCAGATCATGATTAATCTGTTGGTGGAAAAAATGGAAGAAATTAAGATCAATTTAAAATCTTTGAACCCTTAAAACCATTATTTAAGCTTTTTTGTCACTTAATTTTTTGTAAAAAAATCCAGTGCGAATAATTCGTACTGGCTGCTGAAAGCTAAAGTTTTATTAGTTTATTTTTTTTAATCCAATGGATTACCTACAATATTACTGATAATACCTTTCATAATATGATTGCCTTGTTCTTTACGCAGTTCTGCATACCATTCGCGCGTTACGCTTACATCTTTCATATGGGTTACATCACAACGCTTACGCGCTCGCAGAACCAATTCATTGGCACGTTCATTACGTTTATTTTGATAACGACGCAATGAATCTTGCAACCCTAAAGTATTGATTTGCAAAGAACGGGCTAAATATATTGCGTCTTCCATTGCTTGGCAGCCGCCTTGTCCAATATCCGGCGTTGTGCTGTGTGCTGCATCACCCACAATCACCACACGACCTTTGTAGAAATCTGCAAAAGGTTCAATATCATGAATTTCTACCCGATTGGTTTTTTGGGCATCTACAGCATCAATTAGCTTTTGCACCGGTTCACACCAGCCCTTAAAGTATTCTTTAAATAAGGCCTTATATTGTGTGCGGTCATTTTCTAAGCCTACTGCCAAAGGTACATCAAAGAAGAAATAGAATCGGTTGTCGGCAACGGGCATCAGCGAAACGCGTTTACCTTCACCTACAAATGTCGTCCATTGATCTGCCGCAGCAAATTCTTCTGAAATATCGACTAAACCGTTCCAATTGACATAACCTGCATAGCGGCGCTCAACTTGTTCCCCCAATACATACGCCCGTGTCAATGAATGTGTACCATCGGCGCCAACCAATAAATCAGCCAGAACCTCACTTCCGTCAGCAAAATGTGTGATCACTTGATCATCTTGTTCTGAGAAGCTCACCATTTTTTTGCCTAGATGAATATTCTCACGACCAAATTCATCCATAAGCATATTTTGTAAGTCAGCACGTGAAACGGGATAAGGTCGCTGTCCAACTTCTTCGATTAAAGGAAACAGACTAAACTGCGTCATAACATCGCCCGTTAAGCCATCAATATAGGCTAAGTGATCCATCTTGCCACCGAGCTTTTCGACTTGTTCGGTTAGCCCCAAATAGTTCAAACATTTGACACCGTTAGACCATAAAGAAATGGCGGCTCCAACAGGTAAAATTTGTTCTGCCTGTTCATAGATGGTTACTTGGTGTCCAAATTTGTTCAAAGCGATCCCAGTCGTTAGGCCCGCCATACCTGCACCAATAATTGTAATGTCCATCTATAACTCCCCTGTGTTTTTTTAAATATCTTTCTCCTAAAAAGCGAAAAGCATGCCATTTTTTCAAACAAGCAATAAAAAATTCTAAAGTTGGCACACGCTGTGCTTCTAAACACGTGTAAATGCTTGTTTTTATCAATTGTTAAATTTTTAACACTGAAAACTAAATGCATATGTTTTAAATGAAAATAGTGAATGGATTTTATATATGGCGACTTTACTCGCACCAAGTTTTGATATTCCTGCACAATTACAGATACTTACAAATTTAGCAGATGACCGTATTGGTGCAAAAATACTTGAATGTTCAGATGATTTTTTTGCAGAAGCAAAACGCATGCTGCAATTTAATGCACCAATCTTTGTCGAAGATAAATTTGATGATCATGGCAAATGGATGGATGGTTGGGAAACCCGTCGTAAACGCCATGCAGGTTATGATTGGGCAATTATCCAACTCGGTGTCGCTGGTCGAATTCAAGCCTTAGATATTGATACAACATTCTTTACAGGGAATTATCCAGCTTCCGCATCAGTTGAAGCCTGCTTTGCACCGAGTGGTGAACTAGCACAGGCAGCATGGGTCAATATCTTAGGCAATACCGTATTGGGCCCGAGCCAACACCATATATTGAAGGTCTCAACTGATCAGGTTTTTACCCATGTGCGTTTAAATATATATCCAGACGGCGGTATTGCACGATTTAAAGTCTATGGTGAAGTTCAGGTTCAAATTCAAGACAGTACGAGCACATTAGACCTCGTTGCACTAGAAAATGGTGGACGTGTTATTGCTTATAGTGATGCTCACTTTGGACATCCACGAAACTTAATTAACCCTAGTCGCGGCATCAATATGGGAGATGGTTGGGAAACTAAACGTCGCCGTGCACCAGGTTTTGACTGGTGCATTTTGGCTTTGGGCCAATCTGGTGCAATAAGACATGCAGATGGATCATATTCATAGCTTTGTCAGTGAGATTTTAAAGCATGAAAAAATATCGCATATCCGCATCAATATGATTCCTGACGGGGGCATTAGTCGCATACGGTTATGGGGAAAAATACATCTTTAATTGCAGTGTTAATCAAATAGGAAGCCTTCGGGCTTCCTATTTGTATTGTTTCAATTTTTTTAATTAAATGCCCTATAAGATATCTAAACATGACACACAGCATAAAATTACAAGCTCTAAGTATTGAAGGCTTTGCGCCTTTTGGTGAGGTTATTTGTACAACTGGACATGATTTTTTCCACATCAATGACGCACATACAGAGCGATATCATGCGCTCGTGGAAGCAGAAATTTCAGGTGATGCGGTTGCTGGAATTAGCATCTTCAGAAATATCAAAACGACTGAGTTGCCTTTTACGATTTCGATGTTAGAGCGGCATCCCAACGGCTCGCAAGCTTTTATTCCAATGCAAGCACAGGCTTTTTTAGTGGTTGTTGCACCTGCGTTAGATGATCACAGTCCCGATCTTACACAGCTATATGCTTTCATTACTGATGGTAGCCAAGGAGTCAACTATCGTGCAGGAACATGGCATCATCCTCTCCTAACACTCGAAGCACCGAGTAGCTTTGCCGTCATCGATCGTATTGGCGCTGGGCATAATTGTGATGTGTTTCAGTTCCCAACGCCTATTCACATTTCAAATTAATGTATTTTTAGCTTAAATACTTAGAGTTCAATAGACTAAAAATCACTTAACCAATTGTTAGTAAATATCTTATTTCATGTCTTGGTATTAATTTATTTAAATATTACGCAATAAAAAGCCCTCAATTTAGAGGGCTTTATTTATTCTATACAAACTATATTTTATGCATCATCGCAAGGTTCAAGACTTAAAATCTGCCATGATTAATGTTGCACATCTATTGCCATGCTTGGTTTTTTAACCTGATCTTTGCTCATAATCACTTCTTTATTTTTAAATAAATTTAAATGATTGAATACAATATTTAAAATAATCGCCATCAAACAAGTCGAACTAATGCCTGAATGAAAGAGTGTTTGCACCCATTTAGGGAAGTTTGCGTAGAACGAATGATCGATAATTGGAATCATCCCTGCTGCAATTGCCGTCGCAACAATGATGAGGTTCTTTTGCTCGTTATAGTCAATTTTCGCCAAGGTACGAATACCACTAGCCGCAACCGTTCCAAACAAAACTAAACCAGCACCACCTAAGACAGGGACTGGAATTGCTGCAATAAGTCGGCCCATAATTGGCAGAACGCCTAATACGACTAAAATCATTCCACCCGCTGCAACAACAAAGCGACTTTTCACGCCTGTAATCGCTACTAAACCGACATTTTGTGCAAAAGCACTTTGCATGAATGAGCCGAAGATTGGTGCTGCTGCACTAGATAGCATATCTGCACGTAAGCCATTGGTAATACGCTCAGCATCTACTTTAGTACCAACAATTTCACCGACAGCAATAATGTCTGCCGTCGTTTCAGTCATAATGACTAAAGTCACGATCAGCATGGCAATAATGGCACTTAACTCAAAAGTTGGCATACCGAAAGCAAACAAGCTTGGAAATTGAATCCAGTTACCATTTGCAACTTTAGAAAAATCGCCAAAGCCAAAGGCATAAGCGAGCACTGTACCGAAGACGATGGCTAACAAAATAGATAAACGTCGGATGGTTGCATTACGGGTTAAGTTCAGCGCAATCACGATACCCAAAGTTAAAAATGCCAAGCTGATGTTCTCAGCACTTCCCCAGTCTGGTGCTTTATTGTTCCCCCCCATCATCCAGCGTACCGCGACAGGCAGCAATGAAAGACCAATCACGGTGATCACACAGCCAGTCACAATCGGTGGGAAAAAACGAATAATTTTTGAAAAATAAGGTGCTAGGAAAAAGCCAATCAAGGATGCAACAATCACCGCACCATAAACAGCAGAAAGCCCACCGCCTGCGGTTACTATGGCAATCATTGTCGCCCCACCTGCAAATGAAACCCCTTGAACTAAGGGTAATTTTGCACCGATATATTTCACACCTACGGTTTGTAGTATGGTCGCCAAGCCACCGACAAAAAGCGCCGCAGCAATCAATAAACCGATTTGCGCAGGTTCAAGTCCCGCGGCTGTACCAATAATCAATGGTGGAGCGATAATACCGCCATACATGGTTAATACATGCTGTAGACCATAGGCAAGGCTTTTCCCTGCGCCTAAATATTCATGTTCTGGTGAAACTGTTTTATCTTGTTCTGTCATTTTTATATCCCCTATTTTTAACTTTGCTCTTAGCTGCCACGATACGTTGAATATGCAAATGGGCTGATGAGTAAAGGAATATGAAAATGCTGCGAGGCATCTTTTACATAAAAATGAATCACAGCTTTTGGAAAAAAGGTTTCGGTATTTAAAGTCTGAAAATATTCAGCAGTCGCAAATTCAAGGCTATAAGCACCTGCTGTAAAGTCCTTCAGCGCAAAATCATTGACGCGACCATCTGCATTGGTTTGGGCTGAACCTAGTAACTCTCCATCGGCGTTAAATAATTGAGTGCGGACATTCGCTGCAGGTCTGCCTAGATTGGTGTCTAAAATATGTGAGCTAATCATGCGCTAAGCTCCTGTTTTAATCTTAATAAGGCAATTTCAGCCAGTTGATGATGAACAATTCGTTTTTCGGTTTCAGGGTCATTCAATAAGCGATATTGCAGTGCCTGTAGTACATCTTCACTACTGAGGCCAGAAGCTTTGATTAAAAAGAGATAACCGTACTTTTTCTCATACGCGATATTGCCTTTGAGCAATGCAAATTGAGTTTCTTCATCTGCTGAAATTTCAGACTGTTCTCGATTAGAAAATTGTTGTTCCAAACTACTTAATTCAGCCTGTGCCTTTTTTTCACCAATTCGTGGATGGTTATCTAGAGCATTTTTGATTTCATCCCAAGTCCAAGCTTTTGCAGCTTTTACTGCTTGCTCTGTGATTTGCGTGACACAGGTATAAGGACGCTGCGCTACAATGTGTTCTGCCCAGCCTTCAATTTGCACACAGTGCTTTAAAAAAGTTTTTACATCTGCTTCGGATGCTTTATTAAATTCAACAAGTTGCACTATAAAATCGCCTAAAATTATTGAATGATTGTTCAAATTTAGTTTTGCAATATCAGTGCCAACCTAGGTCTATGATGTCAGTTACCTATGTACAGGCCTAAAAAAAGAGGAGCTAAGCTCCTCTTTATCCAAATATTTTTTTATTAGACTGCATGATGTGTATACCAATGTTCCGCGATATCACCACGGCGACAGATCCACACTTTTTCATGTGATTGCACATAATCTAAGAATCGTTGTAGTGCTTTAAAACGGCCTGGTCGCCCTAAAATACGACAATGCATCCCAATCGATAACATTTTTGGCGCGCTTTCACCTTCTTCATATAGCACATCAAATGCGTCTTTAAGGTATTGATAAAATTGTTCACCACTGTTGAAACCACCCGGTGAACAAAACTTCATATCATTGCTTTCGAGTGTATAAGGAATAATTAAATGTGGACGGGTTTGACCACTTTCATTCGTCAAACGACTCCAAAAAGGTAAATCATCACCATAGTGATCGCAGTCATATTTGATTTGCGGAAATTCAGCCAATAGTTGACGTGTATTGGGACTGTCACGCCCTGTGTACCAACCAATAGGCGTCTTTCCAAATAAAGCTTCAAGCACACTAATCGCCTGATCCATGTGCTGACGTTCTAGCTCTATCGGCATATCCTGATAATGTAACCAGCGTTGACCATGTGAAACGACATCATAGTTGGATTGTCTGATCGCATCGACAATATAAGGATTGCGCGCTAGAGCCATACCAACGCCAAAGATCGTCATGGGTAAATCACGTTTTTTAAATTCTTCATGAATCCGCCAAAAACCGGCTCTAGAGCCATATTCATACATCGAGTCCATCGACATATGTTTGGTAGGAAAACTGGCCGCTCCAATAATATCGGATAAGAATTGTTCTGATCCTGCATCCCCATGTTCGATGTGGTTTTCTCCACCTTCTTCATAGTTCAACACGAACTGCACTGCGATACGTGCCTGATTAGGCCATACGACTTGAGGTACATCGCCATGATATCCAATTAGGTCTCTGGAATAATCCTGTTGTTGGATCTGGTCAATTAAGTCTTGTCCACGTAAGTAGCCTGTAGTCACTTCAACTTCCTAATTTGTTATATCAAACAGTAAAAAATTAGGTAGAAGCAAGCAAATTATGCGCCAATGTCATAGATGGCTAAATAGCTTTTCATATCAGAGACCATTACCTTTTTTTAAAATATTGAATGGTTGCCCTGAATCATCTGCAATGATTGAAATTTGCCAAATTTCATCTATTTCTGGAAAATTCTGATGCAGTTGATCAATGAAATAGTAATAACCCGGTGTATTTTCGGTAATATAAATGATTGTATTTGAAAACAATATATAGAGCTGAATCTCATCAATGGTTCCAAGATCTTGGCGTACGACATCTATACTTTGAATATCTTTCCATAATATAGTTTTAGTGCTTATTTCAGGCCCAGTTATAGTGTATGTGAAACCATCATTAAAATATTCAAAATCACCTTTATACTGTCTTAGAATTTCAAATTCGTTTGTTTTATTTTTTATATCTTGTTTTAAATCAATTGAATCGACAAACCAAATATGAGGATGACAAATTATTGCATTCCAAATAATAAAAATACAAAGTGTAAAAAACCATATATTAGCTGTAATTACTATCGTAAGTACTGCCAATATAAATAAGATAAAACCCAAATTTAGGTTTAAAAATAATATAGTTGAAGTTCTTATTGGTAGTTGTACTTTCATTGGCAACTGCTTGAATAAAATATTACCATCATTCAATTTTACGTTATATTTAAAGTAAAAACAAATTACCAGTATTAAGAATGACATTAAACTAATGAATGTAAAATGTTTTTCCCATATTTGCCAATTAGATAAAAAATATATAAAAATGACCATAAATATTGAAATTGAACAATACATCGTAAGTAAGGAATTTAAAAAAATATGCATTCTCATTGTTTGTTTAATCTAGTAATTTTTTAATGGTATAACTATACTTAATTATTGATAAATTTAAAGCGTCATGATCAAATATTCTTTGTAAAATCAACACACCTAACTCTGAAAATTAATTTATATTCATAAGTCACTTTCACTCAGTTCCAAATAAAAGATTCAAAAAATAAGATTGGCTAGCAATTGATTAATCCATGCTTTGGAGAAAACAAAAGATTTTGATTAGGCCCACCTCATATCCAAGTAAATTACTTAATTTTTAGTGACTTATGGTGGTCTGCCTTAAGAATCTTTATGCAATAGAGCCATAAACGAGCAAAACTATACAAAATATTAAAAAAAATATTTACTCATAATTTTTCAATTTTACTCTTCACTCAACAATGCAATATATTGAAAATAAATAAATTACAAAAATATAGATAAACCTAATATAATATTCATAAATTTCACTTTCTTTTTTTATCTTCCCGATCAACAAATAACTCCCATTATAAATTAGATCAACAAAGATAATAAAAAAAACTACTGCACCAATAAAACTCCAGAAACCTATCCCAAAAAAGTAATACTTTATTAAAAAAATCAAAAACTCAATAATAAAAAAAATAGCTATAATTAGCCTTTTATAATCGTGATAAACTCTAATTACAAATTTATCCATTATTATTCCTTTTTAAACTAACGATCCATCTCATTACTTTACTTCTTCAGTAGACATCAATTATTTAATACACATCACGGCGGTAACGACCTGCTTTACACAGTGTATGCAGTTGTTCAATGCCCAGTATCTCTTGCAAAGTGGCATCTAGCGCTTTAGCCATATTCAAACTGCCGCAGATATAGAGACAAGCCCCCTTGCTCTAGCCAATCAATCAATTCAGCTTTTTTTACAACTAGGACATCTTGCTCATACTTTTCAGCAAATCCATCACGAGAAAATACCCGATCGATTTCTGCAATTTTACCTTGGTTTTGTAATTCATGCAGTTCATCAGCAAAAATTGCATCGAAAGCTTGTTGACGTTCACCATAAATTAACCAGTTTTGATAGTGCTCTGTTGCGACACGTTGCTTAAGATGTGAAAGCAAACCCGCCATTCCTGAGCCATTGCCAATCAAAATCGCAGAGTGAACGCCTTCTGCTAAGTCAAAATTTGGATTCGCACGAATATAGGCATGAATACATTGTCCAAGTTTTAAATCTTGTGTTAATAAACCAGAACCTAAACCTAGTTCATCGCCATGCTGCTCTTGACGTACGACGAGCTCTAAATCTTTTTAATTAAATAGAGTTTGATAATTTTCACGCTTATACTAAACGACTGAATAAAGACTATAATAAAAATTAAAAATTCATTCGCTATTTGCGAAATCTTCGAGCAATCATGTCCAAAAATCTTGCAACGCTGATTGGATTCAGTGCAATCTTACAATGGTCTTCTATTGTTGGTTTACTTAAGAAAATTAGTTTCAGTATTGGCCCTGATCTTGCTGTGCTCTTTATGTATACCTTGAGCGCAATTATTCTATTGCTCTTATTTAAAATTCCAAACCTTAAACTGGTTCCGCGCCAATTTTTGATATACGCCACCCTTTTATTTGTGATTTATGAGTTGTGTTTTTCGTATGCCATTGCTTTGGCTCAAACAGCTCAACAAGCGATTGAAATCAGTTTAGTCAACTATTTATGGCCGAGTCTGACAATTGCCGCGTTAATATTATTTAAAGAATTAAAATTTAACTTTTTCGTAATCATTGGTTTAGCCATTAGTTTGGGCGGCATTATTTTGATCCAAACGGGTAATGGAAGTTTTAACTGGTCTACAGTCTTTACGAACATTCAGTCCAATCCATTAAGCTATTTTCTTGCTTTTATGGGCGCGAGTTTATGGTCACTCTACTGTGTGATTACCCGTAAATACAGTCATGGACATAACCCTATTTCATTCTTTTTCGTCGTGATCACCATTGTGCTATGGCTAAAAATGTTGATATTTCACGGTATCCCGCGAATGCCTGCCGTAGACTTACATACCGGTAAGTATATGTTAATCGTGTCCATCGTGACCGCATTGGGCTATGCAGCGTGGAATGTTGGTATTATAAAAGGCAATATTACGATATTGGTGACCTTATCGTATTTTAGTCCGATTTTTTCTTCGGTTATTTCAATGTTTATATTACAGACACCACTGAGTTTAAGTTTTTGGCATGGTGCCATTTTGGTGACATTCGGTTCGCTGGTATGTTGGATTTCAACCAGTTGGCCACAAATTAAAGCCAGATTAATGCAATTGCGCCATGAATAATAAGAAGCAGTCACTTGGCTCATTTATCTTAAACTGAATAGCAAAACCGCGATTAGGCACAGCATGTGAAGTAACTGTGTTGGTGCAAAATATAGAAAATATTTCCATCCACCTGTGAGAAATGCATTCACACATTTTGAAATTGCATGGGCTGATAATCCAATCACCACAGCATAAACCAGTGTGAAATTGTCGATATTACCTTGCATCACCACGGTTGCCATAGCTGCATGGACTTCAAAGAGTGATGCCAATAATGTCCCTAAAATTAAACCTTTATCACCTAAAGCGAGATTTAATCCATAGACAAGTGTTTGAATCAAAGTAAGCGTGATGGCTATGATTGCCGCCTGTTTTAAGCTAAACATTCGACTATCAGTCTTTTCTAACTTTGCTGGTTCATTCGCCTCTACATGAAGCATTTCGGGTTCTGACTCTTTATTATGCTGAACTGGAGATGAGCCATAAATCAGATATAGCGCAGCAAGGACCAATATCAAGATGCCGACGATACTTGGTATAACTAATATTTTAAACCAAGCAAAACTCACCCCAAGGACAATGATCAAAAGTTGAACCAATGTCGCAACACATGAAAAAAGTCCTGCCCCTGCATTACTTTTGGCACTGGCTTTTCCTGCTCGTACTTCCATACCTAAGCTAGCGATCGTTGCGGTGCTCGACACAAAACCTGATGCCAAGGCCGATAAAATAATGGCTTTATCAGAGGATAATAGCCGCTTGGAAATGTGTGCTAATGACTGCACCACCAAGATCAATATCAGTAATTTTAAAATCACATAGGGATTTAATACTGAACCCCAATAGGCTTGATTCGGCGTTAAAGGTAAGGCAATTAGGATCAATGCCAGTAAAAATACACCATCTCTTAACTCATAGTCTTTGATCCAATGTGCTGCAAAATGATGTAAGCCTTTTTTTCCAACTAATATGAGGGTCAACACCACAGCCAAACACGCAGCCAATGGAATATTAAATACACAAGCAGCGCCGATTAAATAGGTCATAACAAAAGCAAGTTCTGTGGTTGTGCCAATATCTTGTTTTTGCTGGCTTAATCCATAATAGCTAAACATACTGACGACAATTGCACCGATCACACCAACAGCTAAATGGATTAAAAAACACAATGCTCCAAACAGCGCACAAATGGTAAATGAGCGTAAACCGGCAAAGCTCTGTTCACTGTCCAAATTGTTGTTACGTTGACGCTCCAAACCGATGAGCAATCCACAGCCTAAAGCCGAAGCTAAAATCGTTAACAATGCTGGGAAGGATAAAGTTTGTATGAGTATTTCCAAATTTAAGCCCTCCCATCAATACATTGTTTATTTTGGCAATATAAATAAAAAATAATTAAAATAAATTTAACGCTAAAATTAGAAAAATAAATATATAAATTGAACAACTTGAGCATTTTCAATCATGTTCAAAGTTTAATCATCTTTTAAATCATAAACAATTCCATGATAAATATCTTAGTAAACATTAATTTTTCTCATCTTTGGATTGAAAAACGTATTCAATCCAATTCAGATTCGACCTATAGCTGCTTTTGCTTTATTGGCTGTTTCTAAACATACTAAGCCCAAATCACCATAATCGCCGCAATCACCACTAAGGCTAATCCCCAATGATCGGTTCTTGCGAGTTTTTCCTTAAAGAAATATGCAGAGATTAAGAGGCTAAATAAGATTTCGATTTGACCTAGGGTTTTGACAATCGCAACCGTTTGCATGCTCATAGCAGTAAACCAGCCCAAGGACGCTAGAAAGCTACAGACACTAACGCGAAAGGTCAGACCGACTCTCTCCCACATGGCAATGAGCGTTTTGCGGCTAAATAGACTGAGGTACAGCAGCATAATCACACATTGAAAGCCAATTACACTCAACAACACCCACGCCGCACGATGCAAAGTCGGTAAATCACTTAGCTCTAAACTGGCTTCACGAACCAATAAAGAGGTAATTGCAAAACTTAATCCACTCCCTACACCAATGCATAACGTTGGCAGAGATAATTTTTGTCGTTGAGATCCTTTGCTTAAAAGAAAAACGGCAACACCACCAACCAAAACACCAATCCAACCAAATAAACTTAAATATTCACTTAAGAAAATCACCCCCACTATGGCCGCAAAGATGGCTTCACTTTTCGCTAAACCGACACCGATGGCATAATTCTTTTGTTTAAAAAGCAAGACCATTAATATCGTCGCTAAAATTTGACTTAGTCCTGCAATCACCACATAGATCCAAAACATAGGTGTAAATGTGGTCACCTGAGTCACAGGCTGTTGTTGGTACAGCACAAATAAATAAATGCAGGCAAATGGGAGCCCAAAAATAAACCGAGCAAGGGTAACACCATACACATCAACAGTGGTACTGAGTTGTTTTTGAAATGCATTGCGCCATGACTGCATAAAAGCAGCCATTAAAGTGAATAAGATCCAAACTGGAAACATAAGAAAGGTGGTTTAACGGTGGATGCCTCATCAATTTACGCTTTTATTGAATTGAATGCACCTAACACGGCTAGATTATTCATTGAACTTGGTTATGGATTCATTGAAAAAATTTTATTTAAAAACCTCATATTAAGAATATGGTATTTATCAAAATTTAAGTTTTTATAAAAATACGCAAAGGCATGTTACCTTTGCGTTTTGCTCTTTACAAATATTTAGTTGGTAACTTACAGTAAGTTAGCTTTCAAGTAGTACAGCACCAAATTGCTCACGTAGATCTTTTTTCAGCATTTTACCTGTTCCACTCAAAGGAATAGCATCCACGAAAATCACTTTATCTGGCACCTGCCATTTAGCAACTTTATCTGCATAATAATCCAAAATTTCTGTATCAGATAAATCGACATCTGGCTTTTTAATCGCAATTAATACTGGACGCTCATCCCATTTCGGATGGGTCGCTGCAATCACAGCTGCCATTGCAATTTTAGGATGTCCCATAGCTAAATTTTCTAACTCAACAGAAGAAATCCATTCACCGCCAGATTTGATCAAATCTTTTGAACGGTCACTAATTTTTAAGAAACCATCCTCATTCAGGGTTGCAATATCCCCTGTATCAAACCAACCATCTGAGGTTAATGCAGACTCTGTTTTGCCAAAGTAATTGCCAATAATCCAATGCCCTTGGATCTGTAAATTACCCGTCGTTTCGCCATCACGTGCAACTTCGTGTGTACCGTTTTCTTCATCGGTAATACGTAAATCGACCCCAAATGGTGGACGACCTTGAGACAATCTTACTTGTAATTGTTCTTCTTCAGATAATAATAAATGTTTGGCTTTAAACTGGTTTGAAGAACCTAATGGACTGGTTTCAGTCATCCCCCAAGCATGAATCGTTTCACAGTTAAATTGTTCTTTAAAGACTTTTAACATCGCAGGTGGGCAAGCAGATCCACCAACCACATTTCGCACTAAACTTTGGAGCTGACTGCCCGCTTGCTGCGCAGCATTGATTAATCCCTGCCAAATCGTTGGAACACCTAATGCAACGGATACTTTATAGTCATCAATCATTTGTGTCAGGCTCGCACCATCTAAACCTGGGCCTGGCAGCACTAAAGTACATCCCACCATTGCCGCAGCATATGGCGTACCCCATGCATTGACATGGAACATCGGTACAACGGGCATCATAATATCTCTCGCTGAGATATTTAATGAATCCGGCATACAAATCGCATAACTGTGTAAGACTGTTGAACGATGGCTATACAACACGCCTTTCGGATTGCCTGTGGTACCCGAGGTATAACATAAAGAACTAGCCGATAATTCATCTAATTCTGGCCATGTATAGTCTGCAGATTGCCCCGCGATAAGTTCGTCATAAAACTTCACATCTGGCACTGCTTCGATAATTGCTGCATCTGGTGCATCTAAACAAATAAAATGTTCAACAGATTTTAATAGTGGTTTTACTGCTTTGATTAAAGGCAAAAAGGTTTTATCAAATAACATCACGCGGTCTTCGGCATCATTGATGATAAAAATTAATTGTTCTGGAAATAACCGCGGATTAATGGTGTGACAAACATAGCCGCTACCTGAAATAGCGTACCAAGACTCTAAATGACGGTGGTTATTCCAAGCGATGGTCGCAACACGATCCCCTAAATTTAAACCGAGTGATGCAAGAACATTGGCAAATCGTTTTGAATTTTTATGGACTTCACCCCAAGTGGTTTTCGTAATCGTCGTGTCTGTATTTTTTGAAATGACTAAACTATCCGCATGATAGCGACCCGCATGTTCAATCATGCTACTAATCAAAAGCGGTTTAAACATCATATTACCAAGCATTCTTTGCTCCCACATTCATCCATATTGAGTTGTTGTTTTTCCGCACTGTCCTGCAGATTTTTAAAACTTTGTACCATGTCAAAAGTGATTATTCTTTATCGACAAGGTTGAAAGCAGTAGATATGAAACGCATATCCAAAACTGGTTCTTATGTTTTAACCTTAATTGATTTTAGAATCCACTGTTTTATTGCTCAAAATATGAATGCTTTAGTGGTATAAAATGCAAAAATTAAAGCTTTAGCCCAATTCAAAATATGTTCCTATTTTGTTTTCACTCTGCTGCTTTAAAAATGTCTTTTTTTGACATCAAATAATTGACAGAATCAATTGGCATAAAAAAACCCAGTCTAGATACACTGGGTTCGACGCATTAGCCGTTGTAGTTAAGTTGAAATAGTTACAGCACTTCAAACTCAATACGACGGTTTTTCTTACGACCTTCAGGCGTAGCATTGTCTGCTACAGGCTTATTTGAGCCCATCCCTTCAGTACTTAAGTTCGCCGCCGCAATATTCTTTGAAATCAGATAGTTTTTAACTGCATTAGCACGATCTTGGCTTAAACTTAAGTTTTTCTCAGGATTCCCTGAGCTGTCTGTGTGACCAATAATTCGTACTTTTTTCCCACCGACGCGGTTCAGTGCGACAACCATTTCATCTAAGATCTGTACCCCAGATGGCGCTAAAATCGCGCTTCCAGATTCAAATTCAATAATACGATTACGTAAAGCCGCATCAATAATGGCTTGTTCAGCCTGATTGACAGAAAGCTGTGCATTGAAACGAAAAGGTGCTGTGACCAAAGACTGAAACTTGGTGGTCGTGGGTTGGATATCATTTTGATTTGACATCTTGCCACTTAAATCGACTTGCGTTCCGCGTACAGAGAGTTTCCCCTGTTTTACTTTTTTTAGGTCATCATTAATCATTTGGCTTACGCTATTACCCCAACCATTAGGTGCTGTAACCGCTCGAACCTGAATTTTATCAACCACATTTGCCTGACCATAGGTCAAATAGGCTTTATTTAATATTTCTTGCTTGGTTGCTTCATTCGGTACAGCGCCTTCAATCACAATAGGCTCTGCCCAGAGCAAAGCCGAACAGCCTAAAATGCACACACTCGCAAGAAATTTGGGCAACATTGGTAAGATTCTTTGCATCATTATTCTTCTATAAAAGTCTGTCTAAAAAGTTTAATGCCATGAATAAGGCTGATCTGACGCTCACTCAAAGACTGTTCCAAAACGGCTAAGCCTGCATTTTGTTCAAGATAAGGATCAATCCAACTGGCATCGATCAGGGAAACCCAATGATCACTTTGCATATTTTGGGTAAAAACATCACTGAGTGCAGTAATATCAGCACCTTGAAAACCAAACAGTAAAACAGGTGAATCACTGTGTAGGATGCCAATGAGTAACTCAGCATCTTGGTTTTCGACAAAACGACTAATTAAATTGACCCAAAAAGCCGCAATTTCATAGCAGTAACTAATATTATTGATTGGTAAGATCAGCACTTTATTCAACCGAGACGTACCCTGATGAATAATCGGTTGTAGCAGCAAACCGAGACCAATCATGCTTTGCGCCAACTGATAAGGCGTAAAATTCAATAAACGTGCAAATGAATGCAACGTATGATGCTCATAAAAAGAAGAGGTTTCTTCTGTCCCGAACACTTGAATTTCGTTATTCAGTTTGCCTAATTTATCGAGCAAAATATCGGGATCGCGAATAGAACGCATCACTCGGTTACGCTGATATAAGTCAATTAAGGTTTGTTTATAACGATAAGGTGCATACAAAATATTATCGAAAGGATCATCGATTTCTAGCAGATGAGCGAGCACCATTGGAAATTGACGCTTTGAACTGTCTTCACTACTAATCAAATTGGCAACCAAAAAACGCTTATCTTTTGGACTGGCAATAAAGAAATCTAATGAAGGCAGTGAGTTATACGCTGCATTAAAATTGTCTGAACGCATAGCGAACTCAAGCGCCTCCGTGATCCACTGATCGATTAACTGAATCAGTGAATATTGTTCACGGCTCTTTAAGAAGTCACCACGAGCTGGACATTTTCCATAATACAGCGGTGTCGTTCTCACTTCATACATCGTCACACTCCTTGTTCTTTTGCACGAATGCCACCGCTCTCATTTTTAAATTCATCATCATGGTGTTGCTGTTCCTTGTACAACACTCATCGGTGAAGTCGCTGGTGGCGCTACAGGCGCTTGTCCTGCAGGCATCGTTTGCGCTGCGACGACACGAACACCTTTATTCGTCACCACTTGATCAACAAGAGTCATACCTGAATAGCCTGAACCTGTAGTTGGGCCAGATGCGTTACCACTAATTAAACGGAAATTCACTTTAACAAACACTTTTGGATTTTGTTTGCTACGCCACACCATTTCAAATGAATTACCATTTTGTGTACGCTGAGCGCCTTCAACCAATCGGTTAATACCATATTCACCCGGCTCATCAAAAATCGTATGCGTTTGACCTTCCAAGTCAATTGCAGTAATACGTGCACCCGGAATTGCCCCTTTATTTGGCCAAACGAAGTTCACCCATTGCTGAACACCGTTTTCATACACCATACGCTGACCATCAATATCAATGGTATATGAAAGCAACTGTGTATTTTCTAATGGGAAGAACTGGAAGTTCGATTGATTGGTTGCCGCAGGTGCTGCTTGACTCAATTCCCCTGTAGCAACGCCATTACTTGGCGCAACATAGCGTTGGAAGTTCGCTACAAATTGTGGATTTAAACCAATGCCCAAATCTTTCCATGTTTTCGTGGTTAAGGTATAGCCTCGACGAATCACCAATGGATCCAAATATTCTTTTACAAAACGAGCGATACTTCCGTTTTCACCAAAAATTTGGCTAATTTCATTACTGGTCGCTTGTAAAGTAGCATTGCTATTAAATGGATATTTAGGTGCAAGATTGGTTGTAAATGGTTGATACGCCTGCATTGCCCACAATTTATTTATTTCGTTTTGAGCTGGAATCAAAAGAACTTCAAATGACTGAGTCACCGGCTGCATAAAGAGTTTTTGAATCAACTGTTGATCTAATTCATTCAGACCCACAGACATTTTTTCATCTACGAATTTTTGTGTGCTATTAAAGACTGAGCTTTGATCATTGATGGTTTGTTTCACCAATGTCATGCTTGCAGGTCCCATATCACCGCCACTCTTCAAATCATTGAACTTACTACGTACTTGACTCAAAGACAGCATGTATTCATCTAAAATAGATTTGTTTTGCTGATCATCACGCTTACGAACTAGTTGATAGAACACATCAAATTCTTTTGCAATAACACCTTGACCGGCTTTAGAAGCAACTTGCTGTGCCTGCTGCGCATCATCACGGCTGAGGACTTTACGTTTAAACCACGCAATAAAACCTTTCTGAGGCGCAGCCAGTTCTGCTTGAACAATTGGATTATCCCAACTGGTTTCTTTCGCAATACGGTCCACCACTTTACGAATTGGCGAATTCTCAGGTTCACCTAAAATATCGATAAAACGTGACTGCTGAGCAACATCTGCACCTTTTCCATAATGCACAGCATTTAAAAATTTACGCCATTCAGCGATATATTCCTGCTTATAAAGTTCGGTTAACTGTTTACTGATCTGATCTGGACTACCACTAAACGTCAGGTCATCAGAGCGATTGGTATTGAGTACCCAATCTTGGGTATCTGTCGGATTATTCGCAGCTTGGTTAATCGCATCTTTTACATAATCATTCCATGCTTGGTAAGTAAAAATACCCGGCAAGGCATAACTACCTAACATGCTGTTTTGGCCTGTTTCACCTAAAATTTGCTTAACAGTTACTGCAGGGAAACGTACCGAACCACGCATTTTAATTTCATTATAAACGCGGTCACGTGCAGGAATACCCATAGTAACAGCCGTCAATAATTGACGTGTTTGATCAACCAATAAAGGATCAGATTCCATTTGCGGGAACGCAGGATCAGCAGCTAAAGTCATCGCATAAGATAAAACTTGTTCAGCTTTTTGAATCATTTCCCCACGTGGCATTTGACCGCGATTTGAATCTAACCATGAACGCCAGAAACGAGTAACTTGGTCACTCAAATGGCTCGATTCCATATATTTATGATTGCTCATCATCAAATAAGCCTTCAGTGCATTATATGCATCCTGAGGGTTAGTATCTGATGGTTCTAAATAGGGCTGATTTGATTTCACAGCTTGAGTTATTTGCACATTGACGTGATTTTCTTTCAACGTTGCTTCATTGGCTTTAACGCGTTGTAAGTACTGCGCCATATTTTGCTGAGATGGTGCTAATACAATTTGTTGAATTCCACGTAAATACTCAACTTTGAGTTTTTCACGGATTTTATTCCCTTGGTATAAACCAAAACTATATTTCAATGGACGATCTTCATCAAAATGATCGAGCTGCTGTAAATGTCCTTGTAATATCAGCAATGCATCCAATTGAGTCGAAAGCTCACTTCCGCTACGGCTTTCCATTTGCACAACTTTGTCTAAGTCAGCTTGAACTTCCGCCACGAGTTGTTGGTTATTACGATACGACCAAACCCATAACCCAAGCACCACAGCAACCAATAACAATGCAGCAATAAATGCCATAAAGCGCTGACGTTTACGTGCAGGATTGATATGTTGTTTAACTAGATTTTTATCTTTTAAAATGACGGTTGAAAAGAGTCCTTTTAAGAAATAACCATGGTCTTGCGAAACAGAATTCGTAGGAATGCCAAACTCACTATCCGTACTTTTCACCAAATGAAAATCTTCAGCGATTTGCTCCGTCATTGGACTTTCAATCACACCTTCTTGCAACGCACTGGTGAAATAGAACCCACGGAATACCGGTTTAAACTGATAAGGGTTGTCTTGAAACAACGTACCAATAAAAGTTTTTAACACTGGCTTTAAACTTTTAAACTCAAGTGGAAATGTCATTACACTTGGAGAAATATTTTGCGAATGACGACGACTCAAGTGCGTAGTACTGACGCTCTTCAAACCATCGTATAAAATTGAATAATGCTTTTCGAACATCTCAACGGCATGCTCAGATGAGTCTGGATCATAAGGCAGTGTTGCACCCCAAACTTGATCAAATTCATCCTTATCATAACAATCAAAAAATTCAGTAAAGCCGGCAATCAAATCCATTTTTGAAAAAACGATATACACTGGCGCAAAAATTTCTAAACGTTCAGTCAAATCCTGTATACGTGCGCGTAAGTTTTTGGCTAATTTGATTGATTTTTCAGGGCTTTGACTGACAAGCTCAGCCACAGAAACAATCACGATTAAACCGTTAATTGGTGCTTTAGAACGGTTTTTTTTGAGAATATTTAAGAAACCTAACCATTCTGAATGGTCTTCGGCATAAACTGAATATCGACCTGCGGTATCGAGTAACACACCATCTGTAGAGAAAAACCAATCGCAGTTACGAGTACCACTTAGACCTGCTGACACCATTTTCTGATGAGTTTCTTCAAATGGAAATCTAAGACCAGAATTATAAATCGCTGAACTTTTACCCGCTGCTGGGTTACCAATCACCATGTACCAAGGTAATTCATATAGCGCTGCATTTCCCTTTTTGTCGCCAAGTTTTGATTTACGGATAAGTTGAATCGATTCTTTCATTTGCTGATTGATCAGCGCAAGTTCTTCTTTATTTTTTTGTTTACCGTATTCAGCTTCATTATCCTTGGCAATCGCCTCAGCAAGTTCTTCGCCTTGCTGTTTATGACGATAATGCTGCACTAATTCATAAATACCCCACAGAATTAATCCGAGAATATAAACAGCAACCACAATGTAAAAAGTCTTTTGTGGAATCGAATTATGCATAGCCACAATGGCCACAAAAAATGACAAAGCCACCATCGCTTTAGGATTGGTGACGTACTGCCAAACATAACCGAGGATCGTATAAAATAGTGTGTTCACAATGTTCTCAATTTCGTCTTAATTCTAATTAAACAGTTTCTTGTTCAAGTTCATCTTCTACTGAAAATGCTTGAATAAAAGCAAATGTCGATTCTTGGTCTGTGCTATAAATCATGGCAGTTAACTCTTCTGGCAAGTGCATACCCAACATGAATCCAAAAATTTTTGCCAATTGCTGGGTATTTCCAAGATTCTGTTTTGTATATAAAAAATGATAGGTTTCAATCGCGGTTTCATTAAATTTATGCTGTAATTTTTTCACCACTTTCATATCTGTTGCATCATCTAACATCAATAAAAAGGGTTGTTCTTGATCATACTGATCTAAATTATTCAGTGCTTTAAGCTCTAAATTACGTTTCAACTCAGGCTCATGTGCCACCACTTGTAGCACTTTATTTGGAGTTAAACCTCGAACTTGAACGTCTGAAGCAGCCAAACACCAACTCGATGCAAACTCTGCAGCAATGTATTTTTCTTGTAACCACATCTTTTCATCAATCCATTCTTGGTCGATTTCAGAGTCAGCATTCAGAATCAAACTGACTTCAAACTTTTGTTTTGAAATCATCTCTAAAATGCTTAACCATTCTGAATAAGCGACTTGAGTGCCGATAAAATGTGGCTCGATATGAATTTGTTCGGGAATGATCGAAAATCCGTCAGATAGATACTGCTGAATAATTTGAGCATAATCATCATTCCATTGATGAATCAAATTATCAGCAAGCAAAATATGGACATTTAAACGGTTTAGACGTGAAACTTGTTGTGCAGTGTTCGCCAAATGTTCTGGATGTTCATCTTGCGTATAATCTGGATCCACCCAACCCGGATGCATACGGTACTGATATGCCAATTCACTATCATAAAAGAGTGCTGATTGCTTCAGATGCTCAGCAATTAAAAATAGACTTTCAACGTGTTGCTCTAGTTGTTGCTGAATAAGTGACTGGATTCGTTTTTCACGCATGGTGATGGCACTAAATTCATCATCTGCTTCTTCATTAGTAAGTTCATCTAAATCTTTGATTCGAAATGAAAGAACAGGCAAACCGTATGCATTAAATAACTTATCATCGAGTTCAGGACTTTTGAATTGTTGAATATCTTGGATAATTTGTTCGTTTTCACCAAAACTATGCCAAGCCGCTGAAGAATAAACATTTAAACGAAATTGCTGTACATCGACAGGCTTTGGTTTTGCTTGTTCAATGGCCTCAAGTTGTTGTTGCTCAGCTTGTTCTTCTGCACATTTTTCAGCTTCAAGTTTTTTTTCTTTTTGATGTTGAATGCCCTTGTAAAGCAAATAAGGCGACAAAATAATTGCACATAAAGCTAAAGGAAGAAGTAAAAAGTATGTGACTAAATCGAAAGCCGTCGGATCATAGCCTGTATCTCGCCAGTAAAAAATCACGAAAGCAGTACACAAAATAAAAAGCGTACTAAAAGTTCCAATTATTAATTTCAGCATTATTATAAATTCCCCATTAAGGCATAACAGGTTTCTGTATTATCGACCTGTTTATTCGGCTGTAAAAATGCTCCCTGAGCTAAACCAATTCCGCTCAAAGAATTTAAACACACCGGTTTTATTTCTTCTTTTTGTAAAATTAAGCGCACATCCACCATTAATGTTGGACTGCACCAAGTTTGAATCATTTGTTTTAATTTTAAGCTGCGTGACTGATTCGGTAAAAATGTTAAATAATCTTCATGATTTAAAGGTCCAATCACGATTTCAATTTTTTCGTCTATCTGTTGAATTTTTTCACCACAAAAAGTATTCAGCCCCAATAAACTCGGCTGAGATCCACCTAAACATGTTCTCTGATCTTCTTCAAATACAAAAGTTTCAGGGATAAATTCTCGAATATCAAATTTCTGCTTAAAGATACAGTTCAGCATGGTTTTTAAAGCATAAGCTGTATTGTTTTGCCCCTGCATTAAACCTGAAAACTCAGCAAAATAATCATCTAAATCAGGCTGATCATGCTGGCTACGGATATAACCATTTAATGCATGTAAAATATCAAGATAGTGATTATCCTGCTCGATTTCATAACGAATAGGTAAATGATAATTTAAACTGGCATCAACATAATGTGCTGTTAATTTATGATTAAACAGCCCTAAAAACTTTTGTGTTTCGTGTCGCTGATGTCGCCCGCTGAGCTTAATCTTATTGGTATAGCTATAAGGTAATGCACCTTGAATACCCGTTAAACCCACCATTAAATTTGTCAGTTCAACTTTCTCATCGTTGAACTCTAAACTTTCAATTTCAGTATTCGGGAAGTTCAAATTAAGGGAACTATTAAACTCAAAGTCATTGGCCCAATGGACTTGAGCTGCTCCATAAGGTGCATGTCTTAACAAACGAGTAGCTTGAACAAACTCGTAGGCTTTCGGTTCTTGGAAAAGTCCGTCAATTACAGAGCTTTCTTGCCACCAACGTTCTGCACGCATTGGTATAACTCCTGTTGACTATTTGCATCAAAAACCGAGACATCGACAAAGCTGTTCATATTAACTTTTAAATTAAAGATATGTGCCAGTAATTGACTAAATATATACAGGCTATGTCCTCTAAATATATCCGCATCGATATCGAGCTGTACTTTTAAACCTCTGACAAATAATGGAAATGGTTTACTATCTACAAGTTTCTGCGTAGTAGAAAACTGAATCTTTTTTATGGAATCGATAATAATTTGGTTTTCTTTTGATTTAGGTAAATTATACAATTCCAAAAGTTCTTTAATATGAGAGACCGCATCGCCTTTCATTAAAGACATATTATTCAAAGATAAATGTGAAATGACCCGCCACTGTTCTTGTTTATTTTGCTCAAAATAATACGGTAACGACGGTCGTTTGAGCATCAGAGCACGACGTGCCAAATTACTATCATTCAGTGTTAATGCATTCTGATCTTTATTATAACTTTCGTAAGGTAACTCTCGATTACTACATAGTAGTTCAGTACTAATAAAATCAGATTGAGTGCTATGTGGGTCTAAAGCACGAGATATGATTGAATAGTTTAATTCCTGATGTTTATTCTTCATCTGCTGCGGATTTAAACTATAAAAAAACTGGACTTTATCCTGATGATAATGACTCATTGCAAAAAAAGGCAGTACCGGATAATACACTTCATCTTGGTTACTTTTTTCACGCACCATATTCATTTTTAAAATGCTATAGGCTTGAAAATATTCAGGATGGTGTGCATCTGTCACCAATGGATATTCCATTCGCTTATGATTAATCTTTTGCGGCTCTGCTTGTTTATTGAAAAGATTAACAATTGGTGTAGCAAACAATTTAAAATTTGCAGCATTTAATTCAGAATAATTTCGAATCGCTGCTTGATCATTTAAATTGAGTTTAAAGTGCATTTGAACATCAAATTCACTATGTTCTAAACTTAAAAACTTAATGAAATCTAAATTTAGATTTAAAAAATTGAATTTTTCAGGAACACAAAAATATTCCATCAATAAACGATATGCATGATGCGTATGTTGATCGATAGGTAGAACACTTTGAACTTCTTCAAAGCCCATAATTTCAAATGGATTGGCAATATCAAAAATGTGCTGCCCCACACGAATCGAAAAACTCGTAGTGGATTTAAAAATACTATCCAAAACCTGTAAAGGAAAATTAGAAATAGCGTCTAAAAAGATCGGCAAAGTTTCATTTTTGAGTAAAGCGTGCTTATTCGAAAAAATTTCAAATCCTAAGCTCAATGTGGCATTTTGATTTAAATGCATATGTGCCGATGGATGAGTTTTGAAATTGAGCTGTTTTAATTGAATCGGTAATAATGTGACTTCTTGTACCGTCTGATATTCACATTGAACACCGCGCGTACTTTTGGCTTTTAGACTGGTCGCCTTTGGAATAACGTGTCGATCTGTTAATTGCTTAATTTTATTTATATCTTCGAAGCTCACCACAGAACATGCAGGAAATGGTTTTAAATATTGAGGAAACATCACCTCAAAAATTGATCGGGTAAAAACGTCATAACTATCTGCAAGTTTTTTATCAATCCGTGCAGAAATTAAAGAAAAGGCTTGAATTAAACGCTCAATATGCGGGTCATCTATTTGTTCTTGGTTTAAAGACAAACGCTGGGCGATTTTGGGGTATTTACTGGCAAACTCACGGGACTGTTGTCCAAATTCCTGTAGTTGTTTTTCGTAATACGGTAACAGCTCTTCAATCACAGATAACCCACTTCATTAAGCTCTTGGAGAAATAACATATTGTTGTGTTGTTGGTTTTAATAAGGCATCAAAAATAACTGGTTCGTATAAAGGATGAATATTTAAATATGCCTGAATACTTAAACATAGTGCCCCCATATTATGGCCATCCATGAGCATTTCGACTCGAATCTGTTTTAAACGCGATTCATGTGCAGCAATCGATTGCTCAATTGACTGGCAAATTTTGTCGCGATCCGATGGATTTGCTGTCGATAAGCCCACAAAATCGATAATGCCAAATTGCAAAATAGACTTTTTTGCTAATGGAAAGTCATCAATCAGTTCATCTAACTTTGCCACCCGACTATTGAGGAGATCCTCTAAATCGGAAGCAACAGATTCACGAAGTTCTTGCAAAGACAGACCTTGAGTCTGCTGAGCATCTGCTGGTAATAAGCGGTCAAATAAAGTCGTTCTAAAACCATAAGGATAAAGCTGATCGAGATTCATATCTTCTTATAAATATTTAAAAAAATGAAAATAGAGGCTACCCAAGTAAGCCTCTATCTGAATCCATCTATTACGCTGCGTATGAAGCAGTGTTGTTAGATAATGACCACTTCTTAGTAACAGCACCTTTCGCAGTACCGTTAATATCTTGTTGGTTATATGTCCACTCTACTGCAGCATATTTCAAACCAAATGATTCGTGTGGAACACCTTCATCATTTACAGTTGGTGTCACGCTAGAAACCAACACATGTTTCAGTTTGATTTGAAGATATTTAATGCGTTTGTCGCCATTCGCACGGTAAAAATCAATTTGAACTTCATCAAATGTATAACCTGCTGAACATGCTTCCCAAAGTTTAGGGCTTGTCGCATCTAAATCTTTAACAAAAACCATGTCAGAATGTTCTACACGTTCTGCGGTGTGACCACCCACACTTGAAGAAGTCGCAGATTTAGGTTGACGGATGTTATGCGTCCAAGAGTTTACTTCTAACCAACTCTTGTGCTCTGCATCACGAGATTCGCCGTCTACTTTGTACTTACCACGAAATTGAATGTATATATCTTTCATTGTTCTGAATACCTATTTATTTAAAGTTATTATAGTGTTGACCCAAAATTAATTTGAGGACTGAGGTAACTCGGTCACAAGTCGTAATGAAACAGACAACTCATCCAACTGGAAATGTGGTCTTAAGAAAACCACAGATTTGTAGTGACCAGGCAAAGCTGGATTTTCTACAACTTTTACAGAAGCTTCACGCAATGGATACTGAGCTTTAGCTTCTTGAGATGCACCATCATCGAGTAATACATATTGCGATAACCATTCATTTAAGAAGGTCTCAACATTACCCGCTGATGCAAAACTACCCACTTTGTCACGCATCATTGCTTTTAAATAATGTGCAATACGTGAAACTGCCATGATGTATTGGATCTGGCTAGACAATGCAGAGTTGGCATTTGCTGTATCGCTATCATATTTTTTAGGTTTTTGCGTCGATTGCGCACCGAAAAATGCTGCATAATCCGTATTTTTGCAGTGTACCAACGGAATAAAACCAAGGTCACTCAGTTCTTTTTCACGACGGTCAGTAATGGCAATTTCAGTTGGGCATTTAAAGACCACTTCGCCATCATTGGTTTTGAACGTATGGACAGGCAAGCCTTCAACTAAACCACCACCTTCTACACCACGAATCGCAGCACACCAACCATGCATATCAAATGCATTGGTTAAACGCGTACCAAAGGCATAAGCCGCGTTCATCCATAAATATTCATTGTGGTTTTCGCCGGAAACTTCTTCAACGAAGTTAAAGCCTTCAGTGGCAATACCTTCTTTTGGATCATATGGCAAACGACCCAATACACGTGGCATTGTCAACGCAACATAACGCGCATCGTCACTTTCACGGAATGAACGCCACTGTACATATTCTGCTGTTTCAAAGATTTTAGAGACATCACGCGGACGATCAATATCAGTAAATGACTCTAGACCCAACATATTCGGGCTTGCAGCCGAAATAAACGGTGCGTGTGCAGCCGCCGCGACATGTGAAATTTGCTCAAGCAAATACATATCAGATGGTGTACGGTCAAACTCAAAATCACCAATCAGTGTTGCATATGGTGCACCACCGAATGATCCGTATTCTTCTTCATATATTTTTTTGAACAACGTGCTTTGGTCAAAATCGGTCGCACCTTGGAAATCTTTAATCAATTCTTTTTTCGTCGTATTTAACATACGAATTTTTGTTAAAGAATTTGAAGGTGTTTCTTGGCAGAAATAATACAAACCACGCCATGTCGATTCAATTTTTTGAAATTCAGCATGGTGCATGATTTTACTTAACTGAGATGAAATCAACGCATCAATTTCAGCAATACGCTTATCAATTGATAAAGTCATATTGTCTGAAACGGTGATGGTACCTGCCATCACTTCTTTAGCAAGTTCACCAATCAAACTTTTTGCACGATCATGTTCTTGATCTGTACGCGCGATACGACTTTGTTCGACAATTGAATCTAAAAGTGAATATTCTTCGGTTGCTTCAACGTTTGCAGCAGTTGCAGTATTATAATTACTCATTTTCTGCCTCCACGCTCAACTTACGAATTTGATCAGTGTTATGTAACACTTCATCCAGTAAATCTTCTAAGCGTTCATTATTTGAAATTTTATTACGCAAGTCAGACAGACGCTCACGCGCGGCAACTAACTTTTGTAATGGATCAACCTGTTGTACAACTTGCTCTGGAGTGAAATCGGCCATGCTCTTAAATGTAAGATCTACCGACATTTTTCCACCGTCTTCAGTCAAGGTATTCTCAACTTGAAAATTAGCACGTGGCGCTAAAGACTCCATTACCTCATCAATATTATCTAAATCAACATTAATGAATTTCTTGTCTTTTAATTTAGTTTTCTCTACTTCAGATGCCGCAGAGAAATCACCTAACACCCCAACAACGAATGGTAACTCTTTAATTTCTTTACCGTCGCCAACTTCAACATCGTAAGTCAATTGAACACGAGGAGGACGAATTCGTTGAAGTTTTTTCTGTACACTTTCACGTTTTGCCATGAGTGCTTTTCCTTGTTATTTATTCTTCAATGTATCGAAAGGTGAACCACTAGTAGCAGGTTTTTTCGCTGTAGTCTGCGGTTTTGCTGTCGTGGTGGTTTTCTTTTTTCTTGCTGCTGTAGTCGTTTGTTTAGGCTTGGTAGACGCTGTATTGGTTCGTTTTTTAGTAGGTATCGTCTGTTTAGATTTCACATTGCTCGAAGATTCAGTACTTTTTTCACGAACATCTGCTGCAGTAGACGTAGATTTATCAATCGTCGGCTGAATATAACGAATATTATCCGACAACACTTTGGCAGGAGAATAGGTCTGTTCATCTAGAGTACGATTTTCATTACTGCGCATATGATTTAGCGCATTATAAGAAATAGCGATACCTGCTAAAAAAGTGACATCAGTAAGTTCAGGCGACTGATAGTTCTTTTCTCGCAGCAGATTGACTGCTTGCAATGCTTTTAAATTGTAACCATTGGCTTGATATTTTTTGGCAATATCTACAAAGATTTCATTTTTTAAGTTCTCATTTTTCTTATTTTTTTTGTCACATAATTGATTATAAAAACCAATAATCTCTGGATCTGTATCACCTACTGCCAGTGGATAATCCTTTAAACAGGATTTTTTCACAGATGCCGCTTTATCTTTTGCAAAAACGGTTTGTGTTAAACTGGCTGCTAAAATTATAGGTAATAAAACACTAAATTTATTCAAAATTGCCTCTGTATTTCTACGTGCTAAAACTTAATTTATGTGGAGAAATCACCACTTATTTTCCCGTGGGTTTTCTCTTCATTTCAAAATTAAAAATATGCTGCAGATTTAACAAAAAATAAGCACATAGAGTCAATACAAAAATGTGCCAAACACTCCAAAGTTTGTCGTCTATTTGTTTTTTTTTGTTTCATTTTATAAAAAAATCTTTTTCCTTTTTTTATTTAGTCTGTATTATATCGCCTAAAGCAAGACACTAATAATATATAAGGTGTTGATTTTAAAGTTTTTATTTTTTATAGCAAGAAAAAAGAGATCACAGTCAAACTTGTAAAATTTCGTACTGTGGATTCTAAATTTGATGAGTTATTTATGAATAATTTAAAAGTTTTAATTACTAAACTTTCACCTCACACCCGCATTTCACTCGAAAAGTCAGCCAATACATGTATTTCACAGCAAAATTATGAAATCGAAATTGAACATTTTTTACTCGAATTATTAACCTATAAGAATAAAAATGACCTCCAAATACTCTTAGAAAAATACAAAGTTTCTGCAGACGGTTTGGCAGATGACCTCAAAGAAAGTATTGCTCAACTTCCAAAAGGAAATACGCGCACTCCTATTTTTGCCCAATCCATTGTGCGCTTACTTGAACAAGCTTGGTTATTAGCATCTGCTGAACAAGATCCACAAATTCGTAGTGGTCATTTACTTGTTGCGCTCCTTACCGCGCCAGATTTATACCAAATTGCAGCAAGAGCTTCTTCTCTTTTCGATTTATTACCTATCGATACGATTAAACATAAATTTTTAGATCTTTGCCTAAAGAGCATTGAAAATGAAGATTTAGCAACTGCATCACCAGATGAAAAATCAGCAGCACAAACGAATGCAACTACGCCAGTTAAAACACCAGCTCTAGACCAATACACCATTAATCTTACTGAAAAAGCTAAAAATGGTGGCATTGATCCTGTGATTGGTCGTGAGTTTGAAATCCGCTTAATGCTAGATATTTTGATGCGTCGTCGTCAAAACAATCCAATTTTAACGGGTGAGCCTGGTGTTGGTAAAACAGCCGTTGTTGAAGGTCTGGCATTAAAAATTGCAACCAACCAAGTTCCAGATGCTTTAAAAAATGTCAGCATTCATACTTTAGATATGGGCTTACTACAAGCGGGTGCCAGTGTTAAAGGTGAATTCGAAAATCGCTTAAAACAAGTTATTCATGAAGTTCAAGCCTCTGCACATCCAATCATTTTATTTATTGATGAAGCACACACGTTGATTGGTGCGGGTGGTCAAGCAGGTCAAAATGATGCAGCAAACCTGTTAAAACCGGCGCTTGCACGTGGTGAGTTAAGAACCATTGCCGCAACCACATGGGCTGAATATAAGCAGTTTTTTGAAAAAGATGCCGCATTAAGCCGACGCTTCCAAGTAATTCAGGTTGAAGAACCGACTGAAGAAGTCGCAATCGATATGCTGCGTGCCATGATTCCCGTGATGGCAAAACATTTCAATTTACAAATTGACGATGAAGCTATCGTTACTGCAGTCCATGCATCACACCGTTATATCACTGGCCGTCAATTGCCTGATAAAGCGATTAGTGTCTTAGATACGGCTTCTGCGCGTGTTGCGTTAACGCAAAATGCACAACCTGTAAAATTGGATCAACTTCAAGCTCAATTACATAATTTGAAGCTTGAATTGGCGATTCTTGAAAATGAACATAAGAATATTCCGATTCACCACGAACGCATTGAAAGTGTAAAAACACAAATATCCGCGCTTGAACAGGAGATTCAGTCAACAGAAACGCAGTGGAAAAAAGAACTCGAAATCGTTCAACAGATTAAAACGCTTGAACAAGAGTCCGAGCAAAAACCAGAAAATATTGAAACTTTAAGCAATATTCGTAACCAACTGGCAACTTTACAAGGTCAAACGCCGCTTGTTTTTGAACGTGTAAATGCTCAAATTATTAATGAAATCATTTCAGACTGGACCGGTATCCCTGTTGGGAAAATGGTGAATGATGAAATTCAGCAAATTTTGAAGCTTGAAGCACAGTTAGAACAACGTGTGATGGGTCAAGATTATGCAATGCATCAACTGGTACAAGGCATTAAAACCTCTAAGGCAAAATTGGAAGATCCAAATAAACCTCAAGGCGTTTTCATGCTGGTTGGCCCAAGTGGTGTGGGTAAAACCGAAACTGCACTTGCGTTAGCAAACGAGTTATATGGTGGTGAGTCTCATTTAATCACCATTAACATGTCTGAATATCAAGAAGCACATACCGTGTCGTCTTTAAAAGGTGCTCCTCCAGGCTATGTCGGTTATGGCCAAGGTGGCGTACTGACAGAAGCAGTTCGCCGTAACCCATATAGTGTGGTTTTACTCGATGAGATTGAAAAAGCACACAGCGATGTTCAAGAGCTATTCTACCAAGTATTCGATAAAGGTACTTTGGAAGATGGTGAAGGTCGTGTTATTGACTTTAAAAATACCACTATCCTGCTGACTTCAAATGCTGGCTCTAGTGCCATTATGCAGGCTTGTTTAAATCAGCCAGTAGAAGAATGGCCGTCAGCAGAAGAACTTCTAGATGTATTAAAACCAGCCTTATATAAACAATTTAAGCCGGCATTTTTAGGTCGTATGCGTATTGTGCCGTATTTCCCATTGCACGATGATCTGCTCGTACGCATTATTCAGCATAAATTAGGCAAAATCACCGCGCGTATTGAAAAACAATATGGTACGCAAACACGTTATACCGATGATTTAGTCGAATTATTATTAAGTCGCTGTACTGAGGTCGATAGTGGTGCGCGTAATGTCGACAACATTTTAAATGCGACGGTCTTACCTGCTTTAGCCACTGAATTGTTGATGGCGATGAGTGAACAAAAGATTCCATCAGTCATTGAAATCGATGTCAAAGACGATGAAATTATTTATGTTTTAGATCCTAAAAGTAAATCTGCGAAAAAACGCAGCAGCAAAAAGACTAAAACCTTAGAAGCATAAGTTAGGAACGATGTAGAATATGAGTTTAGAGCTCGACGCTTTATTGCAACCGATTACGGATGATTTACCTTGCGGTAGTGATTTTTCATTTTCAAATGATTTTCATGCAATTAAAAAAGCTAAAACACAAGATGACCCGCTCTTGGATCAAGGCGACTGGATCGCAGAACCGAAACAAGCAGATTGGGGCTTTGTGCACCAAAAATCGTCAGATTTACTTCGCGAACAAACTAAAGATATTCGCTTATATGGGTGGTTGCTTGAAGCATGGACTCATATTCATGGTTTTGAAGGGATTGCCAAAGGGATTGAACTTACACAAAAAAGTTTGCAAGACTTTTGGCTACAACTTCATCCTGAAATTGAAGATGATGACCTTGATCAACGTCTAGGTTTATTACAAGGGATAATTAATCAAATCCCAACATTAATTAAATCAGTTTCAATCGTTCATGGCGCGGCAGCTTATTCCCTATCCGACTATGATCGACTACTTCATGTTCAAAACCAAAGACGTAAATCCAACCATGAAGATGATGATCAAGAAGAGTCTTTTAATGGTATGGAACAGTTTGAACATGCCTTGTTCAATACGTCAAAATCAATTCAATACCAGTATTACCAACAGTTTTTAGATATTTTAAACCATTGGGAAAACTTAAAAACGACTCTTGATGATTTGATGGGTTTAGATGCGCCAAGCTTTGCTGGCATTGACTCTCAAATCGAAATGATTCACTTGAGCTTAAAAAAAATCTATAAAGCAGATGCTTTTATCAATTCATCGAGCGCTGAACAGGTTCAATCAAATTCTCCAATTGAAAGCCAAACACTTTCCACTGTAACTTCCGTGCAGAATGATATGCAAATAATACAACAACAGCATACACAGCAGTTTAAACCTCAAGTGCAAAATCATCTTGAAAACCGTGAACAAGCCATGAAAGTCTTGCAAGATATTGCGGACTATTTCCAAGTGAATGAGCCGCATAGCCCTGTCAGTTATATGCTGCAAAAAACCATTAAATGGTCACAAATGCCACTGCATGAATGGTTAACTCATGTGATTAAGGATGAAAACCCTCTTGAAGCTGTACAAGAAATGTTAGGTGTTCAGCAACAAAGTAATGAATCGAATAGCGACTGGTAAAAACAATGTTTAAAGCAGAAAAAATTTTATGGGGTGAAGGATTATTTTTACGCCCGCAACACTTTCAATTACAAGATGCTTATCATGAACAGCGTTTAAACCATACGGTTCGCGCAACAATACCGTTCGCTTATGGTATTCAAAGTTTAATTTTTGATGAATCGCAACTCAGTACCAACACATTAGCTTTGAATAAAGTCGAAATGATTTGGCAAGATGGTGAGATTTATCAAGCACCTGCACAAGACTTATTACCTGAGCCTGTACTACTTGATTCATTAAATTTACGCGGTGAAATGCAAATTTATTTAGCATTACCGATTGTTCAACCGAATAAACGAAACGTCAATTTTGAAGAAAATACCCAATCGAGTCGCTATCATTCACATTTGACTGAAACTCATGATTTGTTTACAGATGCGACGGCTGCTGAAATCACTTTATTACGCCGCCGTGCAGAGTTTAAAATCTTTGAATTAGGCCAAGAACCACAGCACAATCTTGATGGTTTTCTTTACATGCCTATAGGCCGAATTAAGCGCCAAAGTTCAGGTAATTTTGTTTTAGATTATCAATTTATCCCACCAATATTACATATTAGTTCGTGTGATTCACTGATTACTGGGCTTAAACGAACGCTCAATATTATCAAAGCTAAAATTAAAACTATTCAATCGAATAATCGTGAAAACGAACAAAAGTTAATTGAATTCCGTTCTGGTGATATCGTTTCATTTTGGTTGGTTAATGCGCTGAATACTGCACATGCGACCTTAAATCATTTATTGCAATATCCACTGATTCATCCTGAACGTTTGTATTTTGAATTATTGCGTCTGACAGGTTCTTTACTCACCTTCTCTACAGCTTATGAAGTAGATCAACTCCCACAGTATCAACATCATAATTTGCAAGAAAGTTTTGCTCAATTAGATGTGATTTTACGTGAGTTGCTCGATACGATTATTTCAAATCGATATATCAGTATTAACTTGAAAGAAACCCGTCAATCCTACTGGGTGGGCAGTCTTGAAAGTGACAAAATTACTCGCGATTCGCGCCTGTATTTAGCTGTTTCAAGTAGTGTGATGCCTACACATGACATTATTTCTTATGTACCACTGCGCTTTAAAGTCGGTAATACCGTTGATGTTGAACAGCGTGTCATGGCAGCATTACCTGCTGTTCCATTGCAACATATGATGCAAGTGCCAACAGCAATTCCAGTTCGTTCAGGTGTGAGTTATTTTGAAATTGAGCCAAATAATGATTTGTATCAGCGTATGCTTGATTCTGAATCGATCTGCGTTTACATACCAGCTGGCTTCCAAGATATCTCGATTGAACTTATTGCAGTGATGAATGGTTAAGGAGCAATCATGAATATTTCAAATAATGCCCCTTCACTTTTTGACGACGGTCAAATTGGATTAGGCTCTTCAAAACCAAGTGCTGAACCGAAAATCAACAGTTCAACCAATTTAGTTGATCTACTGCATGATGGTTTTTACATCGTATTCTTACTCAAAAATCAATATGTTCCATCCAGCCCTGAAAGTTTCAGGACAAAAATTATGGATCTATTAAACCGATTTGAAAGCCAAGCCCGTAAGCTTCAATTCAGCAATGAAGATATCACGGACGCAAAATATGCCTATTGCGCTTTATTAGATGAAACCATTGTCACCCAACAAGATGCACGTTTTTTTGATTTACAAAATAATTGGATGATGAATCCACTGCAATTAAGTCTTTTTGGTTCACAGCTAGCAGGTTATCGTTTTTTTGAAAATTTAGAGCAAATTCGTTCTAAGAATAAAGATCGCTTAGCAGCACTTGAAGTTTATCATTACTGCATGCTCCTTGGTTTTCATGGTAAATACCGACTTGAATCGATTGAAATGCTCAATTCACTCGTTGCACGTGTCGGTGATGAAATTGATTATATGAAAGGTAAAAAGGCGTTTTCGCCTTTCGCGGCACTGCCGGATCAAATTAAAAACATTATTCACCGTGAATTACCATTTTTTTGGATCATTATCTTTTGGGCATTGTTTGCTGTATTAGCATTTGGTGGACTGAAATATATGTTATCCAGTCAAAATAATCAGGCGTTATCACAATATCAAAATGTCATAACTGCACCATCGGAACAGGCTTATATCACCATTCATTTACCATAAGACTTAGACACCATGGCAAACGAAAAATCGAATAACGTTAGAATTTTACAGTCGACTCAAAAGAATAATTTACCGCCTTTAGCTCATGCTGCGATTGGCTTTCTTGTTGGTGCAGCGGTCATTATTGTTGCTGGCCTGGGATATTTTTATCTAAGTTCTGACGATCAGCCTGCAAATACAGAAATGACTACTTCTGCCCCAACTGAAGATAAAGCTGAAACTGAAGCAACCACTGCACCCCGTCAAAGTGAAAATGAGCAATCTTCAGCTGAAAAAGCACTGCAAAGCGTTCATGCTATGGACGAAAAAGATCAGGATAATGGTTTATATTCGAATGATTTAGCTACTGCTTTCAATCATGGCAATACGGCTAAAGTGACTCAGCCTGTTCAAGCTGTAGCGAATAACCGTTCGCCTTTTGAAATTACCCAACCGCAGCGCCCTGTTGTAGCTGCTACAACAACCGTTAAACAACATATTCCAACTACATTAGTAAAACCAAAAGCTGCGCCAACAACAGCTAAGGTGACCAAACCTACAAAGCCTTCTACGAAAGCAGCAAAAGAAGAAGAATACTTTGAAGAACCGATGGGTGGAACGCAAATTTCTGAAACCAAACGTCCGAAAGTGGTTGCTGCAACAAACACTGCTAATGCGACTGTGAGCGCTACAGTTTCCCCATGATCATCTTTTTGGTTAGTTGTTTCTTTGTCTTAGCACTGGTGACAGTGCTTTGTTTTTCTTATGAACTCAGAGTTAAAGTTCAGGATTTTTTCTTTCAAATCATTCCACAAAGTAAAAAAAGAATTCAGCACGCCAAAAATTTTGCTTATGAACTGAACTATGCAGCAGCACCACAACAAATTCAATCACACTGGCATTTACAACAATGGTGGATTTTATTTGCAGGCTTCTTACTGTTTGCCAGTATTTTATTATTTGCTTTTACTCGCCCGATTACTGCAAGTAAAGTGGAAGCTGATTATTTGCGTAAAGTCGACCCACAAATTTACGCCATGCTTGATGGACAGGTTTTAGATGCGCCTCCTGAGGTTGAAGAATATCTTGTTCAAGAAGCGATCGCTGAAGAAGCAGCAATGATTGAGCAGCCATCTGTTATGGCCTCAAGTTTCAATCCAGAAGTTCAAGATATACATACGCATTCATATTCTACAGATGTGCCTTCAGCAGATCGTAAATGGCATAAAATGAACCCTCGTTATAAGCAGCGCTTATTAATGGTATTTAAAATTATGCGTGAACAGCATGGTTATGAAATGGTTTTGCTTGAAGGTTATCGTAGTCCTGAACGTCAAAATAATTTAGCCACCAATAAAAATACCACTCGTGCCCGTGGTTTCCAAAGTTATCATCAGTTTGGTTTAGCAGCTGATGTCGCCTTTAAACGCAATGGCAAAGTGGTCATTACTGAACGAGACCCTTGGGCTATGCGTGGTTATCAACTTTATGGTCAAGCCGCTGAGTCTGTCGGTTTAACATGGGGTGGACGCTGGAAATCTATTCAAGATTATGGTCATACAGAATATCGTATGCCAGGCCTGAAAAAAACTGCAGAGATGGCCGCACTACTTACCTCTGAAGGTCAGCTTCAAGCCAATAACATTTCGATTGAGTAATATTTCGATGTTTTGCCTTCAAAATATAATTGAAGGCACACCGTATTAATTTAAATAATTTTGTATTTGCTCTATAACTTCAGTTGTTTTTTCTGCATGTAACCAATGGCCTGCACCTTCTATTACTACAATTTTCGCATGTGGAAATTGGTGTTCAATCGCATTGGTATGTTCCGCTTTTGAAATATAAGGTGACTGTCCACCTTTGAGGAACAATACAGGCTGTTGCCAAGTATTTCCCATACTTTCCCAACCAATAATTTGGTCATACTGTTTATACAACGCATCTACATTAAACAACCATTGTCCTTTGCTAAAAGACTTGAGTAGAAACTGTATCACCATATCTGAATGAATATACTCACGCATAATTTCTACCGCTTGCTGTCTAGATTGAATTTGCGCATTTTGTACAGCAATCAAAGCTATAAATATTTCATCATGATGACGTTCCTGATATGCAAATGCCGCGATATCCAATACAACAAGTTGCTCTACCCGCTCTGAGATTAAAGCCAATTGCATTGCGACCTTGCCTCCCATGGAATGGCCAATCACTGAAAACTTATCGATACCAATCGCATCTAATGTCTCAAGTACATCGTTTGCCATCTCACGATAATTCATTTCTGTACTTTGAGGTGATTTACCATGATTTCGTAAATCAAGCTGAATGACAGAATGTGAATTTTGAAAAGCTCTGGCAAGCATCCCTAAGTTACTGAGGCTGCCAAATAAACCGTGAATAAAGACTAGCGGGTGCGTTTCGCCTTCTAATTTTTGATGATATTCGTAATTAAGGATCATTTTTGAATACTTTGCTATGTTGATATTATGATGCCTAGTTGACGGAATGAAATCAAATGACAGTTAAAAATTATTAGTCTTACTAGGCTATTTGTAGGTGGCAATGATTTAACTTGCTTAGGCTATTTTATAGAATGAAATAGCCAACCGCATTCAACCTAAAGGTTCTTTGTCTTTAATTTGCAGATTTAAAGTGATTAAAAGGAATTTTTAAATAGCGAATACCATTCCCTTCTGGTTTTGGAAATTTACCTGCATCCATATTGATTTGTATTGCAGGTAAAATCAGTTTTGGCATAGCCAAATTTGCGTCACGCTGAGTTCGCATTGTGACAAAATCTTCTTTTTTCGTACCAACGTGGATATAAATATTCTGCTGTTTTTGCGCATGCACACTGCTTTCGCAGCAGTATTTTGCATGACATAAAAACACGCGCATTTCAGGTGCTAACTGATAAATCTTTTGTACAGAGTCGAATAATACTTCCGCACTGCCCTTGGGAAAATCACAGCGTGCTGTGCCATAATCAGGCATAAATAAGGTATCACCGACAAACACAGCATCATCACCAACCACATAGCTCAGACAAGCAGGTGTATGTCCAGGCGTTGGAATGTTATAGGCATTTAACTCACCAATTTTAAATGCCTCATGATCTGCAAATAAATAATCAAATGACTGATGTGAATTAAAATATTTCACATCAAAATTATAAATGGTGCTGAATGTTTCCTGCACAATCTTGATGTTATGGCTCATCGCAATCTTACCATCAAGAACTTTTTTAAATATTGAGATGCGGTTAAGTGATCTGCGTGCACATGCATTTCTAAAATCCATTCTACGCTTAGGCTATTTTCTTAAATATAATGAATAATCAAATCTGCATGCTTCGTTTGAGTAGTTGCAGAAGCAACATTATAATCCAATACACTGTCTATAATCGCACATCGGTTTGTTTGCGGATCGGCTAACACATAACTGAATGTATTGGTATTTTCATCAAAAAAATGTTGTACCTGTGCACGATTTGACATTAATTTGCTCCCGAAAATTTACGATGTATATAGACGCCCGCAAACATCGCTACAACAAAATAGATCGCTTGATAATAACCAAGCCCGATCAAAGTAAAGGCTGGCGCAGGACAAATCCCAGCAATACCCCAACCTATTCCAAAGATAACACTCCCTAAGACGAGTTTTACATCAATTTGATTATTACTTGGTAATTCAATCGCCGTCCCATCAAAGGTTGTCGGTTTTGATTGACGAACGGCCATTTGAAATGGAATAAATGCAACTGCAATGGCTCCCATCATCACAAAAGCTAAACTCGCATCCCACTGCCCTGTTGTATCAAGGAAACTTAAGATCTTTTCTGGATTAGACATGCCCGAAATCATTAAACCTAATGAAAAAATTCCACCAAAAATAAATGCCAATATATTTTTCATCATTAAGCTCCGATTACATGTCTCATTACATAAACTGTGATAATCCCTGCCAATATAAAACTAGCAGTTGCAACAAATGAACGCTTAGAAAGACGACTAATACCGCAAATGCCATGACCGCTAGTACAACCTGAACCTAATCGAGTTCCGAATCCAACCAAAACACCGGCAATGATCATCATCCATGGACTTGCATCCAGTTCAATTGTCACAGAGGTCATTTTCCCGTAGATAAAAGGTACAATAAAAAGTCCCGCTAAAAACCATATCGCAGGTGTTTTTAAAATCGTCTGAGGATTCAACATTTGCGCAATTAAACCACTAATACCAGCGATTCGACCATGTACATATAGGTAGCCTACTGCTGCCAGGCCCAATAAGATCCCGCCGAGAAAAGCGGTTAGAAATGGATGCATATTTATCAGCCATAAAACAATATATGTTTTTATAATATTTTATTAAAAAAATATGCAAACTCGCCAGTCTAAATATTCATTCTGACATGCATTTTCTGATTGAAAAATTTAACGCTTCAAGAGTGTTTGATTAGTTTTATTTAGAATTAATTTATAAACTTGAAAAATCACGAAATATATCCTCGGAGATTTTTCAATAAAGGCTGTTTATTATGAAGTTAATTGAAATAATAAATAATTTATAGATCAATACTAATATCGCTGAGTGCATCGCTCACCCACGTTAAAGCATCTGAGCCCAATTCTATAATATTCGAACCAATTTCAGCTAAGTCAGTCAAATCTACAGAAGACAACGGATCAGATGATGTACTATTTTTTTGCTGTTCTTGTTCAACTTGCGGCTCAATGGCTTGATCAAGATGAGTTTGCATGTTGTTGTAATTTATAGTCGTTATTTTGCATAGGTTCATCCTGTTATTTTGTTTTATATTATATTCAGTTGATATTAATTTGGCTCAAACTCTTTAAGCACCTTATCTACAAACCACCACGGTAAACGCTGAATACCTGAATTCATCTTTAAAATTTCAGCTTGTTCAATTTCCGCAATGAAAGAAGCATGCTGTCCATCGGCAGAGTTATCAAATAAATAACTACGATCCGTTGCTTCCACCGCCTGCATTAACAAATCCATACTTCGATAATAACGTTCGCGAATTTTTTGTTCTGGCACTCCGTGTCCACCCGTTTTCACTCGGTACTGAACACGTGAAATATTGATAACAGGATCAATAGTGGAAACATAATACAGATAGGTTTTAAAGCCTTTTCTTTTTGCTTCGCGTAGAAACTCCACCTTTGAAATATGGGACATCACCGTTTCAAAGGTAAAACTAATTTTTAGTTCTAAAAACTGCAAACGAATGTAATCGATAATTCTTGCACAAAGATATGAGTCAATCTGGTCTGGATGAAACTCAATTTTCCACGGATCTAATATCTGAGGTTTACGTGCTAATAGAGGAATAAATTCTCCATTCGCGGGACGTTTTTTCGTATATAGAAAGTCAATTAATTCTTCTGATTTTAAAGCGGGATGGTAATCCAACAAATTGAGCCTGTGTGAATGTTTCAGTTGAGCTTCGAGTTCATCCGCATTTAAATATGCCCCAATATGATGGGGCAATAAATATTCTTTAACTGTGCTTTTACCTGAACCATTTGGACCCGCGAACATTCTAATGCGAGGTTGTGGAGGCATGTATTAAACAATTTCCTCTATTTTCTTTTTACGTTTTAAAATTTTAGGTAGATCATCCATTTGCACGAAGTCGGCTGAAACATCTTTTATTTGTACTTCTTGACCATTTTGCAGACGTTGAACCAGTTGTAGACCTTTTACATAAACCACAGTGGATGACGCACTTGCTTGTTCAAAAGCATGGCGAAATGCATGGATAGCAAGGCTCGGGATCATATCATCCTCATATTGGCTTGCTTTCATTACTGAAGTATAAGCTGTCATGTAAACAACTCCTCAAACATCAAAAATAATGTGTTCAATTATCTTATCATACTTGCAATATTTGTCTATTTATCCATCACTCATACCGAGAGTAAAATAATAAAAATACAAAGTGATTTAATCATTTGATTGTATTCCTCGAACCAAACTGCACATATGAGTCAATGTATGGGGATGCCACATCATGAATAATTTAAATTTTATCCAAATTCGATTTATAATATGATTAAGCATTTAATTTTTCACAAAAAAATAGCCACTTATTCAGTGGCCAAAAGAGAACGACATCAACAAGTTGATGTATTAGGACTGACCTATGCAACAGGACCAGGGATGTTTGTTGCATATAAATCGTTCTAACTTGATCATAATAATGTGATGGACTTATCATTTTAAGCATATTTCATATCATTTCCTGACAATCTGCATTTTCAATTTCTAATATTATTAGAAACTGCACCTATAGTGAATTATGCTGTAATAATTTTGAAATACTAGACCATTTCGAATTATGAAAAATAGAACAAAATGAAAGAAAGTTAGACTATAGCCCAAAAGTTTTAGAAGAGAAATTTAAACCTAAATTATTTTGTAGGAATCGAACAAAATGCACTTTCGTTTAAGCCAGATGACTGCATACTCTGTTGCTGTTGTTGTAAATAGTGCTGTGAAGCCACTCGCATTAGATTGGCCATTTCAAGAGCTGAGTTTTGCTGAGAAATTTCTAAAATCTGTCGATATGCATTCAATCTTAAACAAAAAGCTTGAGTTTGCTGCTGAACCGTTGCTGTAGATGCAGGATCATCCAAAATAGCTTTGGTTGAATTAATTTGCTCAGTATATGCTTTTATCTGAGCATTATATTCAGTTTGAGTCAGTTGTGGAGTAACCGCTTCATTCACATTTGCACATGCTGCAGAAGCAGTAAACACAGAGAAAATAAGGACATAAAGTTTATACATCAATGGAGAATGCATAAATTAAGCCTCATCACCTTCTTTCCAAACATCTTCATAATCATCAGCATCTATCATAAAACGATAGCCTACATCCAAAGCTAAATACGGTAGCACTTCAGGCACGACATCTTGCAGTTTACGCACAGTCATTGTTTCAAAGTTATCTGCGCCTTCAAGCTCGCCACCATAAATATACCAACTGACATTTTCATCACCTTCTGCAGGCTTACGAATACCAACTATTGGATCTTTATTTAAGGTATGGACAGCCACAGCAATTACATCATCGCCCTGCACTTCTACATATGCAGAACCCACTTCTTCACATAAAAGTTTTTGTTCTGCAATCAACTCTGCCAAAGGTGATGAATTTTGCGTATGTTTTGCCATGTTTGTTCTCAGGCCATATAGGTTTCGGGCATTCTACCGTGAATTACACTTATATAGATATATTTTTTCCGTGCGAAAGCATTCGTGCCTTGTTTTATTAATTCATTTATAGCAAAAGACTCAATGCAGTAGATTCCATGTAAAGATATAAACAGGAATAAAGGAGACTTAATTCAAGACATATACCGTTCAAACACAGAAATAGACGAATAAAAAATAGAATCAGTATGCAAACAGCAAGCTTCTTTACCACCACAGATTTAACTTTTGCCAATACCTGTACAAATTTGGACAAATACCCAATTTTCCAAACTTGCATGATTTATGAAAGAAATCGTCAATGCCTTGCACGCTTTATACATTCAAAACACTGACTAGAAAATACACAAGATGGTTAAAACGCTTATATATAGGTCTATAAAGTATGACTTAGCTACGCAATAAATGTTCATCATATCTAAAGCTGCCTACTTATAAGGAAATGCTCCCACAGAAAATTCAATTCACTGAGGCAAACAAAATATCTAGGTTGAGCCCTATCATTTATGAAAACATTTTATTGGTTTAGAAATATGCTTTATAAACCATAAAAAATTAACTATCTTTTAATTTTTATATACTTAGCATACAAATTTGCTTTATTCCTTCAAAAAACTCGCTTGAAAGCTGAAAGCAATTTAGATTTCTTTATGCACGAAATAAATTAAACCTTAGAAATTTTAATTCGCTGTATGAATAACCATCTTTATGACTATGCATGCGTAGGCTGTTCAACTGACGATCTATAAGATGGATACACAAGGCATCTCACATTTAAGGTCATTCGCACTGGTTATTGCTACACGAATGCACCACGATAAAGCAAGTTTACACAAAAGATATCAACAGTTTTAGCCAATTGGGTTTAAAATGATGTCCTACAATATAATGATAAAAATGTAATTTTTTAACATTGCCAATTCTCTGCAAAGTTCGCATTATATAGCCCATTCTCGGCACATGCTTTTCACGTCAATTTAAAGAAATTATAAAAAAAATGTGGAATTTTATGCCATAATGAGCAAACTTTGCAGGTATCTTGCAAAGTAAATTTGCAACTTTTTATTGGAGCAGGCTGAATGAGCTCGACCATTTTGGTCATTCATGGACCGAATCTCAACTTACTGGGAAAACGTGAACCCGAAGTTTACGGCTATCTGACAATTGAAGATATCAACCAAAAACTGATTTCACAGGCTCAAAACGCTTCCATTTCTCTCGACACTTTCCAAAGTAATTGGGAAGGCGCTGTCGTCGACCGAATTCATCAAGCGCAACAAGAAGGCGTTCAATTCATCATTATTAACCCAGCAGCCCTAACACATACTTCGGTTGCTGTGCGTGATGCCCTTCTTGGTGTAGCCATTCCGTTTATCGAAGTACATCTATCAAATGTCCACGCTCGCGAAGCATTTAGACATCACTCCTATCTATCTGATAAAGCCGTTGGCGTTATTTGTGGTTTAGGTGCAAAAGGTTATGCCGCAGCACTAGACTTCGCCATCGAAAAAATTCAACCAACTTCTCAATCTTAATTAGGAATACTGTTCATGGATATCCGTAAAATCAAGAAACTCATCGATTTGATGATTGAATCTGACTTACAGGCGATTGAAGTTAAAGAAGGCGATCAATCGATTGCTCTAACTCGTCGCAATCCAGTAGTTGCTGCCGCTGCGCCTGCTATGGCTGCTCCTGCCGCTGCACCTGCTGCACCTCGTTCACCACGTGGTGCTGTTGAGCCGTCTCCTATGGTTGGTGTGTTCTATGCTGCGCCAAATCCAGGTGAAGCACCATTTGTGAAAGTTGGTCAAACTGTATCTGCTGGTGAAACACTCGGTATCATCGAAGCAATGAAAATCATGAACCCAATTGAAGCAACTCAAAGCGGTGTAATTGAAGAAATTTTGGTTAAAAATGGCGAAGTGATCCAATTCGGTCAACCATTATTCCGCTATCGCGCTTAAGACCACGGGGAATCACAATGTTGCAAAAAGTTTTAATTGCAAACCGTGGTGAGATTGCGCTCCGCATCACCCGCGCTTGCAAAACTTTAGGAATTAAAACCGTAGGGATTTATTCCGATGCCGACAAAGACCTAATGCACTTACGCTTCTGTGACGAAGCAGTGTGTATTGGACCAGGTGCCAGCAGCGAAAGTTATCTCAATATCCCTGCCATTATTACAGCGGCTGAAATCACCGGTGCAGATGCCATCCATCCAGGTTATGGTTTCTTATCTGAAAACGCTGAGTTTGCTGAAATTGTAGAAAACTCAGGTTTTATCTTTATCGGTCCGCGTCCTGAACACATTCGCTTAATGGGGAACAAAGTTTCTGCCATTATTGCGATGAAAAAAGCCGGCGTACCGACTGTTCCGGGTTGTGACCATGCTGTAACGATTCACAATGCATTGGCAGAAGCCAAAGAAATTGGCTTTCCATTGATTGTAAAAGCTGCCTCAGGTGGTGGTGGTCGTGGTATGCGTATCGTTGAACGTGTAGACACGCTACTCGAATCTGTACAAGCTGCTCAACGTGATGCGGAAATGTGGTTTGGTGACGACACCGTTTATATGGAACGTTTCCTTCAAAAGCCACGCCATGTCGAAGTGCAAGTTCTTGCAGATGGTAATGGCCATGCGATTCACCTTTATGATCGTGACTGTTCATTGCAACGTCGTCATCAAAAAGTACTTGAAGAAGCTCCTGCACCGGGTCTACCTGAAGAAGCACGTGCGCATATTCTTGAAGCATGTGTAAATGCTTGTAAATTGATGCAATATCGTGGTGCGGGTACATTCGAGTTCTTATTTGAAGAAGGTGAATTCTTCTTTATTGAAATGAATACTCGTGTGCAAGTAGAACATCCTGTTACTGAGCAAGTGACTGGCGTAGATATTATCGAGCAACAATTACGCATTGCTGCTGGCTTAGGTTTGGATCTTCAACAAGAAGATATTCAACTTAAAGGTCATGCGATTGAATGTCGTATTAATGCAGAAGATCCATCTACATTTATGCCTTCACCGGGCAAAATCGATCATTTCTATGCACCGGGCGGCGCAGGTATCCGACTAGATTCTCATATCTATCAAGGATATAGCATCCCGCCATACTATGATTCAATGATTGCAAAACTCATTGCGCATGGTAAGGATCGTGAAACCTCTATTGCGCGCATGAAACAAGCTTTAGAAGAGATTATCTTAACTGGCGTGAAAACCAATATTCCACTACATAAAGATTTGATTCTTCAAGATAAAAATTTCTGCGAACAAGCAATGGATATTCACTATCTTGAAAAACATCTATTAAAGAAAGTCGAAGGACATGAAGAGAAATAAAACTTCAGCGTCAAAAAAACCACTCAAATGAGTGGTTTTTTATTTTCATAAGAAAGATCTATAGTCATGCTTAAGGCAAAACTCGACGCAATGTCGCAAAACACTGCTGAGCCTGATCATTGGCACAGAAATTAATAACCGATGGACTTTTCCACTTTACAAAGTACTGTGAAATTTCGCCGGTTTGATCTTGAATATTGCCCGAACAATCCATCTGATTATTGTCATATTTCACTTGTAAAATCAGTGCTGGAATTTGCACATTCGGATCTTGCGCAGGTTGATAGTCATATACCCCAGATGACCACTCTTCACCGCTTTTGATCACAACATCATTATTGCTCTTAAAATTATAATATTCAACGCACTTTTTATTGGTCGGAATTTCCATACCCCATAAGCCGACCAATTCAGAACGTGTTGTCACCCTAAAGCTATTCACCGCTTCAACTTGATTTTTAGCCTCTGAATTTTGAGTTGTATTCTTATTATCTGCCGCCATCACTAACGATGAACTCAACATGAGTAAAACTGTAAGATATGCTATTTTCATACATTTAATCAGTCATATAAATCATGCTCTTAAAGTAACACATTTTTTTACAAATCCGCGGTTTATCACATTTTCATAACAATCATTTTTCCTATTTATCCAAAAAATCAATCTCGGTTAACGAAACTACAAATCAGCTAAATGCCAAACAAATCACACTATTAACAATAAAATAATATAAAATCTTTTTTATCGTTTAATATACGAAAAAAACGAATTCTCCCATATTTAACCTAGTCTTACATAAGCTAATGAAACTGCATTCGAATAGTCTTGCTCCGCTTAATGCACGCCACAGCATGGCTTTTGTAATAGTCGCTGCAGTTATTCTTTGCTGCTGCTTAATCGGTATTTTCACCCGCCCATTAAGCTATTTAGCGATTTTTTGGCCTGCGAATGCAGTATTGTTAGCAATATTCTTAAGGTTCCCTAAACTGAGTAATCTGGGAGGATGTTTAGGTGCATTTACCGGTTATATGCTCGCAGATTTAGTGACGGGCAATTATTTCCAACTCACTTTATTTCTCACTTTTTCAAATTTAACCAACAGCATGGTATCGCTATTTTTTATGCGATATTTTCAGGTGAACTATCAAAACTATAATAAAGGTTTCACCTTTCTGACCATGATTGTCATCATCGCCTGTGGTGGATGCCTTGCAGGTGCTCTTTTTGCTATTTTCACTGTGCCTTATATACCTAACACGTTTATGTCGACCGATCGATTGTCGATTGATTTTGGTATGTGGTGGATTACAGAAATATTAAATGCACTGATTATATTGCCACTTATTCTGTCTTTTCCTAAACTGGCCGATCTTAAACTTTATTTTAAAGATCGAAGACATCAAAGCTTTCATATCAATAAAATATTTCCGGCTATTGCAGTTGTCTTCTGTGTATTTTTAACAGCCGTTTCTGCAGGTCCAGGGGCAATTCTCTACCCTTTAGCGGCTCTAATTTGGGCAGCATTAACCTATCGCTTATTTACCTTATCCCTAATTAATGCCGTGGTAATTTTAGCGACCTATTACAATTTAAATGCGTTCTACTTACACGATTCTTCATTAGCCTATTTATCGACAGCAATTTCAGTTCGTATTGGCCTAGCCATGCTGATTCTCTCGCCGTTGATTCTTTGTATTATTAGCCGTAATCGGCACGAACTATATAAAGAGGTTTTATACCTTGCAAATCATGATAGTTTAACGCATGCGATGAATCGTCGATATTTTTTCGAGCAAGGTGAGCTTTACCTACAAAACCAAATTCAGCTTAACTTTTCCATTATCATGATAGATATTGATCATTTTAAAAAATTAAATGATCAATATGGGCATTATGTCGGTGACCAAGTTTTACAAGAATTTTCGAGTATTGTGCGTAAGAATTTACGTGAAACTGATTTATTTGCACGAATTGGGGGAGAAGAGTTTAGTGTATTACTCACGAACATTGCTGCAACTGAAGCTCAAGGTATTGCTGAGCGTATCCGAAAAGTCGTTGAAACTACGCCTATTTTCATTGATGAAAAAAATACGATTTATATTACGGTGAGTATTGGTCTGATTCATCAGTCTTTGCCCAATGCTCCAAGTTTGCAAAGTATGATTAATCAAGCCGATCAGGCATTATATCAAGCTAAAGAACTCGGCCGTAATCAAGTGATTTTAGTCCATTGAGACTTTTCAATATACTGAATTGTTTCAAACTGGCTTTTGGATCGTTTTAGGCAAACCCACGACCAAAAACATGGCAGGTACAACAGCCAGTCCTGCGATCATAAAAATAACGGGTCCCGAAAGCATGTCCCAATATCGACCTGCTAAAATACTGCCACTCGCAACACCTAAGCCCCACATGGTACTGTATAGCGCTTGACCACGCCCTTGTTGACTTGCGGTAAAATTTTGAAAAATGATTCGCATAGCGATTAAGTGGAATAATCCAAAACTAAAGGCATGAATCGTTTGCGCAGCAAATTGAGTGATAAACACCGTCGGATATAAGCCTACAATCAACCATCGCATCCCTGTTAGCCCCAAACAAATGAGCACTAAGTTACGCCAAGAATATCGATTAAAAAAGACATTGGCATAGGCAAACATAATGATTTCCGCAATGACTCCGACAGACCATAAAAAACCGATTTGGCTCGTCGAAAAATCAGCCTGCATAAGGTAATTGCTATAAAAACTATAAAACGGTGCATGCGAAAAGAGCAGAAAAAATTCAATGATAAAAAAACTCGCTACAACTGGTCGTTTTAAGATAGGCCAAAGTGGTTCAAGTTTTTTCTGTGAAGATGGTGCAGTAGCGGGCTCTTTAATCGTAAATGACCAAATAAATGCGAGAAATGCAATGCATAACAACATGATAGGCAGCATTGAAACAGGTATTATTTCTAGCAAAGCCCCAATTCCAAATACCCCAACAATGAAGCCAACTGATCCCCATTTTCTGACTTTTCCATAAAGTTCTGCACGCCGCTCAGCTAACCAAAATAAAGTTACTCCTTCAAACTGAGCCAATATAGCATTTTGAAAGAAACTAAAAACCAGCATGAGTAATGCAACAGACTGAAAACTGTTTGGAATTATAAAAATCAGAAACCAAATACAGGCTTCCATCCATGTTGCTATTCGGACTAAAAGCATGCGCTTGCCGGATTTATCTGCAATCCAACCCCAAATAAACGGTGCAAAAAAACGTGTGACAATTGCAATCGAAGATAAAATACCTATTTCTTGATAATTAAACCCTTGATCCTCTAGATACAAACTCCAATACGGCATGAATGTACCCACTATTGAATAATAGAAAAAGTAGAATCCACCGAGTTTTGTTTGGATTGGAATTGATTGCATTTGGTTTTATTCACTTGTATTTTCAAACACTTAAATAATTTAATGGTTGTATAAGATTGCACTCATTTGGCTGTATTTGTAGCTCAACAGTCTATAAATGAGTCTACAAATTGCAAAAAAATATTTTTTTTGATTTTTTGTAGACTGCTTTAAAAACTCATTAATTTTCACTATTTTATCATTGTTTTTTGCATAAAAGTAAAACCGCCCGAAAGCGGTTATTTTTGACGATGAAAGTTATAAATCTTTTGGAGTATTTATTTTATTGGCGGGCTAGAGATGGAAATAAACTCTCTACGATACGCTGGGTACTCCATAACCCAATTTCTTGATGATGCATATGAGGTGCTAAATACTTTAGAAGTTTGTTGATCTTATATCCTGTATTCGTACTTCCATCAAATTGTTTCTTAAGCTCAGCCATTTCATGGTTCGCTAAATAACTAAATGAATTGGTCTCTAGGAAGTTTTTCACAAACTCATTATTCACTTGATTTTGTTTGGAATCTACTGATTTACCTGCAATCCAGTCATAAATAAAAGTTTTTTCAACAGCATTAAACACTCCAAACATTTTACCGTCTTCGTCGTGAATCATCTGCCAAAATCTACTCTCTTCAGGTGGTCGATTCAATTTTATCCAGCCCATACGGACAAGTTCAAAAATAAACTCTTCAACACTATCATCTTCAGACAGCCATTCATTCGTTGTTTTATTATTAAACATGCACTTATTGCTATGCATGTGTTTACCAACGATCGCCTTTTTCTTAAATATTTCTAGCACCATCTTTTCAGTGCTTAAATTTTTAATTATCTGAACTGAACTCATTCCTTTGTTATTTAGGAGATAGCCGATTTTGAGTTTACGAATGAACTCTTCTTTAGATCTGTACCTTGTAGAAAGTTTTTTAATGGCATTGGTCGCAAGCTGCGCATGCCCATTATCAAAATTATCTATCGTGATATGAACATTAAAATAGTGTGCATCAATTCCAAGTTCTTTTAACTCGTAATTGCTAATTAGCAAATGTAAAGGAAGTTGTTCATAGCCTAAATTAAAACCTGCTATCTCTGGTATAAACTCTGAAGGTGCATATGCAAGCGCAAGCTGTATTGCTGCCTGATGGTAATAGGCATCAGATAAGTTTAAAGATAGTTGATTCAAACCATGTGCCAGTAGTAGGTTGTCGTACATTCTCACGTGATTGGCTTTTTCTGAACCGAGACCAAGTTCCTCTAAATATATCTGAATAAAATCTCTAAATACTGGATCATTCCAATACTGAGTAAAGCTATATAGCCATGAACCATCCACTTTTTTTGTGGGTGCAACCTTGTATAAAAACTCATAAGCTTTACTAACTGATGAAAAATACTCTCTTCCTCCACCTTGCTTTCTTCTATCTAGGTATTCTTTATAATATTCACACTGTGTACGGTTATTATGATGAATCCAATCGACAAGATGGTCTATCTCATTTGGCATCTCATCAATGTGCTCGAGAGTTAGAATTTCATTTTCTAAAACCTTAAATGCCTTTAATTCTTTGGCTGAATTAGGTATTGAAGCATCTAAGAAGAACTCAACAATTTCGAAATATTTCTGATGATCTTTGGTTATTAAATTTAAGATTCTTTCTTTTACTGCTGTAGGCATTATAATTCTCACGCGGTAAATGATTCTTCTTAACCATAGTTCAGAAAATAAGTAGTATTTGTTAATTTTTTTAATAAAATTTAACGCAATGTAATATTTTAAAAATTTTAATATATAAAACACACCTTTAGCATAATTTTTAACAAGTTTTTAAAAAGTAACATTTTTTTGATGTGACTTAATTCACATATTCATATTTAAATATCAATTATGATTCTTTTATAAAATATTCATAGGATAATTTATATGAAATCAATTTTTGACTTTATTTATAAAAAATCCCTATCGATAACGCTATTTGAAAGTGCGAGTTCAGGTTATTTAGCATATAGAATTTCACAAGATAAAAACTCTGGAATACTTCTGGATGGTTCTATTGTTAGTTATGACTTACTATTCAAGAAGCGTATTTTAAATATAAAACAATCACTTATAGATAAATATACTGCTGAATCCCCAGAAGTAACCACTCAAATGATTATAAATGGAAAAAAATTATTTAAATCAGATATTTATATTTCTTGCACTGGACTTTTAAAGCGCGGAGGATCCGAAAACAAAAAGAAACCTGTAGGTACTTTTTTCTATTGCATTTATTTTAAGAAAAAATTTTATAATTTCAGAATTTTAACTAAAGGTAAGCCTATCAAAAAATTAAAAATACTATATAAAGCTCTATGCAAGTCACTCACTAAAATATTAAAAAATTATTATTGTTAGTTTCATGTAATTAAAAAAAGACTATTTATGTATATAAAACAGCCCCTAAAGTTTTACTTTTAAACAAATTGAAACTTAATAAAGATTATGTAACATCTTTAATAATCATATTAGCAATATTCATGTTAATAATAAATGATCTACTGTAATTGAGTAGATTATCTAATTAATCTTTAAAGGAACAGTATTATGTCTAATTATAACCAAGATCAAAATAATGATACTCGCTTACAGCACCAACGTGGCGATACTCAAAAACCTCAAAACCAACAAAAACAGCAGTCTGATCAACAGCGCCAGCAGAATGGTCAGCAACAACAGCAGCAACCCCAACATCAACAAAATCAGCAATCTGATCAACAGCGTCAGCAAAATGGTCAGCAACAACAACAGCAACCGCAACACCAACAAAACCAACAGTCTGATCAACAGCGTCAGCAGAATGGTCAGCAACAACAGCAGCAACCCCAACATCAACAAAACCAGCAGTCTGATCAACAACGTCAGCAAAATGGTCAGCAACAACAGCAGCAACCCCAACATCAACAAAACCAACAGTCTGATCAACAACGTCAGCAGAATGATCAGCAAGACCAATAGTCAAAGTAACAACAGTAATTTGTATTTGCAGAAGTAGCCCATGGATCACTACTTTTGCAATTTATTAAATAATTTATCGGAGTTATTACTATGAACGACCATCAAAATGAACATCCAATACATCATGACTGGCGTACGGATTACTCCAATAGACCGTACTATGGGGATCTGCAACGCGAAGTGCCAGATATAGATTATGACCGTGATCTAAGGTCAGCTTATGAGCTTGGAGAGAGGGAACGTCATTTATACGGTGAAAATGCGCGTTTCGAAGATTCTGAGCCGGATTTACAAACCAAATGGGAAGAGTTTAAAGCAGATTCTCGCTTGAAATGGGAACATGCTAAGCATGCAATTAAGGATGCTTGGGATAAAATTTAACCCTGTATGTATGTAAAACTAGAATTAATAAATTGTATCAAATATGGACTTCATAAAAATAATTCTGCATGACACCTCTTTTAACTTTGCATTGGAAATTATTTTCCGATGCATCATTATGTTTATCTTAATTATTATTTTTTTAAGATTTTCAGGGAAAAGAGGTGTCAGGCAACTTTCAGTATTTGAGTTAGCTATTATTTTAAGTTTGGGATCTGCAGCAGGCGACCCCATGTTTAATGATGATATCCCCATCATACAAGCACTCATTGTGTTTGCAGTCATTATTCTTCTCTATAGATTAACTACATACCTCATCATGAAATCAGATTCGTTTGAAACCATGTTAGAAGGTAGGCCAATGTATATCGTCAAAGATGGCTTATTGATTGTTGAAGATATCAAACAGGAAAAGTATTCATATGACGAATTTTTTGCTGAGTTAAGGCAAAACAAAATAGAACACTTAGGGCAAGTCAAATCAGCATTACTTGAAACTGATGGGTGTCTAAGTGTGATTCCTTATGCCAAAGATAATATTAAATGGGGACTACCAATTTTTCCTGATCACTACCAAAAAGCAAAGCGTTTTGATTCTAAAACATACTATTCGTGCATGCTGTGTGGTCAAACACAATTTATTAGTTCTCTAAACGCTCAATGCCCCCGATGTAAATGTGAACGTTGGGCTGAATCTGCTTTTTATTGTGAAAGTAGCTCCAATCAACCATCAGATTGAACATAAAATAGACAATTTTTTACTTTAATTTTGCCAAGCATCTTTATTGTCTATATTAGCTTTATGCAATAGCAAAACCTTATCTAGCACATGTACTAAATAACATCAGACAAAGGGATGTAGCTCATGAAAAAATCAAATAATCCTAAAATTGATCAGTTTGAAAAAGAGGCATATGTAGACCCTAAAAATAAAACACTGACCTCATCTTTGGGTGTACCTGTAGCTGACAATCAAAACAGTTTAAAAATAAATCAGACTGGTCCTACTCTGTTAGAAGATTTTCTCTTACGAGATAAGTTAATTCACTTTGACCGTGAACGTATCCCTGAGCGTGTTGTGCATGCTCGTGGTGTTGGAGCGCATGGTTATTTTGAAGCTTATGAAGGCAACGAAAAATGGACTAAGGCTAAATTTTTGACTAATACTCAAAATCCAACACCAATCTTTGTCAGAATTTCTACAGTACAAGGCGGACGCGGCTCAGCTGATGTAGTCCGTGATGTACGCGGATTTTCTATCAAATTTTATACCGAAGATGGAAACTACGATTTAGTCGGTAATAACATTCCTGTATTTTTTATTCAGGACGCAATCAAGTTCCCTGACTTTGCCCACGCAGTGAAGCCTGAAGATCCGAATGAAGTTCCAACCGGTCAATCTGCGCATGATACTTTTTGGGATTTTATTTCTTTAAATACCGAAGCCTCTCATATGACAACCTGGGTGATGTCAGATCGTGCTATCCCACGGAATTTACGATCGATTCAAGGTTTTGGTGTACATACCTTCAGATTAATCAACAAAGAAAATCAGGCGCATTTGGTTAAATTTCACTGGACTCCTAAGCAAGGTGTTGCTCAAGTCGTTTGGGATGAGGCCTTAAAGCTTAATGGCAAAGATCCAGACTTCCATCGACGCGACCTTTGGGATGCCATTGAACGTGGCAATTATCCTGAGTGGGAATTAGGGGCACAGATCTTTACTGAAGAAGAAGCGGCTCAATGGGACTTTGATGTTTTAGATGCTACAAAGCTGGTACCTGAAGAGCTTGTACCTATTACCCCACTAGGTAAATTTACTCTAAATCGAAATACAGATGATTTCTTTGCAGAAACAGAGCAAGTTGCTTTCAGTCCAGCCAATATTGTTTCAGGAATTGATTTTAGTAATGATCCTTTATTACAAGGTCGTTTGTTCAGCTATACAGATACGCATCTGCACCGCTTAGGAACAGCAAACTTTAATCAAATTCCAATTAATAAACCGGTCTGCCCTTTCCATACCAATCGACGTGGCGGCTATGCAAACCATGAAGTCTATAAAGGTAAAGCGAATTATGAGCCTAACTCTGTAGATGAAAATTGGCCTAGAGAATCTAATAATGATCCGCATGCATTTCGAACCCATCCTGAACAAATCCAAGGCAGCAAGTTAAGAATTAGACCAGAAAGCTTCGCAGATCATTTCTCGCAAGCGACCATGCATTACCAAAGTCTTGCTAAGCATGAACAACAGCATATAAAGGATGCCTATGCATTTGAACTCTCAAAAGTGAAAGCTGTTAAAATTAGGGAACGAGTTGTAAATGAGGTGCTTGCAAATATTGATTTGGATTTAGCGAAATTTGTTGCAAATGAATTAGGGTTAGCTGCTCCGACTAAGCAAAATAAATCGGTTAAGAAAGCTACCATCGCTAAATCTGATCACTTAAGCACATTGGCATACCCTGCATCTGATATTAAGCAACGAAAAATTGCTCTGTTGGTGCACAACGGTGCTAATGCTTCCTCTATCGATGCAATCAAGACTTGGGGCGAATCAGAAAGTGCTGTAGTTGAAGTTTTAGCCCCTAATGCAGCGCCAGTTAAATCTAACGATGGTAAAGAAATTGCAGTTAATGGACGTCAAAATGGCGAACCTTCAGTTACCTACGATGCTGTCGTTGTTATTGATGGTGATAATCTAGATGAATTCCTGAATGATGGTGTAGCTAAACATTATGTATTGGAAACATTTAAGCATCTTAAACCTATAGTTTTATTGGGTGATAAAGAGGCTTTAATTAAAGAGCTTAGTCTGACTCAAGATGCTGCGCTTTTCACTTCACAAAGTTTCAAAGATGTCAGTGATCAATTTAAAACAGCGGTACAAAATCACCGTTATTGGGACCGTGAAGATAAGGTTGCTTCTATACCGGCCTAATTTAACTATGAATAAAAAAACCGCCCTTCTGGGCGGTTTTTTATCTATTGGTTCTTGGTTCTAACTAGATTTAAAAAATGTAGATGACGTTCGTATTGATCAATAACATCTTGCAAAATATCTTCTTGCGTCCATTCGATGATGTCATAATTTTGACCACCTTCCCTCAAAAACACTTCAGCTTGATAATCTTGCGTAATTTCATCTGAATCAGTCATAAAACTTGGTGTATTTTTTTCTTGAACAACCACTTGGTAAATAAAGTTAATCTCATCTTGATGGTTTACACGTAGCTGCAAGCCATCATCTATCGTGTTTACTGTCACATCTAAATGACGACGCTTAAACTCTTTCTGTAGATTTAAAAATGCCTGGCTTACCGTTGTATCAATATACTGTTCAACTTCTTCACGTGTATGCGGATAATGCATAATCAATCCTAAACGTTGTTGCCAACTTCTTGGATTATGAATTGCTCTAGGTGTAATACGTGCATCCTGTAATGCTTGCATCTTGGTTGCATCTAAATGTAGAGCCTTGACTAACCCCCAGCAAATTAAAAGCATTACGAAGGTGAATGGTAATGCACTCAACATTGTTGCAGATTGCAAAGCTCCTAAACCTCCTGCAAACAACAAAACAATCGCAAGTACAGCCATTAACGTTGTCCAAAACAATCGCTGCCAAGTTGGAGAGTTTTCAGATTTTGCAGTTAGATAGTCTGTAACAAGTGCACCAGAGTCAGCTGAAGTCACAAAAAATAGCATAACCAGTATAGTCGCCACAAAACTCATCAAGCCTGAGAAAGGCAAGGTCCCTAAATATTCAAATAATGCAACGGATGAATCTCGTTGCACTGCAGAAATCAGCGAGGTGTTCGCTTCGTTTAAAATACTATAGAGTGCAGCATTCCCCATGACTCCCATCCAGATCAGCGTAAAGCCTGTTGGAATAAGTAAAACACCTACAATAAACTCACGAATAGTACGTCCTTCAGACACACGCGCAATAAACATACCTACAAATGGTGACCATGAAATCCACCATGCCCAGTACATAATTGTCCAACCACCGATCCAACCATCAGACTGGTAGGCATATAAATTAAAGGTCATGTTGAATAAGTTTGAAAAATATTGCCCCGTGTTTTGGATAGTCGTTTGCAATATAAAAATGCTTGAACTAGCAAAAAATACAAATAGCAACAGCACTAAAGCTAGGCCCAGATTAATCTCTGATAATCGTTTAATACCCTTGTCTAAGCCCATAAATACAGATAAAGATGCCATAGCTGTAACAATGACAATTAAAATAAGCTGCGTCGTCGTTGAATATTCAATTCCGAATAAATAATTTAAGCCAGAGTTAATTTGGGTTACACCAAAACCTAATGTTGTTGCGACACCAAATACTGTACCGATGGTCGCAAAAGTATCCACACCATCTCCAATTGGACCATAAATTTTCTTTCCAATAAGAGGATATAAAGCAGAGCGAATCTTAAGAGGTAGATTATGTCTATATGCAAAGTAAGCTAAAGCTAAGCCCACAATTGTGTAAATTGCCCAAGCATGAAGTCCCCAATGAAAGAATGTTACACGCATGGCTTGCTGCGCTGATTGAATTGTTTCAGGTTCACCAGTTGGAGGTGAAACATAGTGCATCACTGGTTCCGCGACACCGAAGAACATTAAGCCAATGCCCATACCAGCTGTAAATAGCATAGCGAACCAAGAGCTATTACTAAACTTTGGCTGGCTATGGTCTAAACCAAGTTTAATTTTACCCATATTTGAACAGGCAATATAAATAAGCACTAAGAGAAAAATGGCTACAGATAGTACATAGAACCAACTGAATGAGTTTGTAACCCATTGATTCAGTTGTTTAGTTATTAAATCAAAAGCATTGGGAGCTAAAAATACAATGGCAATAAAAATGCCGATAATAACAACTGTGCTAATAAATACATTTGGATTCACATTGGAATACCATGACGGTTTCAATGAAGACATACCTTCCCTATTCCGTTTTATTTGTAAGACAGATCTGAATTGATCAAAGAGATATCCGCTATTTGCGGAAGAAACAGGCTTGTATTGAAAAGTGCTGGCATTTTCGTTTGAAAATTTAAGGCTGACTCATTCAAAGCCATTGCTTAGAGTTTGAGCATGTTATCATATTTTTAGATATATAATCCAATATTAAGTAGTAAAGTAAATTAAGACCATTACTAAACTATTTATTTCGTCAATTAATTTTCTTATTCAATACTCTCTTGAAGTGCTTTAGAAGTAAGTGAGTTCTTAGAAAGTAATTATAATTTTGCTTAATGTAAGCATTTTTTCACTTAGTTTTTGGGCTTATATAAGTAATATTATTTATCTGTTAAAAATGGTAGTAAAAGGATTAATAAAACTTGAAAAGTTAAACAATGATTAAAGATCAAATACTTAATACATAAAAAAACAAAATGACCTTAAAAGCAATTTATAGTAATTAATTCACTTTCAAATTAAAGCAGGCTTATAACATGAATTCAAAAACCCGTAAGCTCCTTTTAGCTGGTGGTGCAGTACTTATTGCAGGTTCATTGCTCTCAACGGCAAATGCAAATACTACGGAAGTTCAAGCGGTATCAAAAGTAGATTTAAATAAATATCTTGGTACATGGCATGAAATTGCACGTAAGCCGCTATATTTCCAGAACAAATGTGATTACAACGTCACTGCTAAATATTCTTTAAATGAAAATGGTAACGTCAAAGTTGATAACAGTTGTTATAGCGCAGATGGTAAACTCAACCAATCAATAGGTGAAGCATATGTTCAGAACGCGCCAGCAAACTCGAAACTTAAAGTGAGCTTTTTACCAAAAGCAATTCGTTGGTTGCCAGTAGGCCGTGGTGATTATTGGGTTTTAAAAATTGATGATGACTATCAAACTGCATTAGTTGGGTCACCAAATAAAAAATATCTTTGGGTGCTCAGCAGAACTGCTAACCCCAACCAAACCACAGTTGACGAATACCTAGATTATGCAAAATCTATCGGTTTTGATTTATCAGATCTCATTAAGACTCAGCATAAATAAGTTATTTAATAAGTCCCATTCTTGGGGACTTATTTCTAAATAATACAATGTAATTTATCTGGTCAAGAACGTAAGAATATAAGACCCTTTGTATCCCTTCTATTTCAATCCCTGATATCAGCGTCTATTTACGATAGGCTGAATGCTCACTCACATTGAAATAGGATAATATTCTAATGACTACTATTAATGTTGAAAATATTAAGAGCCATGCAGATGTAATTGCTTCATGTGGGACTAAAGTTGGTGAAGTAGACCACTTGCAAGGTTCGGATCAAATTAAACTGACTAAGCATGGTGATGGTCATCACCACTTAATTCCAGTTTCATGGGTTGGTGAAATTACAGACAATAAAATTGTACTGACTAAAGACTCTCAAGAAGTTAAAGATACTTGGGTTGAAGCTTAAAACCCTAATCCTAAAAAAACCCTCTTAGTGAGGGTTTTTTATATCTTCTGTAATAATCATTGGAGGAAGTTAGTCTTTATCTAATGTATGAGGTGTTGTCGTCTCTTCATTTTCATTACTGTCTTTTTGCTGGCAACCTACCAGCCCCATTACTAGTACCACGCTTATAATGGCTAACGCTTTCATACTTAGGCCTATATATGTGTTAAAGCTCTACACTAACAAAGCATGACGATTACTGTGTAAATTTATGAAAAATCATTTATGAGATACATAATAAGAAAGTTCTTAAATAAAGATTTTCATAAATTAATGATTGTCTAGATTATGAAGTTATCCCTACATTCAAATAATTGCATTTCAATCAAACCAGTAATTCTTTTTCTGTCGCTAGAAGTATAGTGTCTTACCCCTCAGCCTGATCTATCACATTTGAAAGTAGGAATGTAAAGGTATCCATAAGTTTAGCTCCTGTTATTGAGCATGATTTAGTCCTGCTCTAGCTTCGACGATGATTTTTTGAATTTCTTCCCGTCGTTGTTTCTTCTTTTCATGGTAAATCCACACAGAAGAAATCAACACACTTATAATTAGTCCGCCAATCAGTACTTGTAGTCTTGTAAAGATCATTTTTATTGCTCTTATCATGAAGTTTTCATTTTTAATTAAGCATTTAAATATTAAAACTTAATGGCAATTAATGACAAAAACCCGTCAATTATTGACGGGTCAAGACATGACATGTCATTACATGTTTAGTAAATATTTTTTTAGAGAATTTGGATATTGCTGGCTTGCTTGCCTTTCTTGCCATTTGTAATTTCAAACATTACGCGCTGACCTTCCTCTAGTATTTTATAGCCATCGATTCGTACTTCACTATAGTGTGCAAATAATTCTTCACCAGTATCGGAAGCAATAAATCCAAAACCTTTTGTACCGTTGAACCACTTCACTGTCCCGTTTGTTAAATTAGACATTCATATTTCCTTTAAGTAATTATAAGTTTAGAAATTGCTGTAAATATTAATTAACAAGCATATTCAATATAACCAATAATCCTTAAATATGAGGATACAACTGTTAGATCTATGTGAATCAAGTTCTTGTTTTATTTCGCAATTACGCACAAAAGTGATAAATTTCTCTCATATTAAGGTAATAATCAGATATAGATTGTAATATTCGATCATTCACACTTTCCATAAATTGAATGAAAAAAGCCCCACATATACATGTGGGGCTTCACCCAATTCATTTGCGCTGATATGAGCCGGTAAATTATAAAGCACTTTAATCAAAATATGTATTCAAAATATATCTTTAAAGCTAATTAATATAAACTATCGATTCAACTGCGTGTATGCCCATTTTAAAAATTTATCTTTATCATGAAAGTTTGGTACATTGATTAAGTGAATAAAACTCACTGCTCCAAATTTACCCGCAATCTTTTTAGGATCAACAATTTCAAAATCATTGTCATTACCTAAATTAAGTTCTTTGAAAAACTCCAGAACCTTGTTATGCAAACCTTGCTGTGAATGTTCAGTTCGCTCTATCAGAAAATCATAAATCTGGCTTAAAACATGTAATTCAAAATTTTTATTCATGACTTTCTTCTCATAATTGTTAAGGTTGAAATCCCAAACTAACGGTTATTATGAGAAAATTAAAGTAATCTAACATCCTGAAACAATATGCTTTGAAATATCTAATTTAAGATAACTCATGTTTTTTTTAAGCTTTTAGTCAGGCCTTTGCCCGCCCCATATTGATATCTGCAAGTTCAAACCTGTGAAATCGATACCCCAATTCTTCAGCATGGTCATAACGATCCATATTCCAAGCCTTCGTTGAAAGTTTGCCTTTACGACCTCCAGACCATGGACCAGTTGCTATTTCAATTAGCATGCGATGTTCGATGAGGTGTAAATCAAAACGCCAATGTTTGGTACTTTTGAAATGAAAGTACTCCTCATACTTCATTTCCATCCGGTCTAATATTTCTTTTAACCTCTCGAATGCTTCTAAGTATTTTTCACTGGCTTTAGGTAAAGGCCTGGTGCGTGGTTTCTTTTTGGGACGTATCTTTTTGGTTAGCGCTTTATATACATCAGGCTCCATATTTCACCCAATAAAAAACCTCCCCGGAGGAGGTTTATTAAACTAGATATAACAATTAAAATAATTTAAATATTTTCCCAGTTTTATTACTGTAAAAATGCATATCAAAGCTAGGCTTAATTATCTTATCATCAATATTTAAATATCGGACGCAATCACCATAACTATTTGGCTCATCAGAGGATTTTTCGCACATAGCTTCAAGTGTATAAACAGCGCCATGTTGATCAACCACATCTAACATTACTTTGTTTAGTAAAGTATCCATATATTATCCATCAATCCCAATGATTTCAATCACTTGTAAACCACGTTGACCTTTTGATACGGTGAATTGTACACGTTGACCTTCAGCTAGGCTTTTAAACCCATTTGACATAATTTGAGAAAAATGAGCAAAGACCTCTTCGCCATTATCAGCTGCAATGAAACCGAAGCCTTTAGCATCGTTAAACCACTTAACAGTACCTGTAGTTAAATTTGACATAATAATTTCCTTTAATAATATTTAATTTAGAGTTCTTCAAAAATTAAGAAAATAAATAGTTAATCTATAAATAATTTAATTAAAAAATTTAGCTCTAAACTGTTTAGGTTTGAGAGTGAATGTTTAAAAATACAATTTATATAGTTTATTTAGTTCAGTATAAAAAGATTTACCATCAATATTTAAAGTTAACTTTTGTCCTGATTCCAAGACAACTTGTTTAGCAACTTCAACTAAGGTTTTACCATTCAAATTGCTTTGAATTTTTTTTAACGGAATAATATTCACTCGAATTTCATCACCGTTAGTTGCTGAAGCAGTAGTCCAGCCGTTAGATATGTTCATTTATTGACTCATATAATGAGCTTTTGTAAACAGAATAGTATTAAAAATAAAACCAACTTTAATTTTGGAGATTGTTCACTTAAGAAAAATTTAAACTTATGATATTTACAGTAGTTGTGAAATTTAAGAAAGATAAAAAAATTAAATTAATATCTTAAAAATAGAATTTAAGGAAAACCCACGGATAGCTGCAGGCTTCCCTTGATCGGCATGATGCGAATTCATGCTATGCGTTAACTGTTTGAATTTGATGCTTGAACATCAGGATGGAGGGAATACGCAATTCCGTTAACAACTCAAACACTACCGTTCCGCTTACGGATTCGATCAAACACACTATATCAAATATTTTAATATAAACCTAATGTTATTTCAATTTTATTTATATTTCATAGCTTATAAATTAACTTTTTGTTAGCTAGGCATATTCGGGGCATTAGGATTACAACACTTCATACAAATTTCTAAGTCTAGTTTCGCCTATGCTTTGTCTGTCATATAGTCACCAAAAAAATCCCGCTACTTCCTAGCGGGATTTTCTGAAACTTTAAATTATTTTGAGCCGTTATTTCTTTACTTTTAAATAACTCTGACAAAAAAATTAAATTTCCATCAAAGTACTTTCGTGTAACCATCTCACCATGAATACCAACCAAGCATTTTATAAGTTGTAACATTTTAAGGGTCCCTGATATATTAAATTAATTATTTAAATTTAAGAGCTTAAATATTATTTAACCAGTCGTTCCATTTCACTTAACCTTATTTCCGTGTTCTGTCTATGAACCACAAAACAGACAACGATTAAACTACATAGAAATATTGTAATAAGTATTTTGAAGCTTTTACGCATATGGAGAAACCTCAAAAATTTTTTACGGCCAAACTATCGTGTATATTAACTGCGTTTAGCACCCCAACACAGTTGCCTTACATAACTGTGATATTGCTAGCTTGTCGGCCTTTTTTCCTTGAGTAATTTCGAATTGTACACGTTGCCCTTCTTTCAGTACTTTATATCCACTCATGTTTATTTCACTGTAGTGTGCAAATAAATCTTCACCACTATCAGATTGTATAAATCCAAATCCCTTACCTTCATTGAACCATTTCACTATACCACTGGCATTGTTAGTCATTTTTTATTCCTAATGTTTGAGTTTGTTATTTCATACTCTTTAGTAATACTTAGTAAGTTAGTTAGTTAGTTAGTTAGTTAGTTAGTTAGTTAGAGTTAGTTAGAGTTAGTTAAGTTGCTCATAAGCCCATTTTAAAAACTTATCCTTTTCTCGAAATAAGGGTACTAGTCTAAGATTAATTTTAGATATTCTTCCAAAATTTCCATAAAGGATATTTGGCTCTGTTTGGATGACGTCTGATTGATCCCCTTGAGAGAGTTCTTTGAAAAACTCCATAGCTTGGTTATAGGATGTTAATTTTTCGAATCCTTCCCGTTCGACTATAAAATCATAGATCTGCCTTAAAACATGATGATCATATAAATTGGGCATTTTGATTGCTCGATTTAGAATAGTTATTCTATTAATTTAACTAAATTGTATAAATTTAAAAGTACGAAATAGATCAAAAAACAAAACATTAATGCAAATTAAAGATATTAACTTTTATCCAATTTAAATATCTAGCTAAACCATTGTTAAGTTTAATTAAAATACATAACCTAAAAGTCTTAAAAGTTATTTTTTTACAATTTTAAAAAATTAAAGTTTTTATATCGTTAAAGGCTTTGTTGCACAAACCTACTGGTAAGGTCTTATTCCGCAATATAATTCCTAGATGAACAAACCTACGTCCAAAATCTTTCGTACGTGGCGCTTCTTCTTTCATAAAATCTTGCATAGAAAAAACCTTGCTATGGTTTTGGCTTTACCCATACACAAATGAATTAAAACCATCAGCTCTATTTAAAATTTATTCAAAATTTTATATCAATATTTTTGATACAAAATTTAATTATGTAGTTTTATTTACTAAACTTTTTATTTAAAGCCAAATATGTTGGCAACCAACTTAGATTAGTTTGGATTAATAAAATAGAAATACACAACTAAGCAAATTAGCGAAATCGTTGAAATTAAAAGATAAGTGCCCGTTGTGTTAAAGCTTTTTAGAAATTTAAATAAATCCATCATTTCTTCCCCCATGAATAAACAGATAAATTATACTAAATAATATCTGGGGGATTAAATAGCTGTTGGTCGAATAGATAAATCGATATGATCAAGTGATCATTAAAAATACACATCTTCTTTAAATCTAGATTTATCTAAAAGTTCGAGTCTGTCAAATACAAAAATACAGCTCCCAACTCAATGAAAACTGTATTTTTAAACTAAAAATTGATCAAAATTAAACTGCAAGTACTTTCACAATAATGGTTTGCATGTCTTCATTTTCTTCTGCCAAATAAACACGCTTTAACTCTTTGCTTTTCACTTTGAATTGATGATTTTGATACTGAATTACAGCCGGAATTTGATCAAAATACAGGCTATCTGCGTCTAATTCTTCTTGAAAAAGTGGCGTGCCCAATTGATAGTCTAGGCTTTTTAATACTACATATTTAACAGTCGTTTTCATTGAAATAAACCTACTTTTGTTACGCTCTTTATTTTAAGTTTTAACATCGTTTCCCTTCCGAAGAAACCTTTATTTCATCTTTTCGTACAGCTTCTAAACAATCACACTATTTTTGTGAATTCCTCAACGCCCACAGTGCCACCTTAGACTTTTAGTGAAATTACAGGCGAGCGGAATCAATGCTAAAATTTTAAGAATACTAATGATCATTCACCATTCTACTTTGGGGTAAGTACGTGCTTAAACAGTGTTGCGATGCTTTAGAACAAAAATCCATGACCATCGCGTTTATCGAGAGTGCAAGCTCTGGTTATTTATGTAGTCAATTTTCAATTTATAAGAATAGTGGTGCAGATATCTTATTAGGTGGACTAGTGAGCTATGATCCATCGATCAAACGTGAAATTTTAAAAGTAGATCCTTTACTAATAGAAAAATTTACGGCCGAATCCGCAGAAGTGACTCAAGCGATGGCTGAGCAAGGACAACAACTATTTTTACATGCGGACTTCGTGGTGGCCTGCACTGGATTACTCAAACCCGGTGGCAGTGCAACCGTAGAAAAACCCGAAGGAACATTTTATATTTCAATTTTACATGATGGTCGTATCTATAATTATCATTATTTTATTTTGGGTACGGCTTTAGAACGCTTAGATCAGTTAACTGAAAATGTTGCTCACAGTATATTAGACATCTTAAATGCAGAATAAAACATACATAATCTACATATTAAATATCATTTTGCATCGCATACTGTATTGAGGAATTTACTTATCAGGACAAGAAAATGCAGCTACGTCATTTCAATGCATTCGCAATTAGCACCCTACTGTCCTGCTCTGCTTTCGCGACGGTAGGCGGCCCTCAAACCATTGAGGTTTTAGGTTTTGATAAAAAAGACCAAAAAATCTATTTAATGCGTCATTTTGAAGATGGTCGTGGTCGTTTACCACAATTATATTATTATCAATTAAATAGCCAAAAGCCGACTCAATTAATTACAGTGAAGTCTTTGTATATTAATCCCAAGACAAAACGGATTGATTACGATCAAGACAGCACCCAGTTTGATAAAGAAATCGCGAAAATAAAAAAACGTTTAGTCAAATTAACACCAGTAAATAACAATAATGCTCGAATACAGTTATTAACAACCATGAATGGCACTGCAAAATCATGGTATGACCCGAATGAAACCATTGATAAATGGACCTATCAATATCGTGTTAAAAATTCTCAGTATAAAAGCGCTGTACAAAAGGCTGAGACCTATAAAGAAGGTTTAAAAATCTCTAAAACTTATCGTGTAATGCAAAAGCCCTTTTATTTAGTGACTGTTAAATATCTAGGGATTCCATTTGAAACAGGATATAGCGTTGAAGATCCGGTTTTACTAACCAAATAGATTGTTAAATTAAATAACAAATAATAAAAAAGCCTCTTTTGAGGCTTTTTTATTACACTTAAAATTATGCTGCAGAACGCTCTGCAATTGGCACAACTTTACGTAATTCCGGACCTGTATAGTCCGCACTTGGGCGAATAATACGGTTGTCTGCACGTTGTTCCATCACATGCGCTGCCCAGCCTGTTACACGTGACATTACAAAGATTGGCGTGAACAACTTGGTTGCAATATCCATGAAATGATATGCAGATGCATGGAAGAAATCAGCATTACAGAATAATTTCTTCTCACGCCACATCACTTCTTCACAGCGGACTGATACAGGATAAAGTACAGTATCACCGACGTCTTTTGCTAGGCGTTCAGACCATTTCTTGATAATGCCATTACGTGGATCGTTATCTTTGTAAATCGCATGACCAAAGCCCATGATCTTTTCTTTACGCTCAAGTTTACCCAACATTTCACGCTCAGCTTCTTCTGGAGACGTCCAGTTTTCAATCATTTCCATTGCAGCTTCGTTTGCACCGCCATGTAATGGACCACGAAGTGAACCAATTGCACCTGTAATACAAGAATGCATATCAGACAATGTTGATGCACATACACGCGCTGTGAATGTAGAGGCATTAAATTCATGCTCTGCATATAGAATCAGTGACACGTTCATCACTTGCTCATGCAATTCATTTGGTTTTTCACCACGCAGTAAATGTAGGAATTGTGCGCCGATTGAATCATCATCAGTGTTTTCTTCTACACGTACGCCATCATGGCTGAAACGGTACCAATAGCAGATGATTGCCGGTAGTGTTGCCAAAATACGGTCTGCAACATCTTGTTGCTCTTCAAACGATTTTTCAGTTTCTAAATTTCCAAGCATTGAAACGCCTGTACGCATCACATCCATTGGGTGCGAGTCAGCAGGAATGCGTTCTAACACCTCTTTCAACGCCTGCGGTAATTGACGCAATGATTTGAGTTTGGCTTTGTATGCTGCAAGCTGTTCTGTTGTTGGTAATTCACCAAAGAAAATCAGGTACGCGACTTCTTCAAACTGACAGTTTTCTGCCAAGTCTTGAACGTCATAACCACGATAGGTTAAGCCCGCACCACTTTTGCCTACAGTTGACAATGCAGTTTTACCAGCTACTTGTCCGCGCAGTCCTGCGCCCGTGAGTACTTTTCCTTCAGCCATTTTTATTTTCCTTCAGTGAACAATTTATCTAAGGTGTTTTCAAAAGTGTGATAATCGAGGAATTGATAGAGTTCTTTTCGTTGTTGCATTTTATCCAGTACATTGACTTGTGTACCGTCATTGCGGATCGCATGCATTACTTCGAGTGCCGCTTTTTGCATTGCACGTGTTGGTGATAATGGGTAAAGCACCATTGCAATACCCTGCTCGCCTAGTTCTTCTTTGGTGTAGTAAGGGGTATCACCAAACTCTGTAATGTTTGCCAGTACAGGTACACCCACAGCATCGCAGACAGTTTTGTACATGGTAATATCAGTCATTGCTTCAGCAAAGATCGCATCAGCACCGGCTTCTACACATGCACATGCACGGTCAATCACTGCTTGCAGACCTTCTTTCTGCAAAGCATCTGTACGTGCCATCACTACAAAGTTTGAATCAGTTTTTGCATCGACAGCCGCTTTAATACGGTCAACCATTTCCTGCTGCGTCACAATTTCTTTGTTCGGACGGTGTCCACAGCGTTTTTGCGCGACTTGGTCTTCGATATGAACCGCTGCTGCACCCGCAGCAATCATTTGTTTCACAGTACGAGCAATGTTAAATGCACCGCCCCAACCTGTATCGATATCGACAAGTAATGGCGTATCTACACGTTCAGTAATACGACGAACATCTTCCAAAACATTGTCTAAACTGGTCATGCCTAAGTCAGGTAAACCATATGAATAGTTCGCAACACCTGCACCAGATAAATATATGGCTTTATAGCCAACTTCTTTTGCCATCATTGCTGCATAGGCATTTACTGTGCCAATGATTTGTAATGGTTTTTCTACTTCCAATGCTTGTCTAAATCTTAAGCCTGCAGACGTTTGTTGTGTCATATTCCTTTCCACGGCATTTACTTTAATTTTCGAAGTTTGAGTATATCCATATTTTTTTCCAACTCTATGGCTTTGTAGAATATTAACTCTAAAACTTTAGTCAAATATTTCACTTGTCACCTATCTGTTGTTATTCTTTAGTCAAAGATCTCTTATTTATGAGCAAAGCAGAAAAGTACTGAATTGTTTGCTATAATTATCGTCAAATCAGCTCTTTTTTTGTTAAATATTATCACTTTATGCAAGATTTAATACACATTGAACCTTTAACGCATGACCAGCCACAAACGCGGCGCGGACATGAACGATGTGTTGCGCTTTTAGAAAGTGCTACGGAGCTTTTTTTAAAACGTGGTTTTGATGCAGTTTCATTAGATGACATCGTGAATCATGCAGGTGGTTCAAAAGCGTCAATCTATAAATATTTTGGTAATAAAGACGGATTATTTAAGGCTATTTGTGACTATCGTCGCTGCTTATTTTTCAAAGATATTTGCCTACCATTTACGGTGAGCCCTGACACAGATATTCGTGCTTATCTCATCAATACTTTAAGTGACTTTCATCAGCATATTGTGATGCCTGAAAATGCTGCATTTATGCGGTTAGTCTTAGAACAAACAGGACGTAATCCTGAAATAGCACGTTATATTCATGAGCAAGGCCCAAAACAAATTCAGAACACCGTTGCAGAAATTTTGTATCAAGCACATCAACACGGTTTGCTGTATTGTGAAAACCCGTTGTTTTCGGCTCAGTTTTATTTTGGAATTCTGCGAAATTTAGAATGGCGCGTTCTCATGGGCATCACCATTGATGAAAATGATCAAGAAACCATCAATTACATCAGTTATTGCGTCGATCGTTTCCTAGACGGTCACCAAAAGCGCTAGATTTTTTGCAATTTACCTCTCTTATAGTATATTAATCGATTCCTTTTTCTCTAACCAACCAACAACTAATTGTTGTTTTGTTTTTTGATTCAGCAATTATTGTGGAGTAACAATGGCTCTACGTCACTTTCTAACTTTACGCGATTTATCGACTTTAGAACTTAATCAAATTGTACAGCGCGGTATCGAACTCAAGCGCAAACAGCATAACAATGAAGTTTTCCAACCTTTCGTTGGTAAAGTCATGGGCATGATTTTTGAGAAATCGAGCACCCGTACACGTGTATCGTTTGAAGCAGGAATGAGCCAATTTGGTGGTAGCGCAATTTTCCTTTCATCTCGCGACTCTCAATTAGGTCGTGGCGAGCCAGTGGAAGATTCTGCACGCGTGATTTCAAGCATGCTTGATATTGTGATGATTCGTACTTTTGGTCATGACATTGTTGAACGTTTTGCTTCTTATTCAAAAGTTCCTGTCATCAATGCATTAACAGATGATCACCACCCTTGCCAATTACTTGCCGATGTTCAAACATTTGTTGAACACCGTGGTTCTATTGAAGGTAAAACGGTTGCTTGGATTGGTGATGGCAACAATATGTGTAACTCATATATTGAAGCGGCTCATATGTGGGGCTTTAAATTAAAAATCGCTGCACCTAAGGGCTATGAACCTAAAGCAGAATTTTTATCTGAATTTGCACACTGTGTGGAACTTGTTGATTCTGCCGAAGATGCTGCAGTTAATGCAGATTTAATCGTGACAGATGTTTGGGCAAGTATGGGCCAAGAAAAAGAGCAAAAAATTCGTGAAAAAGCGTTTGCTGATTATCAAGTGAATGAACGCCTGATGGATCTTGCTCACGCTGACTGCTTATTTATGCACTGCTTGCCTGCGCATCGTGGTGAAGAAATTTCTGAAAATATGCTTGACCACAAAAATGCCGTGGTTTGGGATGAAGCTGAAAATCGCTTACATGCACAAAAAGCACTTGTTGAATTCTTAATTAACGAAAATCTTAAAAAAGACTAAGGTTTTACTTAGATAAAAAAGCACCTTCGGGTGCTTTTTTTGTTTTTGCATGCTTTAATAAAACCATAACTTTTATAAGTGATTAAGATTATGCGTTTAAGAAATATTTGCTTATTGGCTCTTGGATTGAGCTTATCTACTTTTAGCTTTGCTGGTGAACCAAGTGAATTAGATCAATACTTGGTGAAAAATCAGATTTTAGATAGCAATTTTAAAATTAAAAATAAAACAGCTTTAAACGAAATACTGGCTGCCATTAGTGATGAAGATTCACGCACTCTTCCCTATCAAGTTGATCAGAATATGTTGATGGAAAAAATGGAAATGGAAGCGGATAAGATTGAAATTGATGGTATTATCACCACCCCTGATTTTGCGCAATTTGAACAATCATTCGGTGAACATAAGGTGAAGCAACTCATCAAGCATAATTCACTCCAAAACTGTGAATTACTATTCGAGCATCAATTTCAACGTGTTAATCCATATAAAATTGAAATGGATCTAAGCTCGGGTAGCAATCAATACGAAATTATCATTAAAAATACAGAGTGCAAATTTAAATAAATATCTAATTTCTTACAGCTCTTGGTTTAACTTTTGCATTGTTTAACTTAACGAATTAAACCTTGAGGCTGTAATACAATCACAGCTGCGCCCAGCAACACAATGACGCCACCTAGCATATCCCAACGTGTTAGAACTACGTGATCGACAAAACGCAACCACAGCAATGCAGAGAAAATGTAGATTCCGCCATAGGCTGCATAGATACGACCCGAAGCTGCTGGATGCAACGTCAATAACCAAACAAATGCAGCCAATGCAAGCGCTGTTGGAATCCATAACCACTGCGATTTTTGCTGGTTTAAAATCAAATATGGGAAGTAACAGCCTAAAATTTCCATCAGTGCTGTCAGCGCAAATAAACCAAATGTGGTCAGCACTTTTGTTAATGGTATGTCCATCATTGAGAAACCCAAAACTAGCGTCGAATAAATATAAAAAACCCGTGCAAGCACGGGTTTTTGTTAAATAAATTGCTTAAGCAGGTTCAGCGGTTTGGTCTTCAAACACTTCAAGTTTTAAGCCCACAGCTTTGCCATTTTCTTTCTTCACCGAAACAGCAACATTGCCGCCATGTTCTGCAAGCTCACCAAACAAAATCATTTCAGCAAGCGGTTTCTTCAAATGCTCTTGAATTAAACGCTGCATTGGACGAGCGCCCATCAAGCGATCATATCCTTGCTCGGCCATCCATTCGCGTGCATCTTGATCGACTTCAAGAACCACTTTCTTATCATCTAACTGTGCCTGAAGCTCTGTTAAAAACTTATCAACCACACTTTCAATGACAGTTGTTGGCAATGCTTTAAATTGAATAACACCATCTAAGCGGTTACGGAACTCCGGAGAGAAGGCTTTTTTCATCGCGTCTTGGTTATCATTACTGTTATCTTGATCCATGAAACCAATGCTCACACGTGAAATTGATTCTGCACCAATATTGGTAGTCAGCACTAACACGACGTTACGGAAGTCAGACTTACGACCATTGTTATCCGTTAATGAACCATGATCCATAATTTGTAATAACAAATTAAAGACATCTGGATGCGCTTTCTCAATTTCGTCTAGTAAAAGTACGCAATGCGGATTTTTATGAATCGCGTCGGTCAACAAACCACCTTGATCAAAACCTACATAACCCGGAGGCGCACCAATTAAACGAGATACGGCATGACGTTCCATGTATTCCGACATATCGAAACGTACAAGTTCAACGCCTAACAATTTCGCCAATTGCTTAGTGACTTCAGTTTTACCCACACCTGTAGGACCCGCAAAGACAAAATTACCCACTGGCTTATCTGGTGCTTTTAGACCTGCACGAGATAATTTAATCGCAGATGCAAGCGCTTCAATCGCTTCATCCTGACCGAACACCACACGTTTCAGATCACGCTCAAGATTTTCAAGGACGCTCTTGTCATCTTTAGACACAGTTTTCGGTGGAATACGGGCAATTTTCGAAACGATATCTTCAATGTTTTCAACTGAAATGACCGTATCATCTTGCTCAGCTTTTAAACGACGCTGTGCACCTGCCTCATCTATCACATCAATGGCTTTATCAGGCAAGAAACGATCATTGATAAATTTCGCAGATAGTTCTACCGCAGAAACCAACGCTTGATCTTCGTATTTCACATGATGGAATTCTTCAAATTTGCCTTTTAAGCCACGCAGAATATCAATCGTTTCTGAAATAGATGGTTCATTGACATCAATTTTTTGGAAACGACGAGATAATGCATGATCCTTTTCAAAGACTTGACGGTATTCTTGGAAAGTCGTCGAACCGATACAACGCAAAGTACCATTCGCCAAAGCAGGTTTGATGAGGTTCGATGCATCCATCGTGCTGCCCATACTTGAGCCTGCACCGATGATCATGTGAATTTCATCAATAAATAAAATAGCTTCGGGCTTTTTCTTCAATGCATTTAACAGTTGTTTTAAACGCTTTTCAAAATCACCACGGTATTTAGTTCCTGCAACTAAAGCACCAATGTCTAAACTAAATACTTCTGCATTTTCAAGCGGTTTAGGAGCTTTGCCATTTACAATGAGCCAAGCCAAACCTTCAGCAATCGAAGTTTTACCTACACCTGGGTCACCTACCAAAAGCGGGTTGTTTTTACGACGGCGGCATAGAATTTGAGCTGTACGTTCAATCTCTTTTTCACGACCAATCAGTGGATCTGTTTTGCCTTTTTGAGCTTCAACATTGAGATTGGTCGTATAAAGCTCTAATGGGCCAGAATTTGAAGACGTAGTACTTTCACCATCGAGCTCTTCGATTTCTTCTTCGGCTTGAACTTCATCTTTACGTGTGCCATGTGACAAATACTGCGTTAATGTCAAACGGTTGATTTGATGGCGTTTAAGTAAATACACCGCAAATGAATCACGCTCTGAATACATCGCAACTAAAATGTCTGCACCTTCTACAGTGCGGTCATTACCACTCGATTGCACATGGAAAATTGCACGTTGTAAAATGCGATCAAAACTTTCTGTAGGATGTGGTGCTTGATCACTATTTTCGCCAAGCTTAGGGGTATGTTGTTCTACGTATTCTTCAAGTTCTTTGCGAAGCACAATAATGTCTGCGCCACATGCTTTCAATGCATTAACAGCGGAATCATTATCCAGTAAAGCCAATAATAAATGTTCTACCGTCAAAAATTCATGTCTCTTTTGACGAGCCATGCTGACAGCCAAACGTAGTGATACTTCTAATTGACGACTGAGCATGTAATCCCCTTATTAATCTTTTGGCTCAATCTGACAAAGTAATGGATGACTTTGCGACCGAGCGTAATTATTGACCTGATTTGCTTTAGTCTCTGCGATGTCTCGCGGATAAACCCCTGCAACACCCTTTCCTTCATAATGTACAGTTAGCATTACTTGAGTGGCTTGGTCAAGATTCAAAGCAAAGTATTGTTGTAAAATTTCAATTACAAAGTCCATTGGGGTGTAATCATCGTTCATTAAAACGACAGCATACATAGGAGGACGCTTTAACTCAGGTGGCGCAGTCAATACTTGAATGTCTGAATCACCATCATCCTGCGTACCATGGCTGAGATTCGGGTTTAGATGCCAGTCCACTAAACCAGATTGGTAAAATGAATTTTTAATGTCAGATAAACACGTTTGACGCTTATTGGTTCGCATAGGATTTAGGTTTCACACTTAGTTTGCACTTGCTTCAGTTTGAGGAATTTCTGAAAGGAAGGCAGATTGATTTTCAACAGGCTGACCTTTCGACCAGCTAAAACGGCGAATAACGGGTTTAGAACCGGTTAAACGCACTTCAATAAAGTCTGGACTGAAGCCTTTAGGCATGGTCCAACGTCCAGTGAGTCGTTCACTTTCGCTAAAGTTAAAGTTTTTGTCTTCTAAAGGTACTGCAAGTACTTCTGTACCCTTAATTAGGCGCAGCTCAACACTTCCAGATACATTACTTTTTGATGGGCTAACTTGAACGAGATCAAGTTGGTATTCATATGCATTTTCAGGTAACGGTTTAATCGCTAAATGTTGTACTGCAAGCGGCATACCACCACGTTGGCGCAATACTTCACGATACAAAACACCCAAATTACCGGTTAACTCTTGATCATCACGTGCTTTTTTAACAGCCAAATATAAATCATTTGAATTACTTACAGCGACATCACGCTCTTGAATTGCCGCATTCAAACTTTTATTCAGGCCTGCTAATTCAGTTTTTTGCTTTTGCACCACATCAACCAGTTGCTCTGCATCTGCATCATATCCGACCACAGTTAAGCCCTGACGATGACCGATACTATATCCGAGCAAACCGCTGCTCAATGCAAGTACAACTGCACCAATCGCCAGTGGCATATTCGTCTTCATAAAAGGCGTTTTTTCACTGTTTTCAGGTTCTGACTTGAAATTAGATTCTGTATTCGACATCGTCATCTCTTATTTTTAGTTCACTCAAGGCACACATTTAAATCCAGTTTTAAATGTGTGTGAAGTTTTAAATCGTTTCTTATGGTAATAAACCAATGCCTTGAAGTCCTGCATTTTCAGCAAAACTAAACATCAAGTTCATATTTTGTACGGCTTGACCTGCTGCACCTTTCACCAAGTTGTCTTGAGCCACCAAAATCACTAATTTTTTCGGTTGAGGTTTGCAAATCGCAATACGTAATTGGTTCGCACCACGCACAGTACGTGTTTCAGGTGAGCTACCTGCAGGCATAACATCTACAAACTGCTCATTGGCATAGAACTGTTCATATATACTTTGTAAATCCGCAGAAGCACCTGCGTCTGTTAAATCAATATAGATAGTGCTGAGCATGCCACGAATCATTGGTACTAAATGCGGTATGAATAAAATTTCGTTAAACACACCTTTTTGACCTGAAATATTTTCTAAGGCTTCTACAATTTCAGGATGATGACGGTGACCCGCTACACCATAAGCTTTAAAGTTATCGGCATTTTCAGAATAGATCATACCTAGGCTGGCTTTACGACCTGCACCAGACACACCTGATTTTGCATCAATAATAATGCTTTCAGGTTTCACTAATCCTTCAGCTTTTAATAATGGCGCTAAACCGAGCTGAACAGTTGTTGGGTAACAACCTGGGTTACCAATCACTGAAGCCTTTTGAATTTTTTCACGGTTTAATTCAGACAAACCATAAACTGACTCTTTTAATAATTCTGGGCAAGCATGGTCGAGGCCATACCATTTTTCAAATTGAGCTAAGTCCTGCAAGCGGAAGTCAGCAGCAAGGTCAATCACTTTAGTATTTGCAGCAACTAACTCTTCTGCGTGTTTCATTGCAACACCGTGCGGCGTCGCAAAGAATACAACGTCACATTGTTTTAGTTCTTCAATATTTAGATCTGAATAGCAAAGGTCTGTATGTCCACGCAAGCTTGGGAACATATCATCCACACGGCGGCCATTTTCAGTACGTGATGTCAGAACTTTTACTTCTGCATTTGGGTGTCGCAGTAAAATACGCAGTAATTCAACACCTGTGTAACCTGTACCGCCGACAATACCTACTGAAATCACGCTCATTACCTCTATTCAAAGTATCCATTTGATGACTGCGTAGTATGACAGGAAGTTACGGTTTTCTGAACTGTTTTGACATATAAAGCTTCACTTTATAATGTTAGCTTATCTTCTGAATCCTATTAAGTCAGATCATGCATATAAATCCTGATCATTACCTATCCACAGCTCAAGGTCGTGTCTTCACTAAAGAAAGAAATATTCCAGCATGGCAATGCTGTTTTGACGCTTTTAAGCATGAATTAAAAACTAACCCAAAGGTTAAAATCATTTATATATTGATCGGATGCCAAGGGGCTGGGAAATCAACTTGGGCCAAAAACCAAATATCCCGCGAACCTGAAAATATTATTTTTGATGCTATTTTAGTAAAGCAATCTGAACGTCTACCGATAATTGAGCAAGCTAAACAATTGGGTAAAAAATGCGTTGCTGTATGGTTTCAAATCCCGCTCGAAGTATGCATAAAAAGAAACGCTCAACGACCTTCAGATGAAAGAGTCGATCTGACGGCATTAACCAATGTTTATTACGCATTAGAACCGCCTACATACCAAGAAGGATTTGATTTAATTGAAATAATATATTAAGAAATGCTTTAGTGTTTACAACTTAGTGCCTTTAATTCAGAGCACCCACCACCAAGGCATTGCCGTCATTTTTAGTATTTTTCGATGCTGCTGAAAATTTATATCATGCTTTTGCACTTCAGCCCAAAAATTTAGACTATGATCAAAGTGCTTAGTATGCGCTAACTCATGTACAGCCACATAACGCGTGATTTCCAACGGAAAAAGTACCAGCCCACTATTCAACATAATGTCATGCTTTGCAGAACAGCTGCCCCAACGGGTTTTGGGCTGACGAATTGAGCAATCACCATATTTCAAGCCTGTTTCACTGCTCACTTGCTTTAAATAAATTGGTAAATACTCTTTGGCATAAGCAATCACAAAGCTTTTTAAATATTGCTCAGGCTGTCGATCACTGATGAATAGTTGATGGCTTTCGTCATCCAAGATAAATGAATGTTTTTGCGTTTGATAAACAACCATTAACGGTTGTTCTAAATTAAATAACTTTAATTTTATTGGCAGACTTCGATCCTGCAGCCCTGCTTTTTCCTGCTGCTTCTGCCATGTCTCAATCATCCATTGTTCTGATTGTTTCAAAAAATCTTGAACTTGGCGCTGAGTACAAAACTGCGGAACCGTTAATTTGATTTGAGTTGGTTCTACACGGAGTCTTAGGCGTGTGGCACGTAATTTCCGAGTGATTTGAATTTCAGGAAGGTTTAGTGTCATTTATTTTTTTATTAAAAGCTTTTAAACAATGCATAAATTGAATTTTAAGCAGTTTTCAAAAAGTATATTGGGGGTTCCTTCTCCCTCTGGGAGAAGGTTAGGATGAGGGGGACATTTAAATTGACCTCTCCCTAACCCTCACCTCAAAGGAGAGGGAACTTCCATTAGAAATTTAAATATAAATCGAAACTCTATTTACATTTAAATTTTCTATAGATTAAACCGCAGTACGCTCTTCAATACCGTTATCAGTTGCAACAACAGCAATATCCGCTTTGTTTAATGCAAAGATACCGTTACACACTACACCTGGAATGTCATTCAAAGTCTTTTCAAGTTCCAATGCATTTAGGATATTTAAGTTGTGTACGTCTAAAATTACATTACCGTTATCTGTTACTACGCCTTCACGGTACACAGGGTCGCCGCCTAAAGAGACAATTTTACGCGCAACAGCAGAACGTGCCATTGGAATCACTTCTACAGGAAGCGGAAATTCACGTGCCAACTGATCAACCCATTTAGAATCATCTACGATACAAACGAATTTTTTCGCAATAGACGCCACGATTTTTTCACGAGTCAACGCAGCGCCGCCACCTTTAATCATGTGCATATGACGGTCGATTTCATCTGCACCATCCACATAGGCATCTAAACCGCCAACGTGGTTCATATCAACCACTTCAATGCCTAATTTTTTCAAACGTTGTGCAGTTGCTTCAGAACTTGCAACAGCCGCTTCCAATTGAAGTTCTGGCAATAACTCAATAAGGAAGTTCACAGTACTTCCTGTACCAACACCCAAAATACCGCCCTTTGGCAAATGCTTTAACGCAGCTTTTGCGGCAGCTTGTTTCTTTTCATCTTGGGTTGCATACAGACTCATAACTTGGCTCAACTATTTTTTGACATTAGACGCTGATTTTTCAGCCCAAATGTACAGGGGTTTGTTACAATAAACCCCTATTTTAAACTGTTAGATGGAAAATTAACATGCTGTCTCGTTTGGTTCGACAAATATTACAGGCAACGGTCTATGACGTTGCAATCGAAACCCCACTCGAAGCAGCGCCACGAATTAGTGAAAAACTAAACAATAACATTCGCTTTAAACGCGAAGATTTACAACCTGTCTTTTCTTTCAAGCTACGCGGTGCCTACAACCGTATTAGTCAATTACCGAAATCTCAGTTGGAACGTGGCGTTATTACTGCTTCTGCAGGTAACCATGCTCAAGGCGTGGCTTTATCTGGTAAAAAGTTAGGTATCCGCGCCATTATTGTTATGCCTAAAACCACACCAGACATTAAAGTACAAGCGGTTAAACGCTTAGGTGGTGAGGTGGTTCTGCATGGTGATTCTTTTGACGTAGCCAATAAATATGCAATCCAATGTGCAAAAGATGAAGGTATGACCTTTATTCCACCTTATGACGACGAACTCGTTATGGCCGGTCAAGGCACCATTGCCAACGAAATTTTGCGTCAATGGCGTGATGTAGACTATGTATTTGTTGCTGTTGGCGGTGGCGGTCTCATTGCCGGTGTAGCTGCTTATCTTGGTGATGTGGCACCGCATGTTAAAGTCATTCCTGTTGAATATGACGAATCAGCATGTTTAAAAGCAGCCTTTGAAGCTAATGAACGTGTCATTCTTCCATCTGTAGGTTTATTTGCCGACGGTACAGCAGTTGCACAAATTGGTGAAAAACCATTTGAAGTGATTCAGCTACAAAAATCAGATAACTCAGGCCCAATTGTTGAGCGTGAAGTTGTACTGGTAAATACAGATGAAATCTGTGCTGCAATTAAAGATACCTTTGATGAGTGCCGCAGCATTGTAGAGCCGTCAGGTGCAATGGCACTTGCAGGTATTAAAAAATATGTTGCTGAGCATGGTCTAGAAGGCAAAAATATGGTGTCGATTGTATGCGGCGCCAATATGAACTTTGACCGTCTGCGCTACATTGCAGAACGTACTGAACTAGGTGAACGTAAAGAAGCGATCTTTGCTGTGACTATTCCAGAAGAAAAAGGTTCATTCCTCCAATTCTGTCGCGCATTGCAAGGTCGTAATATCACTGAATTTAACTACCGTGCAAGCAACTCAAGTGCCGCTCAAGTCTTTGTGGGTATTAGTCTCAAAAATGGTGAGAAAGAACGTCAGGAAATTTTTGAAACCTTAAAATTCCAATACGATGTAGACGATCTTTCCGATGATGAAGTGGCTAAACTGCATATCCGTTATTTGATTGGCGGTCATGCCGATATCGAGAATGAACGCCTATTCCGCGTGGAATTCCCCGAACGTCCAGGCGCATTACTGACTTTCTTAGAACGTCTAGGCCCAACGCATAACATCACCCTATTCCACTACCGTAACCACGGTGCTGCGGAAGGTCGTGTATTGGTGGGTATGGAAGCAACGGATGCCAAACAAAACCCTGATGGTTTGATTGAAACATTGGAAAATATTACCTATCCATATGTTGAGATTACCAATAACCTCGGTTATCAACGTTTCTTGAAATAAATAAGACTTTTATTCTAAAGCTGGGATCTAGGTTCCAGCTTTTTTATTTGCATCAATTCTTTTCTGCATCAAAATAAATATATTCATCAATTTAATTCATCAACGCTGTCATTGTTGTTAAATTCACCACACCCTATAATCCATTGAAAATAAAACAAAATGGATTTTTAAAATTGAATATTTATGCCTTATTTATGATCACTATTGTAGGTTTAGGTGGATATTTTTATGCATATCCGGCTTATCAACTTAAGCAAGAGGAAGATAAGATTCGTCAAAGTATGAAACAAATTCCAAATCAGTCCCGTACGCAAAATCTAGAAAATATTTACGGCTATACCGCGCAAGCTGAAATGTTGAATCAATATCCAAATTACATTGTATATATTCGCTTTGATGAGCTAAGTGATCAAACCGCTCCCGAACCTGTTCAAGCCATCATCCGTGAATTTTCATGCGATGGCTTAAACCGTTTAAAGAACAATTCTGAGCTTGTTCGTAAAGCCACTCTAAATGTCATTAAAGAAGATCAGCATCAATTTCAATACATTCTAAAAAATAAATTAGGCTATGAAATTTTTAAATACCAACAAGTTATGGATAATTGTCCCAATATTGCTGAACTTTATGCCTATCAAAATGCTGAAGAAATTAAAAATTAGAGCTTTTCGGTTTAGATGGATTATGTAAATTTTCATAGCCGCTCTAGGCTGAACAAGCTAACATCAACATATTTAATAACTTTAGAATAATTTAGGAATACGGCATGGCTCAATTCGCTGTGATTGGCTTAGGAAGTTTTGGCGCAACTGTAGCCACAGAACTCATGGGTTTAAAACACGATGTCATTGGAATCGATAGCAATAAAAAGTTTGTTGAAAGTATTTCGGACCAACTAACCCATGCAGTGATTGCTGATGCAACAGATGAGCACGTTTTACAAGAACTCAATATTCAAAATTGTGAAGCAGTCGTAGTCGCAATTGGTGAAGATATTGAAGCCAGCATCTTATGTGTGCTCCATCTTAAAAACATGGGGATCAACAAAATTTGGGCCAAAGCCAAGTCCAAAGCGCATCACATGATTTTAACCCATTTAGGCATCAGCAAAATCATCCATCCTGAAGAAGATATGGGTGTCCGTGTTGCCCAGTCACTGAGTTATCCAATGGTGAGTCGCTACATGGTGCTCGAAGATGAGCATTATTTGGTGAAAGTTGAAATTAAAGAGTCACAACAAGGCACGCGTTTAAATCAAATAATGGATCATGTCCCTGAAGTGACGACGATTCTGCATAAACGTGGCACCGAGCTTCAATATAGTTTAGATCCAAACCTGATTTTACAAACAGGCGATATTTTAGTGGTTGAAGGTTTACTCGAACATTTACGTCGACTGGCTAAACACTTTAAAGCAACTTTGTAATCAGCGTCGCGCTCTATTTGCACACAAGCGCGCAAGATGACAGTAGAAAAACATGAAACTGCACAATAAACAGCGTAATACCATTAATCTCAGTCCACCCAGTATTTTGGCATTGGGTTTTCTTGGGCTCATTATCATTGGCACCTTGCTGTTAAAGCTCCCATATTCACATCATGGTGATTTAAGTTGGATCAATGCCCTCTTTACAGCGACCTCAGCCGTGACCATTACTGGACTTTCGGTTGTAAATGTCGGCGAAGCCTATACGGTGTTTGGTAAAGTCGTGATTATGGGTTTACTACAATGCGGTGGTCTCGGTTTTATGACCTTTGCGATATTGGCCGCTATGAGTTTGTCCCCTAAAATTGGGCTAAAACAACAAATTATGGCTCAAGAAACCATTGGACAAACCAGCCTTGCCAAAGTGACCATGACCATCAAAGGCGTACTGCTTTATTCGCTATTTTTTGAAATGGTGGGAACGGTTATTTTGACCATCGCTTGGATGCAAGAATACAATTTTAACCAGGCCCTGTTCTATGCTGCCTTTTATAGTGTTTCAGCATTTAATAATGGTGGATTTTCATTATTTCCCAATAGTTTAATGAGCTTTGCTGACCGTTATTTCATTACGTTTACCATCAGTATGCTTTACATCATTGGGGGTATTGGCTTTTTGGTACTGATGGACATTAAGCGCAATAAAAGTTGGAAAAAACTCAGTACCAATAGCAAGTTGATTTTATCTACCATTGCAGGACTAAATGTCTTCGCCTTCATCACCATATGGTTATTAGAAGCCAATAATGCTGCGACCTTAGCCACGATGTCACTTGGTGACCAAGCCCTCAACGCGTGGTTCCATGCAACGGTTCCACGCTCTTCGGGTTTTAACAGCTTACCTATGGAAAGCATGAGCGATGCATCATCACTCGTAACGATGTTACTGATGTTTATTGGTGGTGGTTCTCTCAGTACAGCCGGTGGCATTAAAGTCGGGACGTTTATCATTGTTGTGCTCAGTGTAGTCAGCTTTTTAAGACGTGAAGACGAACTGCGTGTGTTTAACCATTCTGTTTCAGAAAAAACGACCTTCAAAGCATTAGCAGTGATTTTCATTACAGTGACGTTGATTTTCATTGGTTTTTTCAGTCTATTGCTACTCGAACCTGACAAACGCTTTTTAGACTTACTCTTTGAAGCAGTGTCCGCTGCCTGTACAGTAGGCCTATCTCGTGGCATTACCAGTGACTTACAACCCGCCAGTTTAGTCGCCCTGATGTTGTTGATGTTCGCAGGCCGTCTTGGCCCCTTAACACTGGCTTATCTGATTGCTACACCAAAGAAGAGTCGTTTAAAACACCCGCCTTCTGAGATTCAGATTGGTTGATTTGTACATTTTCTCTCAGTCATAAAAAACCACGCCGTAGCGTGGTTTTTTTATTTGCGAATCTTTAGAACCAATTCATTAATGACACACCGACACCGACATAGGTTGCCCGATGGTTATAGTCAATCAGGCTTTCACCATAGCCATCAAACAATTGAACTGTGCCGCGCAATTTACCATTGATTGGGAAAGTCCAATCAAACTGCACAGCACCATGTGAGTCATCCCCACCTTTCAGTGAATGACGTAACATCAAACTAAAGTCATGATCTTTATGACGATAAAATGCTGTTAAATCCCCACGTCCCACATAATCGGTAATGTCAGGATTGTTATCATCTTTGGTATCTTCTTCGAAACGATACCAAGGACGTAACATCAGTGCAAAATTGTCACGTTCAAATCCTAGATTTAACATGACACGGTTCCAACTCCGCGATAAGGGATCAGAACGTCCATTAGACTGATGGTTAAAGGTTAGACCCAACATACGCCAATTCAAACCTAAGAGTTCATAGTTGGTACGAAAAACCAGACTAGCTTCAGGTTCATAGTTGGTTTCACGGAATGGTCGTGATTCGTCTTCGTTGTAGACTTGCCAACGAGAAGACTGGGTATAGCCCAACCAGATATCACCATTATCACCAAATAAGTTTTCAACAGCTTTGGTTTTTAATGACAATTGGAACTTGGCTTCCATCGATTTAAGGTTTTGTTCCTGATCGGCTTGTACCGTGTTATTTTCATTCGGGCTAGATGGACGTTCATTTTTATCTGAAGTCCAATATCCCGGCATTAAATACACAGGTTGATAGCCGCGAATATTCCACGTCCCTAATTTACTCTCTGGAGAAAGTTCCCAACGACTATCCAATAATGAAAGATTTGGATTGAGGTTCGGTGCTTCTACAGCAAATAAACGGTCCGTAAACGCATGACTGACTTTTTCTTTCAAAGTCAGCTTCTCTGTCGGTTCAGGCTTAATTTCTTGTGCGGCTTGACGCTCAGAGACCAACATTTCTTTTTCAGCAGGTTGCACTTTAAACAAAGCGTCATAACACGATAATCGCTCTGCATTTGACTCAAGTGCCACACATGCTTCTGCGGTTGCAGGCTTAGCAGCCACATCCGCATTTTGTGCATTTACAGTACTGACATACATTGAACTGAGCGCAATGAGGCTCAGTTGCAATGTCGTACGCTCAAGAGATTTGAACGCCATAAAAACCCCTTTTTTGTTTTAATTCACTTGTTTTATTTCGAAACCAAGCTCAACCAAAGCATCTCGCTTAGCCACCGGTGCAACCACAGCTTTTGTCGGTTGTTGTTCAACCAAATACGCCACAGCAACACGTTTAAGATCTTCCAAAGTCACATTCAACAGACGTTCACGTAACATTTGACGGAAAGCTGGCGTGCGTTTATGCAATAAAGCATAACAAGCTGTAATGGCTTCACCCGCTGGTGACCCGGGTTTATCCATGCTGGCAATTAGACCCAAAATCGCTTCTTCAAGCTGATGCGGTTGTTGTTCAGCATTCAGTAGCCACTGCACACTTGCGTCAAAATCTTTAAACGTTTCAGCTAAACGTGGGTCACGGTAGCTATAGAAACGGAATGAACATGCATTACCGTCATAGCTTGCACCACCACCATAAGCACCACCTTTTTCACGAATCGCGCTATGCAAGAAGCCATTACGTAGATAAGCCGCCAAAATCATTAAAGGTGCTGCATCTGGATGTGACACTTCCACCGCAGGATATGCTGAAGCGCAGAACTGAACATTGGCTTGAATGAGCCAAGCTTCGTCATTGTTGCTATCTGCAAAATTCACTTGAGTTAAAGCATGTGGGTTATCATCAATCGCCACTTTATCCCAAATGGTTTGAACTTCTTCAACCAATCGGTCTGAATGATGCTCCTCACACACCACCAAGAATTGTTTTGGTGCTTTAAGCAAACGGTTGTGAATTAACTTAAGCTCATCAATCAAGGCATTATAAGCCGTGTCGTCTTGCTCAATTTTGCTGACAAGTTCTGACAGCCAGTTCAGCGCGCCTAGGCCTGTATTATGATAATCACGTAGCGCCAATGCACTATGTTGACGACCTGCAATTTGCATTGCATAACTATGACCAGAACCAGATACACGTGACTGCCAACGTGCTTTACGTTGTTGCAATAACTCTACGATACGGTTTTTCTCATCAAAACGTAGCTGTTCAAAAGCCAATTTCAATAAGCGAATAGCTTCAAGATTATTCACCAATGATTTGGTGGTTAGAGTCAGCCAAGCACTAATTTGACCTTTATCGTCCACTTTTGAACGCAGGGATGCACCCATACCTAAACCGCCACTCACAGCTGTTTGCAACTGTTGTAGCTCTAAGTAGTCGTATTCACCTGCACCAACTTCACCCATCAAAATCGACAAGAGGTTGAAATACGGCGATTGCACCACTTCATCAGGAATCTGAATCAAAACTTGTTGGTAATAAAGACCATTGGTGCCTGCGTGGTAAAGATTTAACGGCGTATCCAAGCCATTACTGATAATTTCGCGTAATTGACCTTGTACAATCTGTAATTGTGCAGGAACGTCTTCTAAACCTACTTTAGGCAATAGGTTCAAATCATCTGGGGTATCTTGACGAATGTTCAGTGCTTCAGTCTGCGCAATAATCTCTGCTTTTTGCGCTTCAGTTAAGTTCGCATCAATTTCTTTTAAACGTGCTTTTTCTGCTGCCGCTTCCAACGCATTTTTTTCAGCATCTGGAACCAAAGTTAATTGCACACGATGTTGATTATCAAGCAAGTAAGTTTTGATTAAGTTAGATAACCACATTGGGTCTTTCAACTCTTCCTTCACTTGTTCAATGGCCGTATCCACATCCCAGACATCCACAGGGTCTGAATGGTGAATCGCACTGCTTAAACCATTCAGAATTAAGCTTAGGCCATATGGTGTACCATCACCATTGATTTCACGCTGATGCAATTCAATCTGATGCAAAATCGCCTCAACTAAAGCCGGGTCAACAGGCTTAGCCGCAACGTCTTCTAATACTTTAAACACGCCATTTTTAAATTGTTCTGCATGCTCAGGGTTTGAACCTTGAATTGCACAGTAGAACGTCATTTCATAGTTTGAGTCATCTACGCCCATGAATGGACCAGTCGACTGTGCATAACCACAGGTTTCTAAGTAATGACGTAATGGTGAAGCAGAATCTTCAAGCAATACACCTTCAACCAAACGCATACCTAAACGTAATTTGATATTACTTGCTTCTGGCAATAACCAAGAAAGCACATGATAGGTTTTGTCTTTGAGGTCTTCAGCATCAACTGCATACGTTTCAGTTACAGTTACAGGCGCAGTTAAGCGGCGCTCAGGTTTTGAATATAGCGTTTGACCTTTTTCAAATTTTGACAAAGCAAGCGTTTCAAACTGTTCTTGTAAATTATATGCAGGCTCATTACCAAAGGTCATAAACACCGCATTACTTGGGTGATAATGTGATTTGTAGAAACTAACCAATTCTTCATAGCTTAAGTCAGGAATGTCTTTCGGATCACCGCCTGAGTTGTAATGATAAGTTGTTTCTGGGAATAAATGATGGGCAAGTTGGTGATACAACTGATCTGAAGGTGAACTCATTGCACCTTTCATTTCATTAAATACCACGCCTTTATATACAGCTTCGCCATTTTCTAGCTCAATACGAATCCCTTCTTGCGCAAAATCAAGCGGGTTCAAATTCGCAGCAAAAGCAGCATCCATATAAACTTCTAACAAGTTTTGGAAATCTTTTTTGTTTTGCGTTGCAAATGGATAAGCCGTCCAATCCGCTGCGGTAAACGCATTCATAAACGTATTGAGGGAACGACGAATCATTAAAAAGAATGGGTCACGTACAGGGAACTTTTCTGAGCCACAAAGTGCTGTATGCTCAAGAATATGCGCCTCACCTTTTGAATCCATCGGCTGCGTACGGAAGGCAACTAAAAATACGTTTTCGTCATGGTTTGTGGCTAAGTGATAATGCACTGCGCCAGTCACTTTGTGTTTATATTCAGACACTAAAATGTCTAAAGCTTCAACATGATGTTGACGAATCAACTGAAACGCGGGATGTACAGTTTGAGAAATGGTTTCAGTGACATCTACAGTCATGTGTGCTCCTAATCTATTCATTTAAATTAGGCAAAGTATACCTTAAAAAATCACAACTAGATTCACCGAAACAACATTTCCAACTGTTTTAATCAACTTGAACTTTAATTTTAAAAATCACTTGTTTTCGCACTAAAACATTTAGACTGGTTTTATGGATTGCCTATCATTTCGTGTTGACCAATAGACACAAATCACAATCGCCAATAACAATACAAAGGAAGCCATAAAGCGACTTAAATCCAATCCACCTGAACTGATTGGCTTATCTAGAAAATCGCCGACAACTGCGCCCAATGGACGTGTCAAAACAAAAGTAGCCCAAAATAAAATCGTCGTTGAGACCTGACTAAAAAAGTACAACAATGCCATCAAGATAATTAGACCACCAAATAGCCAAATACCACCGCTATAGCCTAATCCTGCACTATCGGAAGTCCAGTCCCCCAAAGCTGTACCTAGCGTTTGAGAAAATGTAATCGTCAACCAATAAAAGATCTGTGTTCGCGGCAAATTCACTACACTTGGATTGATCGATCCTTCGACTCGATACCAACTAAAAAGCGATATGAGCACCAAACTCAGTAACAGCAAACTACCACCCAAGTAGCCAATACCTAAAGAACGATCTACAAAATCCGCTAAGGTCGTACCGACCGTGGTACTGGCAATAATCGTGGCCCAATATAAATAAGGTTTATAGGCTTTGGACTGTATTTGAAAATACAGCAAACTGATAAATATGCCTGCGAAAATAAATGTACTGAGTAGATAGCCCAAATTTAAGGACATGGACAATGCATCACCACTGGTTTCCCCAAAGGTGGTCGCAAAAATTTTGGTCAACCAAAACAGTGCGGTAATCTCAGGAACTTTTTTAACGTAGTCTTGTAGCTCAGACACTTGCATATGCATCACTCTATGCAGTTATTTTGATTCTTATATCTTCGATAACTAAAATGAATTTTTGCTTAAAAATTTGCTTAAAATAAGGCGCTCTTTTTTAGAATTATCACAAGAAAAAAGCACCCGATATCGGATGCTTCATTTAAAGTGTTTACTGTCTATTTTTGGATTGAAAACTAAACCAGATATTTGAAATAATTATAATTTGGATGGCTTTCAACATAGACATAATTCTGTTTTTGATAGAATTTTGCAGCATTTTTAAGTTCTGTATTTAAGCACAGTGCAGAAAAGTGTTTTTTTGCACCCTTTTCCAATTCCACCAATAGCTGCTTACCCACACCATGCTGACGGTACTGCGGATGCACATAGAAACGGCGAACTCGACCAATCCGTTCTTCTACACCAGTATCACCCCATTGCTGATTTAAACCGCCACAAGCAATCAATTTATCGCCATCATAAGCAAGCAATAATTGCTCACCGGTTTGGTCAAAACGATTTTTACCACTTTGATATTCTTCAATTAAACGGTGTATAAATGTATAGCCTTCATGCTGCGCCAAAGCAGCAATATTTTCGATTTGAGCAGGAAGTTGCTCTGCTGGACGAATCGTAATTTCCATATATTCACACTTTTAATCTGTTATCTATTTATGATGACCAAATCATCTTGATTCAGTCTGAACACCCTATAGCTCTATAAAAGTAAAAATTTTCGATTTGCACAATAGCAAAGCTGATTAAAACGGCAACTAATTCAAAAAAAATGTAAAAATATAATAGATTTGCCCGATTTTTATACACACTTGTCCTTTAATTGAATTTTCTTCAACAAACTACAGCAATCCTGAGCATTCGTGTAAACTTAGCACTTTCATTTTTTTGATGTGAACATACAACATGGCAACTGTTGACCTTTTTGCAATTGGTAATGCACTTATTGACCAAGAATTTAAAGTCTCTGACGAATTCCTAATTCAACACAATCTGCAAAAAGGTACGATGCAACTGACTGATGGCGATACTCAAGCAGCCCTTTATAACAATCTAAAAGCGACTCAAGAATATAAAGGTCAAGCTTCTGGTGGTTCTGCAGCAAATACAACGGTTGCTTTTAGTGCTTTAGGCGGAACTGCATTTTATGGTTGTCGTGTCGGCAATGATGACTTAGGTCAAATTTACCTAAATGGTTTAAACGACGCAGGTATCCAAACTGCAAATCAATCAATCAGTGAAGGTGTAACCGGCACATGTATGGTATTGGTCAGCCCTGATTCTGAACGTACGATGCATACTTACCTCGGTATTACTGCTGAATTAACTGATAGCCAAATTGATTTTGGCAGCTTAAATACTGCGAAATGGTTATATATCGAAGGTTATCTTTCAACATCAGATAGCGCGCGTCTTGCGGTAAAACAAGCACGTCAAATCGCCAAAGCCAATGGTGTACAAATTGCATTGACCTTATCTGATCCAGCAATGGTGCAATATGCACGTCAAGGTCTAGATGAGTTACTCGATGATGGCGTGGACTTATTGTTCTGTAACGAACAAGAAGCGCTGATGTACACAGAAACAGATCATTTAGATGCTGCACTTGCTAAATTGCAATCACTGAGCAAACACATTGTCATTACATTAAGTGCCAAAGGCGCCTTAATTCACAATGAAGCCGCAACATTTACCGTGCCAGGTCGTAAAGTTACCGCAGTTGATACCAATGGTGCTGGTGATGCATTTGCTGGTGCTTTCCTATATGCACTGAATGCGGGTCATGACTATCAAACGGCTGCTGAACTTGCTATCCTGATTTCAAGTGAAGTTGTGGCTCAGTTTGGTCCACGCCTAGCAGTTGAAGACTATGCTCAGCTTTTACAATCATTTCAAAAGGAATGTGCTTAATGTTTAAAATTTGCATGACGGATGATGTGCCTGAACGTGAAGCACGATCATTCGAAACGCCTGATGGCGAAACGATTTTTATCACCCAACGCGACGGCATGTTTTACGCTTATCAAAATAACTGCCCACACTTGCACGTAGAACTTGAGTTTCTAGAAAATCAGTTTCTAGATCGTGACCAAGAATTTATTGAGTGCTCAACACATGGCGCCCTGTTTATGGTCGAATCTGGGGAATGTATTTCTGGTCCATGCCAAGGTCAAGCCCTTGAAAAAGTGAACATTAACGTGCATTCTGATGGTGGAATCTACCTCACAGAAGAATAAACACTGGAATACAACCATGTCCGCATTTTTAACAGACTATAACTTAATACCCTTTCATTTAAGTTTATTAGCCGTACTGTTATTGGGCATGGTTGAAACCATTGGCTACTATATCAATATTAGTCCTAGCCAAGTTTTAAAAAGAATTGCCCCTCAGCGCATACAAGAATTGGCATTATTGAATGTCAAATTTTCCAAGACTCTGATTTTGTTCTTCTTACTGATGAATTTTAGCTTTGCAGGCTATGTACTTCAGTTTTGCATCCATGCCAAAGAAGGTCAATTCGTTCCCGCTTATTATCTGATTTTACCTGCGTTGATTATTGCCATATTCTTTACGGTATTTATGATCCATTGTTTGGATCAGGTTATCCCGCCCAAATATAAAAAACAAACCGTTAACCTATTGGGTCGTCTAGCCACCATTTCAAGTGGAAATGCCCGTCCCGGCTTTTCAGCTCAAGCCCGTGTGCGTGATGAGTTTGGTCAACTACATTATGTGCAAGTTGAGCCAGAGTTTGGTGAGTTAGAGTTTCAGTCGAAAATCATTTTGATTCGTCAAAAAAAATCACACTATATTGGCAAAAAAATCAGTGTGTCGAACCGTTTATTTAATCCATCTTAGCGTCACATTGTTATCATTTTTCAAATCATAAAAAAGCCAGTGTTCACTGGCTTGTATTCAATCAAATACCTAAATCGATATTTTGATTAACGCTTCAGGAAACCTGAGACCAAATTCATCACTTGTTGAATATCAGCATTCGCTTCTTGCTGATTGGTTTGTCCAGCTTGTGGCGTCAATGAGTCAATAATTTGCGGCAATACCCTTGAAATTGCGCTATATACATCTTGTTTCTGAGTTTGTGTTTCTTGTGCAACTTGCTCCACTTCGGCATCATCAAATAAATTTTGTACTTGTTGATTAGTCACAGCAGCATTATCACCAGGGCCTGTAGATACCCAATCATCAACCTGACTGCTCAAACCCTGTCCACGTAATTTATCCAAAGCACCTTGTAGGCCACCTTGTTTTTGAATCCAAGCCAGCACCAGAGGTAACACTGCAACTAAAATAGTTGATGCATTACCACCACTACTACGTTGCTGCGGCTGCGCTGCACCACCCAGTTGGCCCAACACAGAGCCTAGAATTCCCCCCAAACCACTCGCTTGGTTTTGAGCATTGGTTTGGGTATTTTGAGTGCCTGCATTTGCGCCCAATTGACCCAGCACCGAACCTAAAATACCACCCAAACCACCTTGTTGATTTTGATTGTTTGCACCACCAAGGGCCTGCTTTGCTAAAATCTCAACAATATTATTTAAATTTGTCATTTTATTTTTCCCAGTGAAACCTAGATAAACTTAATTACAGCATACGTGGGAAAACACAGATTTATCATAAATGTTTGTTAATTTTTGCAATTTCTCGCAGGCTAAGTATTTGTTACCAACGGAATTTATCCCAGTTTTCAGGATTTGCCCAAAATTTAGAGTTAAACCAATCTGGAATATGTTTATAAGTCAAAATATTAAACTGCCATAAAGCAAAATCACTTTCATGCGTGGTTTTATCAATGAGCTGAGTAAAACCTAAAGCACGTAATAATTGTTCATCGTGTAACTTACTCACCACCACGATGCGTTTGGCAAATAGGTCACGCAATTTTACCAACATCTGAGTTTTCTGCTGCTGATCCAAACTCAACATCATTTCAGTATCAAGAATCACAAATCCAAGGTCAAAACGCTGGGTAAAAGGCAGATTTAAAAACTCAGTTACGTTAAAATGTTGCCATTGAATTGGATGAAATTGATTGTATTGCTCAAGATCCTGACCAATACAGATTGCGGTTGAAATGGGCTGCTCTTTTGACAAATCGTCTAGCATAGAAGTGATGACATTTTGTTCAGCCATTGACCGCATCCTTAATAATGAAGTGAGTATTCGTATGGAACTACAAGGCATTTGCCATAAAATGCATGCAGGTCTTAAAGACCTTAGTGTAACTGATCAACATACACACAAGGCAAATGTTGAGTATAAATTTATTCTAGATCGCTCAGAAGTTGATCTACCGTTTAGCCTTGGCCAAGAAATTGAAATTGAAGCCACGGGAAATATCTACTGCATTTCTTGCGGCGCAAAAACGCCTAAATCGTATTCACAAGGTCATTGCTTCAAATGCATGAAGACTAAGGCTTCTTGTGATATGTGCATTATGAAGCCTGAAACCTGTCATTATCATCTCGGGACTTGCCGTGAAGATGATTTTGCCCATGAAGTTTGCTTTCAACCGCATATTGTCTATTTAGCCAATTCGAGTGCCTTAAAAGTGGGGATTACTCGACTTGGTCAAATGCCTACACGTTGGCTGGACCAAGGTGCGACGCAAGCTTTGCCTATTATGAAAGTTGGTTCACGTCGTCTATCTGGTCAGCTTGAAGTCATGTTTGGAACGCAAGTGGCCGATAAAACTGATTGGCGTAAATTACTCAAAGGTGAAGCAGAACCCATCAACCTGATCGAAATTCGCGACCAATTGGTGGAAGAATTTGCACCAAAAATTCAGACCATTCGTGAAGAATTTAGCCAAAATTTAGAGTTTAATGAAACTGTTGAACTGTTAGAAGATGAGTTGCCACGCCAATTTATCTACCCGGTAGATGAATATCCTGAAAAAATCAAATCGCATAATTTGGACAAAACACCAATTATTCGAGGAAAATTACAAGGGATTAAAGGTCAGTATCTGATTTTGGATACCGGTGTGATTAATATTCGAAAATACACGGGCTATGAAATTAAAGTACGTACTTAAATCAACTCAAAGTGTCTAATTAAGTTTAAAAAGCGAGATATTTCTCGCTTTTTTACACCTATTTTACCGATTTTATTCATTGAACAGTTGAAAGAAACTTTAAATATGGCAACGCCATTAACTGCTCCGCTTCTAAGATAGGCATATGACCAACATGGTCTAATACCAGCGGTTTTTCGGCTTTTTTAAATAAGCTTCTCGGTTTTTCTGCCACTTCAACATTGATAATCTGATCTTGCTTCCCCCAGATAATAAACACAGGTGCATCAATGCCTCGTGCAGCCAAAGCAAAGGAATCCGGCGTATACAAGGTCGCCATTTTTTGCAGTTGCTCCACCATTTTATTAGTTTGTTTAGACTGAACTATCATCAACTTTTCTTGCCCAATTTTTAATTCTTGTGGAATAAAAGGCGGGGATTGCATCACGATCTTCATCACGCGATCAAAATCACCAGTTTTTCTGACCACTAGCTCTGCAAGCTTTGCCGTATCTTTTAGATACGCTGTATTGCTCGACTTAAAGACACCTGCCGAATCCACCAACAATAAAGATTTCACTTCTAAGGGATACTGAGCACTATAGAGCATGGCAATTGCACCACCCATCGAATGCCCTGCGATATGTAAATTTGGATCTAACTTTGCAGCATCAATAAAACGTCGTAATTTTTCAGTTAAATTTGGAATCGATAGATCAAATTGATCTGCGACAATAGTTTCTCCATGTGCTGGCAGATCTGGAATAATGACATGATAATTGGGCGTTAAATAACGGGCAACGCGGTTCCAATTATCACGCGTGCCTGACAAACCATGCAGCAACAACAGCGTCGGTTTTGTGGATTTCCCCCTTCACTATATGTCCACTCGATTTCATTATTTTTGACTTTTTTACTAGTCAAGCCCGCCAAAGCCCTTTCCTGCTCTAGAACTTTTTGAAAGTTCAGTTCTGCAGCTTGAATACTACTCGCAACACAAATGGTTAATAGCATCAATATCATGTGCTTAAAATAATGATCTATCCATAGCAATAACGGGTTCTTTAAACGTTTAAATTGAGGCATATACAGAGATATCATCCGCTTAATCCTTGTCGTGATGAGTTATTTCTTCTTCATATTATTTTTTTGAGAACACCAATCTACGATGCTAGAGCCGATATTTCATTTGCCAAATCTTTTAAATAAAAATTATATCTGTCAATTTAAGTCAAAAAAAACCAGCTCAGAAGCTGGTTTTTTTAAAGCTGCCTTAATTATTTAATTTTGGCATGATCTTTTAGATAACGTGTGTAGTCATCAAATTCTTGCTGACCACGAAGCTGTTGATAAAGTTTTTTTAACTCATCTAACTGCTCACCCGTTAATGCCTCATCAGATTGTTTGTTCACTGCAGTCACAGCAACCACAACCAACTCATTTGGTAGATTTGTAGTCGTAACAGACCAATGACCTGCTTTCGGCGCTTTTACACTAAATGCAGCACGTTGAATTTCGCGTTTCAACAAACCATCAGCACGAGTGAAGGTACCCGCATTTTCAAAGTTTAAATTGCCTTTCGCGACTGAAGCAGCAGGTTTTGCAGCAAACTCTTTCAATGTCGCTTGAATCTGGGCTTTTGCAGCATCAGACGCTTTCTTTTCAATCAGCTGAGTTTTCACATGCGCTTTCGCTTCAGCTAAGGTTTGAACACCTGCAGCATGGTAGTTACGCACTTTCACCCAAACTACATCACCGTTTTTCAACTGAATGCTCGATGAAACATTACGTTCACCATTTTTAACATCATCGTTAAACAATTTAACTTTGACGTTTGCATCACTTAAAACTGGATGTTGCGATGCTAATGTTAAGCCATTCAATGATTGTACTTTTACGCCTTTCACTTCTTGACCCACGACATCAAGGGCATCACTGCTCACAACCATATCATTGAGGCTGTTTACAGTGTCAGAAAAAACATTGGCTTTTTTCGAAGCAGCGACTTCTGCTTGCAGACGTGCTTTTTCTTGTTCAAATGAAGCCACTTTTACAGCTGGCGCCACTTTTTCGATCAAGTGATAACCACTGTCTGTTTTCACTGGAGCAGTCACTTGACCAGCTTGAGCACCTTCAACTGCTGCATCAAATGCATCACCAAATACACCTTTTTCATAAGCAACCAGTTCACCACCTTTCGCTTTAGATTCAGGATCTTCAGAGAATTGCGCAGCAGCTTGGTTAAAGCTTAAACCTGCTTTAATTTTAGCTTGAACACTTTCAGCCAGTTTTTTAGCTTCGGCATCTGAACGATTGTCCGCAGTGATCATGATGTGCTTAACGATAGGTTTAACTGACTTCTGTGCATTCTCAACAAAGCTGTTATACGCTTCTTTCAGTTCAGCATCAGTTGCAGCTTCTACAGGTGCAGTAATATTGGCAGGTGTTAATACGACAAAATCTGCATCAACACTAGTTGCTTGCTTAAATTTGTTTTTATGTTGCTCATAATAAGCCGCAATTTCTGCATCAGATACTTTTACATTTTTCTTGTAATTTTCAAGATTAATGCTTGCCAACTGAATACTACGTTGTTCCGTTTGTAAGTTCGCAATTTGCAAGATATCAAGCTTACTCACCAATGCATATTCCATAAATGTTGTAGACAACATTTTTAAAGCATGGTCTTTACGTAAATTATCAATGAATGTGCGATTCGTCATACCAATCGATTCGAGGTATCGCGCAAACGCTTCATCAGAAAATTGACCATTGACTTGAAAGCTTGGCTGCTGATGAATCATTTGCACAATTTGTGCATCACTCAAGCTAATGCCTAATTTATCAGCTTGTTGCAATAGCAATTGGCGTGAAACCAAAGTATCCATCGCTTTATTGCTAATGAAATTTTGATTCAATAATGTTTCATCACCCTGAGCATATGCCAGATATTGTTCTTTTAATGAGTTCGTCAGTGCTTCGAGTTCTTTTTGAGAAATTTCAGTACCGTTTACAGTCTTTGCTGCATCTTTAGATCCACCACTAAAATATCCTTCAATACCTACAAGTGCTAAAGGGGTCAAAAACAAAACGAGCAAGACCTTGCCCAGCCAACCCTTAATGACTTTACGAAACGATTCCATAAGTATTCCAATATTTTATTTGCGGTGAATTTTAACCGAAAACCCGAGATGAATGAATGCGATATATCAATTAATCACATTTACCAATAAAAAACGCGCCAAATAATGGCGCGTCTCATGTGCTTAATAAGATTAAGCTACAGAATCTTTCAAGCCTTTACCCGCTTTGAAGCTAGGAACTTTGCTTGCTTTGATTTCTAAAGTCGCACCAGTTTGTGGGTTACGACCAGTACGTGCAGCGCGTTCTTTTACGCTGAAAGTACCGAAACCAACTAAAGTAACTGTATCACCAGCTTTTAATGCATTGGTAACTGCAGCAATTGTAGCATCTAAAGCTTTACCGGCATCGGCCTTAGATAATCCCCCATTTTCGGCAATTGCATCAATTAATTCTGATTTATTCATGAAAATTACGTCCTCTTAATATCGTTTATTTAAGGTTCAAGAATTTGTATAAAACGCCATAACGCCTTTATAGCAATGCTTTAGGGTTAAACGCAATACTCCTCAACCTCTTTTTATAGAATTTTTTGACGAAAAAAACCTTGAAAATTCGATAATATTAAAAAAGTTAGTGTTTTTTTAATATTTCGGCCCTCAGTTGGGCATTTTCTTCGGCCAATTGGTCAACTTTAGTATGTAATTGAAGTATAAGCCTTTCTAAGTGCTGTAAATCCTTTACAGTCACTAATCCTAAACGGTTTAAAGAATGATTAACACCATTATCTAAAATTTTTTCTACCTTATCTTTCGTATCGGTTACAGATTCCTTGGCTTTTTCTGAAACTTTTTCGACAGTTTGATCTGCAATATCAATCGTTTTGGACTCAAGCTCCTCTCCAACTTTGACTAAAGAGTCAAAAAGCTTATTTCCCTCTCCCTCAGCACGTGAAAAAGCACCTAATCCAGCCAACCAAATCTGTTTGGTATATTTACGAAAATCCATTTTAGAGCGACGATCAGAATGACTACGTACCCGAGGTTTAGCCAGCTTTTCTGATGTTTCCTGTGCATCGTCAATTATGCTTTCTTTATTTTCCATAATCCGCACTTCTCCTGATTATTTTATGTGCACATCAACACGTGATTCTTCATTTTAACAACATAATAGCAAACATATGACTTGATAGATTGATTAAACTGTTCTACAAAGCTGGTGAATTACCAACTTTTTGGTATATTCTAAGTTCCTCTAGAGCAGGATGCTCAGTTTCCAGTGCTTTCAGATTTTAACAAGGACATTTTTTTTATGAGTGATACGCAACAAACACAAGCTCAACCACATTTGTTGCTTACTATGACCCTGATTGTTTTAGAAACGATTTTTACCTTCATTTTAAAACATGACCGTGTTGTAGCATTACAAGCTAAAAAATTTGTTGATCAAAAAGTCGCACTAAAAATAAATAGCTACATCCCTTATTTTGACTTTTATGTTCAGTTTACTGAGCACGGCATTCTGTTCGACACAAAATCTCCAGATAAAGCCATCGACCTTGATGTCCGTACGACATTAATGGATTTGGTAAAAATTTTTGTTTTTGGTAATCGCAAAAGCATCAAAACCATGCGTATCGATGGCGATGTAGTTTTAAAAGATGAATTTCGTGATTTGGTTTCTTTATTTAGTGTGCCGAAAATTTTATCTGACTGGAAACACTGGTTGTCTGAACCTGTCGAAGAAAACGATATCGTTGCATCTAAAAAACGTATTGCCCCACTTTTAGAAAAAATTGAACAGCAACGCTCTAAAATCAACACACTGCAAGTTGAAGTTAAACAATATAAAAACCGTATTAAGCGTATCGAACGTCGTCAAAAGCGGATTAATATCGCTTTTAGTCTAATATCTGTTCTTTTAATAACGTTATTAGTGTATAATGTGTGGTTCAAATAAATACATAATTTTTCAGACAAAATAAAACAAATAAACAATCTCAAAAAAACTTGACTATTTTAGTCAGGATTCATAAAATCTGCACATCTAGACTTAACATGTGTATCGAATCATGCGCTTAACAACTCGCGGTCGCTACGCAGTGACTGCTCTACTTGATCTAGCTTTGCAGCCAACTGAACAAACGATCACTCTTGCAGAAATTGCAGCTCGTCAAACCATTTCAGTGGCCTATCTTGAGCAGTTATTTGCAAAATTAAAGCGTCACGGCTTAGTTTCCAGCATCCGTGGAGCAAACGGTGGTTATCACCTTGCTCGTAGTGCTGAAGACATCACTGTTTTGGAAATTATTGAAGCTGTAAATGAAACAGTTGATGCAACCCGTTGTGACCACAAAGGCAACTGCCAAAATGGTGCAATGTGCTTGACTCACGATTTATGGCAGGAACTCTCCCACCACATTGCCGATTATCTTGCAAAAATCACCCTTGCTGACCTTGTAGCACGCGATAACGTTCAAACCGTATCTATTCGTCAAAATTCAGCAAACTTTGATTCAGCCCTTTTATCGGTTACAGGTATTTGACATGAAGCGTCCTATTTATCTTGACTATGCAGCAACTACACCTGTAGACCCTCAAGTCGCAGAACGTATGATGGAATGTCTAACGTTTGACGGTACTTTTGGTAATGCAGCTTCTCGTTCTCATGCTTACGGCTGGCAGGCAGAAGAAAAAGTAGAATATGCACGTGAACAAGTTGCTAATTTAGTAAAAGCTGATCCACGCGAAATCGTTTGGACTTCTGGTGCAACTGAATCTGACAACCTTGCGCTTAAAGGTATTGCTCAGTTCTATGCATCTAAAGGCAAGCACATTATTACAAGTAAAATTGAACATAAAGCAATTCTTGATACTTGCCGCGAGCTTGAAGAAGAAGGCTTCGAAATTACTTATCTTGAGCCAGAAGCAAAAACAGGTTTAATCACACCTGAAATGGTTCAAGCAGCCCTTCGTCCAGATACAATTCTTGTATCTTTAATGATGGTGAACAATGAAATCGGTACAACTACAGATGTAGCTGCAATCGGTGAATTGACTCGTGCAAACAAAACTTATTTCCATGTAGATGCTGCGCAAGCTGCTGGTAAAGTAGAAATTGATCTTTCAACAATGAAAGTTGATTTGATGAGTTTCTCTGGCCACAAAATCTATGGTCCTAAAGGTATTGGTGCTCTTTATGTACGTCGTCAACCACGTGTACGTATTAAAGCGCAAATGCACGGTGGCGGTCATGAACGTGGTATGCGTTCAGGTACGCTAGCGACTCACCAAATCGTGGGTATGGGCGAAGCGTTCGAACTTGCAGGCAAAAACCTACATGCCGAACAAACTCGTATTCGTGTACTTCGTGACAAACTTTGGAATGGCTTGCAAGATCTTGAACAAGTCTTCCTGAACGGTCACCCAGAATACAACGTTGCAAACTATCTAAACGTCAGCTTTAACTTTGTTGAAGGTGAATCGTTAATGATGGCACTTAAAGATTGCGCAGTATCTTCTGGTTCTGCATGTACATCAGCAACTTTAGAACCATCTTATGTACTTCGTGCATTGGGTCTTTCAGACGAATTGGCTCACAGCTCGATTCGTTTCAGCTTTGGTAAATACACCACTGAAGCCGATATTGACCACGTACTTGAAATTACCAAAGCAGCAGTTGAAAAACTACGTGATCTTTCACCGCTTTGGGACATGTACAAAGAAGGTATCGACCTTAATTCTGTAGAATGGGCTGAACACTAATTCATCCCGGTGAGATAGCTTTTATTTTAAGGCTATCTCATTGATTAACGTAATTTCACCCCCATATTAATCTTAAGGCTGACCCCGAGGTTTGGAGAAGCATCATGGCTTATAGCGAAAAAGTAATTGATCATTACGAAAACCCTCGTAATGTTGGTGTTTTAGACAAAAATGCAGAAAACGTTGGTACAGGTATGGTCGGTGCACCAGCTTGTGGCGATGTTATGCGTCTACAGATCCAAGTTGATGACAACGGCGTAATTGAAGAAGCTCGCTTCAAAACTTACGGTTGTGGTTCAGCAATTGCATCTAGCTCATTAGTAACAGAGTGGCTAAAAGGCAAAACTCTTGATGAAGCTCAAGCAATTAAGAACATTGATATTGCAACTGAACTTGCACTTCCACCAGTAAAAGTACACTGCTCTGTACTTGCTGAAGATGCAATCAAAGCTGCTGTAGAAGACTACCGTAGCAAGAAAGTAAAAGCTTAATTGTTTACGTGTTTTAAAAAAGATTAACGGAGTTTTCATGATTCATTTAACTGAAAATGCTGCAACTCATATCAGCAATTACATCAAGAATCGCGGTAAGGGTGAAGGTATTCGCGTTGGCGTGAAAACTTCTGGCTGTTCTGGTTTAGCTTATGTACTTGAGTTTGTCGATGATATTGACACGCATGACCAAGTATTCGATCAGTTTGGCGTAAAAGTATTCGTTGATCCAAAAAGCTTAGTTTATCTTGAAGGTATGGAGATGGACTATGTGAAAAATGGCTTAAACGAAGGTTTTGAATTTAATAACCCAAATAAAAAAGGCGAATGTGGCTGCGGCGAATCGTTTACGGTTTAAGCCATTTCCACGCTCCTTTTTCGCATTAAAACAGTGTAAAATTCACTGTTTTAATTGCATTTAAAGCAACACTTTTTGCACCTCTATTGCGGACACCATCTCCCATGAATCATTTTGAGTTGTTTAACTTACCTGTAGCACTCGATATTGATTTAGCAGTTTTAAAAGCTGAATTTTTAAAGTTGCAGCAACAATATCATCCAGATAAAGCCGAAGACAAAGATTTAGCCCTGATAAAATCTAGTGAGATTAATCACGCATTTAAAGCTTTATCCAATGTTGATAGCCGCGCTGCATATCTTTTAAGTCTCAAAAAACAAGATTATCACCTTGATCAATCGATTAGTGATTTTGAGTTCCTACAAGATGCCTTAGAAATTCGTGAACAGTTAGATGAGGCAGGCTCTGCTGATGACCTCACTTCACTTAAAACTGAAGTTCAGCAATGGATTGACGGTTTGGTTCGTGAATTTAAAATTGATTATGACGACGAAGACTGGGCTGAAGCACGTGATACCGTACGTAAATTACGCTTCTTCCAAAAAGTAATGGCTGACATCGATAAAGCTGAAGATCGCTTCTTAGACGACGATAGCTTTGATTTAGACGATGATTTTTAATTTATTTTTTATATTTGACGTTCAAAGGATGTAACACACATGGCTCTCTTGCAAATTGCAGAACCTGGTCAATCAAGTGCGCCGCATGAACACCGCATCGCAATTGGTATCGATCTTGGGACTACACACTCTTTAGTAGCCACGGTACTTTCTGGTAAAGCGAAAGTGCTTAACGATGAACATGGTCGTGTGTTACTCCCTTCTATTGCACACTATGGCGAATCCACTGCGCAATATGGTGACGACGCAAAGGCATTCTTAACGACTGATCCTAAAAATACTATCGTTTCTGTAAAACGCTTTATGGGTCGCTCTAAAGCAGATATCAAATTCCAACACCCGTACAACTTAGTCGGTGAAGCGAATGAAATGCCTGCTTTTGAAACTGCACAAGGTCGTAAAACACCCGTTGAAATTTCTGCTGAAATTTTAAAACAACTTAAAGACCGTGCAGAAAGCAGCTTAAATAATCCAGTAAATGGTGCTGTGATTACAGTACCTGCCTATTTTGATGAAGCACAGCGTCAAGCAACGCGTGATGCAGCTCAGCTTGCAGGTTTAAATGTACTGCGTCTTTTAAATGAACCGACTGCTGCTGCAGTGGCTTATGGCTTAGACCAAGACACCAATCTTGCACATGATCAAAACTATGTGATCTATGATCTGGGTGGTGGTACTTTTGACGTTTCAATTTTACGTTTCTCTCAAGGCGTTTTTGAAGTTCTAGCAACGGGTGGCCACACGGCGCTTGGTGGTGATGACTTAGACCGTCTGATTGTAAAATGGGCAAAAAAACAACTGAATATTGAAACTTTAGATGATGCTGAATATGCCCATTTCATCGTTTCTGCTCGTAAAGCAAAAGAAGCTCTAACCGAGGCTGAATCTGTAGAGCTTAAAGTTCTTGATCAATCATTGACTTTAGACCGCCCTACTTTTGAATCAATCATCAAAGTTGCTTTGGATAAAACTATCAGCGTTTGTAAACGTGTCATGCGTGATGCCAAGCTTGAGCTTAGCGATATTCAAAATGTGGTATTGGTCGGTGGTTCTACCCGCTCGTATGCTGTACAAAAAGCTGTTCAAGATGTCTTCAATCAAGAACCGCTCTGCACTATTAACCCTGATGAAGTTGTGGCCATTGGCGCGTCGATTACAGCGAACCAGCTTATTGGTAACTCTAAAGATGGTTCATTGCTTTTAGACGTCACACCGCTTTCTTTAGGTTTAGAAACCATGGGCGGTTTGGTTGAGCGCCTTATTTCGCGTAATACAGCTATTCCAGTGGCGCGTCGCCAAGAATTCACAACCTATCAAGATGGTCAAACAGCGATGTTGATTCATGTTGTACAAGGTGAGCGTGATTTGGTTGAACATTGCCGTAGTCTAGGTCGTTTCGTGCTTCGTGGTATTCCACCGATGACTGCGGGTCAAGCGCGCATTGAAGTGACTTTCCAAGTTGACGCAGATGGTTTACTCACGGTGTCTGCCAAAGAAACCACTTCTGGTGTGCATGCTCAAATTGACATCAAACCATCTTATGGTTTATCTGATGCCGATACTGAACGCTTACTGATTGATGGTTATAAGTTTGCTGAAGAAGACAAAAACTTACGTCATCTTCAAGAAACCAAAGTGGAAGCAAAACGTGAACTTGAAGCACTTGATCAAGCACTTAAAGTAGATGCTCAGCTTCTCAGCCAAGAGCAACACAGTTCCCTCACCGCTGCACGCACTGTTTTAGATGCTGCACTTGAAACGACAGATATCAAAGCTATTGAACATGCTGTAGAACAGCTTAAAATACATAGCGATGCATTTGCTGCAGCTCGTATGAATCAGCACATTGATGCCGCACTGAAAGGCACAAAACTCGATGACTGGTCAAACTCAAATTAATTTATAGGTCAAGATTATGCCACGTATTAAAGTACTGCCTCACGCAACAATCTGCCCAAACGGCGCTGAGTTTGAAGTCGAAGCAAATGCTAACCTTTGCGAAAGCATGTTAAAAAACGGCATCAAAATTGAACATGCATGTGATATGTCTAAAGCATGCACCACTTGCCATGTGGTTGTACGTAAAGGTTTTGATGGTCTAGATGAAATGGATGATGTCGAAGCAGATCTTCTCGATCGTGCTTGGGGATTAGAGCCAGACTCTCGTCTGTCATGCCAAGTAAAAATTGAAGATGAAGATTTGGAAATTGAAATTCCTAAATACACCATCAACCATGCTTCAGAAAATCATTAATTTATAGATAATTTTCTATAATCAAAAAGCCAGTTCATCGTAACTGGCTTTTTGATGCATAAATTTATTCAACATTTCAAAAAAGATGACGTTTTGATAAAAGAATGAATTGAGTTCTTTTTAAAATTTTACGCAATACGATTAGATCTAATTTTAATAATGCAGGTGTTGAATCATTAAGAGTGAGATTCAGTTTTTTTGACTTCTTCGATCACTTCGTCTTCTAAATTCAGTTTAACAATACCAGCAGAGTTGGTCATTTTTTGCTGTGTTTGTAGGCGCTGAATCATGCGTTCTAAAACATGTATTAGTTCAGGATATTCAAAGTTTTGTACTTCATCTAAGTTCAACAATAGATTAAAGCCTTTATATTCGTAGTCGAACCAACGCTGATAATCTGTTTTCTGTGAGGTATATTTTTCCATCACTTGCCAAGTACGTACTGGGCCTTTGATACCTTTTAAGAAGATTGGTGCTTTTGGAGCACATAAATAGTCATTTTTCACTAAATGATGCGTGTCATCTGAAATCAAAATTTCGTCGACTTCAGCAGCACTTTGCAATCGTGCAGCCAAATTCGCATCACGACCCACGATGGTATATGCCATACGGTGAGCTGCACCATAGTTCCCAACGTGGCAATACCCTGTAGAAATACCCATACGAATGTGTAGCGGCGGATAACCCATTTTAATCCAGCGTTCACGCAGCAACTTCATTTGCTGACGCATGACCATTGCCATCTCTAAACAGGTTTTTGCATCCTGCTCTACGCCTTGGCTATGTGGATCACCAAAGAAGATTAGAATTGCATCCCCCATAAATTTATCGACAGTCGCTTCATACTGTTTGGCAATCTCAGTCATATGACTCAAATAGTCATTGAGTAGAAATGCTAAATCGTCTGGGATTAATGTTTCAGAAAGTTCTGTAAACCCTTGGATATCTGAAAAGAAAATCGTGAGTTTTTTACGTTTATATTCGATCTTAGCTTCAGACTCACCTTTCATAATCGATTGCCAAAGTTGCATAGGCGCATAACGACTTAATTGATTAGCGAATTCCATATAACGATTCATCTGATCATAATAGTGATTCTTTTTATTGCTCAAAGACTGAACTTGGGTGTGTTGATAAAATGTCCCTACACTGAAATATGTAATAAGGCACAAAAAACCTAGAACGGTTAATTCACTGCTGGTTGACTCAAAATATTCTTGAAAACCAAAGACATAAATATTACATAAATAAAATACAGTGACACCAACAATCCCAGCCAAGGACATCATTAAGAAATTAATTTTGTTATAAATGGTTGTATATAGCAGCGCAAAGACCGCAAGAAAGGTTAAAACGAGGCTTAAATGTACTGCAGACATCAATACAGCAATTACTATGATATCGATCAGAAAAAGCACATTGCGCTTAACTTGATTGCTATATCGATAAATTAACCAATGAGAAAACTTAGGAACGACTAAAATCAGAAAAAATAAAAAAGCAGGAATATAGATTTGATATTGCGTATCTGGCTGAGTGTAATGATAGACAACAATCACCAAAGACAGCATGATATATCCCATCAAACGATGAAAATATTCAAACTGTTTAGGCTCTTTGCTGATTAAATTGTCTAACGGCACTCGATCGCCCCCATACGGACACTCATTCTTCTACTATCCTGATATTGTCCGTAAATCGGGATTAGTCCATACGCCAATCAAAAGGCATATCACCTTGACCACGTAGTGCAAGCATTAGTGTTTGGCGCATGTGTGCCAAGACATCATTGTTATAAGGAACTGCTGGCGTACCCCAAACTGGTTTCGGCCAAGCCACATCATTTTGATAACGAACAACATGATGAAAATGTAATTGTGGAACCATATTACCCAATGCAGCTACATTCATTTTGTCTGCACGGAATACACGTGACAATTGGCTTGATAACCAGCTTGATTCACGTAAAAACTGCTCTTGGTCTGCCTGACTTAATTCATAAAGCTCTGTAATTCCCGGAACACGTGGAATCAAAATAAGCCACGGGAATTGCATATCATTCATCAAACGACATGTTGACAGAGGAAAGTCGCCTACATAAAACGTATCTTGAGCAAGTTGTGGATGTAAACTAAACATATCTTTATAAATGATGCAAAATTAGAATGATGGCTAATACTATCACATCCTTATGGGTGTGAATATTCTGTACAGAACGTTTCATTACAAATAAACCGCATTTGAATAAAACGTTGCTTGCTTATGACTCTAATAAATTTTTCAAAAAAATCAAGCGTTTCTTCTATATAAAAAACACGCATAAAATCTACTTATTCTAAACAAGCAATTTATACGCCAAATCTAGTGATTTGGCGCTAATTCCTTCAGTAAACTGTCTAATAAGTCATTTATAAATTGAATGCGTTTGTCATATTCTTCGAGCATGACCATCACTTTTAGACGCTGTCCACCTTCCATTCGGAAGAAAGTCGGATGCTTTTGCATCATTTGGATGATGGATATGGCTTGAACTGGTGTATCTGGCGAGAACTCAATACTGCCGCCATGTGAGCTGATATCAATTTTAGTAATACCCAATTGTTCCGCTTTTAAACGCAACTGATGGACAGAGAATAACTGCTTAACTGCTTGTGGTGGTAAGCCAAAACGATCGATCAACTCCATACGAATGTTATCGAGTTTCTCTTGAGTATCCGTATTACTAATGCGTTTGTAGAACAATAACCGTTGATGTACATCACCTAAATAATCATCTGGAATTAAGGCTGGCATATGCATGCTAATTTCAGCCGTTAATGATAATGGTGAGTCAAAATTAGGTGTTTTGCCTTTTTGAATGGCTTTGGTGGCTTTTTCAAGCATTTCCATATATAGACTATAACCGATGGTTTGCATTGAGCCACTTTGCTGTTCACCCAGCAACTCACCTGCACCACGAATTTCTAAGTCTTCTGTAGCCAACATGAAACCCGCACCCAAAGTCGATGCACGCGAAATGGCATCTAGGCGTTTTTCAGCATCACCCTTTAAGCCTTTGAGCGAAGGTACAAGTAAATAGGCGTATGCTTGATGGTGCGATCGACCAACACGACCACGTAATTGATGCAACTGCGCAAGCCCCAGTTTATCTGCACGTTCAATCAAAATGGTATTGGCGTTTGGCACGTCAATCCCAGTTTCAATAATGGTTGAACACACCAGCACGTTATATTCTTTGTGATAGAACTGCTGCATGATTTGCTCTAGCTCACGCTCACGCATTTGACCATGTGCTACCGCAACTCGGGCTTCAGGAACCAATTCACGTAGAGTTTCTGCCGTACGTTCAATGGTCTCGACTTCATTATGTAAGAAATACACTTGCCCGCCACGTAAGAGTTCACGCAAGATGGCTTCTTTGATCGAATCTCCAGTATGCTCTTGTACAAAGGTTTTCACAGCAAGTCGACGTGCAGGCGGCGTTGCAATAATAGATAGATCACGCATGCCACTAAAAGCCATATTCAGCGTACGTGGAATAGGCGTTGCAGTTAGCGTTAGCATATCAACATCGGCACGTAAGGCTTTAATTCGCTCTTTATCACGTACACCAAAACGGTGCTCTTCATCCACGATCATGAGGCCGAGATTTTTAAATTGCACACTTTCCTGCAAGATTTTATGTGTGCCAATCACAATATCCACTTTGCCTTCTGCGAGGTCTTCAATGGTTTTGGTATGTGATTTTGATGAACCAAAACGTGAAAGGACTTCAATACGTACAGGCCAGTCCGCAAAACGGTCTTTGAAAGACTCGTAGTGCTGCTGCGCCAACAACGTGGTTGGCACAAGTACAGCCACTTGTTTGTTATTTTGTACTGCCACAAATGCAGCACGCATGGCCACTTCTGTTTTACCAAAACCGACATCACCACAAACCAAGCGATCCATCGGCTTCGCTTGTTGCATGTCATACAGTGTCGCTTCAATAGCATTGGCTTGGTCTAAAGTTTCTTCATAGGCGAAGCCACTGGCAAACTGCATATAGAGACTTTGATCCAGTTCAAATCCATAACCCGGCTTCGAGTGACGACGGGCTTGAATATGTAAAAGTTCTGCCGCCACATCATGGATCTGCTCTAAAGCCTTGCGTTTGGCTTTAGACCATGCATCTGTGCCCAATTTATGTAATGGTGCTAGATCTGGGTCACCACCACTGTATCGGCTAATTAAATGCAGGTTTGTTACAGGGACATACACCTTAGCTGCATCGGCATAGTCTAACTGCAAAAACTCATGGTCTTGGTCATCGATACTCAAGGTAATTAAACCTGCATATCGCCCCACACCATAATCAATATGAACCACAGGTGCGCCAATACTTAGCTCGGTTAAACTACGAACAAGGAACTCTTCTGATACTTCCTGTTGGCGTTTACGACGACGTTGAACCACACGGTGTTCATAAAGCTGATTTTCAGAAATTACACTGAGCTTGTCAGTTAGCAATAAACCACGATCTAAGGGCGCATTGGTGATCGCAATCGCATGCATAGAATGCATAAAATCATCAAAACTTTCGACCGTTGGGATATCACCCAAACTTGGACGCAATGCATCTTTTAAAGTTTCACGTCGACCAGCGCTTTCAGCCACCAAAAGCACTGGATAATTTGCCGCATCGATATATTGCTTAACAGCATAAAATGGCTTTTCACGTTTTGGATCGACAGGTAAACGGGGTGGAATCTCAGCTGCAAGATTGATCACGCCATTGCGTTCATCAAAAGTCTCAGGTGAAGCCACTATACGACGGCAAAGATTTAATTGTTCTAACACTTGATTTGGTTGTAGGAAAATCTGCTCTGGCGGCAAAATCGGTTGGTCTACATTATGACGACGGTCTTCATAACGACGCACAATGTCTGACCAAAACTGAATCAATGTGTCATCAATAGCTTTATCTGTAATGACAATGCCATTCTCTGGTAAGTACGAAAATAGCGTACTTTGCTCTCTCATGGCTTGTTCAGAGAAGAACAACGGAAAATAAAACTCAATACCCGGTGAAGCTATGCCATCTTGTACATCCTGATAAATTGGATTTTTCTTTGGATTTGCCGTCGGAAAATTTTCCGCATATCGATTACGAAACAGTGAGCGCGCTTCTTTTAATGGAAATTCTTTTGCAGGTAAAACCGTAAAATGATCTAAGTTTTGGGTGGTTCGCTGAGTTTCAGGATCAAAGAATTTGAGGGTATCGATTTCATCATCAAATAAGTCAATACGAATCGGTGAACTTTGCCCCGAAGCGTAAATATCCATGATGCTGCCGCGTACTGCAAATTCACCATGATCATAAACGGTATCCACCAAGTGATAGCCCGCTTGTACTAATCTTAATTTTTGTTGTTCGATATCAAATTTTTGACCTACTTTAATATCAAAGTGTTCACCTAATACCCAAGATGCAGGCACAACTCGCTGCGCTAAAGTTGTTGCTGAAACCAACAACACACCTTGCTGTGGCATATTGGACAAAATCGCCAAGCGCTCAGAAACGATGTCTTGATGTGGCGACAGCCGGTCATAAGGTAAAATTTCCCAATCTGGGAAAATAGTCGGCTTAATTCCGTAAAATTCCAGCTCACTTTCTAACTGCCCGAGATGCTGATTATTACGTGCTACAATCACAAACAACTGTTTCGATTGTTTGCTAATTTCTTTAAATAATAATGCAGCAGATGAGCCTTGTAAGTTTCCGACCCACCGCTTTTCGCCAGCTTTGAGCTGTTTAAGATTGAGTTGTGAAATTTCTTGCTGGAACATGATGTAAATAGCTTTTAATGTTTTAATCACTTAGTGATCATATTAACACGATGCTTTTTACATTCCGAGATTTAAGCAACTATATACAGTGTTTTAACCAATATGGATTTGCGATTGTACATTCTATTGATGAGTACCCTTAACGCATCCATCAAACTCAAAAACTGCCATTGATTCTTTTACTTACGATCACGGATGAATTGACGATAATAATCATTCAATACTTTGACATAATGTTTAAACTGCAAAAGATTTTCTTCAGTATTGCCTAATCGTGCAACAAAGCGTTGATTTGCAATTTCCAAGTCTATTTTTTCATTGATAATCATTGCAGTCGCATAGAGCTGTTTTAAATCATCGAAATTTGTCATTTTTCTATTTGACAAGTATTCCATACGTTCAGACAAAGTATTTAAAACTACGCCTTCAATGATATAGCCCTGAGTTTCATCATATTGAATGTGGTGTTGTTCTAAGTAAAGTTGCTCAGGCGACTCTTTAGCGCCTTTGAATAAATCGACTAACTTATTAAACATCTGACTATCTACAACATGATTAAAAACCTATTGTACTTCGATTACATCCTTTTTTGGGCAAGTTAAAGTATTTCTGACTTTATCTATGCGCTAAATTTTTCATCCAAACCTTCATGACTATATATAGAACTATAATTACTATCCTAAGCAAATATAGCGTTTTCTTTTCAACCCAATACTTTCTTTTAGAAATTAAGTTCCTATTAGAGACTTAATACATCACTGCTCAGATTAGTTCTCTAGCTTTACCACTGATTTCTTCAAATAAAAAACGAAGGATTAACCTTCGTCATTTACTCATCATGGGGCTATTTAAAAGTCTTAAATAAGCATTTAACTCACTTGAGCGAGTGGCATACTAAATGGTGTCACTTCAGAAACTAAATTTTCAATCGAGAAAATTTCATCCAATTGACTTACAGTTAACAGCTCTTGCTCTAAAACCACTTGGCGAATGGTTTTATTTTCGGCAATACATTGCTTACCGATTTCATCACATTTTGCATGACCTAAATATGGATCGAGTAAGGTCACGATTCCTACACTACGCATCACAGCATCAAAACATGCTTGCTCATTTGCCTGAATTCCTTGGATACATTTGCTGTCTAATGTTTTCACCGCATTCACCAAAAGCTCAATTGACTCATTCATGGACAATGCAATCACCGGCTCCATGACATTTAATTGTAATTGCCCTGCTTCTGCGGCTAAAGTTATGGTTAAATCATTTCCCATCACTCGAAATGCAATTTGGTTGACCACTTCAGGGATCACAGGATTGACCTTTGCAGGCATAATGGACGAACCTGCTTGTAACTCAGGTAAACGAATTTCCGCTAAACCTGTTCGTGGCCCCGAACTTAAAAGACGTAAGTCATTACAGATTTTAGAAAGTTTGACAGCTAAACGTTTTAAGCAACTTGATAATAAAATAAATACGCCACAATCGCTGGTTGCTTCGACATAGTCTTCTGCACCTTGCAATTTTAGACCGGTCAAATGAGCTAGATTTTCAACGGCCTTCGCTGCATAACCCGCAGGAGAATTCACGCCAGTGCCAATTGCCGTCGCACCTAAATTAATTTCCAATAGAAGCTGTCGATTTTGCTCAATCAACTTCAAATCTTCTTTTAATAATGTTGCAAATGCTCGGAACTCTTGCCCCAAAGTCATCGGAACAGCATCTTGTAACTGTGTACGCCCCATTTTGATGACATGTTTAAACTCATCGGCTTTAATATGTAAGCTTCCAATTAGCTGATTTAAAACCACAAATAAAGCATCAAAAGCGCTAAATGTTGCTAGACGCAGCGCTGTTGGATAGACATCATTGGTGGATTGTGACTTATTAACATGGTCGTTGGGATGAATCCGTTGATAACTGCCTTTCGCATCTCCGAGCGACTCAAGGGCAATATTGGCAATGACTTCATTGGCATTCATGTTAATAGAAGTGCCTGCTCCACCTTGATAAATATCAATTGGAAATGAATCTGCCCATTGTTCTGGATGATCAATCAATGCATCACATGCCTGCTGAATCGCTTGGCGAATATCATCTTGTATTAAGTTAAATTGATAATTGGTTTCTGCTGACGCTTTTTTTACCTGAGCAATAGCGCGTACAAAGTTTAAATTTTGTCCGACATGCTGCTTTGATATTTGAAAGTTTTCGATGGCACGCAATGTATGTATACCGTAATAACATGACTGCGGGACTGCTTTATCCCCCAATAAATCATGCTCTATTCTCGTTTTTTCCATTTGAACCGTTGTCACTGCGCATTCCCTCTAATTACGCACCAAGACTGTGCATACCTCATATTCGACCTGTTCAAATCATCTCACTACAGATGATGTGATGCACATTTGCAACCAAATATTTCAAATGCACATTTCTTGTTCAATATGTAACATTGTGTAATTTTTACCTATTTTCATTAGTTCTCTTTTTGTGATGAAAAGTCTTTAGTAGATTTACATTTCAAAATTTAAATTCCCTTCTGGACAACATTTTAGCAGCACAATAAAAAATTCGATTTGTAATAAGAAAAAATATCATTTACGCAAAACATACATAAAATATGCTTAAAGGTTACAGAGTGTAATTTTTAAATCGTGCTTGAATCTGCGACTTACGACAGAAGTACAAATTTTCATCTAGGACAGAGATGATTTGCTTTCATTAAGGACGAACCGCCTATGAGCCATTTAAACCCGACATTAGTCACCTTTATTTTTTATATTCTTGCAATGCTTGCCATTGGTTTGTATGCCTACAAAGCTACGCATAACTTTGACGAATACATTTTAGGTGGACGAAGTTTAGGAAGTGTTGTGACTGCACTTTCAGCAGGTGCATCCGACATGAGTGGTTGGCTACTCATGGGTCTCCCTGGTGCAATTTATCTATCTGGTCTTTCCGAAGCTTGGATTGCAATCGGCTTAATTATAGGTGCTTGGTTGAACTGGCTGATCGTTGCTGGTCGCTTGCGTGTTCATACCGAATATCAAAATAATGCCCTGACCCTGCCCGATTATTTCACGAGCCGTTTTGCAGACCGTAAAAAGATTTTACGTATCATTTCAGCTGTAGTGATTTTAGTGTTCTTTGCGATTTACTGTGCTTCTGGCATGGTGGCTGGCGCACGACTTTTCGAAAGTTTATTCGGTTGGAACTACACAACAGCACTGTGGATTGGTGCAATTGCAACCATCAGCTATGTCTGTATTGGTGGATTCTTAGCGATCAGTTGGACCGATACTTTCCAAGCGGGTCTGATGATCTTTGCACTGCTGATCACACCGATCATCGCCTACCTTGCTTTAGGTGATAACAGTCAAAATCTTGCTGCTGTTTTGGAAACAGCTCGCCCACAAGCTTCTAATTTATTTGAAGGTTTAAGTACAGTTGCGATTTTATCCAGCATGGCATGGGGCTTAGGCTATTTTGGTCAGCCGCATATTTTGGTTCGCTTTATGGCAGCCGATTCTGTTAAATCCATTCCGAATGCACGACGCATTGGTATGACATGGATGATCCTGTGTCTAGGCGGTGCTGTAGCAGTGGGTTATATCGGTATTGCTTACTTCCAAGTCCACCCAGAACTGGCAAGTGTCGTTAATGCCAACCCTGAAACGGTATTTATGGAGTTGACTAAAATTCTATTCAATCCGTGGATTGCTGGGATTATTTTGGCCGCAATTTTAGCTGCGGTGATGAGCACACTTAGCTGTCAGTTATTGGTATGTTCAACCACCTTGACGGAAGATTTGTACAAAGGATTTATTCGTAAAAATGCATCGCAAAAAGAATTGGTTTGGATTGGACGTGCGATGGTCTTGGCAATTGCCGTATTTGCAATCACCTTTGCAATGAACCCTGCAAGTAAAGTTTTAGGCTTAGTGGCTTATGCATGGGCAGGTTTCGGTGCTGCATTTGGCCCGCTGATTATTCTTTCATTGCTGTGGAAACGTATGACGCTTAACGGAGCAATCATTGGCATGATCGTGGGTGCTGTGACTGTCATCGTGTGGAAAAACTACTTAGGCCACCTTGGTTTATACGAAATCATTCCGGGCTTTATTTTCTCTGCGATCAGTATCGTTGTGGTGAGCTTATTGAGCAAAGCACCTGAAGCTGAAGTTGTTGAACGCTTTGAAAAAGCCGAAGCGCAATATCAAAAAGAAATGTCTGAAATCTAAAATTTTTCACACTAAAAAGGGGCTAAATGCCCCTTTTTAGTACTCACATTTTCTATTACATAATTTATGTTACACAGTAACATCAGATGCGCAATTTGATTCAAATAAGAAAACGATACGCGATAAAGTCATCCACAAGTGTTTGAGACAGGACTAATTTTCATCAAAAATGTTTTTGCGACATTTTTAATAATTTGACGGAAGTTAACGAGTTTTGTTGGTGAGGTGCATTGCACCACAAGATGGTTTCCTTGCGAAGCACGCTTCTCATTTTGCCAAATGAGAAACAACGTTTCGTAAAAGTGCCTCCAGCCGAAGGCTAAACCCTTTATCCAAACCCAAGATGTAAGACTCCGTCGAATAGACTTAAAAATCGTTTTAAAATGCGAAATTACGTTTACACTCATAAGAGCAGTTACTTAATTGATCGAGCCGCAGGTTTCAGCTTAATTTGCATACTTTCTTTGATCACTTCCATCACAGGATAACTACGCGTTTCCTTGATACCAGGTAGCTGCCAAAGCACCTGCCCTGAAATTTTTCTAAATTCTTCCATATTTGCACAGCGTATTTTCACTACAAAATCAAAACCACCGCTGATCATATGACATTCTACGATTTCTGGAATTTGACGCACTGCATCCGAAAAATCTTCCAATACATTGGGCGTGGTTTTATCTAGTAAAATCTCTACAAAAACCACAAATCCATTGTTGAGTAAGACCGGATTTAAACGTGCTTCATAGCCTAAAATAAAGCCCTCTTTCGATAATTTTTGCACACGTGCCAACGCCGCAGTCGGTGATAAATTCACCATTTCCGCAAGCTTAATATTGGACAATTTTCCGTCTTCTTGCAGCAACTCTAAAATACGAATATCTATACGGTCTAAGCTCAAATATGGGCTAGTCATCTGAATTTTTCTCTAAATATTATTAAAACTATAGTGAGTTATTCGCTAAATATTCTGTGATGATAAATTAAATAAAGGATCAAGCTCAAGATTTATTTGCTCGTCATAGAACTTTGACACGGAAAATTGAAACATGAATGGAAAAGTATTTGAAGTCACGGGAAGCGATGACTACATCACTGAATTTAAAGACAAGAATAGCTTTGAACAATCGATTAATACAGCATGGCGTCGTGCTGAAACTGAGTGCATTGAAAACTTATTAGCACACAGTGAAATCCCTTCTCCGATCAGCGATCAAATTCAACAATTGGCTTTTGACTTAGCCCATTCATTACGTGAACGTAAAAGCGGTACAGGTAAAGCAGGCATTGTACAAGGCTTGCTACAAGAGTTTTCATTGTCTTCTCAGGAAGGCATCGCGCTCATGTGTTTAGCTGAAGCGCTACTCCGTATTCCAGACAAAGCAACACGTGATTTACTGATCAAAGATAAAATCAACCAAGGTAACTGGAAAGATCATGTTGGCCAAAGTAGCCTCATGTTCGTTAATGCTGCTGCTTGGGGATTAATGCTGACGGGCAAACTGATGGAAACCCCTCAACAAAAAAATCTGTCTAGCCTACTGACCGGTATTTTAGCACGCAGTGGACGTGGCATTATCCGCAAAGCTGTCGACGTGGCTATGCGTATGATGGGCGAACAGTTTGTCACAGGCGAAACCATCAATGAAGCGCTTAAACATGCAGAAGCATTAGAAGACAAAGGCTTCCGTTATTCATATGACATGTTGGGTGAAGCAGCATTAACTGAACCTGATGCAGAACGTTATTATCAAGACTATACCGATGCGATCCACGCGATTGGTCAAGCTTCTGAAGGTAAGGATGTTTATAACGGAGCAGGCATTTCGATCAAATTATCTGCCCTACACCCGCGCTATCAACGTTCACAGATCGACCGTGTGCATAACGAACTTTATGGCAAAGTGCTTGAACTTGCAGTATTAGCCAAGCATTACAATATTGGTCTAAACATTGATGCTGAAGAAACTGACCGCCTAGAAATTTCTTTGGAACTACTTGAGCGCCTGTGTTTTGAGCCTAAATTAGCAGACTGGAAAGGTATTGGATTTGTGATTCAAGCCTACCAAAAGCGCTGTTTCTATGTGGTCGACCATATTATTGACCTCGCTAAGCGTAGCCAAAAACGTTTAATGATCCGCTTAGTGAAAGGTGCATACTGGGACAGCGAAATTAAGAAAGCGCAAATTGAAGGTATGAGTGACTATCCTGTATTTACGCGCAAAGTTCATACCGACCTGTCTTATATTACATGTGCTAAAAAACTTTTAGCAGCACCTGAGCAAATTTATCCTCAGTTTGCAACACACAATGCGCAAACCGTTGCTACGATCTACCAATTAGCACAGCCAGAGCTTTACTATCCAGGCCAGTATGAATTTCAGTGCCTTCACGGCATGGGTGAACCCCTCTATGAACAAGTGGTGGGTTCGAAGTCTGATAACAAACTGGGTGTGCCTTGTCGTATTTATGCACCAGTGGGTAACCATGAAACCTTATTGGCCTATTTGGTTCGACGTTTACTGGAAAATGGTGCGAATACCTCTTTCGTCAACCGTATTGCAGATAAAAATTTAAAAATTGAAGATTTAATTGAAAATCCAAGACAGACGATATTAGCGACGGCTGAAAAAGAAGGTATCACTGGAGCTAAGCATCCTTCTATCCCATTTCCGCAAGATTTATATGGCACAGAACGTCGCAACTCAAAAGGACTCGATTTAGCCAATGATCGCGACTTATCTCAGCTCAATACCACGGCAGTACAGCGTGCACATACCCAGTGGCATGCTAGTGCAATGGGCGCTAATTTAGAAGAAATTCATACTGCAAGTATCAACATTACAAACCCTGCAAACCGTAGTGATGTGGTCGGCACTGTCAGCGAAGCCAGTTTAGAACAAGCGGAAATCGCTCTCAATAATGCGGTCAATGCCCAAGCTTCATGGAAAACTTTAGCCAAAGACCAGCGTGCAGCATGCTTAAACCGTGCGGCGGCTTTGATGGAAGCACAATTGCAATCTCTGATGGTGTTATTGTCACGTGAAAGCGGTAAAACCTACGCCAATGCTATTGCTGAAGTCCGTGAAGCTGTAGATTTTCTACGTTATTATGCGGCTCAAATGATTGATCTAGCTGAAAATACGCAAATTGAACCCCTTGGTACTGTGCTGTGCATTAGCCCGTGGAACTTCCCGCTTGCTATTTTCACAGGTCAAATTGCTGCAGCCTTGGTTGCAGGTAATACCGTGATTGCCAAGCCTGCTGAACAAACGCCACTGATTGCTGCTCAAGCTGTACATATTTTATGGGAAGCAGGTGTTCCCTTCGATGTATTGCAACTCCTTCCTGGCCGTGGCGAAACCATTGGTGCCAAACTCAGCGCGGACTCACGTGTCCAAGGCATCATGTTTACTGGCTCAACGGAAGTCGCACGTATCTTGCAAAAAACCGTGGCACAGCGCTTAAACCAATTTGGCGAAAGCGTGGTATTGATTGCTGAAACTGGCGGTCAAAATGCCATGATTGTTGACTCATCTGCATTGACAGAACAAGTGGTATTGGATGTCGTTAACTCTGCCTATGACAGTGCAGGTCAACGCTGTTCTGCCCTACGTATTCTCTGTGTACAAGAAGATAATGTGGACGTTGTCCGTACCATGTTACAAGGTGCGATGAAGCAACTTCGTGTCGGAAATCCTGCACTTTTAGCAACTGACATTGGCCCAGTGATCGACCTTGAAGCACAGCAAAATATTGAAAAACATATTGAGAAGATGCGTAGCAAAGGCTATCCAGTACATCAAATCATGTTTAATGCTGATAGCAATGCCTTAAGCACGGGAACTTTCGTTGCACCAACTTTGATTGAACTGCCAAATTTAAATGATTTAGAACGCGAAGTTTTTGGGCCAGTATTGCATTTAATTACCTACAAATATGGTGAGATTGAAAACCTATTAACACAAATTAATGCCAAAGGTTATGGTTTAACCATGGGCTTGCATACACGTATTGATGACACGATTCAAAAAGTCATCGGTCATGCAGAAGTCGGCAACCTGTACATTAACCGTAATATTGTAGGTGCTGTGGTCGGTGTACAACCTTTTGGTGGCGAAGGCTTATCAGGTACAGGTCCAAAAGCTGGCGGTCCTTTATATCTTTACCGTTTAATGCATCAAGTTTCTGAGAAAAAATTAGCTTCACCGTATGCAGCTCAGGCAGAAACGCAAGCTGCACACTTCCCTGCATATGAGGCTTTTAACACTTGGGCGAAACAGCATTTTTCAGGCATTGCTATTCAAGCACCGCAGGCCATAGCCGCTGGACAAAGTTTTGAGCTACAAGGCCCAACCGGTGAAAACAACCAATATGCCATTTTGGCACGTAAGGGTGTGCTTTCTTTGGCAAATAATGATGCAGATCAACTGCATCAAATTGCTGCGATTTTATCGGTGGGTAGTCAGCCTGTGGTACTTGCAGACAATACTTTTATGTTGAAGCACTTAAATAGCATGCCAAAAATCCTCGTGGACCAATTTAAAGTGATCACGGATCTTTATCATGGCAATTTTGATGCGGTTTTACACCATGGTGAACAAACTGAGTTATTAAAGATTCAACAGGTTATCGCTTCTCGTGAAGGTGCAATTATTGGCATTACGCATTTAGCTTCAGGCCAATATGACACCCCTGTAGAACGTTTCGTGATTGAGCGGGCAATCAGTGTCAATACTGCGGCAGCCGGTGGTAATGCCAGCTTAATGACGATGAATTAAACATTCGAATGAACTCCAACAAATCAGTTCCTCACTTAGCTCAATCTTTATGAATGTTCCATAAAGATTGAGCGTTTTTTTAACTACCCCTAGATAAATATTCTGTTTAGCGCATTCAGACTCATTTTCTCGACAGATAAATACAGCCAAAAGTGGAATTAATTTAGTCTTATAAGGTGAATTTTGCTAACATGACTTTTTTTAATATGTTTGCGATTTTTTACTGCATATGACTTCAACTTATCAGCAACAACTTGATGCCAAAGTTGCCCGCATTACGGCTCAATTTTCAGAATATAACCCTCCCTCTTTAGAAGTTTTTCCTTCTGCTGAACAAAACTTTCGTATGCGAGCGGAATTCCGAATTTGGCATACTGAAAATGATATGTTCTATGCAATGTTTGAACGCAATGCAGACAATGAAAAACAAGTTGTCGAAATTAAAGATTTTCCGATTGCAGATAAAAGCATTAATGATTTAATGCCAATATTATTAAATGAACTTAAGGCGCAAGAGATCTTATCGAGCCGTTTATTTGAGGTTCATTTCTTAGCGACGCTGAAAGGTGAAATGCTGGTTTCATTGGTTTACCGCTGCCCGCTCAATGCTGAATGGGAAGTTGCTGCCAAAGCCCTATCTGAAAAGCTCAACATCAAGATTTATGGTCGTAGCCGTGGTCAGCGCGTGATTTTAACTGATGACTATGTGGTTGAAGAACTCCAAGTGTTTGATCGTAAATATCAGTACAAGCAAATCGAAAGTAGCTTCACACAGCCAAATGCCGGTGTATGTCAAAAAATGCTGGAATGGGCATGTCAGGCTGCCGATCACTCAGACCAAGACTTACTTGAGCTCTACTGTGGTAATGGTAATTTCACGCTGCCTCTTTCTACACGCTTTAATCGCGTTTTGGCAACAGAATTAGCCAAGTCTTCAGTCTATGCAGCGCAGTGGAATATTGAGCAAAATGGTATTGAAAATATCCAAGTGGCTCGTCTATCTGCTGAAGAGTTCACCCAAGCCTACAATGCTGAACGTACATTCCGCCGCCTTGAAGAAGCTGAAATTGAAATTTCAAGCTATAACTTCGATACGGTATTTGTCGATCCACCGCGTGCAGGTATCGATGATGAAACATTAAAACTGTTACAACGTTTTGAACGCATTATCTATATTTCATGCAACCCAGATACTTTGCATGACAATCTCAAACTGCTTTCACAAACGCATAAAATCAGCAAATTTGCCTTGTTTGATCAGTTCCCTTACACACACCATGTAGAGTCTGGCGTGTTTCTTGAGAAGATTTAAACAAATTATTTCAAGTCATGTTGCTGTCATAAAAGGAGCTTTCTAAAAGCTCCTTTTTTATATGCTAAAAAAGCTTTATTTTCTCGCCACATGCAGTGCAACTGATGCCTTTCTATATCAATTAGGCAAAGATTCTAAAAGTCCAATCGAAAAAATGATCATTCAACTGGCTAAAATATCACTTTAGTAGTCTTGCTTTATTTATTGAATTGGTTATATTTCGTCCTATGTTAGGTCGCAAATGAAGGCTCTATGAGTTTTTGGCATAAGTTGTTCGCTACAGAACAGCAAAACGGGCATAAGAATCAAATTGCCTGTGTTGAAAATGATTGCTCTTGTAAAACCAATGAACAGCTTATTGCTGCTCTTACAAAGGCAACGGATGAAGATGTTATCCTCGGTATCAAAAAAGTACTCGCTTCGCGCGGTTATAGCCGTAAGGAATTAAATGAAATCCAGCATCTACCTCTACAGTAGAGTCTGAACATTCAATGTTCAAACAAGGCATTCTGTTTTACAGAGTGCCTTTTTCATTTTTTAGTCTAATCAAAAGTATGCCGCTTATTTACAGATCAGGTTTTGTGGATTGGCCACATCGCTATTTACAGCTTTTATGCTATGCTCCAAGGCAACTCAGTGATGTCTAATTTTTAAACACACGACAATAAAACCTAATATTGCATCAAATATGATGCCGAAGACCTCTAAACAGCATTGATATAAAAACTAAAGGAATGAACATGAATAAATTAACAATTTGCCTAATCGCCTGCTGCATACTTAGTCTAAGTGCTTGTAGCCAAATTCCCAAAGAATGCGAAGAATCTTGGGATAAACTCGAAGCCTTATCGAAACAAATGGGCTTAAACGAAGAGCAAATCAAAGAACAGAAAAAACAGTTTGAAGAAAGTATCAAGCAACAATCTAAAGAACAAGCCATTCAAATGTGCCAAACCCAAAGTACCTTTTTAGGTTTAGTCGGCAAATAAACAGTAGTTGCTATCAATCTAAAGACTGTATACATGAAGCCCGACCATTCGGGCTTTTATTGTTTGCATTGAAATGCTGTTGTATACGCTACAATTGGCCCTAAAGCTTTCAAACTTGAATCATGTCTATTCAATGCTTGAATATCTGCACTAGACACAGATCCATCTAAATACAAGGCATTGTTAATCGATAATTGCTGCTTAAAATATTGTGCAAATGCATAAAACGACACGCCTTCACGACTGATCACAAAATACAACTTGCCGTTTTTAATCCCCACACCATTGCGGATTTTCAATGAATCTGACTGTGGGATAAAGTTTGAATTGATTTTTCCATCTACCACTAGCATCGGGCCTGACTGCGTCGCATAACGTGCATTAAAATTTGTGGAAGCATATTTTTGTGTAGTTAATATCACCGCTTGCTTGTCATTCCATGCTAGAACACCATTCGGCTGAATTAAGAAATTGCCAAAGCCTCGTGTTGCACGATTCAAGGCTTTTTTCTGCAGCCCATTTTCAACGTAAAGACCAACAGGCGCTAAATCTGCATGATACATCCCTGCATTCATTGCGAAGTTCATCGTATTACATTTACGCGCTAATGCCTGCTTTAAACGCTGTAAGTCTCGATATGGCTGCTGCTCTGCATTATATAAATAGAGCTTCAGTTGACTCAGATCCGAAATTTCAACCACATCCACGGCAATGGGCTGACTGACACGTTTCGCTTGAATATTGGCATAGGAAATAGTCGGTGAGAAAATCAGACCGAGCAGCATCATAAAGCGCATTTTTTTAAACATTGAGGTTGATTGAACACCAAGCATGACCCTATCCATAGCGTGAGTTAAAAATCGAACAAATTTTAGCTAAATCATCGCTAAAATAGTCGATTAATTCACAGATTAAAAGTAGACTAATCCTTAAAAATAATTCGGATTTAAAGTAGGACTAGTAAATTCATGCACGTGCAGAAAGATGGTTTTCCTCTTGGAACACATCTTATTGTTAAACACTTCGGTTATAGCCATCATGGCATATATGCCGGCCGCGGTAGAGTCATTCACTACTCTGGTTTTGCACACCTTTTCAAAAAACATCCGATTGAAATGACCTCTATCGAAAATTTCAGCCACGGCAAAAAAATTATCGTTCAGTCATATAGCAATCCAAAATTTAAAGGTCGTAAAGTGGTGCGTCGTATGCGCTCTCGCATGCATGAAAACAACTATCATCTGATTATTAATAACTGTGAACACTTATGCACATGGGCTATTACCGGCGTTGAAAGTAGTCCTCAAGTGTTCCGTATGATGAACCGACTCACCACGATTGGCTATGTCAGTTCTCTGATGAGTTTTATGAGCAGTATGATGCTGACCGTGACCACCACTTGCTTTGCACTGGTGTTCTATATCAAAAAGAAACTGCGCGAAAAAGCAAAAATGCAAATGCCGGTTTATACCTATTTAAAGCGTGAAGAACATAAAAATCGTTAATTCACTGCAGCAGCATTGAACCGTGGCTTTATCAAATTTCAATACATCAGCACATTGCTTAGAAATACTGCGCTAATACACAAGCTTTTCCTTACGGCGTATCAGATGTCATGCTTAATTTTGGTCACTCTTCACATTGCTAAAAGTTCGCATTGCTAAAAGGTGGAAATTTATCTTCAACCAAATTGCTTTGCAGGCCATGTTCTAAATAAATTTTGGCTGCATCCAAAACCGTTGTAAAACCACCTGTACTATCGATAATAAAATCAATTAATGCCTGACCTTGCAGAGGAATCTTTGAATTTTTGATACGAACGTAGGTTTCCATCGGGCTAATCTGCTCAAAAATAAAATCGACTTGAGTTTTTGGTTCTCCCCACTGTATTTGAATTAATTTGTTTTCCTTAATACTCAGCACGTCTACATCGGCGACTGCATTATATTTCTGCCAAGTCCATTGCACGGTTTTACCTTCTTCTAGATAGCCACTCGATGCACTAAACCAAAAATGCTGTGTTATTAAAGGATCAACAAAAGCATTAAATACGATATTGATGGACTTACGAATTAACATCTGGGTTTCAATCACGACACTCATCAGCATTCCTACAGTATTTTAATTTTATTCAGTGATAGCACAGAGAACTGATCATTGCCTACCACTGAATTGTTATTGCCCTATTATGCTGTATGTTCTGTAATAAATGCTGATGTCACTAGCTTGGGATTCTTCTCTGTAAATTGCCCATTCCAATAGGGATAGTATGGATAAGGTGGATACACTGCACTGACTGCGTCTAATCGGGCTAACTGCTCTACGCTTAACGACCAATCTTTCGCCGCAAGGTTATCCAACAGTTGCTGTTCATTACGTGCGCCTATCAAAATACTAGACACAGTCGGTCTGGTTTTCAGCCAATTCAATGCAATCTGCGGGATAGAGTGCTTTGTTTCCATGGCAATTTCTTGCATTACATCTAACACTGCAAATAACTTTTCGTGTTGAACTGGTGGTGCGAATTGTGCTGTCTCATGTAGTCGACTTTGCTTTGGAATCGCATGCTCACGATCAAATTTTCCTGTTAATCTCCCCCAGCCCAGCGGACTCCAAACCACTGCACCAATCTGTTGATCATGCTGCGCAGGCATCAACTCCCATTCATAGTCACGTCCAATCAAAGAATAATAGACTTGATGCACACTTAGCTTTTCATAGCCATGCTGTTGAGCAATCGACTGTGCTTTCATAAGCTGCCAGCCTGAAAAATTCGATGCACCGATATAGCGAACTTTTCCACTACGTACCAATTCATCTAAACTGCGCATCAGCTGCTCAAGTGGCGGCGTGCTATCAAACTGATGCAGCTGCAGCACATCGATATAATCTGTGCCTAACCGCTTTAAACTCGCCTCCACGGCTTGAATTAAATAGCTTCTAGAATATCCACCTTGATTGATTCCATCATTCAATCGGATACCCACTTTGCTGGAAATAATCACCTCTTGGCGTTTTGATTGAAGTAATGCACCGAGCATCTGCTCAGAGGCACCATTTGAATAAGCATCTGCGGTATCGAAATAATTCACGCCTTGATCAATACACAGATCAATCATACGTTGGGCATCATTTAAACTCGATTGCCCCCATGCAGAGAAAATAGGGCCTTGCCCGCCAAATGTACCTGCACCAAAGCCGAACTCTGAAACTTGTAAGCCAGATTGCCCTAGGTTGTGATAGTTCATGGTGAATTCCTGTGTTTAATTTATACACAGAATAGGCACAGATATTTATCAGAAAAACCCTGAATATCGAGAAAGACTTTCTTGATTATATTGATAATGCTAACTGAAGATTTCGACTTATTTACACGAATGGCGGCACTGGGTTCAATCAGTCAAGCCGCTAAAGAAGCCAATCTCTCTGTTTCTGTCGCTAGTAGCTGTCTACACAGACTTGAACATAGTTTAGGGCTGCGCTTATTTCATCGCACTACACGGCAGCTACATTTAACACAGGAAGGTGCTGTTTTATTGCAGCAAGGTTTTCCCTTATTCGAACAATTTAATTCTCTCCTGAGCCAATTTCAACCTGAAACACAACAACTCAGCGGCGTATTAAAAATCACATGTTCAGAAGTTTTTGGAAATCGTATTTTAGGGCCAGTATTTGCAGCCTTTGCCAATCTACACCCAACATTGACTTTGGATATTGAACAGACCGATCAAAATTTAGATTTGGTCTCCGCAGGTATCGACGTTGCGATACGTATTGGACAGTTAGAAGACTCATCACTGATTGCTAAACCGCTCAGCTTAAACCGTCGTATTTTGTGTGCCTCGCCTAGCTATATCGAACAACATGGCGAACCTCACTCCCTAGAAGAGCTCTCTATACACCAATGCATTTTACAGAAATACCCTAAGGGTGTTTCGCAGCTTTGGACATTCGTCCAAGATCAACACAACATAAATATACCTGTTTCAGGACAAGTTCATATCAACTCAGGTGAAGGCGTACGCCAAGCAGCACTTGCAGGTTTAGGCATCTCAAACCACTCCATCTGGCATGTGGATGAAGATTTACAATCTGGCCAGCTCATCCAAGTTCTACCCAAGATCCCTGTTCAAAGTACTGCAATCTATGTGGTAATTCCGCATCGACATTTTGTTCCGCCTAAAGTACAGGCTTTTATGCGACACTTGGACGATTATTTTCAGCATCAATATGCTTGGTACGTATCGCCGAATTTATCTGAAAATTAGGCCAAGAATTTATCTTAAATTACTGTTAAAAGTCTTAATCAGCGGCGGAAGTTCAACTTCTAAGCTGCTATACATTTCACGCTCAATGTTTCGTACAATCGAGTCCAGCGGCAAATCATTTTCCTGCAAGCCAAAAGGCTCTTCCAGTTCTGCACTTAACGCATCCAAACCTAAAAATAAATACGCAATCAAAGCCACAATAACAGGTGTCCAAATCCCTAAACTGGCCTCTAGGCTAAACGGCAAAATCAGACAAAATGAATACACCGCGCGATGTAAAAGCACGGAATATGAAAATGGCAATGGCGTGGTCATAATACGGTCACAGCCTGCATGGATATCACCCATCGCTACGGTATGACGTGTAAGCGTGCTGTAGATAATGTCTGTAATCTGACCTTGCTTATAGGCTTTGACTAAATCTTTTTGAATAATTTCAAGTAAATACTGTGGTGAATTGATATTGTCTCGGCATTGCTGCCATTGCTGATCCGTCAAAGCTACGCCGTCTTTAAAATGTGCAATATCTTGTGATTCATAGCGTAAGCGATCACGTAACAAATTGCAAAACAGCATGATGCGGTACATCAACACGGTTCTTTGCTCATCTTCTAGGACATGGCTATCACGAATCATGTGGCGTGTATTGGCAATCAATGAGCCCCAAAGCTTGCGCCCTTCCCACCAACGGTCATAACAGGCAGTATTTCGAAAGCTCAAAAAAATCGACAGAATCACCCCAAAGATGGTAAATCCGATGGCTGGAACTTCAGGCGTATTCAGGTAGTGTGCAGCGCTTAGATACACCAAAATCGCCGACAAACTCACGACGACAGCCAACGCAGGCATGACTTTTGGGAGTATCGTGCCATGCCATGCAAATAAAAGTTTAAAGCTATTATTTTTATTTCGAATGATCACTTATTTCCCCTCTGTACTGCCTTAATGAACCATCTCAAGCATGAAAAAAGCCCAACCGAAGTTGAGCTTAATCTTAACCTACTTGATCTTAACCTATTGGGGATTCAAAGATGAATCCCTTTAAAAACTAAGATTTTATTTACCCGGTTTAAAACTGTCTTTCAAATCTAAGATGCGGTTAAACACTGGTTTTTCAGCTGTATGATCAAACTGATCTGCAACAAAGTAACCTTCACGTTCAAATTGGAAACGATCTTCAGGTTTTGCTTCTGCCAATGCAGGCTCAATGACCGCTTGAACCACTTTAAGTGATTCTGGATTTAAGTTTGCAAGGAAGTCATCACCCACTTCAGGGTCTGATTCAGTGAATAAACGGTCGTAGATACGAACTTCCGCAGCAATACCCTTGCTTGCAGAAACCCAATGTACAACACCTTTCACTTTACGGCCTTCAGGGTTTTTACCTAAAGTTTCAGGGTCGATTGAACATTTCAATTCAACCACTTCACCGTTCTCGTCTTTAATCACTTCATCACACTTAATCACATACGCATGACGTAAACGCACTTCACCGCCCGGAATCAGACGTTTAAAGCCTTTAGGCGCAACTTCTTCAAAGTCTTTACGATCAATGTAAATGTCTTGAGTCAACGGAATGATACGGTCACCCATGTCTACATTTGGATGACGTGCATGAACCAAATCCATTGCTTCAGGCAAGTTAGTTAAAGTCACTTTGAGTGGATTCAACACTGCCATACCACGCGAAGCAGTATTTTCTAAAGACTGACGGATGCAATATTCGAGCATTGCAACATCAACAATACTACCATCGACTTTCGTTACGCCAACACGTTTACAGAAGTCACGCAGACCTTCAGGTGTAAAACCACGACGGCGCATACCCACAACGGTCGGCATACGTGGGTCATCCCAACCATTCACAAAACCACCTTCAACCAATTTACGTAATTTACGTTTAGAGGTAATGGTGTAATCTACATTTAGGCGGCTTGATTCATACTGATGTGGTACAGATGGTGATTTAACTTTCTCGACAACCCAGTCATAGAATGGACGGTGATCAACAAATTCTAGTGTACACAGTGAATGCGTAACCCCTTCAATGGCATCTGATAATGGATGCGCATAATCGTACATTGGGTACATTTTCCATTTATCACCAGTTTGGTGATGTTCAGAATGCAAAATACGATACAAAATAGGATCACGCATATGAATGTTAGGTGAAGTCATGTCAATTTTGGCACGTAGTACTGCCTGACCTTCTCCCAACTCACCATTACGCATTTGTTCAAAACGCGCTAAGTTTTCTTCTACGCTAGCATCACGTTGCGGCGAGTTTTTACCCGGCTCAACAAAATTACCACGGTTCAGTTTGATTTCTTCAGGGGTTTGCAAATCCACATAAGCATCACCTTGTTCAATCAATTGCACTGCCCAAGCGTAAAGCTGATCAAAATAGCTAGATGCATAACGTGGCTCGCCGTTCCACTCAAAACCTAGCCATTTCACGTCATTGGCAATACCGTCTACATACTCTTGTTCTTCAGCATCTGGATTTGTATCGTCGAAACGGAGGTTACATAGACCTGCGAATTCTTGAGCAATACCAAAGTTCAAACAAATGGCTTTTACATGACCAATATGTAGGTAGCCATTTGGCTCTGGTGGAAAACGTGTTACAACTTGTTCGGTACGACCTGCAGATAAATCATCTGTAATGACTTGACGTACAAAATCTAAGCCTGGCTGTTGTTCCTGCTGCGCAGCTTCGACAGGGGCATTGTTCTTGGTTGTCGGATTGTTTGGCAGGGATGAAACAACATCGTTTGGCTTCATGGTAATAAAATCACTTCTATAAAGATAAAATTAGGATAATTAAAACACTTTTCTTTATTTTTAACAAAGAAAGTAACGTTTTTACTTGCCTTGTAGTTTACAGTTTGCTTATGCTTCTCACAACCAAAAAACCCATGGCTTTCATGTCCATGTACAGGAGATTACACAATGAGTTTTCCTCAAGTCGAATTAAACACCAATAAAGGTCGTATTGTTCTTGAGCTTAACACTGAAAAAGCACCTAAAACTGCTGAAAACTTCTTACAGTATGTTCGCGATGGTTTCTATGACGGCGTGATTTTCCACCGTGTTATTGATGGTTTCATGATCCAAGGCGGCGGCATGGATGAAAACTTCAAAGAAAAAACAACTCGTGATTCTATTGAAAACGAAGCTGACAACGGTTTAAGCAATGATGTTGGTACGATCGCTATGGCACGTACTCAAGCACCTCATTCTGCTTCAGCTCAATTCTTCATTAACGTGAAAAACAACTCCTTCCTTAACCACACTGGTAAAACAGCGCAAGGTTGGGGCTATGCAGTATTTGGTAAAGTAGTTGAAGGTCTTGACGTTGTTGACGCAATCAAAAGCGTTCGCACTGGTAACCGTGGCTACCACGCAGACGTTCCTCTAGAGAACGTTGTAATTGAATCAGCTAAAATCATTTCTGAGTAATTTTTAAATTCTCCCTGAGTAGCATTGCTGCGCAAGTCCCTTTAATAACGGAGGGAGTTTCAATATGAAATAAATGTCGGAACTCCTCCCTTTTCTAAAGGGAGGCTGGGAGGGATTTTTAGAATAAGGAAAAGATTCGTGACCTATCTGTTTATCGCTGATTTACATTTGTCACCTGAACACCCTCGACTCGTTCGGGGGTTTTTAGCTTTGTTAGAACAATACAAAACTCAAAATACCCAGCTGTATATTTTAGGTGATTGGTTTAATGCTTGGATTGGTGATGACTTTACTGCCCCATGGTTAGACGAAATCATTGCAGCGCTTAAAGATTTTACTGCTTTGGGAAATCAAATTTATTTCCAAGTGGGTAATCGTGACTTTGCATTGGGTCAAAAGTTTTTAAATAAATTTCACGGTCAATTATTACAAGACGTTGATTATCTCCACGTTGGCAACTATAAAATTCGCCTCGAACATGGGGATTTACTTTGCACAGATGATATGTCTTACCAAAAGTTTCGTAAAGTGATTCGTAATCCTTTGCTTTTAGGTTTCTTAAAAAGCTTACCGCTTAGCATTCGACAAAAAATCGCCAATGGCTTCCGCAAAAAAAGTACAGAAACCAAACAAGTTAAATCTTATGAAATCATGGATGTAAATGCCGAAGCTGTAGAAAAAGCTTTAGAGCATGCCGATCTACTGATTCATGGACATACCCACCGGCCCCAAATACATGATGTGCATGGAAAACTACGTATCGTTTTAGGGGACTGGCGCGCAGAACAAGCTCAAATATTAGAGGTTGGTGAAAACCCATCTGTGAGTGATTTAAAATTAAAAAAATGGTCTTACTAACCCTTAGGCTTTAGTTAAACCTGCCGTCATATTTGGTTAAAACAATACATCCAGATATCAAGACATAGCCTTTTACCAGACTATCTCAACAGATTATCAATTGAACTGCATCCTACATATAGCAGATTAACGTCATTTAAAATCTTAAAAAAACAAAGTTTAAACTTAAAAATAATTTCACAAGGAATTCACTATGGACTTACTTTCATCCACAGTGAACATCTTCAGATATTAATTAAGCAGCAATGACAGGTTGCTTAACTGCTGGACTATTACCAATTTGCCATACATATGGTAGCGGCGTTTGATTAACCTCCCAATCACCAATGACTTTCTGTTTATAAATAAGTGGATTATGCGATGACACTACACGAGCATTACGCCAAAAGCGGTCTAACTGTTTAGTTGTCGAGCTTGCTGAAGCGCCCAAGGCGTTAAACAACTCACTACTCAAATTTAGTACCAACTCTGATATGACCACTTGCCCTTTAGAGGATTCAAGCTCCGCACGGTCATTCGCTTGCTGATCCAACTGGGTATCAGACTGAAAATGACTTAAATATGCGACATCCAAAGCTTCTGCTGCACGAAGTGTAATTGCTTCAGCTGCATAAGACTGTGCCGACGCCTTACCAATCACTTGTAAAATTTGTGCATCATCTCGAACTAAATCAGCATTACCATGGCTGTAAATACGTGTGCGTTCACGGACTTCATTACTGAAAACGTCCACAGCATTTTGTGCTATACCTGCCAGCGTTGCCAAATGCACGACCTGATAGAACGCCGTTTGATATTTAAAGCGCTGATCGAACGGCAAAATATGATCACGATCAATGCTGACATCTTGAATATTCAGTGTGCCGCTGCCTGTGGTTTTTTGGCCAAAGCCATCCCAGTCATCGTATACTTGTATGCCAGCGTCATGTGTTGAAACTGCGGCTATAACATGTTGATTCGTTGTTTCATCTAAAGCGAATAGATCGATCCAATCTGCAAAGATTGTTCCGGTAGAATAGTATTTTTGACCATTGACCCTTAGCTGACCTTGCGCATTTTCAGTAACTCGGGTAACAACATCTCCAATTTCAACTTTTCCGATTTCTGTCCAAGCATTACCGACCAAATCGCCTTGCAGAAAGCGTTTAAACCAAACTGTCTGATCTTGTGTTTTTTGCGCATTTAAACGGTCTTCTACAAAAGCAAAATGACCTCTTAATGCCTGTACAACATTAGAATCGGCCTTAGCCAATTCAATTAACAGCTGAAACAACTGTTTTTGTGAAACCCCGTCACCGCCAAAAGCCACGGGTACACGGACCGCACCAAATCCAGCTTGTTTTAACCATGAAATTGCATCATACGGCAGTTTCCTATTTTGTTCCCGCGCCAAAGCGCCTTCTGCAATTCTCTGAAAAATCGGACGGAACTTAGCGGCCACTTGATCATAGTCAGCACCTAAAGATAAGGGCTGTTTATTATTTTGAATCGTCATAATCTTCTCCTCTTAACTCCAAGCATGGCGCGGCGGTGGTACATCATTTAAATAGTAGTTGCCTACAATATTCAGCTTCCAACGTACGGGATCGTGCAAAGTATGCGTGCGCGCATTACGCCAATGACGGTCTAAATTCAGCTCAGACAATGTTGATCGTGTGCCTGAGAGTTCAAATAGTTTATTCGCCGCAAGTAACGCAATTTCAGTCGTCAGGACCTTAGATTCTGCTGTTAGTAGTGTTGCCTCTGACACTGTTTCTTCTGTTGGGTTCTCTACGGCTCGGTCTATCGCTTCACCCGCCAAAGCCAACACTGCCTCTGCAGCTCGGAGTTTAATTTTCAACTCGCCGATGTTGGCAATCGTATACGGATCTTGCACCGCCTTTTCTAAGCCTGAATCAATCCAAGGACGTGCATGCTGGCGTATATATTGAATCGTTTCATTAATCGCACCGCGCGCAATACCAGCATCGACAGCAGATTGAATGAATTGAGAAATAGCGCCCGCAGCCGTTGGACGTTCAAAAGCTTGATGAATGGGTACAATGTGATTTAAATCCACTTTGACATTGTCCAACAGTACAGAACCGCTGACTGTCGTTCTTTGTCCAAAACCACTCCAGTCGTTAATAATGGTTAAACCCGGCGTATGCTGGGGTACTAAGGCTGCATAAGGTTTTCCATCATTCACTGCAACCACAGGTATCCAATGTGCAAGCAAAGCGCCTGTTGCAAAGAATTTTTGACCATTAATGAGCGCATGATCATCTTTAAACTCAATGGCTGTTGTTAAATCTGCAACTGTTTTGGAACCTTTTTCTGAAAATGCATTGCCAAAGCGTTTTCCTTGTAAGACTTGATCAAAGAAAAACTCTTGCTGTGATGGATTTGCATCCAAACGAATATGCTCGACAAAGGCCCAATGGTTTTGAGCAATTTGTCCTAGGGATGAGTCTGCACTAGAAATAATTTTGACCACTTCTGCAAGGGTTTTATAACTCACTCCTGCACCACCAAATTGACGCGGTACAGTAATGCCCCACAAGCCTGATGCTGAATATTGCTGTACTTCCTGTAAAGGTAAGCGGCGTTCATGATCGCGTTTAGCTGCTTCTTTTGTAAATTCCACTGCTAATTGTTCAGCAACCTCGATAGCTTCTTGATCGGAGCGAATAATATGGGCTAAACCCTCGTATTGATAGAAATCGCGCGGAATGTTTTGCGCCTCTTTTTAATTTAATTTCAATTTTTGAAGTCATTTTAAAATGCTCAGTTTGGTTGTTATAAAACCAAGCTAGCACTTTTTATTTTGATTATTTATAGAATTATCATCAAAACAAATCAGTTTTCATGACATGGAATTTACATTTTTAATTGTCAAACAAAATCTTTATAAGCCGTACCAAACAAAAAAAATATCTGCTTATCCATATGAATATATGAACTATTCAAAAATTATGATTAGCATTTATTCAGATTTGTTTTTGACTTTTTATTAATAAATGCAGCTGTATTTTTATATACCCTCTTATGCAAGAGATTAAATAACCCAGTAAAAAATCATGTCTAAAAATATTCGCTTCAATGCCTTTGAAATGAACTGTATTGCACATCAGTCACCCGGTCTGTGGCGTCATCCATTAGACCGTTCTACAGAATACAAAGACCTAGAATATTGGACCGACTTAGCAAAAATTTTAGAACGCGGAAAATTTGATGGCGTATTTATAGCAGATGTTTTGGGTATTTATGATGTCTACCACGGTTCTGCTGAACATGCGCTGACTGGCGCTATCCAAGTACCTGTGAATGATCCTTTGCAAATTGTTCCTGCAATGGCAGCTGTCACCAAACATTTAGGCTTTGGTGTCACGACTTCAATTTCATTTGAGCACCCCTATCCTTTCGCAAGGCGTATGAGTACTTTAGATCACCTGACGAAAGGCCGTGCCGGATGGAATATTGTGACTTCATATCTAGAAAGCGGCTCTAAAAATTTAGGCCTAAAAACCCAAGTCAGTCATGACAACCGCTATGACATTGCAGATGAATACTTAGAAGTCCTCTATAAACTTTGGGAAGGCTCTTGGGAAGATGATGCCGTGCTGCGCGATAAACAAAATGGTATCTTTGCTGATCACCGTAAAGTGCATCCAATTCAACATGAAGGAAAATACTTTACTGTTCCTGGCATTCATATTTGCGAACCTTCACCCCAGCGTACACCGGTTTTATATCAAGCTGGCGCATCCGCACGCGGACAGCAGTTTGCCAGTCAAAATGCAGAATGTGTTTTCATCTCGGCACCGACTCAAATTGCAGTAAAAAAACTGGCCAATGGTATTCGGCATAATTTAGTAAAAGAAGGCAAAGATCCCCATTCTGTCCTGATCTATACCATGCTGGCCATAGTGGTTGATGAGACCGATGAAAAAGCCCAAGCTAAGTTCCGTGAATATCAGCAATATGGCAGCTATGACGGCGGCTTGACCCTGGCTTCTGGCTGGTCAGGTGTCGACTTTTCTCAGTTTAAACCAACAGATCAAGTGGAATACATTCAAACCGATGCCATTCAATCTATGCTGCAATCTTATGTAGAGGCAGATCCTGATAAAATTTGGACGATTGAGGAAATTGCAAAATGGACCAGTGTCGGCGGTAACGGACCTGTTATTGTCGGCTCTCCAGCAACCGTGGCAGACCGTTTACAGGAGTGGATTGAGTACACTGGTATCGATGGCTTTAACTTAGCCTACATATTGGCGCATAAGAGTTTTGAAGATATTGTGGAATACGTGGTACCAGAATTACAACGTCGTGGTGTATATCAAACAGAATATGCTGACGGAACCTTGCGTGAAAAACTCTTCGGCCAAGGCGCGAAATTGCCCGACAACCACCGTGCGGCGCAATACCGATATAAAAATCACGCTCAAGTTGCGAACAAGCATCAACACCTTGAAATGGCTTAAGCCACTTTTTTTAGGCAAAAAAAACAGCAGATGATCTGCTGTTTTTTGCTTTCAGGCTAAGCGATATAGCTGGTTTGGGCCAGTATAGAAGCTTTTACCATCTAGATTCAGGTTAAATGTCTCACCTGTTTCTAATTCAATCATTTGCCCAACATCAACCCAAATTAAACCAGCATTGGTATTTTGTTGACGTTTCAAAGGCACCAATTTCACATTAATTTCATCGCCATTTACAGCTTTGGCAGTTTGCCAAGTATTTAAAATATTCAAAAGATTTACTCAACATGTGAGCTTTTTGTGACAGAACAAAGAGATTAATCAATCGGGTTTGGAATAATAATTCTGTAGTTACAAAGATAAGATTCAAGTCAGAAGCTTGAATACAGATAAATCACAATCAGCTAAATAAAAAAGATAAGCAGGAACATTACCCGCTTCGAGTTAAGCAGAAGTATACAATATTGTGCTTTGATTAGCAAAAGTAGAGTTTACATATACTCTAAGCCACTACTTTTGCTAAAATTATTGAATTAAAATTTTAACCATCGAGTAAATTAATTACCCATACAGTGAATAATATAACGAAGGCTGTATCGCTTAGTAACCACCTTCTGTTTTCGTTACTGGGGTATCATTTTTGTATTTCGATAAAAGTTCACGTAACGAATTCATGAGCACACTGGTATCGACACCCACGGCAACAAATTCTGTGCCTAACTCGATATATTTCTGAGTCACATCATGTTGTGTCGACAAAATACCTGCAGCTTTACCCGCCTTACGTATGCGCTGAATCGCATCAATCACGGTTTTTTGTACTTCAGGATGATTCGGATTCCCTTGATAACCCATCGTCGCCGACAAATCTACTGCACCAATAAACACCCCATCGATGCCATCAATTTTCAATATTTCATCCAAGTTTTTAATCCCTTCAACCGACTCAATCTGAATCAGTAAACAGATATTTTCATGTGCATTTGCATAATAGTCAGGAATACTGTTCCAACGTGTTGCACGTGCTAATGCTGCACCAACGCCTCTAATACCGTTGGGTGGATAACGTACTGCCTTAACCATAAGTTGAGCTTGTTCAACAGTTTCGACCATAGGGATGAGCAAGGTTTGCGCACCTATATCCAACAATTGTTTGATTAATTGCACACTACCAATTGGAGGTCGAACCACAGCTTGCGAAGGATATGCAGCAATACTTTGCAATTGCGACAATGTCGTCCGCAAGTCACTTGGTGCATGCTCGCCATCAATGAGCAACCAGTCATAACCTGCATTTGCAGCTATTTCAGTACCATAAGCATCGGCTAAACCGACCCACAAACCAATCTGCTGTTCGGTTTTTAATTTTTTCTTGAAATGATTGGTGTAATCCATCGCTGCTGTCTCATGCTTAAACTATGATTAACTACAATTGATTAAACGCCTTTTGGCAAAAACTACCAATAGCATTTATCTATCTTATGATTTTATATAACTCTAATTCGCACTTCATACAGCTTAAATCTGTTAATTTTTAGCCATTGAGTCCAGCATATACGACTAAGATCTATCTTTGGAAAATTTTCTCCTTAGACCATTTGGCCATTTATCCGCTAAACTACAGCAAACTATATCTGGAGATATTCGATGGATCTGTTAAACGTATTAAAACAACGCTATACCACGAAAGCATATAATCCTGCTAAAAAAATTCCACAGGAACAATTTGAGCGTTTATTACAAATACTCCGTTTAACACCATCTTCCATTAATATTCAGCCTTGGCATTTTTTTATTGCAGATCATGATGCAGCCAAACAACGCATTGCCAAAGCCTTAGTAGGAAAATATGCCTACAATGCCCCAAAAGTTTTAGATTCATCACATACGATTTTATTCTGTACTAAAGCAGACATCACTGCAGAGCATTTAGATAATCTTTTAAATCAGGATGATCGTAGTGGTCGCTTTAAAGATGACAAAGCAAAACAAGGTCAAAAAGACAGCCGTACAGGTTATGTCGATTATTATCGTAATGAAAAAGGTGATATTCAACGTTGGGCTGAAAACCAAACATTTATTGCTTTAGGTCAAATGCTTTTGGCAGCAGGCATTGAAGGTGTCGATGCAACACCGATTGGTGGATTTGACGAAGCGATCATCACTGAAGAATTGGGCTTAGTTGAACAAAACTTGATTCCTTCTGTACTGATGACTTTAGGTTATCGAAGTGAAAATGATTTCAATGCGAAATTACCTAAATCACGTCTGAATGCTGAAGAAATTTTTACACACCTCTAAGCTTTCCATAAAACCGACGAAAGGGGCAATTTTGCCTCTTTTTTGTCATTTCGGGACTTATTATTTAAACAATTATCGAGTATATTCTGCTCAAAATATACTCAGGTCTCTCCCTATGCCTACAGCTATAAAATTACCCATGAAATTTCATTGCGAAGCGTGCAATACGGTTTATTTACAAAAATATGCGGGCGATATGCTTCATAGCTATCCAAACTGCCCAAACTGTAAACAACCGGGTCAGTTACAAGGCACCATTGAAACTCAAGATTTCCTGAAGCACCCTGTTGCTGTGGGTAAATGTTATTTTGAAAACACCTTACAACGTTTTCAACAACTCACACGTTAACTAAACATCTAAAACTAAAAGCCCTCAATACGAGGGCTTTTTTTATAACGATATATTTAGCAACAATGTGAAAATATAAAATTTATAAATTGGTCTGAACTTTGCTGAAGAAATTGAATCAAAACAACTAATCAAGCAGAGGTGGGACATGTCATATTTACTACAAATGCCGATGAAGTTTGAATGCGGTCATTGCCATCAAATGTATCTGCATACTTATCAATATACCGACCATCACTGCCCTGAGTGTCCGAGCTGTCGAGATCAAGGACTGCTCATGGGCGTGGCTGAATGGGATGATGTACTACAGCACCCGATCGTTTTTGCTAAAAATTATCTTAGACAGACATGGCATATGCTAAGCAAACCACACTCATGATCCCTGCAATCAAACCAAATACGGTTGCGACTCTCAATTTTTCTTTAAAGATGATAAGGCCCGCAACCACACCTAAAACCACGACCAAAATATTCATTCCAGCAAACACGATTGCAGGTGTGTCTTTAAGCAACATGTGGGCTTTCACATACAGTGCGATATTGGCAAAGTTCAAGAGACCTAAGCCCAATCCAGCGAGGATATTTTTGGTCTGCCCCAAACTGCCGTGCTGTACGATGTTATAAATACTCGAAAGTAAAAATGCACAAATAAACACCAGATTTAAAGTCACTGCAAACTGCATGCCCAAACCTGAGGCAAATTTTAATAACACATCAATCAGTGCATAGCCTGCCCAAACGCTTAATAAAAATAAAATCCCCTGCTTTCCATCAATGCTTCCCTTGCGCTGTGAAAATAAAATCAGTAATACCGCAAGTACACCAAGTGCAATACCAATGAGCTTAATGGCATTAAAATATTCACTGAAAATAAAATAGGCTGCGCTAAGAGAAAGCACAACAGATAAGCGCTGAGCCAATTCGGTTTTTAAAATACCCGCAGTTTGCAGTGAACGTGCTAAGCAATAAAAAATCGTCGGCAGTAATACACCCAAAGCCGCAATTAAAACCCACGGCGTTTTATTAATCGAAATATGAGCTAGATCCGGCTTAAACCACAAAAAACATAAAATACTCGCAGATGCATAATTCCATGTGATCATTTGTGCAGGGTTAAAACCCCGATCACGACAGAGTTTTAGAATTACTGAAACGAGAACACTGCAAATCGCGGCAGCAAAGATCAATTCCATGACACGCTCTTATTCTTGAGTTGTATTTAAAGCAATTTTTCTAAGTTCAAATCAAAGAAAAGCCCACTTAATTGTGGGCTTTTCTTCAAAAATAATCTATCTCAAGACAAATTATTTATAGTGACTCACCATTTTCTCTAAAGAAATTGGACGAATCTTGTCAGCATTACCCGCTGTACCAAATGCTTCATAACGATCGATACAAATTTGTTTCATCGCATCAATGGTTGCAGAGAAGAATTTACGTGGGTCAAATTCAGCTGGTTTTTCAGCCATCATACGGCGCATAGCACCTGTAGAAGCAAGACGTAAGTCTGTATCGATATTAATTTTACGAACACCGTGTTTAATTGCGTCTACAAGTTGTTCTACTGGAACACCGTAAGTTTCGCCGATGTTACCACCGAATTCGTTAATCACAGCCAACCATTCTTGTGGCACAGAGCTTGAACCGTGCATTACAAGATGCGTATTTGGTAACGCAGCGTGAATTTCTTTAATACGGTCAATCGCTAAGATGTCACCTGTAGGTGGACGAGTAAATTTGTACGCACCGTGTGAAGTACCCACTGCGATTGCAAGTGCGTCAACATTAGTATCGGCTACAAATGAACGCGCTTCTTCAACTGAAGTTAAAAGCTGAGAATGGTCAAGTACGCCTTCAGCACCTACACCATCTTCTTCACCAGCCATACCAGTTTCAAGGCTACCTAAACAACCGATTTCGCCTTCTACTGAAACGCCACATGCATGTGCCATTTGAACAGTACGACGAGTAACATCTACGTTGTATTCGTATGAAGTTGGTGTTTTACCGTCTTCACCTAAAGAACCGTCCATCATCACTGATGAGAAGCCAAGTTGAATAGAACGTTGACATACGTCAGGGCTAGTACCATGGTCTTGGTGCATAACCACAGGAATATGTGGCCATTCTTCGATTGCTGCCAAAATCAAATGACGCAAGAACGGAGCGCCTGCATACTTACGTGCACCCGCAGATGCTTGTACGATTACAGGTGAATTTGTTGCATCTGCTGCAAGCATAATTGCACGCATTTGTTCTAAGTTGTTTACGTTGAATGCTGGTACGCCGTAAGCATGTTCGCCGGCGTGATCCAAGAGCTGGCGCAATGAAATAAGAGCCATAATATCCTCCCAGGTAATGCCGCATATTCTACATGCTCAATCATTTCAATTCAGCAACAAATAACACTATTTAAAAAAAAATCCCTGCATTTGCAGGGACTTTTTAAATAAAGACAACAATCTTAGTGAGTTGCTGCTGCTGAAGCGGCTGTTTCAGCGTCAGCTGTTGCTTCGTCTGCAGGTGCATTTGCAATCTCAGCAGGAACATCTTGGTTCTTTTCATCTAATACTGGCTTATCAAGTTCATCAATGGCTTTTTGTTGTTCTGGCGTTGTTTGAGCATTATCTACGGCAACAGCAGATGCTTCTGATTCCGTTGGTGCTGACTCTTTTTTAGCACAAGCTGTCAAAGTTAATGGTGCGATTAAAAGTACAGCAAGTGCAAGTTTTAAGTTCATCGTTGTTTCCTACTACTGCGAATTAGGTGTTGCGATGAATTTTATTGCAGAAATATTGCACTTTGATGACGGCAAAATGAATGGACCATAAAAAAAGGCTGACCGAAGCCAACCTTTTTTAATACTGTATTATCTTATTGATAATACTAAATTAAGCACGGTCAAGAAGTGCTGCTACAGCAGGAAGTGTTTTACCTTCGACGAATTCAAGGAAGGCACCACCACCAGTCGAGATGTAACCAATTTTGTCTGCAACTTCATATTTATCAATTGCAGCAAGCGTGTCACCACCACCTGCGATAGAGAAGCCTTCAGATTCAGCAATCGCTAAAGACAATGCTTTCGTACCTTCACCGAATTGATCAACTTCAAACACACCTACTGGGCCATTCCATAGAATAGTTTTTGAAGTTTTCAAAATTTCAGCAAATGCTTTTGCAGTTTCAGGACCTACATCCAAAATCATGTCGTTGTCTGTTACATCTTCAACTTTTTTCACGACAGCTTTAGCAGCAGCTAATGAACCGAGGAAGTCTGCAAAATCAATTTCAGCAGCATCAGCAACAACAACATCTGTTGGAAGTGGTACAGATACTTTTGCAGCAATGGCTTTTGCTGTGTCGATCAAGTCATTTTCACAAAGTGATTTACCGACATTGAAGCCTGTAGCAGCTAAGAATGTATTGGCAATACCACCACCCACGATCAATTGATCACAAATGTCAGATAGTGAAGTTAATACATCTAATTTAGTAGAAACTTTTGAGCCCGCAACAATCGCAACCATTGGTTTTGCAGGAGTTTTAAGTGCACGACCCAGCGCATCAAGCTCAGCAGCAAGTAAAGGACCTGCAGCAGCCACTTTTGCACAACGTGCTACTCCTTCAGTCGATGCTTCTGCACGGTGAGCTGTACCGAATGCATCCATAACATAGACATCACAAAGTGCTGCATATTTAGCAGATAATTCAGGATTGTTTTTCTTTTCACCTACGTTGAAACGGCAGTTTTCAAGTAAAACCACTTGACCTGGCGCAACTTCAACACCATCTAAATAGTCAGTGATCAATTGAACATCTTGACCCAAAGCTTCTGTTAAATAAGCGGCTACAGGTGCTAGAGACTGCTCTGCTTTAGGCTCACCTTCAACAGGACGACCTAAGTGTGAATACACCATTACAGCAGCACCTTTTTCTACAGCTGCTTTAATTGTTGGCAACGCCGCACGTAAACGTGCATCGCTTGTAATCACGCCATTTTTAACTGGTACGTTAAGATCTTCACGGATCAGAACACGTTTACCCGCCAAATCAAGGTCAGTCATACGCTGAAAGTTCATGCATTACTCTCTTTTATTGATATCAAAACGCGACGATTTTAAATGATTATGCAGAAAAACGTTAGCTTCTTTTGCAGAAAAGCTATGTAGAGCCAAAGTTTTGTTATGATAGCGAAAAGCCTTATAAAGATTCAGCGCTTATGTCGATTCATCCAGACCCAAATATTAATCGTTTAAATGTTTTAGGCGAACCCTTGGCAAGCTGTTGTTTTGATCCGATTACCGGATATTTTAGAAATGGCTTTTGCCATACAGCAACAACAGACCTTGGTCAGCATACGATGTGTGCACAAATGACATCTGAATTTTTAAACTTTTCCCAAAAAGTTGGCAATGACCTAATCACACCCTTACCCGAAGTTGGTTTTCCAGGACTACAACCTGGTGACTTCTGGTGTATCTGTGTGACTCGCTGGGTGGAAGCGTATCAAGAAGGATTTGCCCCACCTATTAAAATACAAGCGTGTCACCAAGCGGCGCTGTCTTATGTGCCGCTTGATGTACTTATGGAATATGCAGTGTAATGAGTACTCCCAAAATCATTTTGGCTTCGAGCAGCCAAACCCGTAAAGACCTGATGGACCGTTTACGGATTGATTACCACTCAATCGTACCAGATATAGACGAAACACCTCGCGGTGAGAACCACGCCGATGAGTTAGCGAAGCGACTGGCATTTGAAAAAGCTTCTGCAATTGCAAACCAGCACCCAGACGCAATTGTGATTGGTTCTGACCAAGTCGCATGGCGCGAAGGCGCACCGGATATTTTTATTGGTAAACCGCTTTGCGATGAAAAAGCCGTTAAGCAGCTTCAAGCCAATTCAGACAAAATCGTTTATTTCAGTACTGCACTCAGTGTCCAACAAAAATCGACAGGTTTTGAACAAACCCTTGTCGAGCACTATAAAGTTAAGTTTCGCAAACTTAGCTTGCCTGAAATTGAACGTTATGTTCAGGTTGAACAGCCGCTACACTGCGCTGGCAGTTTTAAGTGTGAAAGTTTAGGGATTAGCTTATTTGAAGAAATGATCGGGCAAGACCAAACCACACTCATGGGTATGCCGATGATTAAACTCTGCAATATTTTGCGTGAGCTGAAAATATTAGTCCCATAATTTTAAAATCTTTATCTGTTACAGCATAATAAACACATCATTAGCCCTTTATGGGCTAATGATTAAAAAGTCACTTACTTATTTATTACAACCAAGAACTGAAAACATGAAAACGTTTAATTTAATTTCATCTAGCCTCATTAGCATTAGCCTTCTATTTTGTTCAACAAACGGTCATACCAATACAGTGAATCAAACTGTGACCAACTCTCAGCAATACAACAAAAACTTAGTCAATGAGTGGGTTCAATATAAATTCATCTATGCTGAATTAGAACAACAAGGCGCTGCAATGCAGGAGCAAATCATTCAACAGCTAGGCACTAAAACCAAAACCGGTGGTAGTAACTCGCCAGAACAACAAATCAATAAACTGGTTGCTCTAGGCAAACAAAAATTTGAAAGCATTCAGCCACAAACAGTTGAAGTAAAAAAACTTCTAAAACTACAAACCGAAAATGTTGAAATGATGGCAAAAGTCATGCCGAATCATTTCAAATTAATGTCGGACAAAGAAAATACTAAAATTGACACCAATGCACATTTTGAGCAATTCATGAAATTTTCAGCGACAACGGCTGCTGCCAATAGCTATGATTTGGAAGTTGAAAAATTAGTCATGCAATATCTCAAAGACAATCCTTTAAAATAGTCTCAAGCTAATCGAAATAATTTAATGAAATAGAGCCTTGCTAAAAACAGGAATCTCAAGGGACAATATATCCATTGAAATTGTATGTATTTAGCTATGGCTCATTCTCTTGACATCCTCGGCGGCATCAGCGCTGAACAATTCCTTGCCGAATATTGGCAGAAAAAACCATTATTGGTTCGTAATGCACTCCCTGAAATAGCCCAAATACTAGAACCGAAAGATGTTCTTGAATTGGCTTTAGAAGATAACGTCACTGCACGTCTCATCAAACAAAAAGATCGTGATCCTAACCAATGGACAGTAAAATCTTCTCCACTACTTAAAGCCGATTTTCAAAAAATGCCGAAACTGTGGACTTTATTGGTTCAAGCTGTCGATCATTATTCTTTTGACCTAGCCGAGCTATGGAAGCAGTTTTCATTTATTCCGCAATGGCGTCGTGATGACATCATGGTGTCGTATGCACAAAAAGGTGGCTCTGTCGGGCAACATTTTGATTTTTACGATGTATTCCTCGTACAAGGCTATGGTCACCGCCGTTGGCAATTAGGTCAGATGTGTGATGCAGATACTTCATTTGTCGAAGGTCAACCGCTTCGCTTACTGCCAGAAATGGACGTTCATTTTGATGAAGTGCTTGCTCCCGGCGACTTACTTTATGTGCCACCAGGCCTGTCACACTATGGCGTAGCTGAAGATGAGTGTCTGACCTATTCATTTGGCTTCCGCATGCCAAATGTCACTGAAATGATGGATCGAGTGACAGACAAATTCACAGACAATCCCCTACTTAAAAATCCATTAACTGATATTTTACGTGATCAAATCAGTGCGATTGGCCAAGTGACTGAAAATGAACTTGAGTATTTAAAAGAAAAGTTATTTGAACAATTGCAAAATTCAACCGTACTTGAAGATGCAATCATGAGCTTAATGTCAGAACCTAAATATCCTGACAATATTCCTGAAGCCGAAGAAATCGGCACTGGTGATCTTGAAGAGGCCTTAGATCAAGGCTATCAACTCATGTTAGAACCGGCTTCACGCTTACTATATACAGAGCAAGACGGTGATATTTTGTTTTGGGCAAATGGCGAAGGAATCTGTATCTCAGACGAATTTGCAGTGCATTTAAAAACCATTGCCGATGGCCAAAGTCTAGCGCTAGACGAATCTTTATATGATGCTGATATCTTAGAAGATATTTCCATGCTATTAAATGAATCTGTGCTGATGCTCGTCCCAACGGAAGCTGAATAAACTCAATAAAAAGGGAGCGTCATGCTCCCTTTTTATACTGCTGAATAGCATTATTTTCGCTTTCTACGATTTAAAAAATCTTCGACTTGATCGGCTTTTTTTTCCACGATGACGTGATAAACCCATACTATCAATAACACCAATCCAATAAACCACAGATAGCGCATTACACCGTATTGACTACCTTTGCCTTGCCAAATTTGTAATTCAATACTTTGAAACTCCACATTCCTCGACTCTAACAAACTTAGTTGACTGGTCATACTATTTGGATCATTGGCATCATTGACTGAAAAAGGTGCACCGTCCATAACAAAAGTAAATTCTTGTCCTGCATCCAATGTTTCTAATCGTTCAACCTGATCAATACCTGCACCCATTTGCATAAGATTGCTTGAGCTTTGCTGAATAGCGGCATTGTAGTTATCAATTTGAAATTTTACAGATACCTCACCACTGGTCATTGCCCTACCTCTGACCAATAAGACTACACGATATGGGTTTTGGCTCGATGTCGCCATGTAATCCACTGCAAATTTTTTAGTGTTTAATGTATTTGTATCGCTTTGACTTTCACTGAGTAATTGTTGAATTTCTTCGGTACTTAACACCGCATGCTGGAACAAAATCTGCCCATACTCACCTGGTTTAGGCGCATGATCCTGCGAACCACAAGCTGCTATAAAAGTGACACAGCAGAAGAATGCAATGCGCTTTAGATGACTTAATATCGAATTGATCATCATTTTTATTATTTCAACATATTATTTTATGCAGCTGATTTTAAATTAATTTCTGTTTGAATAATGGTACAGCCTTGCTGAGAATGAATTTTGAAATTTCCGCCTATACGCTCCACACGCATTTTCATACTTCTCATACCGATACTCATGCCATGATTTGAAACACTCTCAACATCAAAACCGACGCCATCATCTTCAATAGTTAATAACAATGCGCCATTTTCGAACTGTGACAGCGTGACATTGACATGATTTGCTTGGCTATGTTTCACAATATTGGTCAGGCTTTCTTCAATCACTCGTATTAAAGTCAGACACTGAATTGCCGTTGGTTTGATCGCCCACTGCGAAGGAATACACCATTTGGCATTCATTTCCACTTCATCCATCAACTGACTAAAGCGATGTCGAACAGGTGCGATCCAGAGCAAAGGTGAATCTGGCACTTTACTGTCCAAAGATGATCCACTATCAATAATTTGCCTTAAATCATCGCGCAATAATTTCAACATCGACAAGAACTGTCTGTTTGGAATATTACTTTCACACTGATCAACCAAGATCATCGAGCGCACAATGGATGCGCCCAGACCATCATGCAGATCATGCGATAATTTAATCCGTTCCTGCAGGCGTACATTACTCAGTTCAAGCTGATGTTTATCATTCAAGCTACTACATAGTTCATCACTGACTTTCTGAACTTCAAATGCCAAATCATCATTATATTTTTCAATTTTCTGTATATTTCGATTGAGTCTCGCCCCCAAGATCACCACTATAAATAAGGTTATAATCGGTGAAGTAAAGGGTGATAAAGGTGTAAAATTTTCTTTTGGAAAGAGTACCAAGACCATGATGTCAGCTATGACTATCACAATTATCGCAGTCAAACAGATTGCTAATAAAATATAGTCCTTTCTTCGTTCTTTGAAACAAATTTTACACAGATAGAGGTAAGTGATAAAAAAGAATGCACAATACAAAAAGAAAATAAGGCTCGAAATATCTGCATTTTGTTCGAATGGCCAAATACACACCACACCAATCAGTGCAGCAGTCAACATTGTAAATGACAGTTCTATTCGTGGAAACTTACGCCCAAGAAAGCGTAAGATATAAATGCTAAAGCACTGAAAGTACAGCATTACAAATATCAGATTAGCTTTGGCAGAAAAAACCGAATCTGGGTATGGAAAGGTTTCAGTAGTCAGGGCATTACTGAGAAATAAAATCCACAGCACTGTTGAAAGCGCAAACCAGCCAAAACTGGTATCACGAGGACGCATCAACCAAATAATAAAGCAAATTAGACCCAAGACCCCAGAAAGAAAAATATTTAACTGTAATATGGTCCGACGTGTAAACGTTGTTTTTTCAGCTTGCTCAACCGTTGCCATTACATTGTTAAATACTACTGGGCCTAAGCCAGCATTTAAACTCGAGTAACCATACACATAGATCAAAGTTTCATTATGATCATGTTTGATTCCACTTATCGGTAAAATCCAATAGCGCGCAACATTCCAACTTTTAGAAATCGGTTCTTGAAGATTTTTATTGGTCCACAGCAAGTCGCCATTCAGAAAGACTGAACCCGTATTAATGATATAATCAATATATAGTACGATGGGTTCTGCCAAACGGGCATTATTTTTACAGTACCAAGACCAGTCTAGTTTATACCAAGCACCACCTTGATAACCTTCCCAGTCTTTATCTTCTTTCCAACGATCAGGTAATTGTGTGGTTTTCCATCCCGTTCTGGGTAATTCTTGATTGGATGGTGTCTTCACCCTTGAAATGCTATTCACAGTTACATTACATTGATCATTTACAGGGAATACTTGCTCTGCATGACTCAAGCTCCCCCATACTAAACAGAGGATAAATAAGAAAAAATATCCTCCTTTACGCATTATAGAATACCCATAGATCTTGCTGTACTCACGGCTTTGGTTCGTTTCGTTACGGCTAATTTTCGGTAAATATGTTTAATATGGCTTTCTACGGTATAGCGTGATACAAAAAGCTGTTCAGCAATCTCACGGTTACTCAAACCTTGAGCAACCAAACATAAAATTTCTTTTTCACGACTGGTCAGCAGGTTTAAGTCTGCTTCATCGGCGACTGTTTGTTCTGGACTTGGTGCTTCAGCTTCGGATATTTGTTTTAGGATTTCTCGTGCAATAAATGGGTCAATCGGCGCCCCACCACGTAAAATACTCCGAATAGATAAAAGTACTTCAGCATCATCACGTTCTTTTAATACATAGCCTGTTGCACCTGCTTTAATCGCAGCAAATAAGCTTTCTTGTGTACTCCATGCAGAGACAACCAAGATCATAGTATTACTTTCGAGGGAACGTATTTTTTCAATAATTTCGATACCACTGCCATCAGGCAAACCTAAGTCAACTAAGGCTAATGATATCGGTTGTGTCTCTACGGCTTGAATAGATTCTTTAACATTTTTGGTGAAGATAAGCTCTTCACGCTTATAACCCAGCTCCGTCAAAATTTGACGTAAACGTAATTGAATAATTTCCTCATCTTCAACGACAAGCACCGGTACGGGTAGTATGACTTCTTGTGGTGACATGATTTACTTCCCCCGAAAAAATGAAATGTCTTTTACATTAATGAGTTTAATCCTTTTAGGATATCCCTATAATTAAGTAAATTTCTTATTTTTAATAATTTATTCTAATTCAATTGATGCAGCTATGATGCATTTTTCTTCTAATTTTAGACCCATTTATCATTACAATATGTGTATAGCCATCTGTCTGACTATACACTGCACTTAGCTTAAACTTGAGTAAGATTAGCTCAAATATTGCTTTTTCAGATATTTTACAATTTTTTCAGATTCAAAAAGTTCTACACCAGTATTAGGATCTTTCAAATATGGCACTTGAATATTGTTCCCCATGATTTTTAACACTTGTTCACGTTTACCACCTTTCAGGGGTACATATTTACCAGGTTTTAAGCGCATTATCGCTAATCCTTGATCTTGCCAACGCTCCTTAGCCACATTATGAAAGGTATATGCCAATTCCATTTCAGACAATGCGCTACGTACGATGCGTGTATATGGACTCGCTTCAAAACCCCATAGTTCTAAGAGTTGACTTGGTGCATCACGATGGATAACTTTACGCTGCACCCACACGCCTTGAGCCCCATTAATTAAGGTTCCAACATAGGCAACATACGGAATTTTAGGATAATTGGCATACTTCTTAGGAGTCTGACCTGTTTTGCCATAATGTTTAAATAGATGATGAATAATTTGCTGAGATTCGTACAAACGATCCCCAGTGTTGTCATCCACCAAGAAAGGGAATTGCTGTTTTCCACCTAATTTCTGTACCTCTAAACGGTACTTTTTAGCCCCTTTGGGACATGGGTAAACCTCATAATCCAAATTAAGTGTGGTCAAAACTTCACGCACACGACGGCAATACGGAGAACCTTCAAATTCGTACAGTTTAAGGGCTTTTTCAGGTTGTTTGGGATAAGGCGTCCCATTTGTACCACGTCCTCCCTCTGCTACGCCTGAGAGCAACGCTTGCGCCACTTTTAATTGATGCAACAACATACATTCTTCCTTTCTTCTTTTATTTCGTATTTTTATACAACAGCCGAGAGTCCTCAGCTGAAGTTTGTATTTATTCCAGATTTATATCGTCGTATATAAGTAGGCAATGCTAACTCATTCCATGACTAAAAACTCAAACACACTTATAGAACAACCAATTGCTCTTTTGAAACAACAATGCCGTTATTGTCAGCATAAATAAAATCACCAGACTGAATGTTTACACCACCAAAACTTAATGGAATATCTGTTTCACCCACGCCTTTGCGGTTACTTTTTTGTGGAATCGCAGCCAAAGCATGCACACCTAAATCAAGTTCGGCTATCGCATCGACATCACGCACACAGCCGTAAATAATGACACCATTCCAATGATTGTTGACTGCAGATTCAGCAATCATATCGCCCATCAAGGCACAGCGCATCGAAGCGCCACCATCCACAACCAATACTTTACCCGTACCATCGGTTGCCAATAATTCTTTAACACGAGAGTTATCTTCAAAACATTTGACCGTCACCACCTTACCGCCAAAACTTTTTCGTGCACCATAACTTTGAAAGAATTTACCATCCATTGATGGGATCACCACTTGTAATTCTTTGTCTGGATGATCATCAAGTAAATCACAAGTGACGAATGGAACTGTAGACACGATATTTCCCTCATTTAATTGTTAGTATGCGTAAATTATCATAAATCTCGAACTTTTCAGTCTGAGTTTGTGCCGCCTCGACCATAGTATGAGCCACTTGCTGTGCTGTCACTGGCTTAAATTTGAAACGATCAGGTACAAAATGCGAAAAGCGCATATAAAGTTTCTGTGTCGCATCTTCTAAACGTCGAGATTCATGACGCTCACCAAGTAACAGCGAAGGCTTTAATATCGAAAGTTGATTTAACTTTAAGGTTTTTAAATAATATTCCAATTCCCCTTTGACTCGATTATAAAAAAATGCGGAATTGGCGTCAGCGCCCATAGCACTGACAATGATCAATTGTGTATCTGTATATTCTAATAATTCAGCAAAATGCGCATTGATGCTAAAATCAATTTGATAAAAATTATCTTTAGACCCTGCTTTTTTAATGGTCGAGCCTAAACAACTAAAGGCATGACTATAATCTCTCACATCATCCTGAGTCAGGGAAAGAAAGTCACTGATCACCATTTGTTGAACTTTTGCCAATCCATTCAGTTCATGGTCACGTTGACGTACCACAGCCGTAATATTCTTACATCCTGTATTTTGACTGAGCTGACGAACCAATACCCGCCCGACCAATCCTGTTGCTCCGATGACAATCGCATTCTCTATACTTTTAGTCATTTTTCATACAATCTCAATCACTTTAGACTAATCTAACGTTTTCTTTAAAATTTTTCTGCATCTAAAATGTTGTCAAAGCATGTCAAGACTTGACTTAAGCGCTTAGTTTAATCACAATATGGCACTTGTTTACGGGCTGGTGATAGTTCTTCTGATGTTGGTTTTCAGATGTAATTTCAGCCCGCCCAGACCAATCTATTTCAAGGAGTGCACGAGTGGCAAACTCTGCTCAAGCAAAAAAACGTGCTCGTCAAAACGTTAAAGCACGTCAACACAACGCAAGCTTACGTTCTATGGTTCGTACTTATCTTAAACGCACAGTAGCTGCTATTGCTGCTGGTGATTATGCTGTCGCTACAGAAGCTTACAAAAAAGCTGTTCCTGTTATCGATCGTATGGCTGATAAAGGCATCATCCATAAAAACAAAGCTGCTCGTCATAAGAGCCGTTTAAATGCACAAGTTAAAGCTTTAGCTAACTAATTTGTTGCGATAAAAAAAGCCCTTTTTAGGGCTTTTTTTGTACCTATAGGTTTTTAAAAGCAAAAAATAAGGTCCTCGATGGACCTTATTTTTTTAATTATAGGCTATTTATTAATCAGCTTCATATTCGTCGCTGATAAGTACGTCCATAATAAGTTTTGGCTTGCTGTCAAATTTGTCCAACGCTGATTGGCACCATTGGTACAGCTATATCGAATTAAATCCGCACGGTTATTTTGCAAACGTCCCGTATTTAAATCCATACATTGACCACTCTGACGAATCGTTGTAGTCGCAGGGTCCATGGTCCAAATTTGGTTGGTTTGGTTTAACACGCAACGTTCTAGCGTCACTTTAGCTGAACCACCGTTGCCTGTTATGCATTGATCTGGATTTGACTTACTGTGTATACGGCCAATGGCATCATATACCCACTGTTCCGATTCGTCCGCCGTACAACCGCTTGGGCCACTGATGTATAAATTTAATGTTCCATCAGTTAAGGTTTCAGATTTCAAACAATTGTTACCATTTTTGATCAATGTCGCCTGCTCGAACAAACCTTCTTGAGTGACTGAAAGCTTTTTCATAAATGCTTCGAGCGCGCTTTGCGCCTCAGGTACTTGATTGGTTAGGTCTTGTGCATACACATTCATCCAACGATTTAGTCGGTATGCTGTGTTTTGTTGCGATTCATAACGGGTTAATTGCTGACGCGCCACACTATTCATCAATGACTTGTCATTTTTATAGGACTCATACAGCATTTTTTCAGTTGGATTAAGTGCAACAACAGCATTTACAGCTTGCGCTTCCAAAGCACTTTCTAATTGAGGAAGTTCGATAGCACGCAATGCACTATAACCATGCTGACGTCCAATTTTGACGGCCGGCTTGATCGCTGTACTGTAGACTGGAATATCAATATTTGCTAATAACTTGGCTTCTTCACCTGCTTTTTTACAATACAAATCAACTTTCTGTGGTTGATCTGCCAAAGCTAAATTGACATGCAATTTATTGGCATTACTGCCTAATCGTGCAGGTGCTAAAGCAATATTGTTGACTTTATTCGTGTATTGCACATTCAACCAACATGCCGCTTGATCCAAAGCGGTATTGGCAGCATTTAAGTCATACACATTACCCCAGTTTGAACGTGCAGCAGGATACAACAAACCAACTTGATTGACTGGATCATAGCCCCCTAAAATGGTAATTACGGGCTGACCAAAGACCCGTGGTCGTGGATAATTTTGATCTGCGTTATACCAAACCGGAGCCGTAGAATTTGGCATCTTCGGTTGAGCGACTTCCATTTCACGAGTGGTTTTGTTCCACTTTTTGTAGCCGGTAGGCGAAGTTTCATCCCAGACATAACGGTCAAAGTGTGGTTGAATTTTCAGGAATGTGCTGTAACCCGTATAGTGTGTGTAGCGTGATACATTACTATCAGGATACCCGCCGGACATGGCATCTTTTCCGTACGGAAACAGATTTTTAAAATTTGGGATACCATTCGCTCCATCCCACTTCCATGTCGCCGTCCATGATAGATTTCCGCGCATCATATTGCGATTGGCAATATAACCCCATCCACTGTCCGCATGATGTGCAGCCCAAAATAGATTGTCACCTACCTGACCAGGGTAATGTCCTAAACCATAGTGATGGCCAATTTCATGGCTAAATTCATTCCCTACAGAATCATAAAGCGTGAGCATGCCATTACCACCACTCAGTCCATGAGTATGCACACCATTGGCATAGTTCCCCTTCGTATGATGGACAACTACTGTTTGGGTTAATTGTGGCTGACTTTGGTTGGCCATAGATGCACTGGTAATACCCCAGTTAGCAAGGTTTATACCAACACTAAAGGTTGATTTACCGACATCCTCACGCATGTCTCCTGCATAAACACCACCATCTCCGGCACTTTTACTGTCATAAATAACACCTGAAGATACCATTGCACGTGTTAACTGAATATCATCATATTGTGCAACCGTCATTTCTGCTGCAGGAATGGTTTGGAAATAATCTGTGCCCGCTTTTTCAGGCTCTAGTAGCATATAGTGGCCGGTAGAATTTGGCTTATCTGCCAACATACCAACACGGATATTATTTAAAACCAATTCACCTGGTGCAGCAAAATCGATTTTATCCTCAGCCAATTCACCGCTGACTTTATTTGCGTCGATAAATTTTAATCTTAGACCGGGTTTAACTTCATCCCAATTGAGCTTCGTGGTCCACGCGCGTTTACTGTACCAAACATCTGGACGACCTCTTTGCCCACTCTGGTCTGAAACAGGCATTTGCGTCGGATCATCCAATGTCGCGGTACGAACTAAGCGGTTGTTTTGATAGATTTCTACTTTGAGTTGCTTGATGTTTTGCATATCAAGTGTTGGCGTCACGATAAGCAGCGCTTCTTTTTCACTGGTTAACCGTGGCATTTTCTTGGCTTCGTTCGCATTCGGATCGACGACATGACTTTGACCAAATTGAACTTGCGCTGAAAAGTTGCCGACTAAATCATTTCGTATTTCACGAACAGCATCATTTGCATCGTAGTCATAAAAGCCAATACTGGTATCATCGACTATGTCTTGAGTCGGTTCTGGATAATTTGCAGTTGATGCAGAACCACTTGAACTATCACCACCGCCTCCACCACCACAAGCAACTAACATTAATGACACAATACAAATTGATAATTTGTTATATGAAAAATCTATCACACTTTTCACTACTATTCCCCAATTAGCCACAAAAGAATCCAATAAAGAGACTTACATAAAATATATAAATCAATAATTTACAACAAAGTTAATGCTATTTTCTTTTTTTTAATCATTCAATTGCCGTGTTTTGTCACTTATTAACAATTCAAATAAAATCTAAATATTTTCTATTGGTAGAATCATTATTAATGTGACAGGTACTTCACTTTTCAACTAAAATTAAGATGTAGACCTGTTAATACAATCGTATATTCCCGACAGAAATTGTCTGGATATTTTTAGAAAGTTTGTAAATAAAAATTTTAAGAAATGGTTTAATCCCATATATTTTTTATGGTATTTTAATTTTCATCCTAGGCAGCCATTGCTGTACAAATGAAAAGAGGGATAAAAATGTCGATTAACCAATTTTTGCCATCATTAGAAAAATTTGCAGAAGCAGAAAATCAATATATTGAATATTTTACATCGAAAGGTGAAAAAGACATTTTAGGTAAAGTCATTTCAAATATGAAATCGACCGCTGAGATTCAAGCCTCTCAAGGCGTAGATTCATGGTTAGCATATGGCGTGTACTTACCAGCTGTAGAACGAATTTTTGCACTGCATCAAGGGGAAACAGAAGCTGAATTTTTTGAACGCACACAATATCCAGTTGAAATCGTACAAGCGTATAGCATTAAGGATCATGACATTGCGACATTGATTGCTGCAGACAAATACAGTCGAATCCACCAACAACATCTCCCAGTTAATACTAGCCGCTGGCCTTATAGTGACGATGGTTCAAGTATTGATTTAAATCAGTACCCTGCACGAATTAAAGCCAATATTTAATCTTTTATTTAATGAAATACTGAAACAGATAAAAAAGGCATCCGCACATGGATGCCTTTTATAAATTTTTTATTATTAGCAAAATTTCTTAAAGTTGCTGTTCAGCTTGCTGAAATTCACGAATATTTAATTCATTTAGTTCACCACGCCAAATCCATTTCAGTTTTGACTCAAGGAATACATCTCCTTCAAACCAAACAAATAAACCTTCCATCATTTTCGGCCAGTCTTCGCGTGTCACGATATTTTTACCTGAAATAATGGCAAGAATTGCAGCCAAAATCGTATCATGACTCACCGCTAGACTCAGACCATAATCATTGGTTGGATGAGTGTTGTAAATCAACTCCAATACATCTACCACCCCATGAATAGGCTGTTTCATCCCCGGCAAAGCATTATTCACAAAACTATTGATAAAGCCTAAAGCACCTTGCTTTTGAAAGTATGGTCCTGCTTTTTTAATATCGAGCACAAAACTTCCCGGCTCGACCAATAATCCTTGTTCAATGATCTCGATATGGTGGGTATTCGGTTCAATCGTGACATTATCCGCACCTTGAATCATCAATGCCGCTGTATCCACACAGCGTTGAATTGGACTCGAAATACAGTGCTGAATAACACGATCGGTATTTTCAACCAAATAGCTGCCCCACGCTTCGGCTAAATCACGTCCTTGATGGGTCAGTTGCAAGTCATAACCAGCCAACCCCTGTCCTTGTACAACTTCACGAATGGAATGACGTGTAAACAAAGTTACAGGCGTCTTTTCATCCGGCAATAAGTCTATTGCTTTCAGCATACTAGGAGGGAGCAAATCTAGGGCCATAATTGACAGTTCTTATATGCAGGAGATTTAACGGAGTGTGCAGACACTATAGCATGAACCCGATTTAGCTCAAGTTTTGTCAGGCATGTTTGCCAAAGCATTTAAGGCCAATTCTTTCATTTCGGCATTTTTAAATGCAATAAATCCACCATTTAATAAAGTTGTACGTTGGTTATATAAAAAAGCGCGACCTTTAAAATCAACCAAACCACCACCAATACGCTCGATTAAACATTGTCCAGCGCTCGTATCCCATTCACAAGTCGGATGAAAACGCGGGTAAATATCCACTCGATCTTCTAACATCATACAAAACTTATATGCACTACCAGCATGGTATGTCTGATAAGGAGTGAGTTTTTCTAAAGCGTCTAGATAGTCCTTATAAATCGGCTTATTTTTGGCACTTTGACTCAAGCCAACGTGTACGACATTCTCTACAGAGGTTTGAACATATTCATACCATGTGGTTGACTGGCTATCATATTTCAGCGGCAGTCCCTCAAAGGGACAAATATATACGCTGTATTCCCCGGGAATCGCCAATATGGCAAAGGTGGTATTGGCGCCATCAACCAAACTCAGATTAATGGTAAATTCAGGTCTTTTATGTAAAAACTCTTTGGTACCATCTAAAGGATCAAGCAGCCAAAATTTTTGCCATTGCATACGTTCAGACTTGCCACCTTCTTCTGACAATACAGGCAAGTTAGAAACTTTGGATAATGCTTGAGTAATATAGCTATTTGCACGATAGTCAGCTTGCGTTACAGGTGAATCATCACTTTTACGTTCCACATCAAAATCCGCACCTGAGCAATAACGCTGATATTCTTCTCGCAAAATTTCGCAAGCTTGTGTCACAATGGGAACCAACTGCAAAATCAGTGGGTCTTGCGGTGCTGTTGTTGTTTTAAACATAGAATACCTTTATATGCCAAATTACTCAGAAAAGCCAACGATCATTTTTGATATGGACGGTACTTTACTCGATCTTGCTTATGATGATTTTATCTGGAATGAGCTGCTGCCAATTCGCTATGCTGAACAGCATCAGTGCTCACTCGAACAAAGCAAGCAAACGCTATTTAGTTTTTATCAACAACATAATCATACCCTAAAATGGTACTCCTCTCGCTTTTGGACGTCACAAGTTGGCGTTGATGTTTTGGCAATGCAAATAGAACAAAAAGCCAAAGTAGCTAAACGCAAAGGCTGCATTGAGCTACTCACCTATCTAAAAGAAAATGGCTATCCTATTTGGCTTGCGACCAATGCCGACTATGAAGGCTTACAATTCAAACTTGAAGAAACCGGTCTTCGTGATTTTTTCAATGTTATCGTCAGTTCAGAAACGCTCGGTCATGCCAAAGAGTTTATTGAGTTTTGGCAAATATTAGCAAGCAAACACCCCTTCGATGCAAAAAACTGTTATTTCATTGATGACACAGAAAAAGTGCTCAATGGTGCAAAACTTTTTGGGATTGAACAGCTCTATTCGATTCAGCAGCCTTCATCTGCCAAAGCGCCTCGCGAGACTTGTAATTATCCAATGCTGTCCGCATTAACAGATTTAATCCCTATTTTAGAAGCTCAAACGACTGAGCAAGCCGAGGAACAGAAAAAATATGCGTAAATCAAATCTAGCCGAAGATGCGGTTGGTATGCGTATAGACAAATGGTTGTGGGCTGCACGTTTTTTTAAAACACGCTCTATTGCCAAAAATGCGATTGAAGGCGGTAAAGTTCATCATAATGGCGAACGCGTTAAAGTTTCTCGTGAAGTTCGTGTAGGCATGGAATTAACCATTGCACAAGGCCTTGAGAAAAAAACTGTGGTGGTGAAAGCACTGTCGGATGTTCGTGGGCCTGCCCCAACCGCTCAGCTGCTTTATGATGAAACTGAGGTCAGTATTGCAAAACGGGAATTGCTCGCATCCCAAAGAAAGTTGCATAATCTAGCTCGGCCAGATCATCGACCAAGTAAAAAAGATCGTCGAGATATTGGTAAATTTAAAAGAGAAAATGATCAACAGTTTGACCAGCAATGGTCTTATAATGATGATTAAGTTAAAGCGTCACAACATGTCGCACCTGTTGTGATTTTCATAGAACAAAAGGATGATTTCTGTCACTATACCCTCGTGGAACAGATCTAAACTGAATACATCCACTTGAGTATATTGTTTCGTGACATCGTATTGAGGTTGTAAGATGGATGATAATAAAAGCAAGGCGTTAAATGCGGCCTTAAGCCAAATTGAAAAGCAGTTTGGTAAAAACACCGTTATGCGTCTTGGTGATAATACTGTACAGGCAGTTGAAGCTGTCTCTACAGGTTCTTTAACATTAGATATCGCACTAGGTATTGGTGGTTTGCCTAAAGGTCGTATCGTAGAAATCTACGGTCCTGAATCTTCTGGTAAAACGACTATGACATTACAAGCTATTGCACAATGTCAGAAAGCTGGCGGTACTTGTGCATTCATCGATGCTGAACATGCATTAGACCCTCAATACGCACGTAAACTTGGCGTAGATATTGATAACTTACTTGTTTCACAGCCAGACAATGGTGAACAAGCACTTGAAATTGCAGACATGCTGGTACGTTCAGGTGCCATTGACCTGATCGTTGTCGACTCTGTAGCTGCACTGACCCCTCGCGCCGAAATTGAAGGCGAAATGGGTGACTCACACATGGGCTTACAAGCTCGCCTGATGAGCCAAGCACTGCGTAAAATTACCGGTAATGCGAAACGTTCGAACTGTATGGTGATCTTCATTAACCAAATCCGTATGAAGATTGGTGTAATGTTTGGTAGCCCAGAAACCACAACTGGTGGTAATGCACTTAAATTCTATGCATCTGTACGTTTAGATATCCGCCGTATTGGTCAAGTGAAAGAAGGCGACGAAATCATTGGTTCAGAAACCAAAGTGAAAGTTGTGAAAAACAAAATGGCTCCTCCATTCCGTGAAGCGATTTTCCAAATTCTTTATGGTAAAGGCGTGAACCATTTAGGTGAGCTTGTTGACCTCGCAGTACAACAAGAAATTGTTCAAAAAGCAGGTGCTTGGTATTCATACCAAGGTGACAAGATTGGGCAAGGTAAAAACAATACCATTCGCCACTTAGAAGAACACCCTGAACTTGTACAAACTATCGAAAAACTGATTCGTGAACAACTTCTGACTACGGGTACAGCACCTGTAGAAGACAAAGACGAAGAAGAACCAGACTTTTTAGATGCTTAATTACAGCATACTTTAATAGCAGACGAAACGCCCTACGGGGCGTTTTGTTTTGCACTCAAAATTTGTATTAAAATGACCCCATGACTAAAGACCATTTTCCACTCTTGCTTGATTATGAAGCACTGAAACAACAGTTTGCAGAAGCTGAAGAAACTACCTGCGTAAATCATGCTGCACAAACTGACATTTCACATGACAATACTTCGGTGATCGATCACACTGCGTTGCATTTTGACACCAATGGTAAAGATGTTCATGCTGAAAAAAAACCAGGACTGTGCGGCTCTCGTCTACGCTCGTACGCTTTTGCAGTACTCACACGTAAAGAATACTCAAAAGCGGATTTAATCGAAAAATTAGCACTGTATGCAGATAGTCGTGAAGAAGTCATACACTTGGTGGAAGAACTCGCACGTGAGAACTATCAAAGCGATCAGCGTGTAGCAGAGATGGTGCTATCGAGTCAAAAACGTAAAGGTAAAGGCCCTAATCGTATAAAGCTCGCGTTAAAAAATAAAAAAGTAGACAGTGAATTAATTCAGGATGAATTAAAAGAAACAGATTGGGTCAATGAAGCCTACCAGCTCAAAATAAAAAAATTTGGCAAAGCTGTTGAACGTGATCCAAAACAAAAAGCCAAACAAATACGTTTTTTGCAATATCGAGGCTTTGATCTCGATACGATTTTTAAAGTGATTGCACGTAAAGAATTTGATGACGAATAACAAAGATATAGATCTAAATGAAGAATTAATAAAACTAAAATAAAGAATAATATAGGATTGAAAAAATGAGAGGACGTTTAATTTATTATTGTTGAAACTGGTGGCAACCCTACCAGCAAGACTTCGGCACATCATATTTCTACTACCGTTGCTACCTTCCGGTCCTGGCGGGGTTTATAGAGTACAATTGCGAAGTAACCGGCAGGGCTACCATTGCAAGAACAGAGTATAGAGATTTTTAATAAACATGCAAGCCTAAAACCAAGAATTCCTGAATAGAAAAAACTATTTGATTATTTATAAATCAATATGATGGTCGATGATGTAGAAAACGTGAAACTTCATCACTATATTTTTACTTTAATACACAACAAGATTGTAAAAGCTTATTGCAATTCAGAACTTTGGCGTTTTTAATGTGCTTATCGTTTTATCTAAAGCTGTCTGTAATAAAACTATTCTATACGGACATGCTTGTAACTACATGGAATTTTTATGATGTTTAAACAGCATGTATTGTGTGCCCTTACATTGACTTGCTCAGGTGCATTATTTGCCAATATTCCAATTGAATCTCGTGGTTTGAGTGGCGCTAATAATGGCACTGTGTATACAGCAAATAATACGGCCATTCAAACAGGTGCTGGCTCTACCCCTATTCCAACCAATTTGAATTGGCAGCTTATGCAGAAGAACCAACAGCTCGAAAATGAATTGCGTAACTTACGCGGTAAAATGGAAGAGCAAGACAATATTATCGAACAATTAAAAAGTGAACTTACAAACCGCTATGCAGATTTAGATCAACGTTTAGAACTACTCCAACAAAAAGTAGATCCAAGTGAAGACACAGAGGCCGCGGAGGATAACCAACAAGGTACTGCACCCAGTAACAGCTAATACAGCGCCTACACCTGTTAAACAACCTACGACCCAAGCAACATTAAGCTCATCTGCAAAACAACCTGTAAATGCAGGTGGTGACTCACTTGAGCTCGAGAAAGCGGCATATACCGTTGCTTTAGATGCATACAAACAAGGTGGTGCGAAAAAAGCCATTGCACCGATGAAAAACTTTATTAAGAATAATCCTAACAGTGTCTATATTAGCAACGCATATTTTTGGCTAGCTGAGTTCAACCTTGCTGTTGAACCGACCAACTACGCGGAAGCAAAAAAGAACTATAGTATCGTGGTAGATCAATACCCTGAATCGACCCGCGCGCCTAGAGCGTTATATCAACTCTATAGCATTGCAAAAGATGTCGATCGAAATAGCAATTTAGCAACGCAGCTCAAAACCAAGCTCACACAAAAGTATCCAAAATCTGAAGAAGCAGGCTTTGTTAAAAAATAGAACTATTTTTTAATGCAAAAAAAGACACCTTATAAGGTGTCTTTTTTTATTCGCAGCATTTAGCGCACAATACCGCGCTTAGACTGCTCAAGTGAGTCAATCAACAGTTGCGCTTCTGCCACTTCAGGCAAAATTTCAATGCGAATACGCTCAATCGCTTCATTCGTCGTTAAACCATCTTTATAGATCAATTTAAAAGATTCACGTAAACCTTGAATCACATTTTTAGACCAACCTTTACGACGCATTCCTTCAATGTTCATTGCAAAAGCATGGGCTGGATTACCAGATACCATGACATAAGCAGGTACATCTTTCAAAATAAGCGATGCACCACCAATCATACTGTATGAATCGATTTTACAGAATTGATGAATACCAGAGTTACCACCTACGATGACGTAATCACCAATGTGGACATGACCTGCAACGCCGACGTTATTAGCAAAAATATTATGATCACCTACTACACAGTCATGTGCAATATGTGTATTCACCATCAATAAATTGTGACTACCAACTTTAGTTAGACCCTGATCTTGAACAGTACCACGATGTAAACTACAGTGTTCACGAATCGAGTTATAATCACCGATTTCTAACCACGTTTCTTCACCAGCATATTTCAAGTCTTGGCAAACTTCACCAACACTGGCAAATTGAAAAATTTCGTTATGTTGACCAATACGGGTATAACCACCCACCACAACATGTGAATGCAGTTTAGTGCCCGCTCCAATTGTGACTTTAGGACCAATAATACAATATGGTCCAATTTGCACATCCGGAGCAATTACTGCTGATGAGTCAATAATGGCGGTAGGATGAATTAATTCGTTATTGCTCATGCTGTCTCTGTTTTCTGATGCGAAACCATAATTTCCGCGGTTGCTGCGACTACGCCATCTACAGTGGCAACACAATTATATTTGTAAATGCCACGCTTTTGCATCACTAATTCCGATTTTAATACAAGTTGATCGCCTGCAACGACTTGTTTTTTAAATCGAACCTTCTCTGCACCAGCAAATAAGAACAGCGAACCCGCTGAAGGTTTCTCATTATTCATAATGAAACCTAAAATACCCGATACTTGCGCCAATGCTTCAACAATCAGCACACCCGGCATAATTGGGTATTCAGGGAAATGGCCTTGTAAAAATTCTTCATTAATGGTTACATTTTTATAGCCTACAATCCCGTTGTCAGTCACTTCAACAACACGATCAACCAATAAAAACGGATAACGATGTGGCAAATATTCACGAATAGTCTGAATAGTCATTGGTAATTCAGGTTTTGTGAAAGCTGGGGTATTCGACTCTGTCATCATAATTATTTACGCAATTTAAATGTTGATTCAAGGGACTCAATTTGAGACTGCATATGATCAAGTCGTTTGACCAATTGGGTCAATGGCACATCTGCTAATTGTTTAAAGCGGATTGCTGCCTTTTTCCAAGAACCACTTTCAAGCATTGGCGTACCTGAAGAATAACTTCCAGCAACGGAAATACTTTTTGTGACCATTGACATACCGGTAATTGTCACATTATCTGCAATATTAATGTGACCTACGATACCAACAGCCCCTGCTAGCACACAATTTTTGCCAATAGTTGTACTACCTGCAATGCCACATTTCGCTGCCATTGCCGTATTTGCACCTACTTTGACGTTATGCGCGATTTGCACAAGGTTATCAATAATGACACCATCTTCCAAAATTGTGTCATCTAAAGCACCACGGTCAATACTACAATTTGAACCAATACGTACATCATTCCCGATGCGTACAGAACCTAATTGAGCAATACGATGCCATTTCCCTTGATAAGGTGCAAAACCAAACCCTTCACCACCGATCACCGTATTTGCATGGATACGTACGCGATCACCTAACTTGGCTTCACCAGTAATTGTCACATGCGAATCGATAAAACAATCTTTACCAATTTCAACACCATGATCAATCTTCACTTGTGATTCAATGCGAGTCCCATCACCCACCACACTATTCGCACCAATCACCACATAATGCCCAATATAAGCAGTATCAGAAATGATTGCGGAAGGATGAATTTGGGCAGTACTTTCAATACCTGTTTCTACAGATTTCTTTTCAAAAACATGCGTCAGAATAGCGAAAGCCAGATATGGATTGGATACGACAATGAAGTTTTGATGTGAAGGGATTTGTGACTGCATGTCTGCAGTCACAATCAGCGCACCAGCCTTAGACTGTTGAGCTTCATTCAGATATTTATCTGCGTTTAAAAATGCAAGCTGATGCGGTTGAGCACTTTCTAAACTTGCCATTCCACTGAATTGCAAGTCTAGCTGACCAATACATTGACCTTGAACAAGTTGAGCAAGCTTTTCTAAACTGAATTTTTGAGAATTCATTGATTATTTAATTGCATTAACCTTTTGAATCATTTTATCAGTTAAATCAAACTTAGGGTCATACGCAAGTGCTGAATTTTTATTCAAAACAACATCTAACTTATTTTCTGTGCGCAATTGTTCTGCAACTTGCTTGATTCGAGTATCCATCGTGCGATTTAAGGACTGAATATTCCCTTGAACCGAAGCTTGAACTTTTTGCTGTAAATCAGTTAGTTCTTTAAGTTTAGCTTGATACTGTTGACCCATTTGCTGCTTTTGCGCAGCAGTCAACTTATCACCACCTTGCTGAGCTTTTTGCTGCATTGCTTCCAGCTCTTTTGCAAGTGATTCAATTTTAGTGGTTTGTGGTTTCAACTGCTGTTGAATTTGAGCATTTTGTTGTTTTAGATAAGTGCTTTGATCCACCACCTTTTCTAAATCAACCACACCGTAACCTGCTGCATGCACAACAGCAGTACATGACATACCCAATACCGCCAAACCAGCAAATAATTTATTCATATTATCAACCTGTAATTTTGTTATTCCCAGAAGGGTCGTACTTAGAACGTACGACCAATCTCGAATTGGATTTCTTTTGTTTCATCGCCAGCTTTGTCATTCAGTGGGAATGCATAACTCAGTGAAATTGGACCAATCATCGTGATCCAAGTAAAACCTGCACCAACGCTATAACGCATGTTATTCATATCAAAGCCGTAGTTATCTTTACAGTATTGACGGTCTTCACTAGATTTAGGAACGTCACATTGGGTGTCAAATACTTGTGCGCCTTCAGCAAACAATACTGGACGAACTTGACGCGCCCAATCGCCTTTAAATGGCACAGGTAAAGCCAATTCAGTACCAAATTGAATTAAAGCATTACCACCGACTTCTTCTGGATCGTAGTCAACCTGATTTTGCGCATCATAATACACACCAGGATATTTCGGCCCTAGAGTACTGTTGTCATAGCCACGTACCGAACCAAAACCACCTGCATAGAAATTTTTGTAGAACGGTAAATCATTACCATAGCCTAACTTACCGTAACCACGTAACACAAAGTCTTTACCTAGTGGGAAATAAGCTTGTGCATCATAAGTGATTTTTTGATATTCAACATCACTTCCCGGTAATGCAATTTCGGCATTGACGCGGTGTGACATACCCGATGTAGGGAATACCGGGCGATTCAAGGTGTTGTACGACCAACCTAAGTTAAGGTTATAGGTTAAGAAATCACCTTTAAACGCACTGTCGTACGATTCTTCAGGTACTGCACAAGTGTTGTGAGTAACAATTTTATTACCCTTATCATCTAGTACAAAATCGCCATTCTCATCAGTTTTGTATACAGGCACAGTTAATTGCGAATTACCAGATGCATCAGTAGGACAGAAAGATGTCGTATCTGTTGCTTTCCCACCATTTGCTAGTAAATAATCACGCACATAGGTAGAAACATATGGACCTGTTGTCACTTCGGTATTATCAATATTCAAACCCATACTGATACTTTGGTTTTCATCGATCGGATAACCAAAGTTGATACCACCACCAAAACTATCAGTGACGTAGTTGTTAACGTTATAGTCGTTATCTAACTTGGTTTTACGGTAGTACAAGTTATAACCACGGCGTACACCATCAATAGTGAAGTATGGGTCAGTTACACTGAGGTTATAATAATCTTGAGTCTCTGAACGAGACAAATCGATAGAAACTGCATTACCTGTACCCAAGAAGTTGGTTTGACTCAAACCTGCTTGGAAAGTTACACCGCCACTTTGTGAGAAACCAACAGCTAAAGTACTTGTCCCCGAATGCTGCTCTTCAACATTTACATTTAAATCAATTTGATCTGGGGTACCCGGAATACGTGCAGGCTTAACATCAACGGTTTTAAAGAAACCAGTACGCTCTAAACGCACTTTAGACAAATCAATTTTTTCGTTACTTGCTAATGCGCCTTCCATTTGACGCATTTCACGACGTAGAACTTCATCAGCTGTTTTCGAGTTACCTGTGAAATTAATACGGCGAACAGTGACTTGCTGACCCGGATTCACATAGTAATTTAAATCAACCAATTTGGTGTCTTTATTGATTTCAGGAACAATGTTTACTTCTGCGAAGTAGTAACCTGCGTTACCGTATTTACGAAGTAAAAGTTGTTTCACACCATTCACTTTTTCTTGTGAATATAAATCGCCATCTTTATAAAGTTTTAAAGCGTTTAAATCTGTTTGCGTATAAAGCGTATCACCTAAGAAATGGGTTTCACCAAACTTAAATTGTTCACCTTCATCCACCGAAACTTCGATAAAGACGTGTTTTTTATCTTCACTCAAATTCAGACTTGAATTGGTAATGTTGAAGTTGATGTAACCTTTGTTGAGATACATCGCACGTAACGCTTCTAAACTCGCAGCCATCTTTTCACGTGCATAGCGGTCATTACGAGAAATGATCGAGTTCCAACCACTTTCTTTTAATGCAAAAATTTGTTTAATTTCGCTTTCTTTAAAGACCGTATTACCAATGATATTAATATCAAATACTTTGGCAGATTGACCTTCTTCAAACTCGATTAAGACATTTACACGGTTATTCGGTTGAGCGGTTGTAATCACTTTGACATCAGCATCGTAGCGACCTTGCTGCATGTACTGTTGTTCTAATTCAGTTTCAACCGTTTGCAAAGATGATTTCTTTAAAACTTCACCTTCGGACAGACCCATTTTCTTTAAGCCTTCTTCCAAGGCTTCTTTAGGAATAAGTTTATTGCCTTTTAGCTCAACTTTAGAAATTACTGGGCGTTCAACCACTGTATATACAAGGGTATTACCGACTTGTGAAGACTTCACATCATCAAACAAACCCGACGCAAACATGCTACGAATTGAGTTTGAAATGATTTGATCATTGACACGATCACCAGCGGAGAATGGGATCATTCCGGCTACATTGTCAGGAGTTAAACGCACTAAGCCATCAACACGAATATCTTGTACTACAAAATCATCTGCTGCATATACTTGTTGTGCTACGGCCATAGCACTAACCAGTGCCAATGGCATAAATAAATGTTTGTGCTGCATGCCAGTCTTTTCCGCTGTTAATTTATTTCGTATAACGTTCTTATAAACGCATAATGTCATTGAATAGAGCCAGTAGCATCATGCTACCCAGCAATACCATACCAATTTTTAATCCAACCAATTGTATTTGTTCAGAAACAGGTTTACCACGAATTAATTCAATAAAATAGTAAATTAAATGACCGCCATCGAGCATAGGAATCGGTAGTAAATTTAAAATACCCAAACTTACACTCATCAGTGCCATAAATGAAATGAAGGTTTGCCACCCCATTTCAGCACTTTGTCCAGCCACTTTCGCAATAGTAATCGGACCAGATAAATTATCTAAACCAACCAAACCACGCACCATTTTTACAATAGAATTCAGGATCATACTAGATATCTGACCTGTTTTTTCTACCGCTTTGCCCATCGCCTCTACAGGCGTGTATTGAATGGTTTGTTTGTATTCGGCTGGAATATTGACTTTACCCGGATCACTTTGTACACCTAAAAGCCCTGTGACTTTACCCATTTGGTCACGCTTACCTTGCGGCATCACGCTTAAATGCACAATTTTATTTTGTCGTAAAACATCAATTTTAAGTAACTTTTCTGGAGAAGCTTGTACAACTTGTACAACATCAAACCAGTCTTTCATTTTTACGCCATCGATCGAAACAATTCGATCACCCACTTGCATCCCTTGGCGAATCGCTGCGCCATCTTCACTGAGTTTTGAAACCACTGCAGGAATTTCAGGACGATACGGTGTAAAACCAAGAACATCGAGTGGTGACTGAGTTTGATCACGTAAGAAACTCTGAATTGGTAAACTGAAGTTTTGAATTTGCCCTGCTCGTTCAGCTTGAATTTGAATGTTTCCAGTTTCACCCACACGATCAACCAAGGCATAATTCAAGCGCTCCCAAGTGGATACTTGAGTGCCATCTACGGCAGTAATTTTATCACCAGACTGCATTTGCGCAGCTGCTGCAGGCGTATTCGGTAAAATTTTACCTACGCGCGTATTCAGCTGTTCCTGAGCTGGTAAAAATAAAATCCAAAACAACACTACTGCAAAAGCCAAGTTAATGAGTGGCCCTGCCGCAACAATTGCAATACGCTTCCAAGGGTGTTGTCGGTTAAATGCTTTTGGTAAGTCTTCTGCGGCGACATCACCTTCTCGTTCATCCAACATTTTGACATAACCACCCAGTGGTAATGCAGACAGTTGATATTGAATACCTGATTTCTTCGACGTCCACTTGAGCAGAGTTGGGCCAAAACCAATCGAATAAACTAAAACCTTTACGCCCAGTTTACGTGCAACAAAATAATGCCCAAATTCATGAATCGCTATCAGCGGTCCAAGTAGCAATATTGCTGCAATAATCATAAACAAGGCATTCATGTCTTAACTTCCTGAATTCAATACTGCTTTTTCAGCAACCATACGTGCCGATTTATCTGCATGCAAAATAACATCAATATTATTTGCAGCTGAGTTTTCAACTTGCCCCAACACATGTTCCACAATTTGAGGGATTTGAGTAAAGCCAATTTTCTCATGCAAAAATGCTGCGACGGCGATTTCATTGGCTGCATTTAAAATCGTAGGAGCTAAGCCTCCAGCCTTCATGGCTTGACGTGATAATTTTAGCGCTGGGAATCGCTGTATATCAGGCTGTTCAAAATTTAACTGTGAATGAACAAATAAATCTAATGGAGGCACATGTGTTTGAATACGCTTTGGCCACGCTAATGCATGAGCGATAGGCGTACACATATCAGGATTTCCCATTTGTGCCAAAGTCGAACCATCTACATATTGAACCATTGAATGAATGATACTCTGTGGATGGACAACAACTGTTACAAATTGTTCTTCAACTGCAAAAAGATGACAGGCTTCGATTAATTCCAAGCCTTTATTCATTAGCGTTGCAGAATCAACTGAAATTTTTTGCCCCATCGACCAATTTGGATGCTTACAGGCTTGGGCCGGCGTTACACTTTGCAATTGTTCTAAACTATGATGTAAAAATGGACCACCAGAAGCGGTAAGTAAAATTTGTTTGACACCTAGCTTTGGCTGACCAAGACGCTCACCTTGTAGATAAGTTTCAGGTAAGCATTGGAAGATTGCATTGTGTTCAGAATCGACTGGCAGCAACAAAGCATTATTTTCACGTGCGGTCTGAATCATGATGTCACCCGACATCACCAGCGCTTCTTTATTTGCAAGCAACACGCGTTTACCTGCTTTCGCAGCAGCCAATGTAGGTAGCAACCCTGCCGCACCCACAATAGCTGCCATGACCACATCAACCTGTGGATGTTCTGCTACTGCGATTAATCCTTCTTCATCATGCAGGATTTCAATATCAGTTAATTTTTCAGCTACGAGTAATTGGCGCAGTTCATCCACTTTATTGAATGGAACAACTGCGATTTTCGGTCGATATTGTTTGCATATTTCGACAAGTTCTACAATTCGGCTATGTGCAGTGACTGCAAAAACTGAATACTCTTCGGGGTGCTGTTGCAGAATCTTTAAAGTACTTTGACCAATGGATCCTGTTACACCCAATATACAAACAGATTGTGACATCTATAAATCTACGCCAATTAATTTTAAAACATACATACCTGCTGCAAAGATAGGTGCTGCAGCAAGCAACGAGTCGATACGGTCCAGCACACCACCATGTCCCGGAAGAATACGACCAGAATCTTTGATCCCTGCACGACGCTTGATCATCGATTCAAATAAATCACCAAGTACTGAACTAAATACTGTTATTACTGAAAGTATTAAAAATAAAATATGTTCAGCGATGCTTAAATCAAGATAAATAATTTCAACAACAATAACAATTAGCATTGCAGTGAATAGACCGCCATATAAACCTTCGATCGATTTATTTGGGCTCACATCTGGTGCAAGTTTTTTCTTACCAAATTTACGTCCCACGAAGTATGCACCACTGTCTGCACCCCATACCAAAAGGAACAGATACATGAGCCACCACGGTGAGTTCATCCACACAGAAAAAATAGCAGTTACCGCAGCAGGAACTAAGACTAAACCAATACCACTCAGACTTGGGTTATACCAGTTGTCGTATTCAGGATAAGACTTCACCCAATATACACTTAAGATCCAAGTAAAGATTGAAGCTGCCCAAAGCAGTAATGCAACATCTGTAAAATGCAATGCTAGTGCTGAAAGAATAGCAGTGACTAGACCATAGCCCCAAGCGAAAGGTTTAATCACATTTTGTGTATTACGCGGCATGAGTTTAAACCACTCATAACCAGCGACAGCTGATGCAATAATCATCAGCACAAGCATTGGGTATTTAGACTCGGTTGCAAACATGCAACTCAATACAACTGAAACCAGTACCAATGCGGTTATTATCCGCTCTAACATTTATTTATTCTCAAACTGCTCTTGTTGAATCTGCTCTGAGGTCTTACCAAAACGACGTTCACGACCACCAAATACTGCTAGTGCGTCATCAAATTCTTCAATGGTAAATTCAGGCCATAATGTCTGGGTAAAATAAAGTTCTGCATACGCAGCTTGCCAAAGCAAGAAGTTCGAAAGACGGAAATCACCACCTGTACGAATTAACAAATCTACCGGAGGTAGATCACTTAAACTGACATATTGACCGAAGACTTCAGCATCCACTGCTTCAAGATTTATTTTGTTAGTTAAAACATCTGCTGCGATTTGTTTTGCAGCCTGTGCCATATCCCACATACCACCGTAACTAATTGCAATAGTTAAAGTCATGCTGTCGAAATTAGCAGTCCTTTGTTCGGCTTGCAACATTAAGTCACGTAAGTTAGGAGATAAACGAGAACGATCACCAATAAAACGTAGGGAAATGTCAAATTTTTCCATACGCGGCAACTGCTCATGAATGGTTTCTTCGAGAAGAGCCATCAACAGATCAACCTCAAACTGAGGACGATTCCAATTTTCACTCGAAAAAGCAAAAACGGTCAGTGCTTGGATATTTCTTTTACGACAATGTTCAACGATGGGATCTAGGATGTCCTTTCCAGAACGATGCCCTTCACCTTTTTGCATTTGATTCTTTTTGGCAAAACGATTGTTGCCATCCATAATGATGGCAACATGTTTTGGAAGACGGGAAGTTTCTTCAGATGAGGTCATTAAAACTTAGACCTTCATCAATTCAGCTTCTTTTGCAGCCAGACGTTTTTCAACTTCAGCAACGAATTTGTCTGTAATTTTTTGAATGTCATCACCCGCACGACGCTCATCATCTTCAGAAATTTCTTTTTCTTTCAACAATGCTTTGATATCACCTAAAACATCACGACGGATGTTACGGATCGCAACTTTTGCATTTTCAGCTTCGTTACGTGCAACTTTCTGCATGTCTTTACGTGTTTCTTCTGTTAATGCAGCCATAGGAACACGGATTGCATCAGCAGTAATCGGGTTTAAGCCCAAGTCAGATTCACGGATTGCTTTATCAATTGCAGCAACCATTGAACGTTCAAAAGGCTGAACAAGTAAAGTACGAGAGTCTTCTACACCCACGTTCGCCACTTGGTTTAATGGCACATCAGAGCCATAGTAAGGAACCATAACACCATTTAAAATTGATGGGTGCGCGCGCCCTGTACGAACTTTAGCAAAACCATGCTCTAGAGAATCTAGAGATTTGTTCATACGGTCTTCTGCGTCTTTTTTAAGATCGTTAATCATGTGATCTTCCTTACTTAATTCGAAAAGATGTAAATTCTAAAATAGCTTGTAGTATAAAGAGCTTTAGGGCCCACGTACATTAGTTAGTAACGTGAGTACCCTCTTTTTCACCCATTACCACTGAAAGTAATGAACCTGATTTGTTCATATCAAATACTTGAAGTGGGACGTTGTGGTCACGGCACAAGCAGATCGCTGTTAAATCCATCACACCCAGTTTTTCATCTAAAACTTGGTCAAATGTTAATGCATCGTATTTCACTGCATCTTCATATTTGCTTGGATCTTTGTTGTATACGCCATCAACTTTCGTCGCTTTGAGAATAAGATTGGCTTCAATCTCGATACCGCGTAAGCATGCTGCTGTATCTGTCGTAAAGAATGGGTTACCCGTACCTGCGACAAATACACAAACTTCGCCACGTGTTAAATGACGAATTGCATCACGACTAGAATATGATTCAACTACTGCACCAATGGGTAAAGCTGACATTAGACGAGTTTTGATATTGCGACGTACCAAAGCATCACGCAGTGCCAAACCGTTCATCACAGTGGCCAACATACCCATTTGGTCACCTGTTACACGGCCAACCAAACCATCTTTTTGTAATTGGCTACCACGGTAAAGGTTACCACCGCCGACAACGATACCCACTTGAACACCCAAACCAACAAGGTGCGCAATTGCGAGTGACATTTGATCGAGCACTTGTGCATCGATACCCATCTCTTTATTGCCCGCTAAAGCTTCACCTGAAAGCTTAAGCAGGATGCGACCAAAACGTGGTTTTTTAGAATCAAGCATCATCAACTCCGAATTATTTAATTTCAATTATTTTTAATGAATCGTTTAAACAGACTTAACCGAGATCAATTTTGCAAATAAGTCATATTCATCTGCATCTGTGATTTCCACTTCAAGTAAATCACCTGCTTTAATCACTGACTTATCGATATCTTCAACAAATACATTACCGTCAATTTCAGGTGCATCTGCATAAGAACGTGCAACAGCAACTGGGAACTCTTCTTCAAGATCATCCACCAGTACTGTCATTTTCTGACCAATACGACTTTGCAATTTCGCAGCAGAGATTTCTTGCTGAACTTGCATGAAACGTTCATAACGCTCTTGTTTGATTTCTTCAGGCACATGATCTGGCAAATCATTTGCTGTCGCACCTTCAACTGGCGAGTAAGTAAAACATCCCACACGATCAAGCTGCGCTTCTTTTAACCACTCAAGCAACATTTGGAAGTCTTCTTCAGTTTCACCCGGGAAGCCCACAACGAATGTAGAACGAATCACAAGATCAGGACATTTCTCACGCCAAACTTTTAAACGCTCTAGTGTATTTTCACTGTGCGCAGGACGTTTCATGAGTTTTAAAATCTTAGGACTTGCATGTTGGAATGGAATATCCAAATACGGCAGGATTTTGCCTTGTGCCATTAAGTCAATCACAGCATCCACATGTGGATATGGATATACATAGTGCAGACGCACCCAGATACCCAATTGACCCAATGCTTCACACATGTCATAGAATTTGGTTTTAACGGGCTGACCGTTCCAGAAGTCCAATTTGTATTTGGTGTCTACGCCATAAGCCGATGTATCTTGAGAAATCACAAGGACTTCTTTTACGCCTGCTTTTTTCAGCGCTTGAGCTTCAGTCAATACTGAACCTACTGGACGAGAAACCAAATCACCACGCATGCTCGGAATAATGCAGAATGTGCAACGATGGTTACAACCTTCTGAAATCTTCAAATAAGCATAATGTTTTGGTGTTAATCGAATACCTTGTTCAGGTACTAGATCAATAAACGGATTGTGTTTCGGTGGCTCAGGCACGTATTCGTGCACAGCTTCCATCACTTCTTGATATGCCGCAGCACCTGTCACTTTTAAGACATTTGGGTGCATTTGGCGAATTTTGTCTTCGTCTTTACCTAAACAACCAGTCACAATTACGCGACCGTTTGAACTCATCGCTTCGCCAATGGCATCTAGCGACTCTTGTACTGCAGATTCAATAAAACCACAGGTATTTACAACTACTAAATCGGCACCATCATAATCTGATGCTACATCATAACCTTCAGTCTTTAACTGAGTTAAAATTCGTTCGGAATCTACCAATGCCTTAGGACAACCTAAAGAAACAAAACCGACTTTGGGGGATTTCATGAATCTGCGCTCCACTATAATCCGCGTATTGTATGTCTTTTCAAAACATAAAAACAGGTGAAAAGGCCACTCTTTATATCACGCACCAAAATAATGCTATAAATTCATCCATATAATTTCATTTGCACCATTTTAATGCATTTTAGATTTACAGCCTGTTTTTAATCAGCTATACACTTTATTTAAAGTCTTAAATAAGCGCATTTATTCAAATAAGCATCAAAACTTAGCGTATTTCTGAAATAGTTGGCTTATATCTTGCATAACTTGCATCAATTCGAACCTTATTAGATTGAACGATTTGCTTTATGAAGATGCCATTGCGCCATTTTAAGACAGGAACCTCTCGCTAATGGATCAGACTATGACGATTGATTACCGGCTTTTAGTGGATAATTTAACCACTGCCATTTTATTGGTCGATAGCAACCTGAATATTTTTTATTTAAATTCATCTTGTGAAGCGCTTTTTGACATCAGCTTACTTCGTGCATCAGGTCAGCCTGTATTAAATTTACTCCATATGCCCGATGATGAATTCAATACGCATGATGCATTAATGAATACATTAACTTCTGGTCAACACTATACGCGCCGAGAAGCAACGATTAATGTCAACTTTAAAGACATTCATGTTGATTACACCGTGTCACAACTCAACTCTGGCAAACCCTACCACCCGTTGCTATTGATTGAACTCAATCAAATCGACCGGATGTTGAAAATCTCTAAAGAAGAAAACCTAATTCAACAGCATCAAGTCGCACGACAACTGATTCGTGGTGTTGCCCATGAAATTAAAAATCCACTCGGTGGTATCCGTGGGGCGACACAACTTTTAGCGCGTAGCTTAAATGATCCGAAGTACAGCGAATTCACCGACATTATTATCAGTGAGGTGGATCGATTACGAAATCTAGCTGACACCATGCTTGGCTCTAGACAATTGCCAAGTTACGAACCAGTCAATGTGCACGAACCACTTGAACGTGTCCGTTCACTGATCGTCAACCAAACCAAAAAGAAAATTAAGATCACCCGTGATTACGACCTTTCGTTACCGGATGTTTTAGCAGATCGTGATCAATTGATTCAGGTCATGCTGAATATCAGTGTAAATGCCGTTCAGGCGATGACGGAAAATAAAGAGTTCTTTGTTGAGCATCAACCAGAACTCACTTTGCGCACACGTATTCAACGTTTAGTCACCATCAACGGTGTATTAAAACGTTCTGCGGTACGCATTGACATCGAGGACAATGGACCGGGTGTACCACAAGAAATATTAGAATCCGTATTTTACCCTTTAGTGACAGGACGAGCGAAAGGCACAGGTCTCGGCCTTAGCATTGCACAAAATATTATGCATCAACATAACGGAATGATTGAATGCCAATCAGTTCCTGGAAAAACAGTATTTAGCCTATATTTACCTTGGGAGTCAGATCATGTCGCGTAATAAGATTTGGGTCATCGATGATGATCGCGCCATGCGTTGGGTGCTGGAAAAAACATTCAAAGAAGAAGGTTTTGATGTTACCAGTTTTGAAGAAGCACAATCCGCTTTAGATCAGTTAAGTGTCGATGCGCCAGATGTTATTTTGACGGACATCCGTATGCCGGGTATTGATGGACTGACCTTTTTAGGTAAAGTCAAAGGCAACTACCCTGACTTACCTGTAATTATCATGACCGCACATTCAGATTTAGAATCTGCTGTGTCGAGCTATCAAACGGGTGCTTTTGAATATCTACCAAAACCTTTTGATATTGATGAAGCCTTAGCACTTGTAAACCGTGCAATTTTACATATTGCCAAATTACAACAACAAGAATCTGCAAAAACCGTTCAACCGATTCAATCTACAGAGATTATTGGTGAATCACCTGCTATGCAGGAAGTCTTCCGTGCCATTGGTCGTCTTTCTCAATCACACATTACCGTATTAATTAATGGTGAATCAGGCACGGGGAAAGAATTGGTTGCGCATGCATTGCATAAGCATTCACCACGTGGCAATAAGCCATTTATTGCCCTCAACATGGCAGCAATTCCAAAAGATTTGATCGAAACTGAATTATTTGGTCATGAAAAAGGCGCCTTTACCGGTGCCAACACACAGCGTCAAGGTCGTTTCGAACAAGCCAATGGCGGGACTCTTTTCCTTGATGAAATTGGCGACATGCCATTTGAAACCCAAACCCGCTTATTGCGTGTTTTAGCGGATGGCGAATTCTACCGCGTTGGTGGTCACATCCCAGTCAAGGTGGATGTCCGTATCGTTGCAGCAACGCACCAAGACTTAGAAAAGTTAGTACATGAAGGTCGCTTCCGTGAAGACTTGTACCACCGTCTAAATGTGATTCGTATTCATATTCCAAAACTTGCACATCGTAGTGAAGATATTCCGATGCTTGCACAACACTTCCTTGCAAGTGCAGGTAAAGAACTTGGGGTAAGTCCGAAGATTCTGCGTCCTGAAACGCAAGAATACATGCAAAAACTGCCGTGGCAAGGTAATGTGCGTCAGCTTGAAAATACCTGTCGCTGGTTAACGGTTATGATCACAGGCCGTGAAGTTTATCCAGAAGATTTACCTTCTGAATTAAAACAGATTCCAATTCAAGGCACAGATGGCAATCCTGCTGCTCAAGGGATTGATCGTATTGGTGTGCATCACTGGGATGAGTTACTTGGTCAATGGGCCGTACAAAAACTTAAAAATGGTGAGATGAAAATTCTCGACATTGCCACACCAATGTTTGAACGCACCCTCATCAATGCAGCACTACAACAAACACGTGGGCGTAAGCGCCATGCAGCAGAACTTTTAGGTTGGGGTCGCAACACTTTAACCCGTAAACTTAAAGAACTCGGTATGGACAGTGCCGAAGATGATGTCGAAGAAGAATTAGAAAGTTAATTTTTTTGATTAACATTAAAAAAGCCAGTCACTTGACTGGCTTTTTTTATTTAGAGATTTTTTAGCAATATTTTATGCCGTAAAGCCGACATAACGTGAATAACCTTCCACCCCTAAATCAGACTTATATATCAGAAACTCAGGGAAACTTGAGGCGGTAATTTCAGTAAACATATGATATTGATCATCATTGGCATGCAAGTCATCGACTGTATGCTGCATGGTTTGCTCAAATTCATCGGTAATAAACTCAAAACCAATATCCATTGCAATAAACAGCACATGCTCACATGGCTGCACATACTGCTCTTCTGACCAATCAATCACTTGCTGCTGACAATGTGGACACTGAATGTTATCTGAAGGAGAAATATCAAGTTCGATCAATTGATAAGACATAGAAGTAAATTTATTCATGAATATTAGATTTATTCTAACAAAACTTAGTTTCAGCTAAAGATATTTATTCAATAAAAAAGGAGCCGTAGCTCCTTTAAATATGACTGGTTTTGACTATTTTTTAAGGGATGACTTATAGGCTGACAATGCAGCCACTGCGATAGCTGACAAAGCAATACCCGGCGCACTTGCAATTAAAATACCTGTCGTTCCTAGACCTAGCGCCAAAATCTTACCTGTGAGTAATGGACCTGTCATTGCACCCAAACGACCCCATGAAATCGCACTCCCCACACCTGTTACTTTCCCAGCTGGTGTATAGAAAATTGGAGAGATCCCATACAAAATCGATTGACCACCTGTAGAGAAAATCCCGCCCATGATGCCTGCAGCAATGAGTACAGGAATGGAATTTGTTGTAAACAACACAAGCAATGCTACAAACAAACCTGAATAGATAATCACTGCCATTTGCCATAATTTTAGGCGATCAAGCAAGTAGCCTAAACCCAGCGTACCAATTACTGCGCCCACTTGGAACATCAACATGATCATGAAAGCTTGTTGCTTTTCCAGCCCTTGTTCCATAAGCAAGTTAGGCAACCAACTGATCAGAATATAGTTCACCATTAAGGTAAAGAAGAAACTCAACCAAAGCGGCAATGTATATTTATAACGCTGCTCAGCAAAAAGGATTTGCCCCATCGCTGGAACCGCTTCTTTACTTTCTGCCTGAACTTTTTCAGTACGCTTATCTTTTAAGATAATCGCCATGAATGGAATCAAGATTAAAGGCGTTAAACCACCAATTAAAAACAGTGTATGCCATGAGATATCTTTAAAGACAATACCCAAGCCAGCAACAAAGATTGCACCTACAGGTAAGCCGCAGTACATCAAACTATTTAATCGCCCACGGTTAGCATCCGTCGCTTCATCACCCACCACCGAGATCATCGTTGGCATCGCAGCGCCCAAACCTAAACCTGTAAAGAATCGTGCGATATATAAAATTTCAATACTTGGTGCAACTGCCGTTATAGACATAAATACACCGAAGATAAAAATCGACAACATTAGGACTTTCTTCTGCCCCAAATAGTCAGCGACACGCCCCCCAAAGAACGCGCCAAATAACATACCAAATACACCCAAGCTAAACACATAGCCCATTTGCACCTGATCTAAGGAAAATGTCGCTGCGATTCCTTTTGCTGCGATACCGGGAGCTTGTAGGTCAAAACCTTCAAAAAATGCCACCCAGAAACACAAAAATACTGTTAGAAATTTTTGCATTTTTCCCGATTGTTGATTTGCCATAATCGAACTCCATTCATGTAGCGTAAACCCACTTGTACGCCATGCCCTGAAGTTTCGGCTTTATTGGGTAGAATAAATACCACTACAAAGGTCGGAATTCACACGACCAAAAGCCCACCATTAAGACCTAAAACTTTGTATATCAATAGTTTTTAGATCTTATTTTTTGTATTTATAATTAATTATCAATCACTTAGGTTTATGAAAGATTTTAATAATCAAACCATAGCTAAAACTAATGATGATCAAAATATTCATTTAATCCGATCAAATACCAACAGCCAATAATTTATTGGCAATAAAAAAACCCGCAACTGAGCGGGTTTTTTATTTAACTCAAAATCTTATGCAGATTTTTTCGCTTGGTTATTCTTACGAATCGTAATCATCACCAATTGAACAGCCGCAGGTGTTACACCTGGAATACGACTTGCTTGTGCCAATGTTTCAGGCAATACATTTTTCAGCTTCATGGTGATTTCACGTGAAAGACCAGAAACGACATCATAATCAAAATCAGCTGGAATACGCGTATCTTCCAAACGCTTCATTTGCGCAACATCTTCTTGCTGACGGTTAATATAACCTGCATATTTCACAGCAATTTCAATTTGCTCACCCACAAATGCTGAAACTTCAGAACCCGTCAATTCAGCAATTTGCGCAAAGTTGATATTTGGACGTTTGAGCAAATCAATTGCATTGGTTTCTTTTGACAGGTCATCGCCAGTCATTTCAACGAATTTTTTGCCTAGTGGATTGTTTGGCGCTGCCCAAAGGTGTTGTAAACGACCTTTCTCCGTTTCTACAGCTTCCATTTTTTGGCAGAACGAATCCCAACGCGCATCATCTACCAGCCCCATTTCACGACCAATGGCAGTTAAACGCTGATCCGCATTGTCTTCACGAAGCATCAAACGGTATTCCGCACGTGACGTGAACATACGGTACGGTTCTTTAGTACCGAGAGTAATCAAGTCATCAACCAACACGCCCATGTACGCTTCATCACGTTTTGGTGTCCATTGCTCTTGATCCCATGCACGACGTGCTGCGTTTAAGCCTGCAAGCAAACCTTGCGCTCCCGCTTCTTCATAACCTGTTGTACCGTTAATTTGACCTGCAAAATACAGGTTATTAATCGATTTGGTTTCTAAAGAGAATTTCAATGATTGTGGGTTGAAATAGTCGTACTCAATTGCATAACCCGGACGCAAAATGTGCGCATTTTCCATACCACGAATCGAGCGAACCAATTCAAACTGAACATCGAATGGTAATGAAGTTGAAATACCATTTGGATAAAGCTCATGTGTATCTAGACCTTCAGGTTCCAAGAACACTTGATGCGAATCTTTATCGGCAAATTTATGAATTTTATCTTCAATTGATGGGCAGTAACGTGGACCCACACCTTCAATCACACCAGTATACATTGGTGAACGGTCTAAGCCGCCACGAATGATATCGTGAGTTTTCTCGTTGGTATGTGTGATATAGCAATTGATTTGCTCAGGATGCATCGACGCATCACCCATGAATGACATAGTCGGAGATGGGAAATCACCCGGCTGTGGCGTCATCACAGAGAAATCAACTGATCGTGCATCGATACGTGGTGGTGTACCAGTTTTTAAACGACCTACAGGTAAGTTCAATTCACGAAGGCGCGCAGCCAATGAAATTGAAGGAGGATCGCCCGCACGACCGCCTGAAGCATTATTTAGACCTACGTGGATCACACCACCTAGGAATGTACCTGTAGTCAATACAACAGTTTTCGCATCAAAGCGAATACCCATTTGGGTGACTACACCTTTAACGGTATCGCCTTCAACAATAAGGTCATCAGCTGCTTGTTGGAAAATATCCAAGTTCGCTTGATTTTCTAAGGTTTCACGAATCGCAGCTTTATAACGAATACGGTCAGCCTGTGCGCGAGTCGCACGAACAGCCGCACCTTTACGTGAGTTTAAAATACGGAATTGAATACCACCTTTGTCAGCAGCCAATGCCATTGCACCGCCAAGCGCATCAATTTCGCGTACTAAATGTGATTTACCAATACCACCGATGGCTGGATTACAGCTCATCTGCCCTAAAGTCTCAATATTATGAGTTAAGAGTAAAGTCTGTCGACCCATACGTGCCGCAGCAAGAGCTGCCTCAGTACCCGCGTGACCGCCGCCGATAACAATGACATCGTAAACTTTAGGATAATGCATAGTGGTAAAGGAGATTAAAAAAGGATGACGGAAGATTATAGCAAAAATTCGCCGATAAGTTGACTGATTAACTCGATTTTATTGTTATTGACTACTGTTTTATGCCTATATATTTCTTTATGAACATACATACTTTGCATATTCCATATAAAAATATACATTTCTCAAGCAAATGTTACTCGAAGATTGTTGTTTTATTCTGATGATTTTTTATTCTGTTATAGATCCCATGAGAATCATAAGGACTATAAGCATGAATAAGAATATTTTGCTATCCACGGTTTTATGCGGTTTATGTTTATCACCACTTGCTGCCTCAGCCAATGATAAAGTTGAGAAAGTGTATGATGCACAGCGATATCAACAAGTCTGTAAAGGTAAAAGCCAAGGCGCTCAAGTATCATTTGCCTATCGCGGTATTATCTGGAATGGTACCTGCGAACCACAATTTTTTAGCTCGTCCAAAAATGCAAATCTTCATGGCGAAGAAGCCGAATTATTAAGCACATGCAGTGCAGATGCAAAAGCCACTACTGCAACGATTAATGGACAAGAAATTAAAGGAAAATGTGCTTTAGGGTTCACTCCTCCTCGTCCTAAATAAACAGTTGTCGATGAAAATATCGACCAATTAACAGATCAAGAATAAAGCGGGTAAAACATCAGTTTTTACTCGCTTTTATTTATTGCTTATTTATCAAACTAAGATAAACTCAAAAAACTATAAGGATAAAAATATCAGGAAATTCCATGGATTCGGGATTATTTGCTTTTTTTCTACCCATTGCTTTAGCCATTATGATGATGGGGTTGGGGCTTGAACTTTCAGTCAAAGACTTTTTACGCGTTGGACGCTATCCAAAAGTCATTTTCATCGCTTTATTTACTCAACTAATTCTACTGACCAGTATTGCGTTTTTCCTGTGTAAGTTGCTGGAGTTACCCCCTTTACTCGCGGTCGGGCTCATGTTGCTTGCGGCTTCACCCGGCGGCCCCACTGCTAACCTTTTTAGCTACCTATATAAAGGTGACGTTGCATTAAACATTAGCTTAACAGCCATCAACTCAGTTGTTTCGTGCTTTACATTGCCTTTTATCGTCAATCTATCCATTTTGCATTTTGTTGGTGAAAGTACAAGTATTGGTATGCCTATCGATAAGATCACCCATGTATTTCTGATTATTTTGATACCGGTATGTTTCGGTATGTTTATTCGAAACTCCTTCCCGACCATTGCATATCACATCAACAAGCCGATGCGAATGTTGTCTATTTTCTTATTAATTCTTATCTTTACACTCGCAGTTTTGCGTGAACAATCCAACATAATTACGTATTTTGCCAGCGTCGGCATTGCGACCTGTTTACTCTGTTTCAGTGGCTTATTTTTGGGTTACCTAATTCCGTTCCTCGCAGGTGTACCGGAAAAGCAGGCACGTGCGTGTACCTTTGAGATCGGCATTCATAACACCAGTATCGCGTTAACTATCGCACTGAGTGTGCTTGAAAACACCACAGTGGCGATACCTGCCGGTGTTTATTCTATTTTTATGTATTTATTGGCGACCTTATTTGGTTTTATTTTGACGCGCCGTGGCAGTCACTTGATTCAACAAGTGAAAACCTAAACTATTTTTTCTAACGCAATCACCATAAGGACTTTGGTGAAACACCATTAAATATGCTCAAGGAGAATAAATAAGATGGATTCTGGAATTATTACGGTTCTTTTGCCATTAGCACTGGCCTTTATTATGATCGGGCTTGGGCTAGAACTTACCCCCAAAGATTTCGCACGTGTCACCAAACATCCTAAAGCCGTGTTAATCGCTTTATTCTGCCAACTCGTGTTACTTGTCGGCGTTGCCTTTTTATTATGTAAACTGCTGGCCTTGCCACCACTGCTTGCAGTCGGACTGATGCTACTCGCAGCCTCACCCGGTGGTAGTACAGCCAACTTATTTAGTTATCTATTTAAAGGTGACTTGGCTTTAAATATAACCCTGACCGCCATCAATTCAGTCATTGCAGCATTAACCCTTCCATTGATCGTGAATTTTTCGATCATGCACTTCATGCAAGAAGGCCAACAAATCAGTCTGCAATTTGGAAAAATCCTCCAAGTTTTCAGCATCATTATCATCCCTGTCTGTATAGGTATGTTACTTCGTCACTATGCACCTAAACTAACTGAGAAACTGCATAAACCACTCCGTATCTTTGCTGTGTTCTTTCTTATCTTAATTATTATTGGCGCCATTTATTCTGAACGACATAATATTGCGGCTTATCTAACCCAAGTTGGCTTAGCTACGGTTCTATTCTGTATTTTCAGCTTATGTATCGGTTATTTTGTTCCAAGACTTTTCGGCATCAATAGTGCTCAGGCACGTGCATGTGCATTTGAAATCGGCATTCATAACAGTACGTTAGCCATGACCATCGCCTTAACAGTGATGGCCAGTTCTGCAGTTGCAATGCCTGCGGCAGTATATTCAATCTTTATGTACATCTTTGCCGCTGTATTTGGCTTCCTAATTACACGTTTTGCACCGCTCTCGACAACTACAACAGAAACAATTAAAAGTTAAGTCATTGAAAAATTAAAAGGATGCTACGTGCATCCTTTTATTTTTTGTCAATTTTGATAATCGCTAGCTGCAAGTTGCCGAGTTCCGTTACAATAGCTTTTTATAAAACTCATTTAGGTTATGTCCGTGAAGTGGTTACAAATTCATATTACTGTTGAAAAAGCTCAAGTTGATTACACTGAAACACTGCTCAGTTCTTTAGGTGCAGTCAGTGTCACGCTAGATGATGCAGAAAATCAGGATTTACTTGAACCACTTCCAGGTGAAACACCACTTTGGAATAAAGTGATCGTTACTGGTATCTATGCACAAGAAGATGATGAAGAAATTGATGTTGCAGCATTAGAAACATTTATTAAAGCTCAACTTCCTGATGCGCCAATGCGTAGCGAATTCATTGAAGACCAAGAATGGGAACGCACATGGATGGATGCTTACGAGCCTATTAAAATTGGTGAAAAATACTGGATCGTACCAGAATGGATGGAAGCGCCAGAAGCAGACGCCGTAAACATCAAACTAGACCCAGGTCTTGCTTTTGGTACTGGTAACCATGCATCTACATTCCTATGCCTACAATGGTTAGGTAAAGTTGATCTTAAGGATAAAATCGTCATCGACTACGGTTGTGGTTCTGGTATTTTAGGTGTTGCCGCTTTACTTTTGGGTGCAAAAAAAGTTTATGCCACTGATATTGACCCACAAGCCGTTTTAGCAACACAACAAAATGCCGAATTAAATGGTGTACTGGAAAATTTGTATGTAGGCCTACCTGAAGAGTTCAACCAAGAACTCGCTGGACAAAAAGCCGATGTGTTTGTTGCTAATATTCTTGCAGGCCCTCTAATGGCCTTGGCTGCAGAATTCTCAACTTTAATTAAATCTGAGGGCGAGTTCGCACTTGCAGGTGTAATTGAAGAGCAAGTTTCTGATGTTTCTAGTGTTTATTCTGAATTTTTTGATATATTAGACGTAGAAAAACGTGACGAAACATGGTGCCGAATTTCGGGTAAACGCCAACAGTATTAAAATTTAAAATGTGTACTTATGAGCGACAAATTAACTAACTGCCCAACTTGTTTTACAACATATAAAGTAACTGTTCCGCAGCTTACTGTCGCTCAGGGCATGGTTTGTTGCCCAAAGTGCTCTACATCTTTTAATGCACTGTCTCATTTGGTGGTAGATAAAGCGTTGTCTTTTTCTACCCATGAGCCAGAAAATGCGCCGCAAAAAAATACCAATACCATTATTAATGTCAGCGAATTCAATAATACGCTTATACCAGTGACTGTTGAAGAAACACCAAGCCACCATTTATTAAAACTATTTGATCAAAAAGTCGAAAACTCTAATATCGATCTAAAAACTTATTTAAATAACTTAAATTATTTCAGCACCGAACCAATCGGCAACCTGCCTGCTGTAAATTGGGCAGAACAGGCTGAAAAAGATAAAAAACGTACACCACTGAATTATTTTATGTGGTTCTGTATTAATGCTTTCTTATTTGGTGCACTTATATTCCAGTTTTTCTGGTTCAATCCTCAATATTTAAAAAATAGTCCAGTGATGGGTGCTGCATTTACTGCGGTCTGTGATGTATTCAATTGTTCACGTCTAGAGGAACATTACAGTTTAATTAGTACCAAAAAAGTCAAAATTCGTAGCATTGGAAATAATGAAACACGTTTTACAGGTGAAATGATCAATTTTCATGACCGTAGCCTTGCCTTACCCAATATGAAAATTTCACTAAAAGAAAATGGTACTGAAATAGCAAACTATACGCTTTTACCTGAAGAGTATTTGGACAAAAGTCTGCATGGCATCCAACGGATCCCAAAAAGTAGTCCTTTTAAATTCCAATTTAGTCTACCAATTGCACGCAAAAGCTTCGATAATTATTCAATTGAGTTGATTCGCCCCTAATATTGGAAAAAACTATTAAAAAAGTAAAAAAAACATAAAAAAAATGCAGTTTTCTTGCTCACTTTTTCCTAGACAATGGTATGATACGCGCCACGAAAGCTTTGTGCTGCAAACTCCTCGCTAATTTTTCACAACAAATACAATCCCAACCGTGCGCTTTAATATTTATTGCGTATTGAGTAGATTTTTTGTTTGTTTTTTAGGCTGTAACAATTATTAATCTATTGTTACGCTTATTTTTCGAACAATTTTGCGAGTTGTGTCAAGCTACAAGTAATGTACAAGTTTTAGAACTCCGCATTAGGAACTAAAACGGAGTTCATTCAAGTTTATAGACCACTTTTAACAAATCACTTTACCCAAGTGATATTTGATTTTTCGGATTAATTCGCATGAATAGCAAATCTCCTATTTTTACTGCACAATCTGATGTCGCTCTTCGTATTCACGTAGATCGCGCAGTTCGCCATTACTTTGCACAATTGCAAGGCGAGCAACCATCTCAGGTATACGATATGGTGCTGGCGGAAATGGAGAAGCCTCTTCTATCTGTAGTTCTTGAATATACACGTGGTAATCAAACCCGCGCTGCTGAGATTCTCGGCTTAAACCGTGGTACTTTACGTAAAAAGTTGAAAGCTCACGGTTTAATGAGTGAATAAATGATAAAATGCTTGCGGCTTCCGCAGGCATTTTTTTTAACCTGCATTTTGCTAATTTTGTTTTAATCTGTTCCTTGAAAACTGTGACGAAGATCATGACTATTAAACGCGCTTTAATCTCTGTGTCTGACAAGACTGGAATTGTTGAATTTGCACAAGAACTTGCTGCTCTAGGGGTAGAAATTTTATCTACTGGCGGAACATACAAATTGTTGAAAGACAATAATGTTGCCGTAGTTGAAGTTTCAGAGCACACAGGTTTCCCAGAGATGATGGACGGCCGTGTAAAAACGCTACATCCGAAAATTCATGGTGGTATCTTAGCTCGTCGCGGTCTAGACGAAGCTGTGATGGCTGAACACAACATCGATGCAATCGATTTAGTTGTTGTTAACCTTTATCCTTTCGCTGCGACTGTGGCTAAACCGAACTGCTCACTTGCTGATGCTATTGAAAATATCGACATCGGTGGTCCGACTATGGTTCGTGCTGCTGCGAAAAACCATGCATCTGTAGGTATCGTAGTAAATGCATCTGACTATGCAACTGTCGTTGCTGAGCTTAAAGCTGAAGGCGCATTATCACATGCAACTCGTTTTGACCTTGCGGTTAAAGCATTTGAACATACTGCACAGTATGACGGCATGATTGCATCTTACTTAGGCGCTCGCGTAGGTAAGGAAGAAGGTCAAGCAGATAAATTTGCGCGTACTTTCAATACTCAATTGAACAAAGTTCAAGACTTACGTTACGGTGAAAACCCGCATCAATCTGCTGCTTTCTATGTAGAAGACACAGCAACTGAAGCATCTGTTTCTACTGCGAAACAACTTCAAGGTAAAGAATTATCTTATAACAACATCGCAGACACTGACGCAGCACTTGAATGTGTAAAATCATTTGCTAAGCCTGCATGTGTCATCGTAAAACACGCAAACCCATGTGGCGTAGCTGTATCTTTAGACGGCATCCAAGCGGCTTATGACCTTGCTTATGCAACTGACCCTGAATCTGCATTCGGCGGCATCATTGCATTTAACCGCGAATTAGATGTTGCAACTGCTCAAGCAATTGTTGACCGTCAATTCGTTGAAGTGATCATTGCTCCTAGCGTTGCTGAAGGCGTGCTTGAAGTGACTGGCGCGAAGAAAAACGTACGTGTACTTGTATGCGGCGAGCTTCCTGCGATCACTGAGCGTAAAGCACAGCTTGACTACAAACGTGTAAATGGCGGTCTATTGGTTCAAGACCAAGACTTAGGCATGATCACTAAAGATGACCTTAAAGTTGTGACTAAACGCGCTCCAACTGAAGCAGAAATTGATGACTTAATCTTTGCTTGGAAAGTTGCGAAATACGTTAAATCAAATGCAATTGTATACGCTAAAGGCCGTCAAACCATTGGTGTTGGCGCAGGTCAAATGAGCCGCGTTAACTCTGCACGTATTGCAGCAATTAAAGCTGAACACGCTGGTTTAGTTGTTGAAGGCGCTGTAATGGCATCTGATGCATTCTTCCCATTCCGTGATGGTATTGATAACGCTGCGAAAGCGGGCATTAAATGCATTATCCAACCGGGTGGTTCTATGCGTGATGACGAAACAATTGCTGCAGCTGATGAAGCGGGTATTGCAATGGTCTTCACTGGCATGCGTCACTTCCGCCACTAAGCACAGTGCTTAGAATGTAATGACAAAGTCATACATGTGGTTTAAAACAGATTTCTAATCTTGCATAAAGTCCTCTCCTATTTTTAGGCTGAGGACTTTATGTCATTTTCGATTCATGGAGTATGAACCGATGAATATTTTAGTTTTGGGTAATGGCGGTCGTGAACATGCATTGGCATGGAAAATCGCACAAGATGACAAAGTTGCAAAAGTATTTGTAGCACCAGGCAATGCGGGTTCTGCAACTGAAAATAAATGCGAAAATGTTGCCTTAAATATTTTAGACAATGCTGCGATTATCGACTTTGCAAAAAATAATGCAGTTGATTTGATCGTGGTTGGCCCCGAAGCACCACTAGTCAATGGTGTGGTGGATGCTTGCCGTGAAGCGGGTGTAAAAATTTGGGGCCCAACTCAATTTGCTGCACAGCTTGAAGGCTCTAAAGCATTTGCGAAGCACTTCTTAAAACGCCATAACATTCCAACTGCTTTCTATGATGTATTTACAGAAGTAGATGCAGCAAAAGCATTTGTTGAAAAAAATGGTGCACCAATCGTTATCAAGGCAGATGGTCTTGCTGCGGGTAAAGGCGTGATCGTTGCCATGACCAATCAAGAAGCATTTGATGCGATTGATGACATGCTTGCAGGCAACAAATTTGGTGATGCCGGCTCACGTGTGGTGATCGAAGAATTCCTGGCAGGTGAAGAAGCATCTTTCATTTGTATGATTGATGGCGACAACATTTTGCCAATGGCAACTTCACAAGATCACAAACGTATCTTTGAAGGCGACCAAGGTCCAAACACAGGCGGTATGGGTGCTTACTCTCCTGCGCCTGTAGTGACTGCAGATGTATTTGAAAAAACTATGAATGAAGTGATGCGTCCTACCGTTGAAGGCATGAAAAAAGACGGTCACGTTTATACAGGTTTCTTATACGCAGGTTTGATGATTGATGAACAAGGTCAACCTAAAGTGATCGAGTTCAACTGTCGTTTTGGCGACCCTGAAACTCAACCAATTATGATGCGTTTAAAATCGTCTTTAGTTGATTTGGTTGAAGCTGGTATCGCGGGTAACTTACCTGCGGAAGCTGAATGGGATGAGCGTAAGACTGTAGGTATCGTACTTGCATCTAAGGGCTACCCTGAAACGTCTAGCAATGGCGATGTGATTTCTGGCTTAGACACAGAAATGGCTGATGCGAAAGTTTTCCATGCAGGCACTAAAGCACTTGAAAATGGTGATATTGTGACTGCTGGTGGTCGTGTTCTTTGTGTGACTGCGCTAGGCAACACAATTGGTGAAGCGCAAGCAAAAGCATTAGAGCTGTGCCAAAAAGTGACTTTTGATGGTGTTCAATACCGTAAAGATATTGGTTACCGTGCAATTGCACGTGAAAATGCTTAATCATTCATTTGATTAAATAAAAACCCTGATTCGTTCGGGGTTTTTTTAGAACTATATGTATTTGGTAATCCTAAATAAAAAAATTAAATATTATAAACTACTTTATTCGTTACTTATCTAACACTAAGTATTGCTTATACTTTTTTGAGATAAACATAAACATTTATTCAAAAATATCTGCCTTACTTAATCAATAGAACTATTTCTACATATGGTTTTAAAGGTCTCTCCATTATTTTTGGCATATTTTTTCCTTATATACAAAACTATCGGTATCTATAAGCTGCCAGTCATCAATCTCACTTAAATCCTTAAAGTAATTATATTTTTCCAGCACTATTGGATTAGGGCTAGGTTTATATTCAAAATCATTCATATTAAGCGTTTTATTCCAAATAGCCATGCGATGATTCTTACAATCAAATATCACACTATAAGTCGTTGATGTAGATGTTTTGTCTAAGTATTCTTCTACTTTATAAACCTTTACCTCCAATCTAAAAGGCACAAAATTAGAAATCTTATCTAAATCATTAATATTTAAGTAATGATATCTTGGTGAGTTTTCAATTCGTATAGGTATCCAACCCAATTTTTCTTGAGTTTTATTTACAAAGTCATCGAGTTTTTTAGTTTTTTTTAATTTAGAGCAATAAGTTGATATGGAGGTATCTTTTGGAATTTGCTGCCAAATTTCATCAGATAGATCAAAACTATAGTCAGGTATCAAATAACGATTCGAATGAATAATTGGCTCCGAATTAGGAATCATTAGTACATCCTCATAACTTACAGTTGCCGAACGAGAATTAAAACATTCAACTAACGAATAGATTATTTCATCCCTATCCTCAGTACTTATTCCTCCTATCGTTCTATAGGATGTTTTTGTTCTAATAATTAATGGTTCTTTATAGGTCCATCTACTTATAGTACTGATATCCATATATTCTGTGATCATTAGATCGGAATAGGCTGACTCGTTTTTTACTTCAACCCAGTTAGGCTCATTAGCCAATAAAAATTGAAAATCTGGTTCGAGATTTTCTGTATTTGAGCAAGAAATCAAACCTACAGAAATTAAAACTATAAACATTTTAAAAAGGTTAAATGAGCTCATTTTTGATTATTTTTAAATAAAATTTATTTTTCTCTTTATATACTATAAAGTCAAGGACTTAAGCTTATTAATGATAATTCAGTTGCTGATGATTCCTATCCAAACCCCTCGCCTTATCCTCCGCCAATGGCAAGACTCCGACACTGCCCCATTTATCCAAATGTGTGCAGATGACGACGTCATGCGCTATTTCCCTAACAAACTTGATGCTGATGAAGCCGTCGCATTTATGCAGCGTCTACGTAATTCAATAGATACACGAGGTTGGGGGTTATACGCTGTAGAGCTAAAAGCCACAGGTGAATTTATTGGCTTTATCGGTTTACACATACACCCGCCCGAATTTGAAATAGCCGATGCCCCTGAAATTGGTTGGCGCTTACTGCCGCAATATTGGCATCAAGGTTATGCCACCGAAGGTGCAAAAGCTGTACTCAAACATGCATTTAGAAACCTAAGATTAGACAAGGTCATATCATTCACAGCGAGTTTAAACACGCCTTCGGAACGTGTGATGCAGCGCATTGGCATGCAAAAAGTCCGCGAGTTCAATCATCCGCTTGTACCAGCTGAACACCCACTAAACCGTCACGTGCTTTATGAAATACAGCGTAGTGATTATTTGCACATTCCATTTTGCTAATTGAATATTTATTCACAGCAAAACCAAAGCACATTAACTCTGCCAAACAGTGGTTATAGGTGATGTTAAATACTTTAATTTTAGTTACCGCAGGAATTCGTATACGAAAACTAAATTATCCATTAAATCATACAAAAAACCCCGCTAAATGCGGGGTTTAAACTCTAAACAGATCAATTACTATGGCTTTGGAAGTAAAAATCATAAGTCACAATGCTAAAGCAACTCCAACCTGTTTAAGCATGCTTAATCAAAATGGCATACATAATCAACAACATCGGTACATTGCACTTTGAAAATAGAATCTTGTGGAACAATAAAGCTTTCGCCAGAAGTATATTGTACAAACTCGCCCTGCTCTCCAATCTGCACAACACACTGCCCGGATGTGATTTCAACACATTCTTTCACATGCGCCTCAAACGTCATAGGTTGGTCTGATGGCAAAAATACACCGATGGTTTTTTGACTACCATCTTCCATTTTTAAAACATGGCTCACCGATCTACCGCCATAATGAACTGTAGGCTTTTTTACAACTGAGACGAAATCAAACTGATTTGACATAGCGTGCCTCACATAGCAATTTATTATGATCAATTATTAAGCAGCTTATATTAAACAATATAGCGGATTCAATCTTCCTCAGATTTAGATCTAAGATTTTGAAAAACCATGAATCAGAGTTAAACTTCAAATATATCAATGAAGATTTCAACTCAGCTTAGATTGAAACTCTCCGTTATTTTTACATATGAATGTTACAAATTTTGTGTATGACAGGACTTATTTCATTTTTATCATTTTTTCAGCAATACATTTTAAAATTTGTTATATAGACCTAAACTTATACAAATGACGTACTTAAATAGTTTAATTATAAATAATATATTGTTTTTACTTATTAAATTATTTAATTAAACATATTCCATATACATTTTTGCTGCTAAGCATAACTTTTTAAATCACTATATTGAATAATAAAAAATTGATATGATGCCTAGCGAAATATAGAGATTTGCTTTATTAAATCTTTTGTTTACAGCAGCTTGCAATGGCTATCTTTTCCCATTTGGAAATAGACTCAGATCTAATTGTATAAGTCTGTGTAGCATTTTAAATTATTAAGCATCTATCAGCCTGTCTGATAAAAGACTTAAGTAAATCTCTCCATAATATGATTTGTGAATTTATTAATTTTATAAATTTACTCGGGTGAATATATGAAAAAGCTCCTAGGATTAGTTCTCGGTTTATCTGTGGGCCTTTCAGGCTGTGGTAAACAAGAAGCTCCTGCAACTGACGCCGCACAACAAAAAGACACTGCAGAAGTGCAAACTGTTACCATGGCTTCGACTGGTTCAGATGCTGATATTTGGCGCTATATTGCTACGCTTCCTGAAACCAAAGAAGCTGGCATTAAACTTGAAGTGAAAAACTTTACTGACTATGTGTCTATGAACACTGCTGTAGCGAACAAAGAAATTGATGTTAATGCATTCCAGTCATATGCCTATATGGTTGCGTTTAACGACAACAATAAAGATAAAATTGCACCGCTTTCGACTACTTATTTAGAACCAATGGGTATCTATTCAAGCAAAGTCAAAAAACTTGAAGAGTTTAAAACAGGTGCAACCATTGCGATTCCAAATGATGGCGCAAACGAATCACGTGCATTGTTACTACTTCAATCTGCTGGCTTAATCAAACTTAAAGCTGATTTTGACGATGTAAAAGGTACACCTGCTGACGTAACTGAAAATGCGAAGAAAATCGTAATCAAACCAATTCAAATGGCGACTGCGGTTCGTGTTAAAGACGAAGTTGATGCGATTGTTTTGGGTAATACCCTTGCGATGGAAGGTGGTTTAAACGTACTGAAAGATGCGGTTTACTATGAGCCAATCGACCAAAGTACAAAAATGAACGTGAACATTCTTGCTGTTGCTGCTGACCGTCAAAATGACCCAGTTCTACAAAAAGTAGGCGCGCTTTATCACACTCCAGCGGTAAAAGCTTACATCGATGAACATTTTGGTGGTACTAAAATTGATGTAAATAAACCAACTAGCTACCTCACTGAAGCAAAATAGTAATATAATTTCTTCAAATAAACAGGCAAAGTTTACTTTGCCTGTTTTTTCATTTCTGAACCTTTTTTGACGCTATGATCCAATTTAAAAATATCTCCAAGCATTTTGAGCTTAAAGGCCAAACCGTTACAGCACTGGATCAGATTAATCTGGACATTCCAGATGGCTGTATTTTCGGTCTAATTGGCTACAGTGGTGCAGGCAAAAGTACCTTAATCCGTTTAATTAATTTGCTAGAACGTCCGAGTGAAGGGCAAATTATTATTCATGATAAAGACTTTACTGCTTTAAATTCGGCAGAGCTTCGTCAAGAAAGAACCAATATTGGCATGATCTTCCAGCACTTCAATTTACTACAAACCAAAACAGTTGCAGAAAATATTGAAATGCCACTTAAACTTTTAGGTGTAGCTAAAGCTGAACGCCAAAAACGTTTAGAAGAGTTGCTCGAATTTATTGACTTAAAACATAAGAAAAATGCTTATCCAGATGAGCTCTCTGGTGGTCAAAAACAACGTGTCGGGATTGCCCGTGCGCTTGCCAATCATCCTAAAATTTTACTGTGTGATGAAGCAACATCTGCTCTCGATCCGCAAACCACCAAATCGGTATTGGCGTTATTAAAGAAAATCAATCAAGAACAAGGCATTACTATTGTGATGGTCACCCATGAAATGGATGTGATTGAATCCGTTTGTGATTATGTCGCGGTAATGGAACAAGGGAAAGTCATCGAACATGGCTCAACCTTAGAGATTTTTAGTCAGCCAAAACACAATACAACCAAAAACTTTATTCAAACTGTATTGCAGCAACAGCTGCCTGTTAATATTTTAAATAATCTAGAAAATCAAAATCATAACAGTATTTATTGTTTAAAATTCCTCGGCAGTTCGGCACAAGAAACTGTCATTCAGGCGGTAATTAAACAGTTTGATATTAGCCTGAATATTTTGTTTGCCAATATGACTGAAATTAATGGTGCGGTGATTGGACAAATGTTCGTTCAGCTATTAGGTGATGCAACATTGATTCAACAAGCAGTGGCGTTCTTAGAACAACATGGCGTTGAAGTCACTCAAGCAGGAGTTCAGCAATGAGAGATTTAATTGTTCAATGGCTGACTCAAATTACAGCACCCTTTTGGAAAAGTTCTTTGTCTATGGATCAGTTCGTCACTGCCCTACAAGAAACTTTTCACATGGTGTTCTTTGCCATGCTCTTTGGCTGTATTTGGGGTTTTATCCAGGCCGTGATTTTATATGTCTCACGTCCACAAGGCATTTTGCCTAACCGTGTCATCTACCATGGTTTGAACCCGATTGTGAATGCACTGCGTTCATTGCCATTTATTATCCTCCTGATTGCGGTCATCCCTTTGACCAAAGTCATTGTGGGTACTTCAATTGGTACTTGGGCTGCAATTGTTCCTCTCACAATCTATGTTGGTCCTTACATTGGTCGTCTGATTGAAACTTCGTTGCTTGAAGTGAATGACGGCATCATTGAGTCTGCTCAAGCGATGGGTGCATCTCCGCTGCAAATCATTACTAAATTTGTCCTACCAGAGTCTCGTAGCTCTTTAATTTTAAACTTAACGACTGCAACCATTAGCTTAATTGGTGCAACAGCCATGGCGGGTGCAGTAGGTGCAGGCGGTATCGGTGATCTTGCCATTTCTTATGGTTATCAACGTTTTGATAGTAGCGTGGTCATCATGACCGTCATTGTATTGTTGATTTTGGTACAAATTGTTCAAAGTCTGGGGGACTGGTTATCGAAACTGCGCTAAGCCTGCATAATTCATATATTTAAGCTCTCCTCGGAGGGCTTTTTAGTTTCTTAGATTCTAAAATTTAGTTTTTAATGCCGCAATTAAACCAAAATTTTTTTTAGTTTTAAAGTATTTTGACGGCAAATTAGCAACACCATAAAATTTAAAATATAACCTTCAATATTACGTTTACAAAAACTTGAATGAGTACAAAATATCAAAAGAACAGGATTTTATATTCCCCATGCAAACTACACTGACAGCAAAAATTTTCCGCTTAAATTTTTTTCACAACAGCAATATTGATCACTTCAGCAGCATCTGCATCCATTGCTGATTATGACTATCTCACTAGTATTAAGGTAAATGATGTTGGCTTAGCCTTACCCTTGCCTGCATCAAAAGCAAATGCATTAATCAGCAAAAATCCAGTAAAGCTTAAATATGAATATTCAGAATGTGCCGGCAATACTGAGTTTCATGTCACATCAAAAGGTAAATTTCTAAAATTTGAAATTTATGCTGAGGACAATCCTCAAGTTAAAAATGATTCATTCTATAAAAATAAAAGCAGCTTCGCCCAACTTGGACAAACCAAAGGGGATGTTTGGATGGAATGGGATAAATCCACTCAAATACGCGATAAAATTCAAATTGGGTCAAAACATCTGATAAGCCAAAATGACTATCAACAATTTGTAAAAGACTTTACCAAAAGTGCAAAATTGGCCAATCCAAATGAAGTTGCATATATGATTTTACTCTCACCACTCATGCAAAATCCGTATTGAAAGAGCCGCATAACTATGATTTACCCTATATTGGCAATCTAGCCTTCAACTTTAAAAATAGCAAATTAATAGCTTTTTCAGTTAATCAAGGTATTGCTTGCTAAACCGTGATTGTCATACAGCGTTTATTGCTTAAACAGTGAATTTATAAATCTGCATAAAGCCATGCAATAAACGCAAGTTTGATCTCAGAGCATGCTAAAATCAGCAGCTGTTTTCGCAGGGACTCATCTATGCACTTTGTACATCTTGGTATTTTTACAGAATTTTCCATTACTGAATCTATTGTACGTATACCTGATCTTGTAAAAGCTGCAGCTGCAGATGAAATGCCCGCTCTGGCCATTACTGACCTTTCAAATCTACATGCTGCTGTAAAATTCTATAAAAAGTGCTTAGATAAAGGCATTAAACCCATATTTGGTTCAACCATTCGTTTGAATGATGCTGAACACAAAGCTACTCTTCTAGCGATGACCAATAAAGGTTGGCGCAGTCTAACAGAGTTGGTTTCTGAAGGTTATATTTCTGGTCAACAGCTTGATATTCCTTGCGTAAAAAAAGATTGGATTTTAAATCAACACCAAGACTTGATTGTTTTACTGGGTATGCAAAGTGATGTCGGCAAAATGCTTTGCTCTTCTAACCCGCAAAAAGCTGAACCCCTGTTAGCTGAATGGGTCGAAAAATTTGGCAATCGTGTTTATCTAGCGATTACACGAACTGAGCGCTCGGGTGAAGAAGACTTTATTCACGAAGCAGTAAAACTTGCGAAGAAATTTAACATTGGTGTGGTTGCTCATAACGATGTGCATTTTATACGTAAAGAAGATTTCGAGGCACATGAAGCACGCGTTTGTATTGCCGATGGCTATGTCCTCGGTGACAATCGTCGCCCTAAAAATTACAGTCCTGAACAGTATTTTAAAACTGCTGAGGAAATGACGGAGCTGTTTGCAGACATTCCAACGGCTATAGAAAATACCTATCACATTGCGCGACGCTGTAATGTGTCATTACGTTTAGGCTTCCATGACCTTCCCGATTATCCAATTCCTGAAGGCCATACAATTGACACCTATTTTGAACATTTATCGAAAGAAGGTTTAGAAGAACGTTTAGCGCATTTGTACCCTGTCGAACAACGTGGTGACGACTGGCCAGAAATTCGTAAGCCTTATGATGAACGTTTGGCTTATGAAGTCGGGATCATCCTGACCATGCAATTCCCAGGTTACTTCCTGATTGTCATGGACTTTATTCAATGGTCTAAAGGTAATGGCGTCCCTGTTGGTCCAGGCCGTGGTTCGGGTGCAGGTTCCTTGGTTGCCTATAGTTTAAAAATTACTGACCTAGACCCACTACGTTATGACCTACTGTTCGAACGTTTCTTAAACCCTGAACGTGTATCAATGCCCGACTTTGACGTCGATTTCTGTATTGCAGGTCGTGACCGTGTTATTGACTATGTTGCACGCACCTATGGTCGAGATGCGGTCTCTCAAATTGCAACTTTCGGTACCATGGCGGCAAAAGGTGCAATTCGTGACGTAGCCCGTGTCTTGGGTAAATCTTATGGTTTGGCTGACCGTATTTCTAAAATGATTCCGACCAAGCCTTTAGGTTTAAGTTTGGAAGAATCCATTGAGGCCGAACCACAGCTAAAAGATATTGTCACCAATCCATCTAACCCAGATAACGACGATGCAGCCGAAATTTGGGAAATGGCACTCAAACTTGAAGGCATTACCCGTAATACAGGTAAACATGCCGGTGGTGTGGTTATTGCACCAACTAAGTTAACTGACTATTCGGCTGTCCTATGTGATGCAGATGGAACTAACCGTGTAGCCCAATTCGATAAAGACGATGTGGAAGCTGCAGGTCTAGTTAAATTCGACTTCTTGGGCTTACGTAACTTAACGGTAATTGAAGATGCCATTAAGCACATCAATGCCCGTCCAGATATCACTACACCTGTCGACATTTCCTTGATTCCTTTGGATGACAAACCTGCCTATGCTGTGTTCGCAGATGCAAATACCACAGCGGTCTTCCAGTTTGAATCCGTCGGCATGAAAAAAATGCTGAAAGAGGCACGTCCAAGTAAGTTCGAAGAAATTATTGCTTTCGTGTCTTTATACCGTCCAGGCCCGATGGATCTGATTCCTGACTTTATTTACCGTATGCATGGTGGCGAGTTTGAATACTTACATCCATTACTAGAAAGTGTCCTTGAACCAACATACGGCATTATGGTGTATCAGGAACAGGTAATGCAGGCAGCGCAGTTCTGTGCTGGCTATAGCTTGGGTGGCGCGGATTTACTTCGTCGTGCCATGGGTAAAAAGAAAGTCGAAGAAATGATTAAGCACCGTCAGATCTTTACTGAAGGTGCTGCAACCAAAGGTATTGATGCAGATACGGCCAATCATATCTTCGATTATATGGAAAAATTCGCAGGCTATGGTTTTAACAAATCCCATGCCGCAGCCTATGCCCTTGTTGCATATCAAACCGCTTGGTTAAAAGCACATTTCCCTGCTGAATTTATGTCAGCAGTGATGACCTCGGAAATGCAGAACACGGACAACGTGGTGTTCTTAATCGATGACTGTCGTATTAATGGTCTTGAAGTCTTGCCACCTTCGGTCAATATGTCTTTATATAATTTCCATGCCAGCGATCCAAAAACCATCGTCTATGGTTTAGGTGCGATCAAGGGTGTCGGTGAAGCTGCCATGCAGTCTGTGATTGACTCACGTATCCAAGATGGCCCATATAAAGATCTGTTTGACTTCTGTCATCGTATTGACCTAAAAAAAATCAATAAGCGCACGCTTGAAGCATTGATTCGTGGTGGCGCATTGGATTGTTTAGGATTAGAACGCGCTGACTTGATGGCGCAATTGCCAGAAGCTGTACAAGCGGCTGACCAAGCCCGTACAAACCGCGAAACAGGGATGATGGATTTATTTGGTGAAGTTGAAGAAGTTCAGCGTAAACCTTCTAAACCTGTTAAACCGTGGTCTGATGAAGTTCGTCTTAAAGGTGAAAAAGATACTCTCGGGCTTTATCTAACAGGTCATCCGATCGATGTGTATCGATCAGAGCTAAAAGCCTTTATTTCACAGCGCATTAATGAGCTTACGCCTACACGACGTGGTGTCACTACAGTATTTGCAGGCCTAGTCGTCGATATTGCCAACTTCCCGAACCGCATGATGGTGACGCTCGATGATGGTACTGCACGTATAGAAGTGTCTGCGAATCACGAACGTTTTAACCGCTTCAAAGATGTGATTCAAAACGAAAAAGTGGTGGTCATTGAAGGTGAAATTTACGAACGTGAAGGTTTTGATCGGCCAATGGGTCGCTTAACTAAAGCCTTCAGTTTGAATGAAATCCGTCAAAAACGTGCCAATGCCATTCAAATTAAATTAACACCTGAACATTTTAGTAAAACGCTATCACGCGACATCCAAAATATTTTACTGCCTTTCTGCAATGTCGATATGTGTACGCATATACCTGTGCAGTTATATATTGACTATCCATATGCGACGGCCGACATTCATTTGGGCTTAAACTGGAAAGTTGCCCCACTAGATGAATTACTGTCTAAGCTGCGTGACTACTTCGGCAAAGAATCTTTGCATGTCGAATATCATGTCAAATCCAAAGCTGCCAAAGCGGTAAGTTATGAACAAGCCTCTATTCCTGCGCAGGTTCCGCCACCGCCAGATGGGATGAGCATGGATGATGCCATGGATTTATACCAAGCAGAAGCCAATCAATTTTCTTAAAGTTTAAACGCTGTTTGAACTGCTTTTTTAAATAAACATATTGGAAATATCATGAATCAAACTGACAATGCTGCGGTTTCAGCACATCTCTCCCATGTGCGTATTGTCATGGTGAATACAACATTACCCGCAAATATTGGTAGTGCATTACGTGCCATGAAAACCATGGGACTTTCAAAGTTGGTCTTAGTTGCACCGAAGACTTACCCGCATCCGGACATTAATGCCTTAGCTGCCGGTGCTGTCGATTTAATTGATCAAATTGAAATCGTTGAATCATTAGAAGAAGCCATTAAAGATTGTCATATTGTCTTTGGTACTAGTGCGCGTAGTCGTACCATCCCATGGCCATTACTTGACGCTCGCCCTGCTGCCGAAATGTCTCTCAAAGCGGTCTGTGAACAACAGCAAGAAATTGCCGTGGTGTTTGGCCGTGAAGACCGTGGTTTGACCAATGAAGAATTGGCAATGGCCAACTACCACGTCACTATTCCAGTAAATACTGAATATGGCGTCTTAAACGTTGCCCAAGCGATTCAAGTCATTTGCTATGAAATGCGCATGGCCGCCCTTGCACATACTGAGTTAACGGCAAATCCTGATGCCAATATGCATGTTACTGATGACATCGATATGGAATGGGATGAACCTTTGGTGACCCATGAAATGATGGAACAGTTCTACCCGCATATTGAAAAAATGCTGGCAGAGATTGAATTTATGGATCCAAAAAATCCAAGATTATTACCTTTACGCTTGCGTCGCCTATTTGGACGTATACAATTAGATCGTATGGAATACCACTTATTACGTGGCATCTTTAGCCGAGTACAGGCTTTAAATAACGGAACATGGAAAAAATCTACAGACAATGAGGATCAATCTAATGCTTAAGCAGCTCAAAGAAGATATACAGGCTGTATTCGCGCGCGATCCTGCTGCACGAAATACGCTCGAAGTCTTAACGACTTATCCAGGAATTCATGCCTTAATCATGCATCGTATGGCACATGAACTTTGGAAAAAAGAGTGTAAAGGCTCAGCTCGTCTATTGTCTTCTTTTAGCCGCTTTGCCACAGGCATTGAGATTCATCCGGGTGCAAAAATCGGTCGTCGTTTCTTCATTGACCACGGTATGGGTGTGGTGATTGGTGAAACAGCTGAAATTGGTGATGATGTCACCCTCTACCATGGTGTGACCTTAGGTGGCACGACTTGGAACAAAGGCAAACGTCACCCAACTTTGGAAGATGGCGTAGTGGTTGGCGCCGGTGCAAAAATCTTGGGCCCATTTACGGTAGGTAAAAATGCCAAAGTCGGTTCAAATGCCGTCGTGACTAAAGAAGTTCCTGCAAATACTACTGCTGTGGGCAATCCAGCACGCTTTATCACCAAAGATAAACCAAAAGATGAAGCGGAAACCCGTCGTCGCGATTATGCAGAAAGTATTGGTTTCCAACCGTATGCTGCAACACAAGACCAAACTGACCCAATGTTAGAAGGTATGCGTGTATTGTTAGATCGTATTCAGCACAATGAAAAACGTATGAATAATTTGTGTCAGCGTTTGTCTCTCCTTGACCCAACGTTCAAAAAGCAACAGCTTAATGAACAACCCTTTAGTCAGGAAGAACTTAAAATCATTGAAGATGTGCGCCGCGAATGCGAAGCTCAAAGTAGTCAATCTAAAGCTTAACCAAAAGCAATCAGAATAAATTGCCTTTAACTTGCATGTTGTTCAGAGTTTTTTTAGACTGACCAACATGCTTTTTTTATAAAATAAATTTAATGGATGAATCATATGACGCTTAAGCCCTTGGCAGTTGCTTGTATTGCTTTAACCCTTGCCGCTTGTGGAAGCGCCCCAACTAAAAATAATGCTCCTAAAGATGCCATGATTTTTGTAGAGCCTGAACTGACTCCACCTTTCTACGCACTCAACCCATTTAACTACGATGCACCACCTCCTTTTGAATTAAATTTACAAAAAGCTGCTGCACAGCCTGTGACTAAGATGGTGGTAACTAGCCCAACCGACCCATCTAAGCAATTAACCCTAGAAGAAAACCGCCTGATTATCCCCACTGTTGACAGCAAAGAACGTTCGATGAAATTTGCTGCTTTAGCAGGTGATAATGAAATCGACATTACTGAAATTGATGATTTCTTACAGCTTGTTGAAGGTAAAGCACGTCACTATCCACCACGTTTTGTTCAACGCCAAGAACGCAAAGGGTTTGAGCTTAAACTCAAGGAAGTTACGCAAAAATTAGATACGCTTGCGTCTAAAGACAATGCTTCTTTTGATATTTTAGTTCGTGCATTTAAAGCCAGTGTGATGGCACGTAACCTTGATTTGGGTTCTGTGTACACAACTAAATCATTAACTTACGCACAACGTATTTTAAAAATCAACCAAGATGATGCAGAAGCAAACTTCTGGTTCGGTTTTGGTTTATCTGAAGGTGGTGGTCAACGTGAAGCGATTCCATACTTAGACAAAGCAATGAAAGCCGGTGTTCAAGAAGCGTATCTTTCTGCAGCAAATAACTATATTGCCATGGAACAAAAAAAGAACGCCATTCAGGTTTTAAAGAACTATAAAGTTAAATATCCACAAGAAGCAGAAGTTGCTGATCGTTTAATTCAAGAAATTGAAAAGCAAGGTCGCTGGAATGTTTGGCAAGTTTTAAATCCACCTAAAGCTGCGTCTTAAATCAGACGATTTAGAAAATTCTTTTGAAAAAAGACCGTTTTAACGGTCTTTTTTCATTTAAGGTGAATTGAAAATCCTGACAATTATCGTATGATTTGAAAATACTTAACCTTATGCGCGGCCTCTTTATGCAGCAAAATATTAAAAAAATACTGCTCCTTGGAATCATAAGTACAAGCGTACTGAGTGGATGTCAGGTCGTCAGTGTCAAAAATCAAAAACTCAATGTTTCGATTGCCAATGAACGTGAAAGTATTATTTCTCGAAACAAACTTAGCGAAGCCAGTTTAAATGTCTTGTCGATGACAGGTCGGGAAGCCAAAGCCTGCACAGAAGACCCGAAAGCCTGTGTTGATGAGTTACAACAAATTCCTCAGATTCAAGATGAACAATTACTTTCTACAGCAAGTGAATTATATTTAGCTAAAGCTATAGAATATGAATCTTCTTCAGCCTGCAAGTTAGGTGTGCTCAGTAGTCACAAATCTGAAGAAAAACAAAAAATTGAACAAGACACTTATAATAAGTGCTTAGATCAACAATTGATACTTCTCGATAAAAGTATTCGCTATAGCTATGCGTACATGTTTAAAACCAAACGTGCGCCTGCTGATCGTATTTTTGATAACCGTCAAGTTCAAATCCGTGATTTCTATAATCAAGGGATTGCCAAATTGGTTAGCAGTTATGCACTACGTTATAAACCGCAAAAAGTCACTCAACAGATTAAAGTTGGGCAAACCACCTATCACATAGACTTCAGCCACTACCCAGAACTCAAAAATCGTAAAATTGAACAATTGATGTCAACCTATAACCTTAACTTCTCAGGTTTACGTTCAATTACACGTCGAGATGGTTTTGGCTCCGAATTTCTTGTGGTTTTACCCGAAGAACATACGATTGAAACAGGCAAAGCCAAATATATTATCAATCCGATTGATTTTAAATATCCGTCTGGTTCAAATCCTAATATCCATCAAGCGCGCTATTTAGCTGCAACCTTAACGGCTGAACCACTAAGCGCTGCAACTACAGTTGATCAAATTTTGAATCAACATGAGTTTCAAATTAAAGCTTACGACCCGTATAAGTATGAACAGGTCAATATTGCCAATAAAAACTATGCGCTTGCTGCCAATTTTTCTGCTCCATATGGTCTTTGGTTAGCACAAAATAACTTGGGTAAGGCAGCTTATTTATCACTGATTGACCGAGATGAAAAACTGACGATGCCGCATCTCTACATGCTTGAACCATATAATCCTGACAAGAAAGTTATCGTCTTGGTACATGGCCTTGCTAGCAGCCCTGAAGCATGGATTCGTCTGACTAACGATATTATGGGCGATTCAGTGCTACGTGAACATTATCAAGTGTGGCAAGTCTTCTATTCAACTAATATGCCGATTATTGAAAGCCGCTTCCAAATTTATTCCATTTTGACTCAGACCTTTAGCAAAGTAGACGCCAATGCCGCAGCTAAAAAAGATGCTGTTCTAGTCGGTCATAGTATGGGCGGCATTATTGCACGACTACTGGTCAGCCAAGCCGATACCACGCAAGCAGCTTTGAAAATGATGAATTCACGTCAATTAAATCAGTACCGAAATATTCCAGTCGTGAAGCAACGTATGGTGATTGATGATATTCCTAATTTCAGCCGTGCAATTTTTTTGGCTGCACCTCATCGTGGTACAGAATATGCAGATCGCTGGTTTACCAAAGCCGCTCGAAAAATTATTAAACTCCCAGGAGCTTTTTTATCGGCTATGGGTGATGTGTTAACTCAAGAAGAAGACCTGAAAGATTTATTTCGTGAAATTGACCATGGCTTGATCCAAAATGGACCAAGTGACTTAAGTCATCAATCAAAATTTATCGCGCTCACTGAAAATATTCAGCCGCGTAAGGGTTTGAAGTTTCATTCAATTATGGGAAATAACACCAACAGTCAAGATAAAAATATTATGACGGATGATATCGTACCATACACTAGTGCTCATCTAGAGGGTGCTGTTTCAGAAAAAATCATTAAAGGGGGTCATTCGATTCAAGAAACCCCTGAAGCTGTACTCGAACTACGCCGTATATTACGTTTGCATTTGATTGAACTTGGCCTCTATAAACCATAAGGCAATACAGCATTTAAATCGATCTACATATTTTAAAACCGATCTCAGGATCGGTTTTTTTATTTCTGCATTTACTTGAATATGCCATTATTCAGGTAATTACTATATAAGCTTTTTTTTAATTATTTTAAAACTCAAAGGCACTCGTTAAACTTTACATAAACCTTATATTGGAGATAAATTATTGTAAAATAAATTCAAAATATTGTGCCCATTTCCTAATTTTTTATGAGCATATCGAATTATGAAATTTTAAGGCTTTAAGTCACTTCTTCTGTGAAATTAAGGGTCTAATCATAACTATATAAAATTAAGTATATTTTACGTCAAGTTTATAATCCATTTATCAACCGCTCTACCGTGATGAAGCGGCGAAAAAATTTTGTTTTCGCGGAATCATTATTTTTCTCCTGTATGCCCTGTCATGTACGGGGATTTATCAAGTGATTCCATAACGCAGTTTTGTAGATTCCTCTGTATATTTGGGTAGTGTTTATCACTCTGATCGCATGGGATTTTTCTTTTTTTCCGCATTAACCCCTTATTTTAATGTTTATACTTGTCTAGGCTCGATGTGCGCTGTTGCGATCATATTTATCATCTTTACTATGATTTGTAATGATCACAATGATGCGCTATTACATGCAGCCATGAAGTATGCCGTGGTCATCATCTATGCCTTTGTTGGTATGCGTTTTTATATTGCCATGGTTACGGGTTGGTAGAACATGACCACTGACTGTCGTCCATTATAAGGAGCTTTAGAATAGCTATGGCATTATGCCCTACGCCATCAACAGCCTTTAAGCATCATGGTGATCGATATCGAATTTTTGAAAATTAAACTGATCATTTAGGTCATCAGGCGGTTGACATCTGCCTGCCCCAAATTGCAGAGGTTTTGTCTCAAATCACCAATCGAAATAGTGAGTTAGCTGCACACAATGGCAGCGAATAGTTTTTACTCCTCTTTAGGGTGTTAACTGAAGCTGAAAATTGAACCTTTGGCAGCCGATTTATTATGCAGAACTTAATCACTCGAACTTCCACATCCAGCCAGCCATATGTCTGAATTTGTGAAGATTAGCATCGGTACGGAAACGATCATTCCATCTAAATCTTATAAAATTCAGAAATTTATATAGGCTGCCGATCGTGCACTTTACCTTGCATAAGGTAGCGATCGCAACCAATATCGATTAGCTCAGGCTGAAGCATAGCCTAGTATTTGAGTCAGTCTAAGCTTTTTGAATTTATACTGAGATATTTTAGTGTTTTAAAGAATACTCAAGTCTGCTTTTTTTTACATGCAGACAAACCTTTTCTGGCATTTTCCTACCACTTTTTTTGCTAGAATCAGCAACACGATTTGTTAACGTACACCTGTGGTTTTGAATGAAGAGACAATATAAATATAAGGACTTTTTCTAAATCCAATTTTCATCAAAACAGTGTTATTCGTTTAGCAGCGCACAAATTTTTATTTTAAGGTATTTCGTTTCATGCAAGCTGATAATTCCAAAGTTGACCTTTCAACCCTGACCCCGATGATGCAACAGTACATGTCAGTCAAAATGCAAAATCCGCATTCACTGATGTTTTATCGGATGGGTGATTTTTACGAGCTCTTTTTTGAAGATGCGCATAAGGCAGCAAAACTTTTAGGAATTACACTAACACATCGTGGTAAAGCCAATGGTGAGCCTATTCCTATGGCGGGTGTCCCGTACCATGCAGCTGAAGGCTATTTAGCCCGCCTTGTAAAAAAAGGGGAAACGGTGGTGATCTGCGAGCAAATTGGTGAGGTAACAGGTAAAGGTCCAGTTGAGCGCGGCATTGTTCGTATCATTACCCCGGGGACATTAACGGATGATGCACTAATTCCCTCTCATCAAAGTTCAAATTTAGTCGCGATCTGCTTACAACAAAATCAGATCGGGATTGCTTTACTAGACCTCAGTGCAGGTATTTTCAAAGTTCAGCAAATGGACTATCAGCTGGAACAATTAGCAATCGAACTTTCACGTTTAATGCCGAGCGAAATTTTGATTGATGAAGATCTTATTGATCCGAATATTGTCGAGCAAATTAAACGTCAATTAGACTGCCCTGTCACTAAACGTCCAAACGTCGACTTCAATTTAAATAACGCACAAAAAACGCTGTGTGACCAATTTGCAGTTGCCACACTTTCAGGTTTTGGTATTGACCATTTACCTTTGGCGAAAGCTGCCGCAGCGGCTTTGATTCACTATGCAAAAGTGACTCAAAAAACTGCTTTACCACATATTCGCAGCATTCAACTCGAACAAAGTAGTGATTTTGTGGCGCTCGACCCCGTCACTCGTCGTAACTTAGAACTGATTGATCCCCTATTTGAACATGGTACTTCCCTGTTCCAACTAATCAATGATTGCCAAACTGCGATGGGTGGCCGTCTATTAAGTCGTACCTTAATGCAGCCTTTACGAGATACCGCTTTATTGGATGCACGTTTAGATGCATCACAAGCGATGCTGCAAGGCTATCATGAGTCTCCGATCCGCTTAGTTCTCAAAGAAATTGGTGATATTGAACGTGTGCTATCTCGTGTAGCTCTCGGCAGTGCTCGTCCACGAGACCTAGTTCAGTTACGTCAAACTTGTGCACAAATTCCCTATCTTCGACATGCACTTGAACCGATCATTCAGGCACATCAATCTAAGCTAATCGCTCAGTTAAATGATGAAATGGGTGATTTTCACGGCTTACATGAGCGTCTCATGTCTGCCATCGTAGAAAACCCGCCAGTGCTTTTACGTGATGGAAATGTGATTGCCGAGGGTTTCGACACTGAACTTGATGAACTACGTAAAATTCGTGACCATGCAGGACAATTCCTCATTGATCTCGAAATCAAAGAGCGTGAACAAACCGGAATTTCAACCTTAAAAATTGGCTATAACCGTGTCAGTGGCTACTATATTGAACTCACTCGAGCGCAGGCTGAGCAAGCACCTGATCATTATATTCGCCGCCAAACCCTAAAAAGTGCGGAACGCTACATTACCCCTGAGTTGAAATCTTTTGAAGATAAGGTGCTTTCGAGTGAGTCACGTGCATTAGCGCGCGAAAAAATGCTCTTTGAGCTATTACTTGATGAGTTACGTGCAGATATTGGCAACTTACAAATGATGAGCGCCGCTATAGCGCAAATTGATTTACTGGCTAATTTTGCCCATCAAGCTCGATTACGAAATTGGTCACGTCCTGAATATAGCCCTGAAGTTGGGATCAAAATCAAAGCCGGACGTCACCCAGTTGTGGAATCTCTGAGCAAATCAGCATTTACTCCAAATGATACCAGTTTGGACTTTAATCACCGTATGGCGATTATCACAGGGCCAAATATGGGCGGTAAATCGACCTTTATGCGCCAAACAGCCTTAATCAGTTTATTGGCCTACTGTGGTAGCTTTGTCCCTGCCCAATCTGCCATTTTAGGGCCTATCGACCGGATATTTACCCGTATTGGATCTGCCGACGACTTATCTACAGGCAAATCAACCTTCATGGTGGAAATGACTGAAACCTCTCAGATTCTTCATCATGCAACCAATCAATCACTGGTACTGATGGATGAAGTTGGGCGTGGTACGAGTACCTATGATGGCTTATCTTTGGCTTGGGCATGTGTACTCGATCTCACCCGTCGCATTAAATGTTTATGCTTATTTGCAACGCATTATTTTGAACTCACCGAGTTAGGCAAAGACGCCAATATCGATAACTATCATGTGACTGCTCGTGAGCTTAATGGCAACTTGATCCTGCTACATAAAGTTCAACAAGGCCCTGCGAGTCAAAGTCATGGTCTACAAGTAGCAAAGCTTGCGGGGATTCCTGCAGCTGTGATCAAAGAAGCGCAAAATCGCCTTCGTATATTAGAAACTCAGCAAAAACAGCAACTCAATACGGCTGTACAAACCGATCTATTCTCGGCACTCGCAGAGCCTGAAGTCATCGAACGCGTAGTTGAAGTTGAAAAAACATCGCCCGTACTTGATGCTTTAGCAGATATAGATATCGATAACTTAAGTCCACGTGAAGCACTACAACAGCTTTACGCCTTAAAGGATTTACTTAAGATCTAATTGAGCAATAACGATAGATGAGATATGCAAAGAGCACCTATGAAGGTGTTCTTTGCATTGACTCCATTCAAACGCGTAAATTAGTGAATGTTTGCTATCTACTACTGCGGCTATTCAGCAATAAATTGATAAAAAATTAATGTTCTAAAATGTTTCATGCTTAAAATGCACATAAAAATATTGTTCGATAAACAGATGTAATTTAATTAGTTTTTGAGTATGATTCTCATTCATTGTGAAATTTACATAAATTGTTCAGTTTTTAGTGATTTTAACAGCACTGCATATAATAATTATCAATAAAAGGAATTGTTAGTTACCCTATTTTTTGCCTAAAATACACCATTAGTTTATTAGAACCATATTTTTTAGGTAGCTGTCGCCATGACCTTTGTTGTCACTGAAAACTGTATTAAATGTAAATATCAAGACTGCGTAGAAGTTTGCCCTGTTGACTGTTTCTATGAAGGTCCAAACTTCCTTGTTATTAATCCAGATGAATGTATCGACTGTGCGCTATGTGAACCTGAGTGTCCAGCTAACGCGATTTTCTCTGAAGATGAGTTACCTGAAGGTCAAGAAGTATTTATCGAACTTAATACTGAACTTTCTCAAAAATGGCCGAACATCACTCAAATTGGTGATCAACCTGCCGACCGTGAAGAATGGAACGGTAAAGCTGATAAATTACAATATCTTGAAAAGTAATTTTACGCTTTCATGAAAAGATCAGCACATGCTGATCTTTTTTTATACTTAAAGCACACATTTCATTGCAAATTATTCAAATTTTCTCAATCAAATTGGATTAAAATAGAACGAGTTTATAAATAATTGATTTCTATAATGAAGCATTTACTCAAGGGATTATTGTCCGTTGCAATATTCCCTCTTGTTTTCATTGGTTGTACAACTACACCACAAAAACAAGGTCACACTATTACAACTCCCGACGGTAAACGTATTTACATACCTCAAGAAAAAGTGACGACCATCAGACAAGCCCCGCCTAAAGTGGTGCCTTATGCCTACAATTCGTGGGTCGCGTCTGTCGATAATTTACGTCGCGTTCGAGACTATGAAGTCTTTTTAGAGAAAAATGGTGTAGGCAATATCATTCCATCATTTGAGTTGATGCGTACTGCACGTGACTGGCAAAAATGTGGTCGCTCAGAATATATGGTACCTAACCGTGAATTATGGCAAAACCAAATTGCAACCTTACGTGTCTTTAAATATTTAGTAGCTGCCAATATCTTAACGGACTTTGAAGTGACATCGGTTTATCGTGATTTGCCTTTGAACCAGTGTGCCGGTGGTGCAAGTTCATCTCGTCACTTATACAACTCGGCGATTGATTTCCGTATTGGACCTGCGTATCCACAGCCCGAAGACTATAGTTATATTGAAAATACCAAGTTCCGTTTATGCCAATTTTGGTCACAACATGGGCAAAGCCTCAATATGGGCCTAGGTCTATATGCCAGCGGACAAATTCATATTGATACTCAAGGCTACCGTACTTGGGGGCCTGATCACTCAAGTCGTTCATCAATGTGTAATTACTAAAACATTACATTGTCATACCAAGACCTCTTCGGAGGTCTTTTTTGTGCATAAAATATACAAATACAGAACAATAAATTGCGATGTTAGTGGAAAGGTTTAAAATGCTTGCATCAATCACGAGGTGCGACAACATGCAACAAATGTGGACAGACATTGATGCTTACATCGATTCACATTTAATTCCTGAAGATCCAATACTGACTCAAACACTTCAACATACAGATGAACGTGGCTTTCCAGATCATCTTGCTGTAGCGGCCAATCAAGGCATGCTGCTACAAATGTTAATCCAAATGAACAAGTGTAAACGTGTTTTAGAACTTGGAACTTTTGCAGCCTACAGCACCATGTGGTTAGCACGTGCCTTACCTGAAGATGGTTACATTCTGACCATTGAAGGTCGTGATACACATGCTGCCCTCGGTCAAGAAAATATTGATAATGCAAAGCTTGCACAAACGATAGAACTGAAATGTGGTCGTGCGGCAGATATTTTACGTGCCCTTCCTGAAGATACCGAACCTTTTGACTTTATTTTTGTCGATGCAGACAAACAGAGCTACCCTGAATATTTAGAATTAAGTTTAAATTTATCTCATTCAGGTACAGTGATTGTTTTAGACAATGTAATTCGTGCAGGTGAGATTCTAAATGCTGAAAACCACAAACCAAGCATTGAAGGTATCCGTGATATGTTCAAAGCCATGCAAAATCATACGAAAATTTTATCTTGCACAGCACTTCAAACTGTTGGTTGCAAAGGTCATGACGGTTTTGCAATTGCAATCGTTAAATAATCTCAATCGAGGTGTTTAAAAAAACACCTCGAATAAAGGTATAAAAAACAATCAATATAATATTTTATTTTAAAAACAATTACTTACAAACACTACACACAGAGTTATCCACAATTTTTGAGGATAACTCTGATTATTTTTAAATCAACAACTTATTATTTATTTACTCGTAATTGTCCGTCTATTAAATCAACTCTGTTCGTTTGCTCAACTTATTTTACAACCAACAATGGAACACTGGAATTTCTGAAAATACTGGTAGTGATACTGCCCAAGAAGAACTGATGGATTTTACTGTGGCTAAAAGCGCCAAGTACGATTAACTGAATACCATGCTCTTGTTGATAGTCCAGAATATTTTCCGAAACATCGCCATAACGGTATTCTGTCACCACATCGAGACCGGCATTGGTTAAATAATTTTTTGGATCATCCAAGATTTGTGGGTGATCTCCAACATAAACCAAATGACATTGTAAGAGTTTGAGTAGATCACTTTGTGCCACACGCTTCATTAACTCAACGCATTTAGGCGAATATTCATAGGCAAAAATAAAGCGAGTCGGTGGTTTAAACGTTGGTCCTACGGTCATAACTGTACAACTTGCACCACGAATAAAGTTTTCAACATTACTACCCAGCGGCTTATTACGCTCTGCTGAACGTTCACCAACGCGACCAATTAAAACAATATCGTCATCTTGCAAAATATTAAAACTTTGCTCTAAGAAGTCACCCTTTTCCTGAATATGGGTGGTTTGAATACCATGCTTATCTTGGATCATTTCAGAAATGTGTTTGAGCAAGTTATTACTATAATCTAGCGCTAAATCACTTTGTTTTTGTTCTAACTCCGCGAGTTCTTTTAAGAGCATGGCATTACTTTCAAACCCAATCACGCCGCTAATTTCACCTAAGTGATAACTTGCCGGATAGTAATCAAGTATTTGCAGTAAAACCAACTCACGGTGAGTTTGTTTAGCAACCCAAGCAGCAGCATCAGCTAGTGCATTAATGCATGGAGAAGAGTCGATACAGGCGATAACTCGTTTCATGATTAGCCCTCGTTTTATTATTGCTTGGCTATAAAATGTTGTTTGTTATTTTTAACTTATCACAACTCTGTTTCACTGTGCATGCATTTGTGTAAGCATAAAAATGATTTATGACGTATTTGGCGATTATTTATTCACGATATCGAATAAATTTTGCAGGATTTCCTGCAATGATTGCACGCGCTTCGACATTTTTCGTCACCATACTGTTCATGCCGACCACAGCCTGCTCAGCGATGTGAATGCCATCCTTGATTCCAACATGCGCCCCTAACCAAACATCATGCTCTATCTCAATCCCTTGTGATCGTACAGCCTGCTGATAGATAGGTTGATTGACATCCATTCCATGATCGAAAGCATATAGATGGCAATATGCCGCCATACGAACTTGATCATGAATTTTTATGCCCACGCGCCCACCATCTAAAATACAGTGATGATTGATCGCCACTTCATTGCCAATTTCTATTGGGCCATGCAAAGTGCAATCTGCTGCAATAAAGCTGTTATCTCCAATAACAATCTTACGTCCCGGTTCGGCAAAAATATGAGCCAAGGGCGATATAAAACAATTTTCACCAATTTCAACGGTTTCCATAGACTTAAGATAGTCTTGATATTCCTGTTGCCAAGCTTCGGCCCAACCACGATTTTTAGGTTTGAGTGACCAATACAACCAAGGCATATAATTCAGACGATGCTTATGTTGCTCTCGATATTTCAATAATGGATCTATTTCATTCACCTTCAGCAGCCTCGATGATATGCAATTGTTCACGTCCGCGAGTTATATCCTGAATTTTTAACTGTAGCGGTTGGATTTGATGAATTTGCAATGATGTAAGTACATTTACGCCCTGCGCTGTATAGTCTTCCTGAAATTCAATTTGCTGCTGATTGAGTTCATATTGGAAAATTGCCCATTCATTAAACTGACAACTAAATTGCACTTTTTTCTTCTCAATAAGTTCAATTTTTTCAGCCTGCAACAGGCATTGACCTGCACAGCCACCATAGGCACGTACCAATCCCCCTGTCCCGAGCTTAATTCCACCATACCAACGATTAACCAAGACCAACACGTTGGTTAGGTCATTCCCTTCTATGGTTGCTAGAATGGGCCGACCTGCTGTGCCTGAAGGCTCACCATCATCATTAAAACGTACGGTATGTCCAATTTTCCATGCCCAACACTGATGTGTTGTTGAGATATCTTTATTGGCTTCGAGAAATTCTTTAACGGCTTGTTCATTTTCCACAGGAACTGCGATGGCTTGAAAACGACTTTTTTTAATGTCTTCTTCATATTCAAACTGTGCGGCGAGTGTAAATGGCATAACGTCTTTAGATCCTCTATCAACGGATATTATAGCGTTTTTTGAAAGACTTACATCCACAAAAAAGCCCCCAATACTGGAGGCTTGATTGAAGACCATTCATCTTTCGTAATCGCATGATTTTTGCAGGTCGTATTTTTAGTTTAAAGTATACTGAATTCTTGTTAATTTTTTAGATTAATCGCTCAGTTTTTGTCATTTCAGACAATAACATAAACCCGTTGAATGAAACTAGCGCCATTCAACGGGAAATTCCTTATTTTATTCAATTAAACGGTAAAATCATCACCAAGATAAACTTTACGTACAGTTTCATCCGCAAGGACTTCTTCTGGAGTACCCTCTGCAATCACTGAACCTTCGCTCACGATATAGGCATGCTCACAAATCGCAAGAGTTTCACGCACATTATGGTCGGTAATTAATACACCAATACCACGATCTTTCAATGTTCGGATAATGTCTTTGATATCCCCCACTGAAATAGGATCAACCCCTGCAAAAGGTTCATCAAGCAACATAAATTTAGGGTCTGCCGCTAACGCACGCGCGATTTCCGCACGACGACGCTCACCACCCGACACACTCATACCAAGAGAATCTTTAATATGAGTGATTTTAAAGTCGGCAAGCAATTCCGTTAAACGTTGCTGACGTTGTTGCTTATTCAGATCTTTACGGGTTTCTAAAATCGACATGATATTTTCAGAAATGGTTAATTTTCTAAAAATAGATGCTTCTTGAGGTAGATAACCAATACCTTTACGTGCGCGCTCATGCATTGCCAAGTCAGACAAATCAAGATCATCTAAATGAATCTCACCTTTATCCATACGCACTAGGCCAACAACCATATAGAAACTTGTGGTTTTACCTGCACCATTTGGACCAAGTAAACCCACAATTTGACCACTTTGCATGCTAAAGGATACATCCTTTACCACCCAACGTTTACTATAGTTTTTGGCTAAATGTTTAATACATAAAGTTTGAACTTGCGAGGTTTGCTCCATTAATCACGTGCTCCTGGGAAGGACTTAGTGCTTGACGGTGGAATCACGATTTGAACACGACCTGAAGAAGATCCAGATTTATTTGGCGTACCTTCAGCAACGATATCGCCTTTATTCATACTGTATTTCAGGCTATTACCCCGAATACTTGCACCATCTTGTTGTAACAAAGCACCACCCGTCATGGTGATAATACCCGTTTCAGCATTATAGACGATTTTCTGAGCTTGGCCTTTTGCATAGCCTTTGGCAGGGTCAGTTTTTTGTTGGAAATGTGCTGGCCCACCCGTTGCTGTAATCGTACTGATCTCTTTTTTGCTGTTTAAGTTCGCAACGATTGAGTTTGCCTGAAGCTTCATCGAACCCTGTTCAATGATGACATTACCGGTATACGTCGTAATCCCGGTCTTTTCATTAAATGTTGCACGATCAGCAACCAGTGAAATTGGTTGATTACGGTCTGAAGGCAAAGCAAAAGCTGCAACTGAACATAACGCCAGTGAACCGAGTAGCGCTGTACGTTTTAGGAAAGTTTTTGCAGTTTTTCGATTAAAATTATGGTTCATACTTTCCTCGAATATTAAAAAATTCGTATTGACCGTCGTTTAAATTTGCTTTTAAACCTTGGCTGACAAATTCGGCTTGTGGTGAAATCACCGTTACAGTCTTGTCCGTTTCTATTTCACGCTGTTTTGGAAAAGCAGTTAGTTCCTCAGTACGAAACTCCATTTGCCCTTCACGCATCAATTTTGTTGCAACCACATTGTCACTCAGTACGATTTTTTGGTTATCATCCATACCATTGGCTTGTTTGGCAAAGAACGTGGCATCGACAGCACCATCCTGATAGGTCGATGCTTTCAGATTCACCAAATGAGAAGTTTGCTTTTGCAAATCCTGCTCAAGTCGATCGACTTGCGCACGAATATGCAATTTTCCCTGCTCATCAGTCTGCGTCAGGTTAATGTTTTCAGCTGAGTAAGTCATACTTTTCGAAGAGTCCGCCTGAAGCTTATTACCCTTTCCACCGAAATAGTAAAAACCACCGCTTACTGCAGCAATGACCACAGCTGTCACGTATAAAACTTTAGTATCCATAAGCGGAGATTCAATCCAGTGACTGCATCAATTTATTAATAAGGTGCACTTGCATATTTTTCAAGTAGTTCCTGGTATACACCTTTAGAAACTAAAAGCATATCGCAGATTTCACGAACAGCACCACGTCCACCCATCGCCTGCGTAACAAGATCTGCACGGCGACGTACTTCTAAATGTCCATTTGGTACGGTCACTTTCATCCCCGCAATAGCGAAGGCTGAAAGATCGGGCCAGTCATCGCCCATATATAGGCAATCTGAAGGATCAATACCAAACTGTGCGCAGGCTTCAGTCAAGGCAACGCCTTTATCTTCACGACCTTGAAAAACCAAGTCCACACCTAAGTCAGACATGCGTTTTTCAACAATATTACTTTTACGGCCAGTAATAATGATGACTTTGATACCCGCTTTTTGCACCAACTTCATGCCTAAGCCATCACGAATATCAAAAGATTTGATTTCATCGCCACTATTGGTCAACGTTACAAATCCATCACTTAAAATTCCATCTACATCCAGTACCAGTGCTTCTATGTGACGCGCTTGTTCTAGCAATACATACGATGCCATTTTCTTAATTTACCCCAGCCTGAATTAGGTCATGCATGCTGATAATCCCAATCACTTTATTGGCATCATCAACAACTACAAATTGTGTAATTTTCTTTTCGTTCATACGTTCTAAAGCATGTACCGCGCGTTCTTCTTGTGAAATGGTCAAAGGATTTTTAATCATCACTTCTGAGACTTTCATATTCACATCAAAGCCTTGCTGTTTATCAATCAAACGACGTAAGTCACCGTCGGTAAAGATACCCAATAATGTATCGTTTTCATCGACAATCGTGGTGAGTCCCAAACGTTTATTTGAAATTTCATACAGAACTTTATTCATGGGTGTCTCTGGCGACACTTTGGGTAAGTCTTCACCTGTATGCATGAGATGTTTTACATGCAATAACAAACGCTTACCCAACGCTCCAGCAGGATGAGAGCGTGCAAAATCATCTGAGGTAAAGCCACGTGCATCCAATAATGCAACTGCAAGGGCATCACCTAAGGCTAATGTTGCAGTGGTACTTGATGTCGGAGCTAGACCCAAAGGGCATGCTTCTTGAATATTACCCAAGGTCAATGCGACATCGGCATTTTGTGGCATTGGGCCTTTATTGTCGCCACTCATGGTAATTAGAGGAATGCCCAAATGTTTGATCAATGGCATCAGCATCATAATTTCATCACTCTTACCTGAGTTTGAAATTGCAATGAGCACATCACCTTTAACCAACATGCCCAAATCACCATGTCCAGCTTCACCCGGATGCATGAAGAAAGATGGCGTACCTGTCGAGGCAAACGTAGCGGCCATTTTACGACCGATATGACCCGATTTGCCCATACCAGTAATCACTAAACGCCCTTTGCACTGTAAAATGATTTCGCAGGCTTGGCTAAAACGATCATCTATTTGCGTCGCTAATACTTGTAAAGCATGCTCTTCAATACGCAAAGTTTCTAATGCGACTTTCTGAAAATCGACTTGATTCGGCATATTTGGTGGATTCAAAGTTGTTATACCTTAAGCCGTGAGAGGTGCGCTCTCACTTTCAAAATAAAAAATTTTCACAATTTTATCATATCTATGCAAATAGCACGTTTCCAAATGTATAAGAATTCATGAATTATGCAGAAAAGATGCATTTCTTCATTTTTATCTTACGGACAGATAAATTGAATTCAGCACTTGAATGAGATTCAGACCGAATCCAATTAACCTTCTACGCTATTTTTAGCAACGCAAAGACATCAAGCATTAAAAAATATCTGCTTTTTTGGGTTTTAACTTTATGAATAAAAATGCTTAGGTTAAGATGAGCCATCTTTTGGTAGAAACAATTTGAAGACCTATGCAACCTTTTGTTCTATATAACTCAGAGCAACGTAAAAAAGTAGAATTCGTACCTCGTAAAGAAGGACATATCGACATGTATGTCTGTGGAATGACTGTGTATGACTACTGTCATATTGGTCATGCTCGAGTTATGGTTGCATTTGACTATATTATCCGTTTCCTGCGCAGTCAGGGCTGGAGCGTTAAATACGTTCGCAACATTACCGATATTGACGATAAGATCATTGCCCGTGCCAATGAAAATGGCGAAAGCATTACTGCTTTAACCGACCGTTTTATTAAGGCCATGAACGAAGATGCTGCCAATTTAGGTTGTGCAGCACCTGATGAAGCACCACGTGCAACAGACTATATCGATCAAATGCAGAATATGATTGGTAGCTTGGTTAACAAAGGTACAGCATATCCATCTGCAAATGGCGATGTTTATTTTGAAGTTGAAAAGTTTGCCAAATATGGTCGTCTTTCGGGTCGTAAACTTGACGATATGCAGGCTGGTGCTTCTGAACGCGTTGATGTAGAAGTAGAAAAGAAACATCCTTTTGACTTCGTGCTTTGGAAACATGCCAAAGAAAATGAACCTTCTTGGGCTTCGCCTTGGGGCAATGGCCGTCCGGGCTGGCATATTGAATGTTCAGCGATGTCGACCTGCTGCTTAGGTAACCATTTTGATATTCATGGTGGCGGTTCAGACTTAACTTTCCCGCATCATGAAAATGAAATTGCGCAATCTGAGGCATCTACTGGCGAACAGTATGTTAATTACTGGATGCATGTCGGCTTTATTAATGTCGATGGCGAAAAAATGTCGAAGTCTTTAGGTAACTTCTTCACTATTCGTGATGTGATGGATAAATTCCACCCTGAAGTGATTCGCTTCTTTATTGTGTCATCACATTACCGTAGCCCAGTAAACTTCTCTGACACTGCTTTAAAAGAAGCGAAAAATACCCTTTCCCGTTTCTATCATTCATTTAAAGCTTATCAGCAAGTCTATGGTGAAAAAACCGTAGAAACTTTGGATGATGCTTTAGTTGAGCGCTTTAATACCGCTATGCGTGATGATTTCAACACCGCAGAAGCAATTGCGGTATTGTTTGAAGTCAACAAAGAATTGAACCGTGCCGTAAAAGATGAAAATGCTGAACAAGCGGCTGTGTATTATTCGACATTGCATCACTTGACCAATATTTTAGGTTTGGTGCAACACAATGTAGATGATTTCCTGAAATCTGATATCGGTCAGGAAGCATTAGGCTTATCAGAAGAACAGATTGAAGATTTAATTCAACAACGTAAAGATGCGAAAAAGGCTAAAGAATTTGCCAAAGCAGATGACATTCGTCAATCTTTACTGGATCAGGGCGTAGTTCTGGAAGATACACGTCAAGGTACTATTTGGCGTCGCGCTGATTAATTAAGCAAACAGAAGCATAGAGAGTTGACAGTTGCGTGAAATTCTCTATAATTCACCTCATTGCGGGAATAGCTCAGTTGGTAGAGCATAACCTTGCCAAGGTTGGGGTCGGGAGTTCGAGTCTCCTTTCCCGCTCCAGAATACGAAAAACCCTCATCGAAAGATGAGGTTTTTTTATGTCTAAATTTTTCTTCAGCGGCTTATTTTTAGATGTATTTACTCATGTTATACACATAAAAGTCATTTCGCATTTTTGAAATAATATTTAAGTCTATTCGACAGAGTCTTACATTTAAGGATTGAATACAGGGATTAGTCCTAAGCCGGAGGTACTCTTACGAAACGTTGCTTCTCATTCGGCAAAATGAGATTCGAAGCTTCGCAAGGAAAGCATCTTGCGGTGCAATGACTTCACTGACAAAACTCATTCATTACCGTCAAATTATTCAACGTATCGCAAAAACACTTTTGATTAGAAGTCGCCCTGTCTCAAACAACTGCGGATGACATTACCGCGTATCTTTATTATTTGAAGCAAAGTACGCTCCTGATGTTACTGCGTAACATCAGTGATTTATTATATTGTAGCGGCGTTTATAGGCCTTAATTTCTTCCCAACGATTAAGGCTTTCCTTATTGCAATATAACCTTTCGCCTACCTGTTAAAATATAATCTAACGAAATGCTCATCTAGGCTATTTTCCTCAATTTTTCTCCATAATTTTCCGTTATTCTTTGCCAAAATTACATTTGGACAACCAAATAATGCACGGCGCGCACACCACACTCAAACTGACCAGCTTAAGTTACGCATTACTTACGATCTCAACATCAATTTGGGCCGCAGATACTGTTCAAAATACGCAAGAATCTGCAGCAGTTCAGCAAATGGAAGCTTTAACATTTGAAGTTCCAACAGCAAGCACTAAGCCTAAAGACCCAGATATCAGTGCTGTCGCAAAAACTATTATAAGCCGTGATGAAATGTTGAAATTTGGCGATCAGTCCATCAATGATGCGCTGCGCCGTGCTGCAGGGTTTCAACTGCCCGGTGCTGGCGGTGGTCCTCGTGGTGGTGCAGGTGCTGGCGGCATGCGCTTTCGTGGTGGTGGCGCACCCGTGTTCTTAATCAATGGTGAACCTGTACAAGGTGGTCCTCGTGGTGGCATGTCAGTTGTTGATAGCATTACACCGGAAATGATCGAACGCCTTGAAATCACCAAGCAACCGAGCGTTGCTCAAGGCTCGGTTGCTTCTTCTGCAGTCATCAATATTATTTTAAAAGAACCATTGAATGGCACGCGCTTGAGTGGATCTGTACGTGCTGGTTATGGCCTAACCAAATCAAATACACGTGAAGAAGAACGCACCAATTTAAACTTTCAAATGGATGGTCGTTCAGACCCTTGGATCTATAGTTTATCTGGGAGCCAAATGTGGAATGATTCAGATACCCTCACCCGTACACAAGATGCAACAGGAACGAAAACCCAGAAACGCATCACCAATCGTACGTCGCAAATGTTAACCCCACGTGTTGAATATCAACTTGATGATCAACAAAAATTGGTCGCTGAAATGTTTTATCGCAACAATGAAAGCGAAGGCACAAGTGGCACCCAAGTCCAAAAAGATAAAAATGACAGCATTCGACTCAATACACGATATGAGCGTAAAGACCAAGGAAATTCAGACAAAATTCGCTTATCAATCGAACAGCAAAATGAAACGGAATTGACCGAATTCAGAGATTCTCAATCGTATATTGATGAACAAATTAATGAATATGGCTTAGGCTACGACGGTGTGCGCAAGTTCGACTCAAAACGCCAAATAAAATTTGGTACCGATCTACGTAGTAATGAACTTGAAAGCAATATTGCAGAGACCTTAGATGAACAATTGTATGCTGCCTATGTTGAAGGTAGTTGGAAATATACGCCGCGCCAAACCTTAACTTTAGGTGTACGCCAAGAGTGGATTGATCGTTCAGGTTTAGTTGATTATCAAGATCAGCATTTAAGTCCTGTATTAGCACACCGTTTTGACTTTAATGACCAATGGTCACTCCAAACCAATTTGAGTCAGGCTTTTAAAAACCCACGTAGTAATCAATTGATGCCGACTGTTTCAGTTTCTACAGATAGTGATGCAGGGACACTAAACAACCCTGATCGTGGTGGTAATCCAGACCTAAGACCTGAAACTATTAATGCTTACGAAACAACCTTAGGCTATAACACCCCTGCTGGCGGTGTAAATATCACTGCCTATTATCGAGAAATTAATGACTATATTGAAAAATCGATCCTGTCAGAAAATGCTACAGGCGGTCGTTGTGAAACAGGAAATACCGATTGCCGTTTTGTCGAACGTCCTTATAACCAAGACAGTGCAACCACCTATGGTGTGGAAATTGCTGGACGTTATGCACTGAAGCAAACGGAGAATGGTCATTCATTTATGTTGAATGCTCAGCTTTCAACTGTACGTGCAAAAATTGAAGAAACTGACGGCTCTGACCGTTTGGCAAGCGATGTTGCACCTTATACCGCAAGTGCTGGTTTATCTTATAATTATCAACCGTGGCGTATTGCAACAAGTGTGAACCTCAATTATACCCCTGAATATACACGTGCGCTGAGTAACGAACCGTACAATCGCACCAGCAATGAACGCGTCAATATGGATGTGAGTTTTACTAAACGCTTTGATCAAAATTGGTCTGCATCGGTGAATGCACGTAATATTCTCAGCTCAGATTATAAAGAAGCGTTAAAAGAACAAAGTTCTGGCGCGCTATACCAATCTCGTATCAATGAAGCAATTCCAAGCTTTATGTTTACCTTAGAAAAGAAATTCTAAACCGTTTCTAAGAGACTTCTAAGAGATTTAAAATAAAAAACCGATACGAACAACGAATCGGTTTTTTATGCGTACACGACCGCAAACTAGCGCTCAATTGCCTTCAACATTTTCGCAATTTTTAGGGTATGTTCCTTCTGCCCTTTTTTCTCTAAGACCTTTTGCTCAACCCACCATAAATATTCAAAAATTTCTGATTCACTTGAATCCTCTTGAATTAATTTAAAAATATTGGGCAAATAATCATCATATTCATCACGTAAAGCAGGAATACGGCGAATCCCTAAAGGATCCCATTCCTTCAATAAAATTTTATGTATCGCATGCAAGAGACTGGCATCTCGATTATGTTTTGACTGCATACAAGTTCCCTGGCTTATATTTTTTTACTTTTAAAATCAGTTATCTAATTATGTGATGATATTAAAAGAAAAATGAACTGTTGTTTGTCGAAGATTTCATCATACGCATCTCTAAACGCTTTTCCATTGGTTTTTCATCTTTTTTTTATACTAAACCAAAGCTTTATCAAAATTTCATGCACTTTTTCTCATAAATTTTACCAATAAAGCCTTTCGGGAATCCCCTAATTCACAATACAAAGGTTTTAAATGCTAAGTTCAACGATCGAACCTAATCATTCAAAGAAAAAAACAATATGCTTCAGCCAACTTCTATATTTATCTCTTTTCGCAATTGTGAAAAATTTACAGTTTTCCTTTTTAATCTCCGACAATTCAAGCTACATTCTATTTTGAAATTTTAATCCTGAAAAATCCCTATGAGTACTGCATTAAACGAAACCATTTACGTCATTCAACACCTTGCATTTGAAGATTTGGGTTCATTGGAAGATGTATTTTATCAACTGGGTTATCGGGTGAGATACTTCGAAGCTGGTGTCGATGACCTCAGTAAAGCTATGCAACATACAGGGCTTACCATCATTTTGGGCGGCCCGATCGGAGTTTATGAAACTAATGACTACCCTTTCCTACAAAAAGAAATAGACTTACTTAAAGTACGTTTAAAGAGTAATTTACCGACTTTAGGCATTTGCTTAGGTGCTCAACTAATTGCACACGCATTGGGAGCGAAAGTTTATCCAGGTCATAGCAAAGAAATCGGTTGGAGCTACCTAGAGCTAGATGCCATTACTCACAATATTTTAGCGCCATTAGATCAAGTGCCTGTACTGCATTGGCATGGTGATACCTTTGATTTACCTGTAAATGCACAGCTGCTAGCTAGCTCGACAATATACCCGAATCAAGCGTTTAGCTATGGGCCCAATATTTTAGCCCTACAGTTTCATATTGAAGCAGAAACACAGGCCATGGAAAAATGGCTAATTGGGCATACATGTGAACTGCATAAAGCACAAATTAACATCCCAAATTTGCGCATGGAAAGCCAACAACAAGCACCTCATTTAGAACGTGTTGCTCCCCTTATTTTGCAACAATTTTTACAACAGCTTGAGCTTTAAAACAGCTATTAATTTAAAGCTAAATGGCTTATAACGGTTGCACTTCAAAACGTATAAGCCATTAGAATGACTCCCTTACTCAGCATTGCGCTCATCCACTTTTTTGCTCTCATCAGCCCAGGCCCAGACTTCTTTTTTGTCACTCAAAGTGCTATTCGACAATCCAGATCACATGCATTATTTGCCGCATTAGGTATATCACTCAGTATTTTAGTTTGGTCAATTTGTGCAATAAGTGGCTTACATTTTCTATTTCAAAAAATGGCTTGGTTACAACAATGCCTCATGATTTTGGGTGGCCTATATCTTTTATATTTAGGCACTCAGTTATTAAAGTCTGCGTGGAGTAAAGATCTAGGTACGCGTACAAAGCCAACCGAGCAAGCAGTACAGAAAAAATCGCCTTTGACGCTGTTATTCCAAGGTTTCTTGACCAATATGGCCAATCCTAAAGCATTGGTTTATTTCAGTAGTGTATTTTCTATTGGGATCAGTGCAAAGGTCAGTATTTTTGATCAAAGCTCTTTATTGGCTTTAGTCTTTATTGAAAGTTTGATTTGGTTTGCATTGGTTGCGGTCTTATTCTCAGCGCCTAAAATGACCCTTTACTATCAAAAATTTAGTAAAAAAATTGACGCAATTACCGGTGGAATTTTTATCAGTTTTGGCTGCCTGTTACTGATCAATCGCGATTGATCAAGCACCAATTAAATATCTGCCAAACATAAAAAAGCACCCAAATGGGTGCTTTCCTAACTTAGCTGAGGGAGCTAAATCTTATTTCGCTGCTGCCTTTGCTGTAGACACAGCCGCTTCAGTCGTAATATTTACCGTAATTTTGTCGCCTACATTCGGTACATATGCACCGACACCAAATGCTGAACGATCAAAAGAAGTCGTTGCATTGAAACCAATCGTTTCCGCCTTAGTCATTGGGTGAACGGCTTGCTTGTTCAATACAGCGTCCAATACCACTGGTTTAGTCACATTTTTAACTGTTAAATCACCCGTGATTTTGTATTTAGTTTTGCTGATCGCTTGAACTTTTGTACTTTTAAACGTGATATTTGGATACTTTTCAGCATCAAAGAAATCAGCTGTTTTTAAATGATCATCTAATGCTTTGACATTGGTATTTAAGCTTGATAATGGAATCGTCACGTTCACAGACGAATTTGCAGGTTTTGCATGATCGACATTAATTGTCCCTTGAATGTCACTAAAGTTTGCAGAAGGCGTTGAGAAACCAAAATGATTCCAAGTAAATACTGTTGCTGTATGAGTAGGATCAATTTGATAGGCAACAGGTTTTGCCATAGAAATTGTTGTAACTGATGCTACCGCCAAACCGATTGTTAATGCTTTAAAGTTCATGTTTTTATCTCACTTTCGAATACCATTAAGTCTATAGGTTTTTAGCCGTATTACAGCTTTAAAGATAAAACGTTTTGTTGCATGTTTAGAACGATAGTTTTGTAAAATCTGTAGCAGCATCTACAACCACTCTCAATTATTAAATTTCCCATATATTTCAAATAATTAATAATTTAATTGATCCATGAGTTATTTATCCTAAATTTAGGAAACATCAACCTATCTGAGTCGTAGGTTTTCTAAACAAATCCACTTAAGATTTTTAGACATCATAAAAATCTGAGTACCCAAAAATGACAGAACAATCGCTGGCTATTGAAAAAGCCTTAAACACAAAAAACTCCCAAAGATGTCGTTTTGGCATTTCTTATGAATACTTCAAAAGAACTCGTCGAAAATGCAACTCAGCTGTTGGTTGCAGAAGATGCGGCGTATGTTTCCCTAAACTTCAGCAACCCAGAACTGAAACAAATTGAGCCGTGGGCTGGGTCTGGCACAGGCAGAGCCATCTATATTTATACCTTTGCCAACGTCGGGACCTACTGGAATATCGACGACTTTCAAATCACCGATATGATCGCTGAAGATGAAACTGTAGCTGTATTTGGTCAATTCACCTACACCTCAGTCTATGCAAAAAATACTTTCACCTCGCCTTTTTCAATTAAAGCCAAAGTTCAAAACGGTTTAATCAGCTTTTTCCAATTTATGGAAGATACCTATGCCTCTGCATCATCATTCCGCGTAGGTGGAGAATGGATCATTCAGCAAGATGCTGACTCAGCTAAAAACTTTAAAGTTTCAGCTTAATACTGAGATGCGCAAAAGCTGCTGTTGATTTGGAATAGCTTTTTACATTGAGTTAATGACAGCGGTATTGGATAAATCCGGTTTTTCTCGCGATTTGATCATACAGCTTTTGCGCAGTTTCATTGTCCTGATGCGTAAGCCAATACACACGGTCACACTGCCGCTGATCACAATATTCTTTCACTTTCGCGATCAGCGCCTTGCCAATACCCTGCCCGCGATATTCTTCAAGCGTATATAAATCTTGCAAATAGGCATAAGGCTGCAATGTCCAGCAGCTCTCATGTTCTATGACATGCACGATCCCAACCACTTGATGTTCAATTACGGCTGCAAAGCCATACATATGTTCGCACTCAGCAGCATGTAACCTTTGCCATGTTCGCTCGGTCACTGCATCCGCCACCTGACTTTTATAAAATTCTAAATACAGCTCCCAGAGCGGCTGCCATTGGCTTTTTGAAATTTCAGTTAAATTTTTAATTTGTATTTGCACGTTCAATGGCTTTTTTAAATGATCACTGGATTTTTATAACTGAAATAAAGCTTTTTGTGTTGAAAACACTGTATTTTATGCGCTCTTTTTAAACATGATGAGTCTTGAAAGAACGTTTTCTTATCTGTTTTATAAATACGATAGGCAAATAAAAAGCCCGAAGATTCGGACTTTTTAACCATTCAGCTTATAGCTTTTCAACCAAGATCCGATCTACCTGCTTTAAACCTGTATGCTTTTCATGGTTCTTACGGCGAATCTTAATCACTTTGTCTTCTTGCAAATCTTGCAACATCAACTCTACTGCAACCATGGCTTCAAGCTCTAAGTCTGTGCCAATCCATTTCTGTTCACCAGCATCCATCAGTACAATTTCATCATTTATCTGATCATAAAGGCTCATCGTTTCCTCACTTGGGGCAACATTGCACCCGTGGCTGAATACTGCATGAATGAATTAATTTTAAACCAATGCTTTAATTCATTCGTTACAAATCGTTATTTCACAATTTAAAATAAATTTAATCTCTGCAATAAAAAACGCCCCTTCTCTGGGGCGTCTTTATTACGGTTAATCTTTACAGATTAAGCGGTAATTTCTTTCACAGCAGCAACAACAGCATCAGCAGTAATACCAAAGTGTTGATACAAGTCTTTTGCTGGAGCAGATTCACCGTAAGTCGTCATACCGATTACACGACCATCAAGACCAACAAATTTCCACCAGTAGTCCACATGCGCAGCTTCAACAGCAACACGCGCACGGATCGCAGCAGGAAGAACCGCTTCACGGTAAGCAGCGTCTTGTTTTACGAATTCTTCAGCACATGGCATAGAAACAACACGTACGCCGTCAAGCTGTGCGTAAGCATCCATTGCCAATGAAACTTCTGAACCAGTCGCAATGATGATTGCTTTCAATTCGCCTTTTTCTTTTGCAAGTACATAACCGCCTTTCGCAACGTCAGCAATTTGATCTGCTGTACGAGTTTGGAATGGCAAGTTTTGACGAGAGAAGATTAACGCTGTAGGGCCTTCTGAACGAAGTAGCGCAGATTTCCAAGAAATAGACGCTTCTACAGTGTCACATGGACGCCAAGTGTTTAGGTTTGGTGTACCACGTAAAGATGCAATTTGCTCTACAGGTTGGTGTGTAGGACCATCTTCACCTAGACCAATTGAGTCATGGGTATACACATGAATCACACGCTGTTTCATCAATGCAGACATACGTACTGCATTACGCGCATATTCCATGAACATTAAGAATGTTGCTACATAAGGAACGAAACCGCCATGCAGCGCTACACCGTTCGCAATCGCAGTCATACCGAATTCACGTACGCCGTAATGAACGTAGTTACCCGCTGGGTTAGATTCAACGCCTTCTGCGCCTTTCCATAAAGTCAGGTTAGAGCCTGCAAGGTCAGCAGAACCACCTAGAATTTCTGGAAGCTGTGGTGCAAATGCTTGAATGGCATTTTGGCTAGCTTTACGAGTAGCAATTGTTTCAGCTTTAGCATTTACTTCAGCAATATAAGCATCCGCTTTTGCTGCGAAGTCAGCAGGTAATTCACCAGAAAGACGACGTTTTAGTTCAGCTGCTTCTGCTGGATATTTAGCAGCATAAGCAGCAAATGTGTCGTTCCAAACAGATTCAGAAGCAGTACCTTTGGCTTTTGCATCCCAAGCTGCATAAACATCAGCAGGAATTTCAAATGGACCTTCTGTCCAGCCCAAAGCTTCACGAGTTAAAGCGATTTCATCATTACCAAGCGGCGCACCGTGGCAATCTTCTTTACCTTGTTTGTTTGGCGAACCTAAACCAATAATGGTTTTACAGATAATTAAGGTTGGTTTCGCAGTTTCAGCTTTTGCTTCAACAGTTGCCGCACGGATTGCATCTGCATCATGACCGTCAACTTTAAGCACTTGCCAACCGTATGCCAAGAAACGCTGTTCTGTGTCGTCAGAGAACCAACCTTCTACTTCACCGTCAATCGAGATGCCGTTGTCATCGTAGTAAACAACTAATTTACCCAGACCCAAAGTACCAGCCAATGAACATGCTTCGTGAGAAACACCTTCCATTAAACAGCCATCACCTAAGAAACAGTAAGTGTTGTGATCTACAACTGTGATGTCTTCTTTGTTGAATTGAGCCGCTAAAGTTTTTTCAGCTAGTGCAAAACCTACAGCGTTTGCAATACCTTGACCCAATGGACCTGTGGTTGTTTCAATACCCGGTGCATAGCCCAATTCTGGGTGACCTGGAGTTTTAGAATGCAATTGACGGAAAGATTTTAAATCTTCAATAGACAGGTCATAACCTGTTAAGTGCAATAGCGCATATTGCAACATAGAGCCATGGCCGTTTGACAATACGAAACGGTCACGGTTTGCCCATTGTGGGTTTGCAGGGTTGTGGTTGAGGAATTCACGCCATACCACATCAGCAATATCTGCCATCCCCATTGGAGCACCTGGATGTCCTGAATTTGCTTTTTGCACAGCATCCATTGCCAATACACGAATTGCGTTTGCAATACGACGTTCGTTAAGCGGGGTTGTCATAGGTCAGAGTCCAAACAAATGGTTTAAAAGAGTAAGATGAATAAGAATTCAAAGATGCGCATATTGTCTTAAAAAAAGCGGAATGGGTAAAGCCTCAGGGGCAAATTTTCGCTAATTATTCCTGCACCACCTGTATTTTGGGCGCTTATTGCTCAATTTCAAGCCTATGCATGTCGTTTATTTTGTATACAGTGACGCTTTTATATGGCGAATCAATGACAGCGCAATGCATATTTAGAGTTTAGTGGCGAAAGCAAACGCTTCGTAATTGATAAAAGTCCAATACATCGAATGGAAATTGTGAATATAAATAGCAGCCAAAGCCGATCCAGATAAATGGCCATTAGAAATATGAAATATGAAATATATTCAATAAAAAAACCTATGAATATTTATGAAACTCTAAGAGCATACTCATCCCTGTGAAATCAACACTGATCCAATATCTTCGAGACCCTAGATACAGAACTTTAGATACCACGACATGTAGCAGGTAAATTTCGCTGCGAAATATCATCCGATTGACAATTCCAAGCACCATTTAAATCATCTGGAATATTAAAATAGATCTGCTTTGAGCGAAGAGCAAAATTGACATCTGTTGATTTAAACGTAAAAACCACTGAACACGTTCCTGCCACATCAATAATGTCACTACTCGCAATATATTTGGTACTGATACTTTCATTCAGCGCTGTATTCAAATCTACACAGCTTTGTTCCTCTGAATAATTTTCAATCAGTTTCAATTTATAGGATGAAATCATTGTTAAAACTTCAGCCACTTGCGCTCGAGCGACATAGCCATTGTAAGATACAGTAGCAATTGCAGCCAAAATGCCGATAATTGCCACTACCATCATGATTTCAATGAGTGTAAAACCAGACTGTTTCATTACGTTTCCCCATTCAACGTAATGACAACTAGGCAATTTGCGTACCAAGTCTCAAAAGTCCGCATTTATTGTGTTTTATTTTTTCAAATTAAACGAATAATTGTCGTTTACAGTCATATTCTGGCAGTTCATGACATTCATTATTGATAAATCTCAGGATATTGATTTGATTTTTTCTTATAATTGATTCACTTAAAATGCCACTTTAGGCATTTTAACGCCTAATCACATTGTTGCTTGTGCCAAAACAAAATATCTCTGTTTTATCTCATCATAAAAAATTAAATTGATAAATCCATAGCTCATATCAATTTTTTAGATGCCTATATCAATTAAAAAGTCATTGAAATGAATTAATTTCATCCAATTTGGTCATGTTAAGCTAGTCCTAAACGCTTTCTCGATGTAACATATTGCGTCTTTAAATTTAACTGTGATAGGACTTATGCGCGAGTACGCTGTATTTACCTCGGAATCTGTAAGCGAAGGCCATCCGGATAAAATGGCTGACCAAATCAGTGATGCTATTTTGGATGCAATCTTAAAAGAAGACCCATATGCACGGGTTGCTTGTGAAACGCTTGTAAAAACGGGTGCGGTTGTACTTGCCGGTGAAATCACAACAACTGCAAATGTAGACTTTGAAGCGATTGTTCGTAATACCGTAAATGGTATCGGATATCATCATTCAGATCTTGGCTTTGATGGTTCAACTTGTGCCGTGATCAACATGATCGGTAAACAATCACCTGAAATTGCTCAAGGTGTAGACCGTCAAAAACCTGAAGATCAAGGTGCAGGCGACCAAGGTTTAATGTTTGGATATGCAAGCCGTGAAACTGATGTGCTTATGCCAGCACCGATTTCATATGCGCATCGCTTAATGGAAAAACAAGCTGAACTACGTAAACAAGGCAAACTTGCTTGGTTACGTCCCGATGCAAAAAGCCAAGTAACATTTGCTTATGAAAATGGCATGCCAGTTCGCTTAGACGCAGTTGTACTTTCAACTCAGCACGATCCAAAAATTACCCAAGCTCAATTGAAAGAAGCGGTAATTGAAGAAATCGTGAAAAAAGTGATTCCTGCTGAAATGTTCCATGCAGACACTAAATTCCACATCAACCCAACAGGTATGTTCGTCATTGGCGGCCCTGTAGGTGACTGTGGTTTAACAGGCCGTAAAATCATTGTAGATACTTACGGTGGTATGGCTCGTCACGGTGGTGGCGCGTTCTCTGGTAAAGACCCATCAAAAGTTGACCGTTCTGCTGCTTATGCAGGTCGTTATGTTGCTAAAAACATTGTGGCTGCTGGTTTGGCTGACAAATGTGAAATTCAAGTGTCATATGCGATTGGTGTTGCAGAACCAACATCTATCTCGATCAACACATTCAATACCGCAAAAGTATCTGAAGATTTGATTATTGCACTTGTACGTGAACACTTTGACTTACGTCCATACGGTATTACTCGTATGTTGAACTTGATCCAACCGATGTACCAACAAACTGCTGCGTATGGTCACTTCGGTCGTGAAGGTTCTGATACCGCATTCACATGGGAAAAAACTGACAAAGTGGAAGCGCTTAAAGCATCTGCTGGTCTTTAATCTTAATAGATTAATTTCCCAAAAAAGCCTGCATTGATTGCAGGCTTTTTTATGCCCCATATGTTCATAAATAAAATATTTAGGATAAAAATAACGAGTGTAAAAAATATTGACTAAAATTTACGCCTAGCTTATTCATAAAACACCAAAATAATTTAAGAACAACATCATGCCCTTTCCATTAGACTTAAAATTTATTACGGCAACTGAAGAACAATTAGGATTTAAGTTTCCAGAAAAATATAAAGCCAAAATGCAAATTGAAAATGGTGGCGAATTCGGCATTAGCTTTTCTAGCGCGGATGAATTTAAAGATGGTGATGACATCGAAGCATGGTGGCTTTTCCCCTTCCAAGACACCAGCGATGTGAAAAGAATAAAACGTACAACGAATCATCTAGCCGCAGAACATCAATCCATCAGTGAAATCGAAGACTTCCCTGAAAACAGCATTGCTATTGCACATAACGGCGATGGCGATTATTTATTGATGCGTACGATAGACGATACACAATTGGGGGAAGAAATATATTTATGGCGCCATGAAGACAGTGAATTTATCTATCTACTTGTTAACTCAATTGAAGAATTATTTACTCAAAACCCTTAACGCCATAAGCAGATATAAAGCCTTTCAAAATACAAAACAAGCTGGATAAAATTACACTAAATCAACAATTTTTGATCGATTTTTGAATATTTTTTCAGCTAATATAAATTCAGCCCATGCTACGGGCATAACAAAAAAAGGAAAGATCAAAATGAATAAATTACTTGTTGCTTTAGGTTTGGCTGCAACTGTTGCACTTGTTGGCTGTAATAAAGACAAAGCGCCAGAAACAGGTGCAACAACTGGTGAACACCTAGAAAACGCTGCTGACCAAGCAGGCCATGACATCGCTGATGCAACTTCAGATGCGGCAACTGCGACAGCTACTGCTGTTGATAATGCTGCAACTGCAACTGCGACAGCAGCCGAAAATGCTGCAGAAAATGCTGAAGCTGCTGCACACAATGCCAAAGAAGCAGCTAAAGACGCAACTGCTGCAACAGCAGGTGCTGTTGAACAAGGTGCAGCTGACGTGAAAGAAAAAGCGCAGCAATAAGCATTTTATAAAAAAAGCACCTTCGGGTGCTTTTTTTACATCTGTATTTTATTCAACTTACTGTTTCAATCTATTTTTAACTTGAAATTTAACTGATGTCAGGTCAATCTTATGAGGTCATATAAATAACAAACTTAGAGAAAATAATGTCTTACTCACATCATGCCGAAAAACATTTTATGGAACGTACAGGTTGGCTACGTGCATCTGTACTCGGTGCAAATGATGGCATTATCTCCGTTACTAGTTTAATTATGGGCATGGCTGCAAGTGGTGCTTCTAGCCATACCTTACTCATTACCTGCATTGCAGGACTCATCTCTGGTGCAACCTCTATGGCGGCGGGCGAATATATCTCTGTGAAATCTCAAGAAGACGTCGAAAAAGCAGATCTTCACATGGAGCATAAAGAACTACAAAAGAACCCTGAGCTAGAACTTAAAGAACTTACCCAAATTTATATTCAACGTGGTTTAGAGCCTACACTGGCCCATGAAGTCGCAGTCCAATTAACTGCACATGATGCACTTGAAGCCCACGCCCGAGATGAAATTGGAATCCATGACAATACAGCAGCAAAACCCGTTCAAGCAGCGCTATCATCGGCTTTAGCCTTTTCAATTGGTGCAATATTTCCGATGGTTGCGATCTTGATCAGTGCTGACATGCATATTGAAAAAACCGTTATGGCTGTTGGCGTGATTTCCCTAGCACTCCTCGGTGCTTTAGCCAGTTATGCAGCTGGCACTTCTATGTTGAAAGGCAGTCTACGTGTTGCGCTTTGGGGCATTGCAGCCATGCTATTTTCTAGTTGGATTGGTTCTTTATTTAATGTAAATCCAGTTTAATGCAAACATTAATCAGTTTTGCAAATATGTTAAATCAATTATACACAGCAATGATTGTGTGATTTTTCAACAATATTCATTTTTACAATATATAAAAACCGTAAAATAGAGATACATTTTTTAAGCTTTTTTCTCCATGTCTGTTATTGCTGCGCCAGCCAATCGATCCAATATATCGATTTGGGTGGCTTTTGTTTTATTAATTTTAGGCACCATTGGTGCTTATCTGGTTGTAGGCGTTAACCAAGCATTGCTATTTTTAATTGGCGGTGCTTTGGGTATGACCCTTTATCACGCATCTTTTGGTTTTACCTCAAGTTGGCGTGTCTTTATTAAAGAGCGTCGTGGTCGTGGCTTGCGTGCACAAATGATCATGTTGGCTTTGGCTGTACTGCTCTTCTTCCCTGCTTTAGGTGCAGGTGAATTATTTGGCAACCCAGTCAAAGGTAACGTTAATCCTGTTTCAATGTCCGTGATGATCGGTGCCTTTATTTTTGGTATTGGTATGCAACTTGGCGGCGGCTGTGCATCAGGTACCCTGTACACTGTGGGCGCAGGTAGCGCACGTATGATTGTAACGCTGATCTTCTTCTGTACAGGTTCATTGATTGCAACTTCACATATTCAATGGTGGTTTGACCTTCCCCACTTTGAGCCGATTTCTTTAGTCAAAAGCTTTGGTGTAGTTCCTGCACTGGCATTAAACTTTGTGCTTTTTGCAATCATTGCCGCAGCAACAGTTTACTTTGAAAAGAAACGCCATGGTCAGCTTGAAGTTGAACCGCAAGCAATGCAACACGGCTGGAAACGTTTTCTACGTGGACCATGGCCATTGGTTTGGGGCGGAATTATCCTGACTTTACTAAACTTTGCCACACTCGCACTTGCAGGCCGTCCTTGGGGCGTGACCTCTGCCTTAGCTGTTTGGGCAGCAAAATCAGCAAGTATCATGGGGATCGATGTTGCATCTTGGGCATATTGGCAGCAACCTGCAAATGCCAAAGCACTGACCGAATCATTATGGTTTGATATCACGTCGATGATGAATTTCGGCATCATGCTCGGTGCATTACTTGCAGCGAGCCTAGCAGGCAAATTTGCACCGAACTTTAATATTCCAAAACGTTCACTGCTAGCAGCTGTGATCGGTGGTTTGATGTTAGGTTATGGCGCACGTTTAGCATACGGCTGTAACATTGGAGCGTATTTCAGCGGTATTGCTTCAGGTAGTTTACATGGTTGGTTATGGTTAGTATTTGCCTTCATTGGGAACGGTATCGGCGTCAAACTACGTCCAATCTTCTTCCCTGGCGAACGTCCACAACCTGAAAAACTTACAGGCTGCTAATTTCTGTGAAATAAAAAGTCCCTCAAATGAGGGGCTTTTTTTAATCTTTCAGTGCGCCTTTTAGATTACAACCATATTGCATGGTTTCTTGTGCCTGTTTGTATGTGGTATAGCGGTTGATAATAAAATCATAAAATTGGTCAGCATTCGCAAACACCTGACTCAAATCTTCATTTGCGGCATTTGGCAGTTTAACGTCTTTCACCAAGGCCAAGTTCACATGTCCGAGATGATACATTTCAGAAAAATAATGATTCATTACTTCGCAATAGGCAATTTTGGAGCTTTTTAAAGCGGTATTAGCAACAAAATGCTGATTTAAAGTTTTTAAGTTCTGAACATCTAAAGCGGATTGATCTGAAAAAGCCATACTTTCTACTTTTTTTAGTTGACTAAAATCGGCTGCTAGAGTCTGATTTAATTGTTCAAAGCGTTGTTGTAATCCCGCTGTATCGGCAACTTGATAACTTTGCGGATTGAATGTTTTCTTTTCTTGTTCATTTGCAGAACACGCCGTTAATGCCATTGTCGTCAGAATGGTCGTAACAAGAAATAATTTCATCAAAGTCTCACTTAAACAATCAAAAGCTCGATCATTATGCCCGAAAACAACTAGATGATTCACACTTAAATCGCTTTCTCATTCATATAACGCCAATAACGACGTGGCACATACTGCACATGTAATTTCATATTACGTCGGGCTTCAATATTGACACTTCTAAAATAATCTTTCCAAAGCTGATCATACAAAACCTCATCATCATCCAGTTCGATATTAAAGGATTGACTATGGCCTGATTGTATTTGCCTATCTATGGTTGTGGCATCCATATCCACTTGATGCACCTGTTTTAAATCATAATAAATGCCATAATTGCGTTTTTCATCGTAAATCAGCCAACGTTGATCTTGATAGCGTGATTTGAAATGCCGTTCGATCAAAGGCAATACATTAAAGTCAGGTGAGACTAAACTGATAAACAAGCCATCCTGACATTTTTTAAAGCGCACAAAAGCTTCCATTCGGTGCTTTTCACGCCCCACTTGCTTCGCCCATTGGCTCATCCCTAATACATCAGCATGGCCATAGTTTTTAGACACATCACGCTGTTGCTGGAACACATAAATCACAAAATTAAAACAATGCTGAAAAGCCTGCTGCTGCTCGGATAAAAACGCATAATAAAACTGCTTCAAAGCACTTTCAGATGCTTTAAGCTTTAATCCTTGCCATACCCGCTGTGCTTGTTCATCGTGACTAGCCACATCAATGACTTCGGCGAAAAGACCTGCCTGCACTTGCCCATCGGTACAAATCTGAATGTCAAATTGCTTAAATTGAAAGGCCCGAAAAACACAACTTAAAAATCCTGTCATCGTGCCATCAAAGACATAAATACTCACGACTGTATCCTAAAAACCTAAGTTCAATTGTGGAGAAATTTGCTGCGTATATTTCGACTGGCCACTTTGCAAAATCTGCTGTCTTATTTGATGAGGCTGTTGTTCACGAATAAATTTAGGTGAATCTTCACAGCGTATAAAGTGCTGCGCCCTATTGTAGGAAATACCCATACGTTTTAATTGGTCGATATGAATTTTACCAAAACGTCGTGCTTGAACAATTTTTTTAGCAGAACGCACACCGATGCCCGGCACACGTAAGATCATTTGATATTCAGCACGATTGATATCCACGGGAAATTGCTCGGGATGACGCAGTGCCCACGCTAATTTAGGGTCAATGTCCAATTCTAAATTTGGATGTTCTTCATCGACCAACTCTGTCGCTTCAAATCCATAAAAACGCATTAACCAGTCACTTTGATACAGCCGATTTTCTCGTAATAAAGGTGGCGCAGACCCCACAGCTGGCAGCGCACGCTCCTCTTCATTAATTGGAATATAACCCGAATAATACACACGCTTGAGCTTAAACTCTTTGTAATGACGGTCTGCCATCAGTATTACATCACGGTCAGACTCTTGATGTGCGCCCACCACCATTTGCGTCGTTTGTCCTGCGGGTACAAATTTAGGAACTGTGCGTATTATTTTTCGTTCATCTTTGAATTGAATCAAACGATCTCGCACGATACCTAAATCTTTTTGGACTTCAACATGACTTTTTTCAGGTGCAAATTTTTTTAAACCATCTTCTGTCGGCATTTCTAAATTAATGCTCATACGGTCGACATATAAACCTGCTTCGGTAATGATTTCCTGAGATGCCCCCGGAATGGTCTTCAGATGAATATAACCATTAAAATTTTCTTCTAAACGCAGTTTTTTTACCACCTGCAACATACGTTCCATGGTGTAATCCGCAGATTTAAAAATCCCCGAACTTAAAAATAGCCCCTCAATATAGTTCCGACGATAAAAATTCATAGTCAAATCGACCACTTCCTGTACCGTAAATGCTGCGCGCTTTACGTCGTTACTTCGACGGGATACACAATATGCGCAGTCAAAAATACAGACATTAGAAAATAGAATTTTTAATAACGAAACGCAGCGGCCATCTTCTGTATAGCTATGGCAAATACCGTTTCCAGTATTACCCAGACCTTTGTCTTTATTTTGACGCTTGCTACCACTCGAAGAACATGAGACATCATATTTGGCAGCATCGGCTAAAATTTGCAGTTTTTCACGGATACGTTCAGACATGGGAGAATTATAAAATTTAAAGTGAACACAGCATTATTTTAAAAGGATCCACCTCAAAAGTCGGGTCATACATCATTACTACGACACGAGGTGTCGCTTAATTTCAAGTACAACTTTCGTGTAAGCATAAGACCATTTTGATAAGAAATAACGAATATTATTTGCTTAATTTCACTCGCTTGGGCAAAGTATTTAGAGTGATTGGAGTATGCACATGACTTTATTAGAAAAACTTGGCATCAAACACCCTATATTTCTTGCCCCAATGGCAGGTGTTTCTACACCTGAACTTGCTGCAGAAGTGTCAAATCAAGGTGGACTTGGTTCACTGGGTTTAGGTGCAAGCAGTGTTGAGAATGCACGTCAACAAATATTACAAACTCAAGAACTCACTGAACAACCTTTTCAGGTCAATTTTTTTTGTCATGACACAGTAGAACTCGATGAACAAGTTGCTGCCAAATGGATCATGCAATTTAAATCACGCTTTGCTCAATATAATGCAGAAGCTCCAGAAGCACTGAACTGTATTTATCCAAGCTTTAAAGACAATGACCATTTTCTAAACCTCGTACTGGAAACGCGCCCTAAAGCGGTAAGCTTCCATTTTGGTATTCCACATCCACATCAAATCCAAGCCTTGAAACAAGCGGGTATTTTGACTCTAGTTTCTGCAACCAACTTAGCAGAAGCTAAACTGATCGAAGCTGCAGGCATTGATATCGTGATTGCTCAAGGTATTGAAGCTGGTGGTCACCGTGGCATTTTCAATGAAAACTTTGATAGTAGCGTTAAGACACGTGACTTGGTTCAGCTCTTGAAACGCCATATTCAATGTCCAGTCGTTGCGGCTGGTGGTATTATGAATGGACATCAGGCCTATCAAATTATGGAGTTAGGTGCAGATGCTGTTCAATTGGGCACTGCTTTTGTGCAATGCAAAACATCAAATGCCAATGAAGCTTATCGCAAAGCATTATTTGATGCACCCATCACGCAGATTACATCAAGTATTTCAGGCCGCCCTGCTCGTGGCATTATCAATAACTGGCACACAGATATTGACACACCGACTCGCTCGACCGTCCCGGCTTACCCATATAGCTATGATTTAGGCAAACAATTACATGCCGCTGCTAGCAAGCATGGTGTACATGAATATGGTGCTTTTTGGGCGGGAACCAACGTCTCTCAAATACGTGAATTGGAAGCACCTGACTTGATCAATCAATTGGTTTTAGAAATGCGCTTTAACTAATACTTAGCTCAACGCGTCATTCAATCATGAATGCCTACAATAAAGCCCTCAACATTGAGGGCTTTTTATTATCTACATATTTCAAATCAATCTAACTAGCTTAAATCGACTTACTTTGTATCACATTGCACAGATCTATTTCGTTTGGCTTTAAATTATTTGGTTTCAAGCAAGTTGACCTGATCAACTTGAACATCACTCATGATCTGACCATGATCAAGTAAGTGATTAAAATAGTTCTCGACGACTTTATATTGATCTGCTGTAGATTCAACTTTATACATATTTTGGCGGAACTCATTACTAGAGCGTAAACCCTTGGTGTACCAAGCAATATGTTTGCGTGAAATTCGACAACCTGAATATTCACCATAAAAACCGTATAACTCAGATAAATGTCCGAGCAATACGTCACGGACTTCCATAATACTTGGTGCCGCCATATGCTCACCCGTCGTCAGGTAATGTCCTATTTCACGGAATATCCATGGGCGACCTTGAGCTGCACGGCCAATCATGACTGCATCGGCACCGGTATAATCCAATACATATTTAGCTTTTTCAGGTGTATCAATATCACCATTGGCAATCACAGGAATATTGATCAACGATTTCACATCTTTAATTAAGCTATAACGCGCCGTATTCAGATACATATCTTCACGTGTACGACCGTGAAGCGCCAATGCAGCAATGCCAGCTTCTTCGGCACGCTTCGCAACGCGCATAATGTTTTCATGACCATTGAGATAGCCCAAACGGGTTTTTAAGGTCACAGGCACATCAACTGCTTCGACCACAGCATCTAAAATACGAGCCACCAAGTCTTCATCTTTGAGTAGCGCTGAACCTGCCAATTTATTACAGACTTTCTTCGCTGGACACCCCATATTAATGTCGACAATTTGCGCACCATTTGCCACTTGATAGCGTGCAGCTTCAGCCAGTTCAGCTGGATCTGACCCTGCAATTTGAGCAGAAATAGGCGCTATTTCACCATCAAAATTGGCACGATAAAGACTCTTTTTACTCATGCGTAAGGTCTTATCTGCCGTCATCATTTCACTGACAGCATGACCTGCGCCAAAGTATTTGCAAAGGGTACGAAATGGGCGATCTGTAACCCCTGCCATAGGTGCCACCCACAGTTTTCTTTCGATGGGACGATCGAATAATTCTTGAATGACAGGATGTTGACTCAATGTTTTAACCTCTAGCTATATTTAGCAAATGATGCCTGAACCAGATTCGAAATCTTCCAAGCCACTTTTAACAATGCTAAATTCAAATGTATATTCGCAAAATCTGTTGAGCGAAAAAACGTTTCATGGCAATGATTATGCAATTGAATGATGACAATGAACATCAACATCGTTCAACGCTTAAATTGAGGAATTTGAAGCTTCGGAATTGGACGGCAAATTTGCAATGCGATAGTTTAGTAATTCCAAACAAAAATTTCTACGCTTTTGCTTAAGAGTCGTTGAAAGTTATGAATATACCTTCTAGCTAACACACTATCGATTCAACATCAGACTTTCAGCAGATCTGCCTGTACAGGTGTTACTATAGAGGGATACTGCTAAAATCATTGAAAACTTAAATCTATAAATTCACATCAGTGAGTTGAACTTTATGAAAAAATTGAAAATTCTCTCTTTTATATTTTTCGCTACTTTTCTGACTGCCTGCCAACAACCCAATGACGAGGTGGCTGCAGCTGAAAGCCAAAACGCTGATTTAACAACGGAACAAGCGACTCAACAATTTGAGCAGTCAGATGCGCAAATCAGTCAATACCTTGATGTTTTAGATGCCCCAAGCACATCTATCAAGGAAAAAACACAAGTCTTATGTCATGACTACCCTCATGAATATAAAACTAACTACATGCCTGCCATGCTCAAACTCGCAGCCCAAGACTATACTCAAGATAAAATGTTGAATGATTTGAAGATTGCACAGGACTATTACAAAGAAAAACTCAAAATTGAATGCCCTGCTGAATAACCTCCGTTTCATCATGGCGTCATAATTGTGCGATAAATTGTTATTAAGCGAAAAGTGTGTAAGTTTCGCTGTAATAACAACGTAAAATACACTTCCCGATTTATTCGGGTTTTTCTTTTTTTAAAGTCTTTAAAATATTAAACGATATTTGAATGACACATATTATTTTGTGATGGATTTCAAGCCATTGATTTATTGTGATAAATTTTTCGTTAAAGTTCACAATCTAGCCACATAACAACCCATTTTAATTACACTTTTATCATGATTAATACATTAAGTTGTTTTTTCCAAAAATAGACTGAAGATTGAATCATGAAAACTTTAAATAAAGCACTTTTTGCTGCACTTATCTCTGCTGCTACTGCAACTACATTTGCTGCGGAAGAACAAAAAGTTGAAGCTGCTGCATCTGAAGCTCAAACAACTGAAGTTGCTCAAGACGCAACTGAAGCGGCTCCTGCTTCTGAAGCTGTTGCAAAATAATTGAGCAAAAATTTAAAAGCCAACAGTTTGTGGGTTTTTAAATTCACAGAAATTTTATGTTTGTCACAGTATACAATCACTTTGACATCTGTTATTTAAAATATAAACGTTGAATTTGTCGTGCCCGCCGGTTTAAACCTAATATTTCTTTTCTTTGCAAAATATCTTCTTCACAAAATCCCAAGCGCTGGATTAACTCAGGCATTGCTAAGTCTGCATGTTCGATCAACTCGGCATCTTGTTCAGTTGACCAAATAACTTTTGAAGCTGTTAATTTTTGCTGACGTTTTGACCTTCTCATTTGCATAGTATAAAAGACTTTTGGCTAATTCACAAAAAAGCCCACCCTAGGTGAGCTTTATGCAAAGACTGTTTATTCTTCATTTATATAGATTGAAATATTGATTCACTGTGCAATGACGTTAAAGATTTTCATCCTTTGTGATCATCACTGAGGTTAAAATTGGAACTGCAAAACAAGTTAGTAAGAGTAAGATCCAATATTCCACTATTGGTTTAGCCACAACAAAGTTTATAACGATTGCCCCCAATACCATAACTAACGCAATCAAACCTAAGAAACGACTGAAAAATTTAGCAGGCATAACAATCCCCTTAAAAAATTATGGATTTCAGCTAGTATATACCTTCATTTTTTATAATCTGTTGAAAATGATATTGGAATATTCATCTATTTAGCTCAAAAAGCATTCTTTTTCCAATCATCCTGACAGAACTGCTTGTTTTTACACGCGTAGATCTCCATAAATAGATTGACAGTCCCCTATGAGGCATATACATATTTATTCATTACTTATGTATTTTGCATAGTATACTGCTCCTGCTTTGTCGCCCCCATATGGCTGAGTTTATTGGAAAATATGAACAAAACTTTTTCGACCACATTATGCTTTAAATCCCTTTCTGTACTGGCTTTATCCATTGGCTTGGCTGCTTGTGGTAATGGTTCATGGTGGAGCAAAGATGAACCCACTATGGAAGCGGAACAGATTAAAAAAGCCATTCCACCTCGCGTGAATGAACGTCTGTCATGGGCCAATGATATCTACGACATTAGTGATCAGCTCGGTATTCCAACCACGAAAGAAAATGTCTGTACGATTGTTGCTGTGGTCGATCAAGAGTCCAATTTTGTTGCTGATCCGCATGTGCCGGGGCTCGGTGAAAAAGCCGTTAAAGAAGTTCAAGATCGTCTTGAAGAAAAGTTTAAAGATAAATTGGGTGATGGCATCGGTGGTACAGTCGCTGGCTATTTCCAAGATGTATTAAAAAATCAACCGAGTCCAGAAGATAACTATCTCAGCCAAATGCGCCGTGTTCAAACTGAACGTGAGCTAGACGAGCTATATCGTGAAATTTTTGACTATATGTCTAAACACTATCACGTGAGTGCGTTAACAGGCGCGGCGAAACTGGTTGGACAAGATATTGGTGAAAAGCTCAACCCCATTACTACTTTGGGTTCGATGCAAGTCCATATAGGCTATGCCAAAGACCACAAACGCCAAGGTGGAAATATTGCTGCTCTACGTACTGACATGTATAGCCAATATGGCGGTTTGTATTATGGCATCCACCGTTTAATGATGTATCCGGCTGAATATGACAAACCGATTTATCGTTTTGCAGATTATAACTCGGGTCGTTATTCGAGTCGTAATGCGGCATTCCAAAGCATGTTGAATGACTTAACCCCTGCTGAGCTCGGTTTAGATGGTGACCTCTTACTTTATAATAAAGATGGTTCTCCACGTTCAGCTAAAAGCCAATCGGAAACCGCGCTGATTGCCGTTTTTGCAGAAAACAATGTGATTGCGACTCCACGTCAAATTCGTTCAGATCTTAAAAAAGAAAAAGATCAGGACTTCGAAGATACTTTGACGTATAAAGCGGTCAAAAAGTTGTACCAAGCAAAGACTGGTAAAGAACCGTTTTATGCCATGATGCCTGAAGTCGTAATTTCTGGGCCGAAATTAAGCCGTGATTACAATACCAATTGGTTTGCCACACGAGTCGATGGACGTTATCAAACATGCATGCGCCGCATCAAAAACCTAAAACTTTAGCCTTATTTGATTTTGACGGAACCCTGTGTAATAAAGACAGTTTTACAGGGTTCATCTTCTATTCCCTGCCTAAAAGGCATATCGTGCGCCAAGGGATTAAAATTCTCCCTTGGATTCAAGGCTATTATCTCAAGCTATATCCTGCACATGCAATGCGTCCTCGCCTATATGCCGCAATGTTTAGCCAAGCCAATCATGAGCACATTTTAAATCAAGCAGCGCAATATGCTGAACATTTGATGGCAGAACTCAATCCTTCACTGTATGAACAATTACAGCAACACCAAAAACGCGGTCATGAAGTCGTATTGGTTTCTGCATCCGTCGATTTATATCTTAAACCTGTGGCCAAAAAGCTCGGGGTCAAACTGATTTGTACCGAAACAGCAGCCAATGACCAAATACTGACTGGTTTGTATGAAACCTTAGACTGTAGTGGTGAGCAAAAGAAAATTCGAGTTTTGGAGCAATTTAACCTTCAAGACTATGAGCATGTTTATGCCTATGGAAATAGCGATGAAGACCTCGCCATGTTTGAATTGGCCACCCACCATTTCATGAATGGAAAGGATAAACGCCTACCTGAACTCGACTAAAGTCGAGTGATTTAGTTTGGTTTATTAATCAAAGTTAACAATCACAAACTTAAATTTAAGTCGCTCTAATATATGATTAAATTTTGAAAATTCTGCTTTTATTTTGACTTTATAGTGTGCTATTTTTCTCATTAATTAGAAATAATGCGGTCAAATATTAAAAGCGGGAAAAGAATATGAATCAATTCAATCCACCGAAATATGTCAAAGGCCTCCATATTAAATTTGGCGAAAATCCATTTGTTCTCCTTGCTCAATTTGCCTTCTCAGCCACTCGCCAGATGTGGACGAAAGAAGAAATTGAATTGGTCATTCGTATAGCTAAAAAAGGAAATTATATGAATTTGATTAAGATCCTCAATTTACATATCAAAAAGTGAAGTAAATATTTCCCCCAAAGTTAATATAAAAAAGCCATGCAAATGCATGGCTTTTTTGATCCAGTAACTCAAGTGCAGCTTTTATTACTTTTTAAATGGAAACGCATATTTCACAATACGTTTTAGTACACTGCCGTACTGTTTCACTAAACTTGCGTTGTTATAGTTCAAACCATATTTTTCACATACGGCCTGTACTTTTGGCGCCATTTTACGATAACGACGCGCAGGAACATCTGGGTATAAATGGTGTTCGATCTGATGGCTTAAATGCCCTGTCAAAATATGAAATGCTTCTGAACCGGTAAGGTTTGAAGAACCACGAATTTGGCGCATGTACCAATGTCCACGACTTTCATTTTCAAGTACTTTTTTCGGGAAAACTTCAACATCTTTGGTAAAGTGACCACAGAAAATAATACTAAACGTCCAAATATTACGAAGACCATTTGCCACTAGGTTCCCTGTAAGCACCGGTAATGCTGCAGGCCCTGCAATAAGCGGGAAGAACACATAGTCTTTAAATAATTGCTTGCCGATTTTGGCTTGCATTGGCTTCCATTCTTCTTTGGTCTGCTGTTTTGTTTTGCGACCTTTAAAGTATTTACCCAATTCAAGGTTTTGAATGGCAACACCCCATTGGAACAATAAGCAAAATGGAATGCTATAAATCGGTTGTAATAGATAGCCCGGCTTCCAACGCTGTTCTGGGAACAAACGGACTAGACCATAACCAATATCATCATCCATGCCTTTAATATTGGTATAGGTATGATGTTTAAAATTATGTGTTTGGCGCCAGTTATCTGCTGTCCCCACGATATCCCATTCATAGGTCTGACCATTGAATTTAGGGTCATTCATCCAGTCATATTGACCATGCATGACATTATGACCCAATTCCATGTTTTCCATGATTTTGGCAAAACCTAAAAGACCTGTGCCTATAATCCACGCTGGTGGGAACCAACCTGCAAACAATAAAGCACGACCTGCCATAGATGAATAACGAACTGTCGAATACACTCGGCGAATGTATTTCGCGTCTTTTTCACCTAAGTCATCTAAAACTTCTTGCTTAATGGCATCAAGCTCACGAGCAAGTTCGTTTAACTGCGATTGGGTTAACTCACGGTTTTTTGGATTTTTAAAATATTCAATTTTTACAGGCATGTTCATATTTTTTCTACCTTATAAATCAATAACAAGATCTGACTGTGCTGAGTTCACACAAATTTTGAGTAAATTACCCGGCTCTGTATTTTGGCTACCATTGACCATATTTTTAGTCGAACCTTCTACTTTGTTACAGGCACATTTATTACAAATGCCCATACGGCAACCGTGATTAGGTTTGATATTTTGCTGCTCAAGACTTGCTAGAATTGATTGGCCTTTTGGAATACTGACGGTTTTATTGGATTGCGTAAGCGTGACATTCACAAAGCCAATATCATCCGTTGCGATTGGACTCATGCTAAATGCTTCACTCATAAAGCACTGTGCATGATCAAATAACGCTTCGGCCTGAGTGACGAAACCCGATGGACCACATGCAAACACAGTACTGTGCTCAATGTCGTCAATTTGAGCAGCGTGAGCGGCATTTAATCGTGGATCGGCAACATCTTCTTGGGTAAAGAAAATTTGAAATTTAAAGTTTGGATATTGATTTGCCAAAGCTTCGAAGCGTAATTTGAATGCGGCATCATCGTGATACTTAACCCAGTACATTAACTGAATTGGTTGCTCCGCAATTTGCTTGGTTTTGCTCATCGCTTTCAATAAACTCAACATAGGCGTAATACCACTACCCGCAGCCAATAGTAGCAACGGTGTAGAATTTGACACCAAGGTCATATCACCAAAAGGCTGACCAAATTCTAAGATATCACCCACTTGCGCTTGTTCTACGAGCCAAGTACTCACAATACCCGTATTCACTTTTTTTACACTAAGCAATACGTGTTGATCATCTAACTGAGTCAAACTATAAGTACGTTCGTAACGGATACCATTTACGCGAGCAAAAACAGGATGATGCTGACCAGCTTCGCCAATTTTAAATAAACGGTTCACCTGTATGGTTAGGCTGACCATCTCATTTGCTGCATTTTCTTTTTGTACAATTTTGCCGAGAGCCTGATTACCAGACCATAACGGATTAAATTTCTGCAACCAGAAATTTACCGTATTGACGTCTACAACACTGTCTTTAAGTGCGTTTAAAGGCTTTTTCGCTTTTTCGAGTACATGCATAATCAAATACAACTCATGGGAGGTTTTTAATTATTATACACATGTATATATATTTGTATATACGCTTGTGCATTTAATCGACATTTTCACAAAAGCTATTAGCAGACGCTATAATATGTTAATGTTTTTAATCTATTAAAAAATATGACTCAGTCTGCACAGACGAATATGGTTAACATGTACCAGGAAGAATTACATTCTGAAGCTGAAACTCCACTTGCAGTTCGCACTGTAGGTCGTAAAGCAACGATTACCAAGGAAGAACTGTTTCAGGCAGCGCTTAATTTAATTGGTCCACAAAAAAGTATTTCATCACTGAGTTTGCGTGAAGTTGCACGTGAAGCTGGCATTGCTCCAAATAGTTTTTATCGTCACTTCAAAGATATTGATGAATTAGCCATTGAGTTGATTGATCGAGCTGGTGGTGTGTTACGTCAAATTTTGCATGAAGCACGCCTTCAGGCATCACGCCAAAGCAGTATTATTCGTAGTTCAGTTGAAGTATTTATTCAGCAGCTAGATGCCGATGAAGGCAACTTAAGCCTTTTACTTCGTGAAGGCTATACTGGTTCGCATTCCTATAAAAATGCAGTTGAGCGTCAACTTAACTATTTCCAACAAGAATTAAGAGAAGATTTAATCGTCCTAGAACGTTTAAATCAAAGCAAGTTGGCTCATCCTGACATCGTGGCACGTGGTATTACCCAATTGGTGTTTAACATGGGTGCGAAAGTCATTGATCTACCGACAGAACAACGCAAAGAAGTTGCCGAACAAACCATGATTATGATTCGCATGATCTTAGAAGGTGCTCGCCATCTAGACGAAGCACAGATTCGTTAGCTTCAAAATTTTCAAAATGATCGGACTGAGTTAAATAATGCCCATTTTCTTAGCTGCGTTAATTGCTTTAGTCCGAGAATTTACTTCAAGTTTTTGATAAATATTTTTAATATGTACACCAACAGTATACTTTGAAATATTTAGTTCATCGCCTATTTCACGACTAGTCATACCATTAGCCACACAATTTAATATTTCAATTTGCCGTTGAGACATCTCAGCATGCTCTTTGCAATAATCTTGTGATTTTTCATGTAAAAGATGACCAAATTTTGTAAGTATCTTCTTTGCAATTGTCGGATCGATAATTGCTTCACCTTTTAACATTGTTCGAATGGCAAACATTAGCTCAAAATCATCTTTTTCTTTGAGCACATAGCCTGTTGCACCAACATTCAATGCATTATAAATCACCTCAAGTGTATTCCATGAGGAAAGGACCATAATTGGGATATTGCTTTCATTTTTCTGCCGTATATTTTGGATAAAGTCTATACCAGAGCCATCTGGCAAATTTAAATCCACCATCATGAATTTGACAGGCTTTGAAACACAAATATTTTTAGCAAATTCTATTGTTTGTGAGAATAAAATATCATTTTTTTCATAACCAAAACTTTCCAAAATATTGAAAATTCTAAGCTGATGAATAGGATCATCTTCTAATACCAACATTGGTTTTAGTAAGGGAGGCTCAAAATTCATTTTTGACCAATAATTAAAATTTATTTAATTATTTTCTTTAGAGCTTCTGATTTATATCCCTAGAATTGGGTATATTGAATATATTAAACTAATGAATTCAACCTATTATGATTTTTGTGTGACATAAGTTGCATTATAAATACTCAACCATACGTAATCTTGCAATGAATTCTTCTTCAATAGACACACTTTAAATTTCAAATGACTCATTTCAAATGAAATACCACAAATAGAGCAAACCGATTGATTAAACATAAATTCCAAAAGTAACTTCTTAAATTGTTTTAAAAATTATTATTTAACGTGATAAGTAGGGCTTTTTATTCAACAATACCTAAATTTAGGTATCGCTAAAACTGCATTGCAGCAGCATAGTTTCACTTACTATGAAATAAATTAAAGCTGACTGCTCATGCTCAAAATTAAAAATTTAGCTTTTTTAAGCGTAATACTCAGCTGCACGTTTACATTGAACAGCTATGCCGACAACTGCACCGTTACGGCGCCCGTCACAAATGTTAATTTAAATTACGCTCAAGCTGGGCGCGTATCTGCAAATTTTAAAAATTGTAAAATTCGAGTGCGCCCTTCTTTTCAATGGTCTAATCCCGCAGGCAATAATTCAGTCTTCCGTCTAGACGGCAAACCCGATGTTTATATTCAGGTCAGCTTCTTTTCCAGAATCGGAGGAGAATGGGATGGCAACTACCCTGTCGTAGGTGCATCAATGACTGCCGCAAATGCTTATGCAGATTTCAACAACTACATCAACAGCTCAAGCCAAATCAAAAATATGACCATGTATGCCGAGCTAGACTCTTCACAGTATAAAGATTTAGCCAAATACCCAGTCGGCACTTACAGAGCCAGCCTCACTTTCTCCGCGGCTGAATGGTAGCGCTGCGTCATTCAATATTAAATTTTCGGATTATTAGGTTTTATCCATTAGGCTGCTGATCCAACAATGCGTCGAATGAATTCAAAATACCTAAATTTAGTTATTCCCAAAAAACCATTCAAATTTAAACTTAATCATATATTTAACATTCTATAAATATATTTTTTTTATTCGCTATAAAAATGCAATTTTTTCATCGGGAGATTTAAAACATGAATTCATTACTAAAACTATCCAGCATTTTGTTGTTAAGCTCAGGGGCTTTAACTGCACATGCAGCTAGTCAGAGTGTCACAGTAAATTATACACTCACAGTACCTACGGCATGTACGCTTTCTAAAGCAGGTACCACAATTTCAAAGTCTATACCGGTTGATGGTACAACTGTAAACGAAACATTCGATGTTACTTGTAATGTTGACTATACCATTTCAGCGAAAGCAAAAAATGCTTCATCTGGTCAATTGAATATGTCAGTGCTTCAGAATAGTTCAGGCAGTTTAGCACTCCCTCAAATCCCTTATAATATTAATTTTTCAGCTCTAGGATTACCAGTCCCTGTGAATGATGCAGCTGGTTTAGTGGTTCCTTCTACTCCAATAGCAACTCCTAAAACGTATACATTATCTGCATCATCTCCAATCGTAACGGGTATGGTATCAACCTTACCGGCCGGCGATTACACAGATGAAGTCACCATTCAAATCGCCTATTAATTTATCTGATTAAGAAACATAAATTCATTTTATGTTTCTTAACTGCTGTTTAAACCATGTGACCGCTTCTAAATATCTTAACGAATCAACCTGTATTTAATCATGCCGGTTTTCAATTCAACGTCTGAATTTATGACTCAATAAAATTTTTGAAACTAGTTATTTAATCCATTTAACAGTCACATAGTGGAATTCCATTTATACATTCACCTACACGTTATTTATACGCCAGAAAACCGCTCCTGCTTTGTACAGCTTTGAGTCTAAATTATTTAGGGAAAAAATAATTAATGCCTGCTATCTTGAACAAAATATCTTGCCTGCTTGTTGCTTCAATGGGGGTATGCAGTTTCCCTGCATATGCTGAACTTTCTATTTATCCCATCAAACATTTTATCACTGGTGAGAATGGACAGCGCACAATCACCATGAACATTATTTCTTCCAATGAAGAACTGGCGAAAAACTATGAAGTCAATGTTTTTCGTTGGACACAGGATGAACAAGGACATGATATTTTAACCCCTGATTCAAGTTTAGCTGTCAATCCGCTTTCTTTTATGATTGAACCCAATACTAAACGTATTATTCGCATGGGTTTTAAACAACCTATTGCATCCATGCAGTTACAAGAAGAAGAAGCTTGGCGAATCATCTTCAGCCCTCTGCCTAATGCTGAAACAGCAAAGGGATTAAAATATGCCTATAGTTTTAATGTCCCGTTATTTGCCGGTACGAACTTTAAGCCTGAGATGTCTTTTCAGCTGGCGAAAAACAATAAAAATCAGCCTGTGCTGCTGGCAAAAAATTCAGGTACCGCCCATTTTCAAATCACGGGTTTCAAACTGCAGAATGCTGCGGGAAAAGAAATTTTTAATTCCCAAGAACTGAAGTATGTTTTGCCGCATAAACAAGTTGCATTTGATTTAAATACACTGGCTGTTAAGCCTGATTCAAACCTTAAACTTATTGTTCAAACAGCAGACTCTAAAACACTGCAATTTGATGTGTCGGAGTAATGACAATGCTGATAAGAAAATTATGCAAGATCCGCAAATCCCCGTCTGTGCTGATCCTGCTGCTGTGCTGCATTCAGTTAGAACATACGCAAGCGCAGGACGTTTCGCCTGCATCCACAGCAAAGCCGCCTGTAAGCAGCCCAAATTCAGAAAATGCAATTTTGGGGCTTTGGATTAATGGTGTAGACTTGAAGCAGGATGCATTTATCTTAAGGGAAAACGGCCAGACCTATATCGAATGCAGCCTTTTAAAGGGCGGATTTGTCGATATATCCAAGTTTACCCATTTAAATAAAGACAATCTGCAATATTGTTTAATTGACCGCCCGGATATCAGCAGTCAAATGGATGAACAGCATCAACTATTCAAGCTCAGCATTCCTGCGCAATATATGCTGGCGCAAAAGCTGTCATCTCAGCAGCCATACCTGCCAGATCTGCCCAATTTAGGCGGTTTTGTAAACTACAATCTCTATTTTCAAGATGGGGATTTTAATAAGCAGGCAAATGCCTCTACAGATTTAAATCTCTTCTGGAAAAATATACTTTTCAACAGCAGCCATGTTTTCCGGAAAAACTATAATCATGAGCAGGCTAATGTCCAGAACAGCAGCCGTTTAAATACCTCATTGAGTTTTGAGTTTCCAAAACAGATGAGCAGTTTAAAACTGGGCGATAATATCAGCACCTATACCGGCTTAAACCAGTCCTTCTATTTTGGCGGATTCAGCTTTGGCACCAACTTTACCAGCCGCCCGAATTATATCTATTGGAACACCCCCTCGATTGAAGGCAGCGCGCTGACTCAATCCAGCGTCGATTTAATTATTAATGGCACGCAAGCCTATAACGCCAAAGTCAATCCAGGCCAGTTCAATATAGACAGCAATCTTGGCTTTAATGGCCTTGGCAATGCTGAAATTGTCGTAAAGGATGTTTTAGGCAATACAACGGTCAAAAGCATACCGATCTTTGTCAATCAGCGCCTGCTGCGCCCCGGATTGACGGATTATAATATTTCCGCCGGCAAGCTCCGCTATAACTATGCCTATGATGACAATGATTACCGCGACTGGTTCGGAAGCGCCTATATCCGCAGAGGCATCAGTTCATCCACAACATTGGGCGCTGTTGCTGACTACAGCAAAAAACTGGAAAGCGCCGGGCTGTTATGGAGTCAGTATCTGTATAAGCTTGGCTTGCTGGAAGTGAATTCTTCCTATAGCCATGCAGATGACCTCGGTTTAGAAGGCTATACCGTCAATACTGAATTTAAGCGTGATACGCAATCGTACAGTATTGGCTTGCGCGCTCAGTATTACAGCCCAGAATTCCGTATGCTGGGTTTAGATGACTATACAGCCAGTTACCTGCCTAAGCAGGAAAGCCAAATCTATTTATCCAGAAATCAAATCCCATTCATTAACAACTTATCATTAAGCTATGTTGAAAGAAAATACCGCGAAGGCACTGACCGGCAGGATCAGCGGATTTTCAACTTAAGAACCAGCCAATCCCTCGCAAAAGGGCTTTTTGGCAGTTTAGGCATCTCCTATGATGCTGAAAGCGGCGACCGCGCCAGTGTTGACTTGATGCTGAGCTATAACTTTGATGACCGCAAGCATTCTGTCACCCTCTCACAGCATGATGATGACGAGACCAGCCTGCAGTTCAACAAGTATTCTTATGAAAACACTGGTTTCGACTACACGGTCGGCGCAAGCCGCTCACATGATGTATATTCCGGCAATCTCAGTACACGCTTTAAAACCAATGCCGGCGACTTGAATGTGCAATATTTGCAAACAGATGATCAAAAATATTACACCGCAAGCTATATGGGGTCACTCGTTTGGCTGGGCAATCGCTTTGACCTAAGCAAATATATCAACAACAGTTTTTCGCTCGTCCGCTTAAAAAATACGCCAAACATTGATGTGTACAGCAATGGCTCATATATAGGAAAAACCGATAAAAATGGAGAAATTTTCAGCTACAACTTAGCAGGCTATACCAAAAACAGCATTGCCTTTGATGAAAGCCAAGTCGGCATTGATGCCAATATTGCCGAAACATTCCATACCTTTATGCCAATGAATCAGCGCGGCTACATCGTTGATTTTCCAATTAGCAATCATCAAAGCAGAGATGTAACTTTCAGGTTTATTGATGCAAATCAGCAGGCTTTAGCCAGCGGCAGCGTGGTCCGTATTTTAGGCATTCCAAATGCGAAATACCCGATTGCCAGCAACAGTCTCGTTACATTCTATGACTTGATGCCTAGAGATTACAGTTTAGAAGTTCAAACTGCGGATAAAGTCTGTAAAAGTGAATTTACCTTGGGTCCCGATACAAAGGTCGATGAGCCGGTTACCCTCACTTGCCAATAACGCTCAAAAAGCATCAAAAAAGGAGATTCTTAAGAATCTCCTTTTTTTACAGCCTGTAAATTTATTATTTTTTGCACACATTGAGCGGTTACTTCCGGCTGCTCCAGAGGGAACATGTGCCCACCGTCAACCACACTGAACTCAACACCATACGTTTTTTTCATGCCTTGTGGCAAACCTTGTTTATAAAAATGGCTGTTATCTGCGGTGATAAGGTGTACAGGCATTTGAGGGGCTTTACGTGGAGTACGCCACCACCATGCAGGTACTGTACGGAAAATTTGCGCTTCCACGGCTTTTGGAATGCTGAGGGTCACGCCACCGCGTTTTTCATCAGCGCGAACACCTTGTGCAAAATAATCCTCAAAACATTGCGGATCAAAACTTTTAAATAAACGATTATTCCGTAGTGCCGTATAGGCTTCATCCAAATTTGGCCAATGGTCATTACGCTTCAATGTAATTGCCGCTGGGGTAAGTTTATCGACAGCTTTGAGCTTTAATTTTTGCATACCTTCAAAAATGGCAGACTTAGGACCGATTACGAAAGGTGGATCCATAATAATCAGTTGTGAAAACAGGTCTGGACGTTTATAAGCCGCCATAAGGGTGACTAAAGAGCCAAAAGAATGCCCAAGCCCAATCACTTTTTGTTTTGGAAATTGGTGCTCGATATCTGTTATGACTTGATCGACCAAATATCGCCAATCTTTGGTGATCGGATAGCGCTCATCCATACCAATAAGCGGAATCGCCTTCACATCAAATTGCGGTGCAAAGTAGGATAAAAACTTTCGATAACTTGCAGCAGGAATACCATTGGCATGGGTAAAATGGATCGCGCTGTTCATCTAAAACTCATCCAATCAACTGATGATGCCACATCATAAAGAGATCTATACGATTTAAACAGGACTCAATGAGTTTATCTACATGACCCCAAAGTCAGTTTGCAGATTATTTTTGTGAACCGACCATTGATTGATTCGGTAAAAATGTTGCGCCACAAGTGGTTTTATCTCCAGCAACCACAACACCTCGCCCCTTTACCGTTGTACTTTGATCTGCCGCGATCGCAGCCACAGTCGAATTACATTTCGGGCAATAATGTTTCATGCCGTTTAAATGCACCGCAATACCATTAATCACAAATGAAGGTTCACATTCTGAAACCACACCACCGTGTGACGTTTTACTACCTAAGGTAATTAAGGATTTCATATTTTTATTTTCTTCTAACGAACTGCTGAAATTTGAAGCATTTTAACGGAACTACCCACAACTCGCTAGCATCGACGTATAAATTTAACCAAGCCAAAACTTTACTTAACTAAATCATCAAAAAACGACATTAAGACAGTTCGTGATCAATCATTTGAATATGATGCTATCTCTGTATGTCCGAATACATTTAATCATTTCACTTTCATAATTCAATCGACATCAATCACGACAGCTTATGTCGCGATGCCGATTCTTTTACTAATCAAAGCATGTATATTGGGTATCGCAATGAGCATGAAGCGTAGCACCCTATTTTACAATTTCAGTATTTAACTGAGCTTCGAATCAGAAAATGGCGCTTTTCTACGCCATGATTAACTTTAGAACGTTCATAGACTGAACACATTATCCAAAACCATTTTTAGAAAATTTTAGATTCGAAACGTAGCAACATTTCATTTTATAGCGCAGATAAATAAAGCATAACCATTCTATTTTTCAGGAGGTTTTATGATTTTAATAAATGACTTTGATTTAACCCAACCGCAAAAAGTCATCGTGTTAGACCATACACTAGATGACTCAACCCTGTTAACTGAAGTACTCGCCTTGTGTAAGACCGCAGACCCAGAGCTCATCGTGGCGGAAAGCAAAGAGGCTGATTCAGTCTTACGCTTATTACCTGAAATACATGCTTATTGTGGTGCCATGGCCTTAAAACAGCCGCTATGCAATGACATCAACTTTGATTTACTTATTGCTCATTATGCAACACGCAGCCAAGCAGACCGCTGTACAATCCAAATTCAGTTAGCAAAAAATCATCCAAAGTATACAAAGCTCGATGGCATATTTTATATGTTGGATGAACATGAAGATTTTACTCAAGCCGTAGAATTGCTGAAAAATAGTTACTTTTTTATGCCGATGTCGACAATTTAAATTAAAAAATAAAATATTTTAGATTTAGATTTAGATTTAGATTGAGCTTAAATCTGTACTGAGTGATTTTGCAGCTATAAATTTAGCCATAAAAAAAAGCACCCTAAGGTGCTTTTTTAAGATTCTTAACTTATGGCTTAACCACTACCATAATTTGAATCGCTTCTGGTGTAACCGCCAGACCATCAAGCAGTGTTAAACCTTCTTTTTGCAGTTTTTGTAAACGTGCAATTTCGTCTTCACGAATACTTGGGTTGAACTGCTTCAAATAAGTCAAACGGTCAATTTCATACTGCCATTTGCTACCATAGATTTCTTTGGCTTGTTGTTTAAAGCCCGGTAATGCGCCACGTGCAATTTCCAGCGCTTGCGTATAACGCTGTTCAATGACATCACGACGCGCCTTAACCACTTGGCGGCAACTGTTGCCATCAAGATGATGTAAATAAGGACGTAAAATTTCAGGTGCAATTTTTTGCGATAAATCCTGACCTTTTTCGCTCAGTAATACACGAACCAACTGTTGTGGCAAACTTGACGGCAAATTCAATGCTTTTGGTGCAACCACATCGACTTTAAACCACACTTCCATTAACACAGAACCTTGTGGTAAAGCTGCTGATTTCAATACAGCAACGTTGGTACTACCAAAGCTTTGTGTATTAATCATTTCCATCACACTTTCAGTGAATGGATGCTCAAGTGTTAAATACTGAGCATCTTCACGAATCTGTGCTTGGTCACGATAGAACGTCGCCGTCATGCCTTCTTCGTCCAAAGTCAGACCCTGAACTTGCATTTGATCTGTTGGCTTGATGATCACTGTACCGTTACTTTGTTCATCAAAATCAATGTTTGTAGACGCCATGAAGCGCTTCATAAACATTGGCAACGTAGTATTGTCGTCGTAGTCTTCAAGTGCAGTCACAATTTCTTGCGCTACAATTGGACGGCAAGAGTTGTACTCAAGTAAACGGTCACGACCTTCTTGGAGTTCAGCTTCAAGCGCTTCACGTTGTACACTCACCGCTTCGAGCAAATCTTCGAACTCTTGACCTTTATCTGCCAACAAACAATCTTTCAGATTGACAATGAAGTTTTCTTGTAAGGTTTGCGCAGTCGGCGAAATATTACAGAAAATATTTAATGCTTCGTTATACCAACGGAACATACGCTCTTGAGCAGTACCAACCAGATAAGGCACATGAATTTGAATACGATTTTCTTGACCAATACGGTCTAAACGACCAATACGTTGTTCAAGTACATCTGGGTTTGCAGGCAAGTCAAACAAAACTAAGTCAGATGCAAACTGGAAGTTACGACCTTCAGAACCAATTTCTGAACATAGTAAAATTTGCGCACCGTATGACTCTTCAGCAAAGTAAGCTGCTGCTTGGTCACGCTCTAATAAGCTCATGCCTTCATGGAACATCGCTGTGCGAATACCCGCATGCAAACGAAGTACATTTTCTAAAGACTCAACCACTGGACCACTACGTGCAATTAATAACACTTTTTTGTGTTTCAAGTCTGTACGCAGACGTTCCATCAACCACATCACACGTGGGTCGGTTTCCATCCACGAGCCATCAAGCTGCGCTTCTTCAGGCCACATTTGTTCACGTAGCTTGCCATCTTTAGACCAGTTTTCTGGAGCAGGTAATGGTGCAGGCTGACAATCACGCCCCGGAAAGCCTTGAATCGCTTCACGAGTATTACGGAATAAAATACGACCAGTGCCATGACGGTCTAATAATTCGTGAATGGCACGGAAGCGCTGTTCTGGCTCGTCAGTAATTCGATGACCTAATAGACTTTCAATCGCTGCCAAATGCCCTTCTTCGAGTGGTAGATCAGACATGAGCACTTCAGCAATTTTAGCTGTTTGGTGATACTGCTCTTCTTCATCCAAGAAACGATCAAGCGAACTAAAACGTTGTGGATCGAGCAGACGTAAACGCGCAAAGTGACTTTCCACACCTAATTGTTCAGGCGTTGCGGTTAATAACAAGACACCCGGCGTTTTTTCAGCAAGTTCTTCAACAAGGTCATAACGGTCATTGCCGCCTTCTTCTTCTGACCACATTAAATGATGAGCTTCATCGACTACGAGCAAATCAAACCCAGCTTCAAGGGCTTGTTCACGCAAGTCATCATGGTCGATCATCAAATCGACACTCGCAATGATGCATTGTTCTGTTAAGAATGGGTTGAGATCTGGATCGTGTTCTTTAATTGATGCTGTACGTGTCAGATCAAATAATGAGAACTCAAGATTGAAACGACGACGCATTTCAATCATCCATTGATATTGCAATGAATCAGGTACTAAGACCAAGATACGTTCTGAACGACCCGTTTTGAGTTGCTGATGAATAATCAGACCTGCTTCGATGGTTTTACCTAGACCCACTTCATCAGCAAGTAATACACGTGGAGCAAAACGTTTACCCACTTCATGCGCAATATACAGTTGGTGTGGAATGAGACCCACACGTGAACCTACCAAGCCACGTAGAGGGCTAGACTTCATATTGGCTTGAAGAAGCAGTGCTTCGATACGCAGGTCATACCATTCTTTATAGTCCACTTGGCTTGCAAGCAAACGATCTAATGGTTTTGCTAACTGAATACTTGCACCAATACGTGTTTCATTCAGTGCTTTACGCTCTTCTGTGCCATCGGCAAGTTTACGTACCGCGTTATAACGAACCACGCCACCACGGTCTTCAAGAGATTCGACAATCCAAATTTGACCTTCTTGGTCTTGGACTTCGTCATTTACATTGAAAACAATACGAGATAAAGGTGCATTGTGACGGGCATAGACACGAGTTTCATCACTTTTCGGGAATAAAATGCTGACCGATCGCTCATCAACATCAATAAGAACACCTAAACCCAGTTCCGTTTCTGTATCTGATAACCAACGTTGACCAATAGCAAACTGCTGCAATTTTTCCACCTTTTTCTCAAGTTCGGTCTGAAAATATTATGCTCAAACTGTGAACGTTATTTGAGCAAAAATCTAGACCATAAAGCAATATATTTTGACATAAAGCCCACTAAATAGTGAGCAGAATTCTTAGGGATTTAAATGATTTTCCTAAAATGGTACAGGACAGTGAAATTCCACTGTTTGCTCTGTTTCAGGATGGTTAAAACTCAAGCGCTCAGCATGTAAACATAAGCGCGGCATCAGCTGCTGTTGCTCAGGTGTTGCATACAAAGTATCACCAACAATAGGATGACCTAAATATTGCATATGAACACGAAGCTGATGGGATCGACCGGTAATAGGAGTTAACACTACACGTGTTACGGCTTGACCCTGAATCTCAAAATGTTCAGTGGCTTTCCAATGCGTAAGTGCAGGCTTATTATGTGCAGGATCGGCAATATGCAGTGGCGGATGTTCTGGGTCATACACGACGGGTACATCAACAGTACCTTCACCTTCGAGCGTACCCGCAACCAATGCCTGATATGTTTTTGAAGTTTGACGTTCTTGGAACTGGCGTGAAATTCGATTTTGCCCTTGACGGGTTAATGCAAAAACCAAAATACCTGAAGTATCACGATCCAAACGATGGATGAGCAAGGTATTCGGTTCAATTTTTAATAATCGATTGATAACACAGTCTTGTAAATCTGCTGTTTTTCCCGGAACTGTGAGTAAACCTGCTGGTTTATGGATCACCATAAAGTCAGTGTCACGATGTATCAGGTGTTCGGTTAGAAAATTACTCAAAGTTCAATCCAGTTCTGATCTCGAAAAACAAGGCGGCAATAATAAAAAGCTTAGCCAACAATTACAATGCACAAAGGCATATTTCCCGACGTATTTTCCGATTTAGAACAAAAATAATTCCAATTGGCTTTGTTTAGTCTGTACTGAGCAATTTTTCTAGCAATGCTTTTAGACTTGCATCATCTAAAAAGTCTTCATAACGAATGTTTGCACCATTGGCACGCCACAACCCAATTAAGCTGACCATGGCAACGGAATCGAGTCCATAACTGCGTAAATCGGTTAAGGGATCTATTTCCAATGCGTCCATATCTAACTGCTCTGCAATAGCCAATAATATGCCTTTGGCTGACAAAACGAATTCAGTTGGTGCTGACAGATTCCAAAGCCGCATCAAATTATAACTACTCATATGATGAATCCCTTGGCCTGACATGTAGTCCACCCACTGAATATGCTGTTCCAGATTATTCATCACAATCGCATCATCCACGATACAGATTTGCTCGGTTACGCTATATAGGTGCGGCAAGATCTGTTTCAGCATAGGCGTGATTTGCCCTGCAAAGATGAGCTGCGGGTGTGTTGTTGCATATTCACCGAGCTGCTGCATGCCTTGAAGTAAATCATCGCCATATAAGTCGACAATGGGAATCTCTAAGGCTTTGGCTTTATTGGTCAGTTGGATCAAATTTTCCATCAACTTCGTATCTTGTATACCCTGCTGCATGCGTAAATTTTGTAAGCCAACCAGTACCAATACTGACTGTGTTGATGACAGTTGCCATTTTGCTTGAGATGGTGCAAATTGGATTTTTTTGGGCATTGGGTACAGCATGGGAGATGAGTCAACTAATTATTAATAAATTAAATTTATGCTAGCGTAGATACACAAAAGTAATAAGTTCTTTGCTATTTACCTATGTAAACATAAACATTTCGTACAATCTTCATTATATTAAATGGATTTAATTTTGCTAAGCCTTATATTCTTTAAATGCTTGAAGCATTTCCTCTTTCTTTTCTTTAGAGGCATCTAGATATGAGTAAAATCTTTCATAATCTGTTCCAAATTGGCTACTTTCAATTCTTTTTGCCAAGCCATCAATAAAACTTTTTCCTTGAGTCTGATACTGCTGAATCGCTTGTTCATCTAGGCAGATAGTTTTCTCCCAAGAAATTGCACTTATATTTATAAAAACATTGAGATATATATTTTCGCTATCCTCATATAGTTCCCAAAAATAAGGTTCTATTTCTATTAGCTGCATTCTACTAGTATTCCTAAACTTTTAATTATTTTTACAATTAACATAATAAACGTTATACGAAACTCTTAAAATTTTAATATAAGTATCAACAACTTAACTAAATCCACTCCAATAAACAGTGCACTGGAACGGTTTTTTTGTGATTATTCATGTTCGACGCATCATTGGCTATGAAACTATGAATTTCAATATAGCTAAACTTAAAAATCTCTAAGTAAGTTTTATACTTGCGCCAAAAACTTCTCAATCGCCTGCTGTGCAATTTCTGCATCCTGAAAAGACTTTACGCCAGACACGCCCATCGCACCCACCAACTGCCCTTCGTACAAAATCGGCTCACCGCCTTCCAACATACCATTAAACGTCTGCATGGTTAAGAAACCCATCTGCCCGCCTTTTATCAAGTCTTCAAATAATTTAGATGGGCGCTTACTGATGGCTGAACATTTGGCTTTTTCTAAGCATAGATTTGCTGTCATTGGCGATGCGCCATCCATACGTTTCATTGCCAACAAATTACCTGTCTCATCCGTAACCGCAATGCTGACATAAAAACCATTTTCTACTGCATAAGTATGTGCTGTGTTTAGTAAAAATTCTGCATCTGCCAAAGTTAAATAATGCTTGGTTTTCATTTAAAAATCCTTTTCTTAAAAAACTGAACTTAAAACAACAAAAAAAGCCCACAGCAGGCTGCGGGCTTTATTCTAAAGCAGAAATTACCAATTTAAATGAAAATTACTTCATTTCAGCAAAAACTTCTTTCGCCATTTCAATGGTAAATGCAATATCTTCATCGCTATGTGCGCTTGAGAAGAAACCGGCTTCAAATGCAGACGGTGCAAGGTTAACACCACGTGTCAGCATGCCATGGAAGAAAGTGCGAAACGCATCTACATCACATTTCAAAATTGAATCAAAACCAGTGATTTCAGTTTGATCTGTAAAGTAAATACCAAACATACCGCCCACTTGCTGAGTAAAGAACGGAATGCCCGCTTCGTCTGCAGCAGCTTGTAAACCAGCAAGCAAACCTGCCAATTTTTCAGTCAAAGTTTCATAGAAGCCCGGCTTACGCAGATGTTTAAACATCTCAATACCGGCACGCATAGCCAATGGGTTACCAGACAATGTACCTGCTTGATACACCTTGCCCAGTGGTGCGATGCATTCCATCACTTCGCGTTTACCGCCAAATGCACCAACTGGCAGGCCTGCACCAATGATCTTGCCTAATGTGGTCAAGTCAGGCGTAACGCCATAATGCGCTTGCGCACCGCCAAGACCGACACGGAAACCTGTCATTACTTCATCAATGATAAAGACCGAACCATGCTCATCGCATACATCGCGAATTGTTTGCAAGAAACCATCAATCGGTTTCACCAAGTTCATGTTGCCTGCTACAGGTTCTACAATCACACCTGCAATTTCTGAACCGAATTTTGCAAAGCATTCTTTCAGCATCGCAATATCGTTATACGGCAGTGTTAAAGTGTGTTTTGCAAAATCAGCCGGAACACCTGCAGAAGTCGCTTCACCTTCACCCTTGGTCAATAAGCCAGAACCTGCTTTCACTAAAAGCGAATCTGAATGGCCATGGTAGCAGCCTTCGAATTTTACAATCTTGTCACGGCCGGTGTAGCCACGAGCAAGACGGATGGCGGTCATAGTCGCTTCAGTCCCTGAGTTGGTCATACGAACCAATTCAATAGACGGCATAATTTCGCAAATAATATCCGCCAAAGTCGTTTCATGAACGGTTGGCGCACCAAAACTCAAACCATCAACAGCCGCTTCTTGAACCGCTTTAATAATGTCGGGCTGCGCATGACCTAAAATCATTGGCCCCCAAGAGCCGACATAGTCGACATAGCGTTTTCCGTCTACGTCATAGAGATATGCGCCTTGCGCTTTTTCGATAAATACCGGTGTACCGCCTACACCATTAAATGCGCGTACAGGAGAGTTTACGCCGCCAGGAATATGCTTGCTGGCTTGTTTAAATAATTGTTCTTGCTTAGCAGATAAGCTCATAAAAATTCTCTACTTATTCAATCTAAAAAAAATTAAGCTTGTTCAGCAAAAAGCTCAGACCATTCATAAACACGACTGCTAACAGCAGACATTGAACGACCTAATACATCACTAATCACAGCACAAAGATCAGCACCTGCTTCAATGACTTCTGCTGAATTTTCTACAGTTAAACCACCAATTGCACAAATAGGTACATTTAGTTTCGCTTTGGCTTGTTTTAGCGTTTCTAAGCCAATATTGCCTGCTTCAGGCTTAGTTTCAGTTGCAAAAATGGCACCAAAAGCCACATAGTTTGCACCGTCTGCAATTGCCTGCTCAGCCAGTTCTAAAGAGTTATTGCAGCTTCGACCGATCAAAACATTTTTAGGTAAGCGTGCTACAGCTTCAGCAATTGAACCGTCATCTTGCCCTAAATGGACACCCACACCATATTGAACTGCAGTTTCGAGATCATCATTAATGACAAAAGGCACTTTGTACTGATTACACATATTTTTCATGTACTCAATTTCATAAGCCTGATCTTCCTTTGCCACTTTTTTACGACGATATTGCAAAACAGCAACTTCATAAGTTGCCATCGCGCCTTCAAGCTTGGCTAAAAGCAATTCGATAGGATCATCATTGGTAATGAGGTATAAACCACGCATAGTTCAATCACAACTTAAAACTTTTGAATATTATAACGATTAGGTCTGTGAAATGTTGCTTGGGACATAAAATTTTAATGCTTTGCTGCTGAGAAAGTTATATTCCTTTTCACAGGACTACTTATATAAATGTTTAATTAAATTTTCTGTAGAAAATGGCAAAAAATACCTATTTTCAGGTATAGAACAAAACTGATACAAATTATTTAATAGTGCACCAGAAGAACTCAAAACTCAGCGCATAAAAACACAACACTTTTATAAAAATAAAAATGTGTAACCTATTAGACTTTTTGGTGCTTGGTAAGAAGCGTTTTGGGGAGCGTTCAGAGCATCAAAAAGTCTAACCTATTTTATAAAAGTTTTTATTGTTATATATTTCAAACAATAGACTTTTCTAAGGCCATAAAAAAAGCCTAGAGAAGGTCACTCTAGGCTCGGAAAACTGGGGTTTATCGACTATTCATGTTTTAGATAAGAATTAAATAAACAATATGAACATTATTAGACTAATCACTCTAATTTTGCAAGTCATTTACTCAAAAAAATCACACCCATATCCATAAAAATTAAGCGTTTGATTAATAAACAATTAACTATCAATCTTATCTAAATTGCGGTCTTTTAAGCTTAAGTTCCCCTTCACAATATCAGACAGCATGCGCCAATCGGAAATAAAACTGTACAAAGGTTGCTTGAAACTAGCTGGCTTATTTTTTTCAAAGAAAAAATGTCCGACCCATGCACAGGCATAGCCTGAAACCAGACCATAAGCAAAATATTTCGGTTGTTTTTTTAAAATTGCTTTTGCAAAAAAATAGAGACCTATACTGCTGCCGGTGACATGTAAACGTCGACTCATGATATTTCGATGTTCAGTCAAATAAAACCGATAAAATTGCGAATACTCACGAATAGGTAACTGAAATTCGGGCTTTAAATCTCGATTAAACTCGGGTTGTACTTGTGAATTCATGTTGTGCTCATCCTGAACTTATTTTAACCAACATAGCTTAAAACTCTCCCACTTTAAAGGCGTAAAATTTTATTTTGATCCCATGAAAATCGAACCATTGTGAATTATACAATTGATGGAATATCCATCTTTTAAAACTTTTCTTAGTCCAAAAGCAGAGTTTTCAAATCCGTCAAGTCTTACTTCTCAACTGTTTTTCGCTACAATCGATACGCGTTTAGCTGATAGAAAATTTACGCGCATTTTAGTTTTTCATTTTTATAAAAATTTAAAGATCGCTTCATGCCAGATCATGAAGTTGTGACATCAGGACAGAAAACCATGGTTGAAGTTGAATTAAAGTTCCAGATTCCAGAAGCACGTCGAACTGCATTATTAAAAGCACTCGATCCAAAAAAATCGGAACAAATTCAACTTAAAGCTAAATATTTTGATACCCCAGATCGGAAAATGGCACAGCAGCATGCAGCCTTGCGTCAACGTCTAGAGGGAACGCGTTGGATTCAAACCTTGAAAGCTGCAGGTAAAAGCCACATTGAACGGTTTGAACATAATCTTGATTTGGGCGAGCAAGAACAAGCTCCTGCCCTAGATTTATCGGTCTATGCCAATGAAGCTGAAGTTCAGTCAGTTTTAAAAACCACTTTAGGCGATCAGCAGGATTCGTTACAACTTCAGTTTGAAACAGATATTCTCAGAACTTATCGCGTCATAGAGTTTGAAGATGCCAAGATCGAAGTTAGCTTAGATGTCGGCTGTATCCGCAGCAACAGCACAGAAACAGAAGTTCATGAAGTTGAATTTGAGCTTAAAAGTGGCTCTATTCAATCACTCCTTGCCTTTAGTTTCGAATGGGTTAAAAAGTATCATTTATGGTTAGATGTCCGCAGTAAAGCGGAAATCGGGAATTTGCTGGCGTTTAATCAAACTGTGAGTCCAGCAGTTGAGGCTAAAGAATTTCAACTCAGTAAAAAAGACACTGCCGCAAAAAACTTACGACTTTTAATTGCACAGGAAATGCAGCATCTTCTGCCTAATATTGCCGCAATTTCTGCAGGTGTGGCTCAGGCTGAGCACATTACACAAGCTCAGAAAGCACTCCATCATTTACAATTAACCATTTCGCTATTTAAAGATTGGAACAGTGATATCGTTGAAAAATGGGCTGTGCAATTGGGTGCATTTAAGCAGCAATTTGAACAATTACACCATTTTGAACACATGCAAAATACCTTGGGTGGCTTTTTACAAAACCCAACGACTTCAGAAAATTTAACCAAAGATATTTTGTATGCCAAAGAGAAGTTAGGCAATTTGGTTAAATCGACTCAAAATGTACATCATTATCTTGAGCTTTTAATGTTTAGTTTGAAATTCGATAATGCACCGCAGCAACATGATTTTAAATGGTATGCTCAAACAACCCTGCAAAACCAATATAAAGCCCTCCAAGAGGCTTTAAATGATGCCGACATTAACAATTTTGAAAGCTTAGACGTGCTTTCTCAACGCATACAAGAGCTTAAATTTAGCTTCCCAATTTTGACGTCTATTTATGATGTAAAAAACTTGCAGAAATACAGTAAAGCGCTCAATGATGCACAAGTCGCAGCTCAGGAATACCAAGTCCTTTCCTCTTCTGCACAGTATATTCAGCAAACAGAGCTGGAAGCTAGCGATTGGTTTGTTCTCGGTTGGTTGACTGCAAAGCAAGAGGTTTATGCAGATAAACTTTTAGAAGCGACAGAACAATTCCTTGTGAGTCGAAAACTCATTAAATAAAACCTAAGGGAGATTGAATGAGTCTCCCTTTTTATTTGCGTCCCACATTATTATATAGATATTCATTTATTGGACATTCAGATTCGAATTCGTCTATTTTCAATTCATCAATTCCTTAGTTTTACTCAGTTACATTGAAATATTTTGAGAAACTATTATTTTTGTTTTCTGGATAAAAACTTTTAAAATAAGCTATCTGAAAAATTAGATTCAGGGTGGTTTTATGTTGAATAGTCACATACCTGTAATTCATCCCCTATTTTCATTTTCACTTATATTTATCCTTTTCCCATTACTAAGTGCTTGTAGTGAACAACATAAGCCTGTGCAAAGCACCGAATTAAGGCGCACGGCATCCTTACAAGTCGAAAAGCCGCTTTCTCCAACTCAAAACTTTGATCAGACACGACGAACCTTTAAAGTCCTGCGCAATAATAATGAGGACTATGGTGATGAGTCTTACCAAATCAAAACCGATGCTGGCACACTGAGTATTTACAGTATGAACTTGAATCCGCAACAAGGTCAGTTACTATCTAGCGTCAAGTCCGGAGAATGTCTAACTCTATCGAGTCAAAGCGATAATTTAATTGCGGTTGATGGTTATATCAGTGTAATGGAATTAGGCGACATCAAAATTCACCCCCTGCAAATAAACTTCAGCATAGTATTTGCATATCAGTCATTCAAAAAAAACTAAAAAATTGCGTTAAGACTATGCTGCTATTGGGGGTTTAATTCATAATCCATACTGATTTGACCTTGTGCTAATAACTCCCATGATCTCATTGCATTACTCACCATGCGCTGTAATTGTATCAAGCCCATGCCATCACGCGCTTGTATGGTCATTCCTTGTAATAAGGTCATATAAAAATCAGTCAATTGCTCTGCATGAGCCAAACTTTCAATTTCCGCATTGTGCACACCTATAGCGAGCCGATCCATAATTTTTGTTTTGGTATAGGCACGTCGTTGTTTGAGCTGTTCTTGTACGATTTGGTTTTGCTGTGAACAATTCATTGTTGCCACCACCACCATACAACCTTTAGGTTTATTGGCTTGTACCAAATGCTGAATACTGTCATATAGGTACAATTCCATCGCAATTTTAGCCGTTTGACCTGCTTGTAGAATTTTTTCTGCAGGCTGAACTTCGTGTTCACTATAGTATTCAATACATTTTTCAAAAAGCGCCGTTTTGTCGCCAAATGTGCCATATAGGCTAGGTGCGGTGATATTCAAAGCTTGAGTTAAATCACTGATGGACGTTCCTTCATAGCCAAATTGCCAAAACAACATCATCGCCTTTTCCAAGGCTTGCTGTTCATTAAAACATTTAGGTCGTCCACGCTTCTTGACCGAATCGGCTGGATTAGCGTGCTGATTATCTTGCTTTGAATCATTCATCATAAGCTAACATTTATATTTTATAACGTTCACTAATAAAATAATTGACGCTCACAATTTAATCAAATAATTTATTTTTATAACAGTCACTATTAAATTAAATAATTAAGGTGTAACGCTATGAATCCGCATGCTACAGCTTTAAAACCAGATGAACAGTTGACGCAGCAGCCTGATGAATCTTCTCCCAATCAAGGGAATTGGTTTGCAATCCTCACGGTTGCCATTACAGCTTTCGCACTAGTCACCAGTGAGTTTTTACCTATTGGTGTGTTAAATGCCATTGCTCTTGATTTAAAGATTAGTGTAGGTACCGCAGGTTGGGTGATTACCCTGCCTGGCATTATGGGTGCGGTCGCAGCGCCCCTGCTTTCTGTTGCTGTGAAGCAACTTGACCGTCGTATCTTACTGATTGCCTTAACCGTGATTATGGTCATTGCTAATTTTATAACTGGCTTCACAGAAAGTTTTGCACTGTTGTTGTTTAGCCGTTTTCTACTAGGCATCGCTATCGGTGGATTTTGGGCAACAGCCATAGCTTTGAGTGGACGTGTTGCACCCAGTCATCTCGCCATAGCCAAAGCCACTGCGATCGTCATGGCAGGAGTTACCTTAGCGACGGTTTTAGGTGTTCCATTAGGTACATGGCTGAGTGACTGGTTAGGTTGGCGTAGTGCGTTTCAAATCATTGCAGCGATTGGCATCATCATTTTAGTTTTAGAAATCAAATTCCTCCCAAAACTCCCACCCACTTCGGCTATTCGATTTAGTGATTTACCCGCACTGATTCAACATGATAAAGCACGTAAAGGCCTGATTATTATTTTATTAATTGGTTTTGCTCATTTTTCTTCTTATAGCTATCTCGCCCCATTTTTTAAGAATCATGCAGGCTTTGATGCGACCACCATCAGTTCATTATTATTGATCTACGGCATCGCAGGTTTCTTTGGTAATTTATTTGCAGGTTATAGCAGCAACATCAATGTCCGCTATACCCTTGCTTTTGTCGCATTCAGTTTTATCGTGGTATTTTTTAGCTTTCCACACTTTGCAGTTCACTTATTCGGTGCATATCTTTTAACCGCATTATGGGGTTTCGCCTTTGGGGGCATTTCCTACTACGGCGAATATCTGGATGTTTGTACATGCCCCTGAAGCTGTTGAAAAAGGCATGCCGCTGTTTATTGGTATTTTCCAACTCATGATTGCGTGCGGTTCTCTGTTTGGCGGCTATATCGTCGATCATTTTAATGCCAATACCTTATTGTATTCAGTCATGATCTTTGTCGCCTTTGCCATAGTGGCTATATTTACTTTAGGGCGTGGATTAAATAATCCAAAGCTTCCTTGTGCATCAAACTAAGTCCACGCTCTAAATGATACCGTCAATACATTTGATTAACGATATTTCCCAAAGATTTTCCACGTATTGTTATCGGCTAAAGGGTCGCTATAGCTATCACTACGGGCTTTACGTGGTTTGTCACGGGCATCCACCAATTTAAAGTCGTTTTCGACACTGAGTACAATGCCATTCACATAAAAACGGGTACGGGTGTAATCACTTTGCCCATGTTGAAATACATAGGTTCTGAGGTCGATAAATTCACGGTGTGCGACCAAAGCTGCCGTGTCATCGCTGTCCAGCCATAGTCGCATCGCTTGAATTTGATCAGCTTCAAACTGCCCACATTTTTCAACTAAGCTGGCAATACCCCGAAAGGTTTTAGATTCTTTCGCACGTGTTTTGTTGATTCGAATACGATCCACGTGAAAATAAAAAAGCGGCAGATTCAAATGACTCGGCAAATGGACTGCATCGAGGACTTCATCTTCCATAAAGGGCTGAAATAAGTCCTGAGCACGTTCAATTAAGCCAGTCCACTGCGCATAATATTCGGCTACTTCAAACGCTGTACCATAATAAATGGGCAGCCCTTCTACATTGGCTAAGGTTGAGGGCGGCCAAACATTTTGTCGAAGTAATGCAATATCACTTTTCAGACTTTGCACTGCGTTTGCATCTTGCATGGGGTATTCCACTTTACTTAGGCTATTTTTTTAGATTAAGTCAAAGGTTTAGTTTCTGCAAGGCTTTGCCTATAATACTGCATTAGATTTTTATGCTAGGACACATTCATGGTTCAAAAGATTGAAGCTACTGATGTAACCGAAGAAGAAGCGTTGAATGCAGCTTTCTTTGAACGTGCGGATGAATTTATTAAACAAGCCAATGAATTTTGTCGTGTTGAAAAGGGTTCTCAAGTCAAACCTGCAGAAATGCGCGGTCAAGTGAGCGCTGCCATGTTATTTGGTACCGCTCGTTTTAATACTTGGGTTGCTGCAAATGGCTTCAAAGATGGCAAAGAAATGCGTGATGCCAAAGATCAAGTGATGTCTTATATTCTTCAACAATTTCAAATGATGCTTGAAGATAATTATGATGAATATTGCGAACAGTTTGAAAACTATCTTCGCTTCCGTCATAACGAAGAATTCCATGCAAATAAGCATGATCACGACCACGATCATCAGCATTAATCAAAAGCCCTTCGGGGCTTTTTTTATACAACTTCTCTTTCACAAAGCTTTGATTTAATATTTAGTCATAACGTTGTATTTTCATCATTCATGCTATTTTCAGTGCCTCGCGTATTCGGAAATACAATGAAATACGCAAGAAATGGACATGGTTTTAAGGACAAGGATAGCAATGCAGACGCTCGATTTTGCCATCGTGGATTCACATATACATCAATGGGATCCATACAATACCCCACATGCCGCTTCACTTGCCGTGAAATTATTGGGTAAACATCCCTACTTGCTCGACAAAATGATGCGCTTAGTTAAGCCGCAAGAGTTAATTGACACAGTTGGCTTAACCAAACATGTGACGACACCGTATTTGCCTGAAAATTATAAGCAAGATGCAGGACATTATCAGGTCGATCAAATCGTACATGTAGAAGTGAGCTGGCATGACCATAAAGGTAAAGGGGTAGTTGGTGAAACCAAGTTCATTGAATCCTTAGACTTTAACGCTCAAAAAATTAAACTTGGCGCCATAGTCGGCACTGCAGACCCATGTGACAGTAGTTTTAAGAAAATTCTTAAAATGCATAAACAATCCTCCCCACATTTTCGTGGCATACGAAAAATGGCAGCTGTACATGAAGACCCGAAAGTTCATGCATGGACCAATGAGCCCCATCTCTATACCAATAAAAAATTTATGAAAGGTTTTGAAGCTCTTGCTCAAATGAATTTAAGTTTTGATGCATGGGTTTATTCAGACCAAATTCGTGATTTAACCGCTTTAGCACGTGCTTTCCCTGAAACATCTATCGTTCTGGATCATTTTGGGACACCTGTCGGTGCCTTTGGACCTGTCGGCTCACATACAGGCTTAACCCAAACTTCACGTGACAATATCTTGTTTCGTTGGAAAGATGATTTAGCTGAACTGGCAAGTTGCCCAAATGTTTATACCAAAATGTCTGGATTATTCATGCCGGTGCTGGGTCATCAGTTTCATAAAGAACAACGCCTTGCATCTAAACAAGAGATTTTCGATTGTGCCTTCCCGCTTATTTCGCATGCTCTACAATGCTTTGGGAAATACCGTGTGATGTTTGGCTCAAACTTCCCGATGGATAGTGTGAGTGCATCTTTGGTGAATATTATTGACGCATTTTCAGATGCGGTGGCGAGTTATGATCCTGATGCACTGACTTTAATCTTCCAACAAAATGCCCGTCAGTTCTACCGCCTATAAGTTCGTTAAGAAAATCTCGCTATCAAGTTATCCATTGTAGCTCAAAAAAAATCCTCCATCTGGAGGATTTTTTTATTAAGTTTATTTTTGAGTAGATTTTGCGGCTTGACCATATTGGTCAGCCATCACCTCAACCAAATGTTCAGGTTGAATATATTTTTTGATGACAGCATTAACATCCGCTTTGGTCAAACTAGCAATGTGTTGATCACGCTTTTCACGATAGTTTAAATCACGACCTTTTTCTAACTGTGGAATCAACATACTATGAATGCGACGGTCATCTTCAAGTGCAGTTAAACGCTTTTTCAAAATACTGGCTTTGGCTGCTTCTACTTCCTGTTCCGTCACGCCATTTTTCAATAAGTTTTGCAACACTTTATGAACAGACTGAGAAACTTTTGCTGATTTACCCGCAGTGTAGTTTGCATCAATACTCAGTACACCTGAATTCACCCATTCATCAAAATTAATGTCTGCACTAAAACCATAAACCAGTGCATTCTTTTCACGTAACTCTTGAGCTAGACGTGAAGATAATTGTGAATCACCAAGTATGTGGCGTAATACTTGTAGTGCAGGAGAATCGGTATGCTCTACACCTACAGGTAGAGTCATAATGGCTTGGTAACTACCAAATTCACGCTGTTCAGACAATGCATGCACTTTCTGTGCAGGATACGCTGTAAATGTAGACTCTAAGCGTTGATATGGCTCGCTGGTTTTCCAATCTGCAAATTCTTTTTTCAGAATTTTTTCTATTTGCTTGGTATCAAAATCACCTGTTACCGCAATTTGTGCGTGATGTGTTTTAAAGAATTTCTGATGTAACTGCTGCACTTGATCACGTGTAGCCGACTCAATTTGTTTTTTCGCAAGTTCAGGTTCGAAGTGATAACGAATATCCCCCGGTTGATAGATCTCGACAATACGCGACAGAGTCATTGCTGCAACGGTATCCGGCTCTGTATAAGGTCGATCCAAACTCGACAAACTTTGCGCTTTGATTAAATCAAATTGTGATTGTTCAAATGCTGGCGCTTTAATAACATCAATGACATATTGCAAAAAGTCAGCAAATTTTTCTTTGCGAGCAACCACTTGAATTATGAGGCCATTATCATTTGCACTGACCGTTGCACCACCACCAACATCAATAATTTTATCGGCAATTTGCTGCAAACTTTGATCTTTAGATGCACGGAACATGAGGTAAGCTGTCAAATCTAGCAACTCACCTTTATTCATTAAGCTTTGCGCTGTACCAAAATCCAATGCAATCGTAGCATAGGTCTTGTCGTCACGTGTTTTAGTTGGAAACAACGCATACTGAATGCCGTTTTTAAATTTAGCGCGCTGAATCTGCTTTTCTTTCTGATTTAAATATTGCTTAGACTCTGCAACATATTGCTTCACTTCAGCACGATAAACACTCGCATCTTTCAACGGCTCTTCTGCAGGCGCTTGCTGATCTAAAGTTTCAGCAGGTTTCGACGCAGCCTGTTGCTGTGCTTTCTTCTGGTCTTCAGGTGTTGGTAGAATATTTCCTGTGACACGGTATTCGGGCTTTAGAAAATCCTTATACACTTGATTCACGTCGCTTACACTCAGCTTTTGTACTTTATCTAAGTCTCTGAAATATTGAGACCAGTCCCCGTTATAAGCCACAGTATAAAAACTGAGACGTTCGCCAAGAGCCGTAGCGCTATTTTTGATATTGTCAGCCATATTTCGAGTCAAGCTTTTAACACGGTTCAGTTCAACATCATTAAATGCTTTGGTCTGCTCCACACCTTGTGCAAGACTGGTTGCCACTTTGTTTGCATCATGACTTGGGCCATATATCGCCCCCATAAACACCAAATTAAAATCTTTATCTAACCATGTGGTCGATTGAACTGCGGTTGCTGTCCCTGTTTCCACCATGCTTTGATACAAATGCCCACTTGGCTGTAAGGTATACAAAGTTGGAGATACCGCCAAAGCAGTTTTAATCGGTTCGACTGCACCATTTAAATAAATATTAAATTTGCCAAAGTCACTACCCTTATGAACAGTAAATTCGCGTTGCTTTAATTTCGTTCCATCTAATTTAGGGACTTTGGCCTGTTCAGGAATTTGACGTGCGGCAATTGGGCTAAATTGTTGATCAATTTGTTTTAATACAGCCGCTTTATCAAACTTACCAGAAATCACCATCACTGCATTATTTGGCGCATACCAACGGCGATAGAACTGGTTTAATTCGTTCATATTGATCGATTGAAGTTCTTTCAAATCACCTATCGGTAAGCGGCCTAAAGATTGATTGCCATAGGCTTCTTTTAAAACTTGGTCGATTAACACTGAAAATGGCTGATCTAAACGAATTTCACGTTCACGCTTAACGATATCAATTTCTGTCGGTACAAATTTTTCCTGAAGTACCAATTTGTCCATCCGTTCTGCTTCCAAATGCAAAACTTGGTCAATCGAACTTTGTTCAGGACGAATCACATTGGTGTATTTCGTTGAATAATAATCCGTACTGGCATTGGTCATCAGCGTGAATTGGTCTAAGCGACGCTGAAATTCATCACCTTTGACATTTTCAGTGCCTTTAAAGGCCAAATGTTCGAGCAAATGTGCCAAACCACCTTTGCCCGCAGGATCATTTAAAGAACCCGTGAAATACACCGTATTCATAAACACTTTGCTTTCTTTATCGTTTTGCGCCAAAACCACACGAAAACCGTTATCTAATTTATATTCTTCAATGGCTTGTTCAGTTTTAACCAATACAGGTTGAGCAAATAGGCTGGTACTTAAACCTGCAAAAAAAAGTGAAAGCGTTAAATGTTTAATACGCATGTAATTCAAGTGTCCTTTATATTTAGCATCGATCAGCGTAGTGCTGTCGATCAGATTGGTTTTGATTTTATGCTGAGCTTTTCTGGATTAATAGTTACTTTTTATTATATACATGCTGCAGAATGAGACAGCATGTATTTGATTTATGTTCAGATATAAATGTCAGACTGCATATATAAACACGCATAGCCTGAGATTTCTATCCGGTCATTTTCGAGCATTTGACAATGTAACTCACCACCACGGCTTGATGCTTGATACGCTAAGATCTGACCTCTTTGTAGACGTTCTGCCCAAATTGGCACGATTCCGGTATGAATAGAACCCGTAACAGGATCTTCATTGATGCCATTACCCGGTGCAAAATAGCGTGAAATACAGTCATATTGCTGGGCTGCCGCAGTGATTGCAACATCAGTGATCGTACCAGGCGCTGTGATGGCGGTGCGGATTTTGCCAAGACGTTTTAAAATTTCAAAATTCGGTTGTTCGTCCAAAACTTGTTGAGCCGTTTCGTATTCCACGATATACGCCTGCGCATTCTGATAAACCTGCTTAAAAGGTTGACTCAACCCTAGACGTAGCTCTTCAGGATATTCGCTCACGACCTGTGCCCGACGCACAGGGAAATTCATCAGAATTTTTCCATCTTCAGCTTTATTTACACTAAAAATACCGAGATTTTTGACATGAAATTGGATGTTTTTTTCTGCAGTATAAAACTCAAAAAGCACATAACTGCTGGCCAATGTCGCATGTCCACAAAAGTCCACTTCAGTGGTCGGTGTAAACCAACGAATTTCATAATTACTGCTGTCAATTTTTTTCACAAATGCAGTTTCAGACAGATTATTTTCCAAAGCAATCTGTTGCATCAAGTGTTCATCTAACCATTCATCCAACACCAAAACCGCCGCTGGGTTGCCTTTAAATAACACTTGGGTAAATGCGTCTACTTGATACATTTTCATTGATTGAACTCCTGATTTAGTGATTTATATTAAAGGCTTTTGAAAATATTTCATGCGTTATATGCTATGTAGCAACACTTTTTAATAAAACATCTAAGTTTGAGATGAACTTAAATATAGGCACAATTTTGAAAACGCATATTCACCCCGTTCCTTTAGAAAAATCATACCGACTTTTAAATCATGGGCCGACTGTGCTCGTCTCTGCTCAGGATCAAACCCATACCGGTGTGATGACTGCGGCATGGGCATGCGCCTTAGAGTTCAATCCTGCAAAAGTGACGGTAGTACTGGATAAATCAACTAAAACACGTGAGATTATCGAGAATTCAGGCTATTTCGCCTTACAAGTACCGACACTGAAACAACTCAAACTCGTCTATGCACTTGGCATGATGAGCCAACGTGATGCGCCAGAAAAATTACGCCAATGTGGCGTGGAATTATTTCAATTTAATGCCTCAGATATTCCTGTGGTTGAAGGTTGTGCTGCTTGGCTACTGTGCAAACTTATTCCTGAGCCGCACAATCAACAAGCGCACGATCTGTTTATTGGCGAAGTCATTGCTGCCTATGCTGATGACCGCGTCTTCCGTAACGGACATTGGTATTATCATGAAGTAGAAGATGAATGGAAAAGTCTGCATCATGTTGCTGGCGGGCACTTTTATACCATTGGTAATCCTGTATCTGTAGATGAGACACCAGACTAAAATAGCGCTATGAACTCTGTCGTTTATTTAGGATTGAAAATGGATAATCATCCGTTTTGAGCATTTTCATGCTAACTTTAACTTAATTTAAAATATTGAATGAATGGATATGACGTTTAAAATACATACATTGGATGTCAAAAATTCGCTGCAAAATTATATTTGGCTGCTTGAACACACCGAAAGTCATGATGTCATTGCGTTAGATCCTACTGAAGCTGCCTTGGTCGAGCGCTATTGTCAGGAACATCAGCTCAATCTTACGCAAATTTGGCTAACGCATTGGCATAAAGATCACGTCGGTGGTGTACCTGAACTTATTCAGGATAAAAACATTGCCGTTTATGGTCCCCGTGCAGAATTAAGCCGTATTCCATGGGTGAATTATCCTCTCGATCATAATGACCGTTTTGAATTTCATGGTCTTGAAGTCGAAATAACAGCAACGCCCGGCCACACCCTCGGTCATATCGTATATTTTATCGATGACATTCATACACTTTTCTGTGGCGATGTATTATTTGCTATGGGCTGTGGACGTGTATTTGAAGGCACCTTTCAACAAATGTACGATTCATTGAACCGTATAGCCGCATTCCCTGCTGAAACTCAAGTGTATTGTACTCACGAATACACCCTATCGAATGCGCAGTTTGCGCGGCATGTTGAACCTGACAACCTTGCCATACAACAGCGTTTTGATGAGGTTGAATCAAGGCGCATGCTCGGCGAATGTACTTTACCAAGCAGTATTGAATTAGAATTAGAAACCAATCCATTTTTACGCGCAGAAAGTGTTGAAACGTTTCAGCGCTTAAGAGAACTTAAAGACAATTTTTAATTGGATTGAGAGGTATAAGCATTTTAGATTTCATCACAAATAAACTGTTTTATTTGTGATGAATATTTCGGGCCGATTCATCATTTTATATTTATAAAATTTGATTGGTGGCAGCAAATTCATCCAATTCAGCTTGAGTCACAACTCGTACGGCTTGCATTTCATCGATACGTACCATCAATAAACCACCTAATGCCGGCTGATAACGTCGTGCACTACCAAATGGTGTATATGCCACTTTGGATTGCTCCGAAAAGACTAACCAATCTTCATGTCCAAGCATCACCGCAACAGGCGTCTGTCCCACTTGTTGCATCTGTTCAATTTTTGCTTTTACAGCGTGCTCAATGTTCTGCATGCGTTCAATCTACTTATACCAATAGATCATAGTATAAAAGCTTTTCGATAAATCTTGATGAGAAATAGCATTGCAAGCTCACCTATCCAGCGAATTAGGCTTTGAACAAGCTGTTATTTGCAATCCACAACTGCATACCCAAACAGCTGTGCATTCTAAGCCAAGCAATCGTTTATTTTGCGCACAGCTTCTCTATGCACATAGGATATATTTTAATCCAACTGCCAAAAACCTAATTTTTAAATACGTTATATTTACTTACATTAAGTTTAGCTTTTTATAAAACAGCAAGTTAAATGAGTTTATACCGTTTACAAGCCGATAATCTGTTTATTTATCCATCAAAATTTCATATTTTAAATAAAAGTTTTTCATTTCCCCTTTAAAAAATATTTTGACACCCCTATTTAATATTTTAATGATTGATAAGGAGTTCGCTCGTGAAAAAAGTGGTTAAAGCAAAAAATTTAGTTGCCTTCCGTCTTTGGTTAGAAAAGTTAGGATATTCTGTTCGTACACTGGCAGATAATCGTGGATTTACATTCAGTTTTAAAAAAGAATATGGTCTAGTGACTGTAGACTTGTCTGGTAATGCTTTGGCCATGCAGCTCGGTGAAGAGTTTGAAGATCATTTAAAGGCATAATCTTCTTTATAATTTATTCGAACGATTAGAAATAAATGATTTAATTCGATTGATTCGAATCCGCATTTCAAAATTTGCCCGTATATTCGGGCTTTTTTTCACCTTTGTTTTACTGACTCATTTTTAAGGAGTGAAATTTCTGACAATAAAAAAGCAAGATAAGACATCTTGCTGTATCTCTTGGTTCATCATTCTTTCATTAGATTTTTTTATTAGAATTAGTCTTCAAAAAAGACCATGTTTAAGACACTGATTTTTTCGAATTTCAAAAACAAAAAAGCAAGGTATAAAACCTTGCTTAATCTAATGGTGGGGACGGAGAGACTCGAACTCTCACACCTCGCGGCGCTGGAACCTAAATCCAGTGCGTCTACCAATTTCGCCACGTCCCCAACTCGGGTGCTGACAATGTCAGACTTTAATTTGTTTTAAAAACCTGTTTATTTGGCAACTTAATAAATTAAGTGGTGGGGACGGAGAGACTCGAACTCTCACACCTCGCGGCGCTGGAACCTAAATCCAGTGCGTCTACCAATTTCGCCACGTCCCCAACAGGGTTGCTGACAATGTCAGACTTTTTAAAACTTGGCAGAGGATCAAGGATTCGAACCTTGACGAACGGTTTTGGAGACCGTCATGCTACCATTACACCAATCCTCTGTGACCTTCACTACTAAACTCATGTTTAGTAATTCAGTGGTGGGGACGGAGAGACTCGAACTCTCACACCTCGCGGCGCTGGAACCTAAATCCAGTGCGTCTACCAATTTCGCCACGTCCCCGATGGCTGTGTATATTATAGAGATCACCCCTACATGACAAGCCTTTTTTATAAAAAAGCATCTTGTTTGTTTAAATAAAAAACAATAGTGCCTTTTTTGTATTTTTCTTAAGCAAATTCAGCAACTAAGTCGCTTTTTAAGCGATAAAAATCCACCAATCTGTCATTTTTTTGCTTCATCAACATGTGTTGCAATAGCTGATTAAACCCTTGATATTGCATTGGCAGATCAAGCTTTAAGCGTTGGCAATGTAAATAGGCCCAATCTTCATAGTTTTTCGCCTCTAAACGCTGTGATGTCAGCCATTCCAAGAAAATAATCCCCAGCGCATAGATATCACTGTGCAAAGATTTTGCTTGTCCATGGAAAAGTTCTGGAGCCATATAACGTGGTGTCGCAGTTAAGGTATTTTGCTGGTCAAAATCTAACGGTAGCGCTTGCTCAAAGTCGATGAGTCTGCACTGCCCTTGCCAATTCACAAAATGCTCTTGTTTTAAATCTGCATGTATCCAACCGTGCAAGCTTAATCGCTCAACCACATCGATTGCTTGCCATAGCACTTGCCTCACCTGCTCAATGCTCAAACTCGATGCAGGCTGTAAGAACCAAGTCTCAGCATTGGGCAGTATTAATAAGTGATCAATAGGCTCTTGCTGAATACTGAGATGCTTCTCTTTTATCACTTGAAAAGGTAACGTGATACTGTTTTGTGTAGACGCTTGATTGAATAGCTGGTACAGCTCAATTTCTCGATCAAAACTAGCTACATGTTCAGGGCTGCTGTCACTGACTTGCGCCTTGAGCCAATAACGTTGTTGATTGAATTGATATAGACGACGGCCAAAAACCAAACTTTTGGTTTTGGTTTTTGGCTCGCAAATGGTTTGCGCTAAATCTGTGGATTTAAACCGCAATAAATTCTGCATGTCGTTGACTGGGTTCATTTTGATAATTTAATAATTCCAAACAATGCTGAATGGTCTTACCAATGCGGGCTTGCGTTTCGATTAATGAAATCTTCGGCCAAGTGGCTCTTTCACCTTCACGTTGCAATACTTTAAACAGGTAGGGTCGAGGATTTTGCAACATATAACTATAGTGTCTTAAGCCATATTTCCCCACAATATTGACATCACCATAGTAACGCTGATCCACCACGCCATAACCATGATCAAGCAACCGTCTTACCGGTGGAATACTTCCTGCGCGCTCACGGGCGAAATCCATCACCCCTTTACTAATCACCTTACCTTGACGACGAACGATCCGCTCAGGCCAACTCAACATGCTTTTACGAAAGCGTGAAGCATCATCCTGCATAAACGGCACAATATGCGGATTGACCTGACTAGCGATACTATAATTAATATTATACAAACGCGCCATTTTCTCCTGTGGGAAATCACTGCGCACACTGCCATCCACCCAACGCGTTGCCGACATATATGGCGTAAATTGCCCGTCATAACGCTTACTGGTCAGTCGTACCGGTGGAAATAGAATAGGCACTGCACAAGATGCCAACACTGCACTCCACACCAACAAATCGGGTGATGTATACGCATTCATAATTCGTGCATCTTGTGATGCATCATAAGGCGCAACTGCCACATTGATATGCAGACCAGATTGCTTATATGCTTCAGCAAAAGTTAAGTCACCTAAGTTTTCAACCAAAAACTTTTTCAGATATTTTACATCTGCCAAACCGCCATTACCCTGCACTAATTCAGTCAATTTACGAAAGTGAAATGCCTCACTAAAGAAATTTTGTCCGTTTAATAAATTGGTAAATTCTGACGGTGTAGATACACCCAACATCCCGGTCATAATTGCGCCAGCACTGGAACCAGACAGAACTTTTGGCATCAAATCTTGTTCCATCAGTGCTTTACACACACCGGTATGAAACAAACCTAAAGTTGAACCGCCTGAAAACATCAAAACAGGTTGACCATAGGCTTTTTGGCTTTGTTCAAAGAATTCAATTTTTTGTGCAGCATCAAGACAAACGCATTCTTCAGATGCGATAAATGCCAAACTTTGACTCACCTCATCAACATAGTCTTCAATAATTTTTTTGGTGCCGACGTAGGCTTCTGTAAACAGCAAAGGATGGGCAATATTGCCCACATCATAGGTTAAACCTTCACTTAAAATGTACATCAAATCTCGAGTACGTTTCTGAGCACGATATCGTCTCAGCAACCCTAAACGATGAGTGATAATTTCTGCATCAAAATACGGTGAACTATTATCGAATTTCCATTCTTGCGCACCCGATTCTTCATCTATTTTAAGTGCGATATCTTTCCATTCTTCATAACATTCAGCACGGTCGAGCTGACGCTTTAATTTTTTTATCCGATATGCCTGATGTGGATTAATACTTTTTGAAAACCCTGTAAACAACATGACTATCCCTCAGCACACTTTAAACTGTTCACTCAGCTAGATTTATAACAACTTTTTGGTTATTCGAATAGCGCTGATCTGCCAGAACAATCATTTAACTTTGACATATTTAGGCGATTATAACTGCATTATTGATGTACACTGCTGTCATATACCAACCAACAACAAGACACGACAAGCTGACTTATCATGGCTACAATTGATTTACCTGACAACATCCTTCAATCGCTATCTACTGTACTCTTACAACTACAGCACAGTTTGCCTGAGCTTAAACAAGCACCCGATTTTTCGAGTATCGCTTTCAAATGGCAAGATAAGCAGCTTAAGGCCATTAAACAGCCCAAAGTCATGTATTTAGAAGACTTAAAAGGAATTGAACGTCAAAAAGAAAAAGTGATTCAAAACACTTTACAGTTTTTAAAAGGCTTACCTGCCAATGATGTTTTACTCACTGGCTCTCGTGGTACAGGTAAATCATCCATCGTACGTGCTCTGCTCACCCATTATGCAGACCAAGGTTTACGTTTAATTGAAATTGAGCGTGATGATTTATCTGATTTGCCAGAAATCCAAAAGTTGATTGAACATCGCCCTGAAAAATTTATCGTATATTGTGATGATTTGGCATTCAATGCTGAAGATGAAAACTATCGCAGCTTAAAAAGTGTTTTGGATGGTTCATTACAATCAGGTTCAAGTAATTTTATTATTTATGCTACCAGTAACCGTCGTCATTTATTGCCTGAATTCATGCATGAAAACACACCTGTAACCAAGGTAGATGTGCCTCAATATACTGAGCTTCATCCACAAGAAGCGATTGAAGAAAAAATATCTCTTTCTGACCGCTTTGGGATGTGGCTGTCTTTTTATCCAATGGATCAAAATTTATATTTAGAAATTGTTGAACATTATTTGGCTAAAGCTGCAATGCCATGGACAGATGAAGCTCGTGCTGAAGCACTGCGTTGGTGTCAAGGTCGTGGGCAACGTTCAGGGCGTGCTGCTTATCAGTTTTCAAAGCATTGGATTGGGTCAGAACAACTTAAACAAGCCTAGAGCCAAAAAACTAAATAAAAAAAGAACCGCTATAGCGGTTCTTTATTATTGAATATGACAAATGATTCTTTAATTCTGACAAATAGGTGGAAGCACAGAACGAATACCTAAACCATTGGCAATTTTCTGCACTGTGTTTACCACATTAACATCATTGGCTTGATATGAAACCAATTGAATACCCATCGGCAGTCCACTTTCACTTTGAGTCATTGGAAAAGCATAACTTGGTGCATCTAAATAGTTAAATGGACGCGTGTATTCACCCACATGACTAAACTCGGTATCCGTTGAGCTTGACACAGCTGCAAGGAATGGGCTCACTGGAAACAGCAAACATTGACCATTTAAAGAAGCTTTAAATGTCTGCTGAAACTCAGTTCGCTCTGCAATCAATGACTCGTATTTTTCCTGTGAAATACTCTTACCGCGTAGCACACGCTGACGAACTAATTCCCACATCTGTGTTTCAGCATTTTCAGCTGTATCGCCATGATATAAATAACTTTCATAAGCAATAATGTCAGACGTCCGGTCCGATAAATCATGAAAATCGAAATGTGCAGGTGGTTGCCAGTTTTTAATTTCGATTCCCAATGATTCAATGCGTTTTAGCCCTTCGCGCCAAAGGGTTAATACCTCAGGCTCAAGCGGATATGGAAATGCAGATTCATCTAAAGCATAAATTACATTTTGACTTGATGCCGCTCCAACATCTACATCCATCAATACATTGACTAAAGCGCTAATATCATCTGCAAATCGTGCAAAAGGCCCTAGAGTATCTAAAGTTTTGGATAAAGGTACTGCACCCGTGTCGGCAATTTTATGGGCTGAAGGTTTAAAACCAAATATGCCATTTAATGCTGCTGGTGTACGAATCGAACCACCTGTATCACCGCCAAAGGCCATAGGACTAAGACCACTAGCCACAGCAACCGCTGAACCTGAAGATGATCCACCCGGTGCAAATTGCTGCTCTGCCCACGGGTTTTTAGGTGTGCCTTGCATTGGATTTTGACCAGACAAACCAAAAGCCAACTCGGTCATTTTAGTTTTACCTAAAATCACAAAACCTAAATCTTGCAATTGATCAACCAGTTTACAGTTCGCTTGCGCTTTTTGATCTAAATAAACCGTACCTGCATAGGTGATATGACCCGCTACATCCAGATTATCCTTTAGTAAAATTGGCACACCATGAAATGGACTCAATCGTGTGCCTTGCTGAAGCAACTCATCTAAATGTTGTGCCTGTTGCAAAGCCTCGATTTCGAATAATTCCGAAATACAATCTAGATGTTTAAATGTTTGGTTTCGATCAATATAAAATTGAACTGTCTCTACTGAAGTTATCTTTTTGCAGGCAATCTGGCAACCAAGCTCAAGTGCAGATAAATTCACAATATTCATTTTATATCTTCCAAACCTTTTCCTGCCGTTTCAGGCATTTTCATAAATGTGATTAATGTTAATAATGCGCCAACCAATACCATGAAGTAGAAATAATCTTGTTTACCAATACTTTGTAGCCAAGTTAGCACATACGGTGTTGTGCCGCCGAGTAAGGCCACCATCAAGTTGTAGGGTGCGCCAATGCCAACAGCTCGTACTTCTGTCGGAAACTGTTCAGACATGACAGCTGGGCCAATGGCGGTATATAAAGCATATAAAACCAAGCCGAAAAGCTCGACCAATAAAATTGATGCAAACGTGCCATCCATCCATTTAATGATTGGATAAAAGAACACTAAATATCCCACAGCAAACACGATCAACTGCGGTTTACGACCAATTTTGTCTGATAGCCAGCCAAATACAGGCTGACACAACATAAAGATAATTAAGCCAACAGTATTTGCAGCAAAGGCTGTTTGTGGCTCTGCGCCTAAAACTTTAATGGCATAGGTCGGGACATAGACCACAAAAATATAGAATGCAAATGTTGTTAAGATAGAAATACCCACAATACGAAGCGTTTCTTTCGGATGACGTTTAATCAGTACAACCAAAGGATTTTTTACTGATTCTTTTTTATGGGTCATTTCACTATCAGGTACTGATTTACGAATCCACATACCCACTAAGCCGCCAATCGCACCCAAAATAAACGGAATACGCCATCCGTATTCGCTCATTTGCGTTTCAGTTAAAGCACTTGTTAAAGCCCAAGCAAGACCTGAGGCCATCAAAATACCAATCGCTGAACTAAAAAACATAAAGCTCGAATAGAATCCGCGTTTATTTTTTGGTGCCATCTCTGAAAGATAAGTTGCCGCTGAAGCGAACTCACCACCCAAAGATAAACCTTGAAGTAATCGCGCTAATACCAAAATAATCGGCGCAAAAATACCAATTGATTCATAGGTTGGTGAAAGACCTATCATCAAAGAACCACCTGCCATCATTATGATGGTTGCGGCCAAAGCTGCTTTTCGACCATAGAGGTCAGAAAAGATACCCAATACGATTCCACCTAATGGGCGCATGAAGAAACCTACAGCAAAAATTGCGAAGGTCGCAAGCAAGGATGCAGTTGGATCATCTGAAGGGAAAAATTGTTTCGCGAAAAATACTGCAAAAGTTGCATAAATCGTCCAATCGAACCATTCAATAGCATTTCCTACAGTTCCTGCAAGAATAACTTTCTTTTGTGATACATTTCCTTGTGTGGAAATTGAGTTTTGCATTTTTGACTCATCCATAAGCGTCTCATTTAATATTTAGACATAAATACAGGTTGTATTTTATTTTCTAGACTTAAATTTAGATTATAATTAGTTTTTAGACAAGTCAATCATCATGAGTGAATCTTTTAGTTTCGACGAAATCGATACTGCATGCATCAAAGCTCTTATCTCCAATCCGAGAGGATCATGGCGAGAACTGAGCCAGATTAGTGATGTCCCTGAAAAAAAGCTGTCTCGACGTCTAGGTAGATTGCTAGATGACCAAGTTATACGAACTGCAATTGAATTAAATCCTGTGGTTGCCAATAAGGGTTACACCGTTCATGTCTGGATAAGTGTGAAATTTGGGAAGGAAAAAGAAGTTGCGCAATTTTTTGCAAACCGTCCAGAGGTACGCATTGTTTTTCTAACCACAGGACTTGCCGATATTTTCCTTGAAATTGGATTAGAAAAGGCCGCCGATCTCTCTGTTTGGATGCATGATTTTGTTACGCATATTCCGGATATTAAAACCGTAGAAACCCAAGCCGTATTAAAACCATTTACTTGGGCAAGCAAACCCAAAGCTTTAGAAGGTACAAGCGATAAAAACATCAATTTTAGAAGTTTGACTGAAATAGAGTTAAAACTGATTCATGCTCTGTCTATTGATGGGCGTTCATCTATTAAAAGTTTGGCAGAGCAAATCGAACTCAGTGAACATAAAACTCAGAAATTATTGAATGATTTATTGGAAGAAGGCATTTTCAACATTCGTGTCGATGTAGAACCCAGTTTGATGGGCTATAAGTCCGAAGCGATTATTTTGATTAAAGCTCGTCCAGATGCAGCAAATCATATTGCCAAGACCTTGTCTGAACTTAAAAACACACGCTGCCTATTTGGCATTAGTGGAGATTCACAATTTTTCTGGCATGTCCTATGTAATGATTCAAGTGATTTATGGAAACTCATCACAGAAGATCTTGGTAATTTTGAAGGCATTCAATCTTGCAATACCAACATGGTGACATTGGCATTAAAACGTGCAGGATTTATGCGAAAAATCAGCAGCGCGCAGTTATTTTCAAATTTAGATTAAAAAAAGAACCGCAAATGCGGTTCTTTTTTTAACGATTTTTACGCTTCGTTTGGATTACTTAATTCCGTCATCGGCCAACGCGGTGTAGTTGTAACAGACAAACCATCATGCTGACCCGCTTTAAGACGCTGATAACCTGCAAACGCAATCATTGCACCATTATCTGTACACAGCGCAGGTTCTGCATAAAACACATTTGCACGGATTTTTGCCAAGTCAGCTTCTAAGCGCTCACGTAAACGCTTGTTTGCACTTACACCACCGGCAATAACTAAACGTTTTAAACCAGTTTGTTTTAAGGCCTTCACTGATTTTTTCACCAATGTATCAACCAACGCTTCTTGGAATGATGCAGCGATATCCGCCTCACGACCTTCGCCTTCAACTTTTTTCAATTGAACTGAAACGGCAGTTTTTAAACCACTAAATGAAAAATCTAAACCTTGGTGTAGCATTGGACGTGGAAATTCAAAGGCATTGATGTCGCCATTGATCGCCAATTTCGAAATATTTGGACCACCTGGGTATGGTAGACCCATCATTTTAGCGACTTTATCGAATGCCTCACCTGCTGCATCATCAATCGACTCACCCAATAATTCATATTGACCAATTCCATAAGCAGCCATCAATTGAGTATGTCCGCCAGAGACTAAAAGTGCCACAAATGGAAATTCTGGTGGAGTTTTAGACAACAGCGGCGCCAACATATGACCTTCCATATGATGTACACCAATTGCAGGTTTATTCAGTGCAAATGCCAACGTACGACCAAACAATGCGCCTGTCATTAATGCACCCATCAAGCCCGGCCCGCGAGTATATGCGATGGCATCAATTTCAGATTTATCAACTTTACTTTCTTCAAGCAGTTGTTTTAATAACGGAATTAACTTACGCACATGGTCACGTGAAGCTAATTCAGGTACCACACCACCATATTCTGCATGCAGTTTGATTTGGCTATACAATACTTGTCCGCGTAATCCTTGCTCACTATCGTAGAGTGCGAGTCCTGTTTCATCACACGAAGTTTCCAAGCCTAAAACGATCATTAAACTGCCTTTTGCCCATTTCAAAATATTGCGAAACCTATTATAGACTTGTGATATGAGATGTAAATGAGTAAAATACTGACCTTCACTTGTGATCAAGGGTAATTCGACCCGAGATCTTATCCATAACTTAATGAGGATTCTTCATGCCACAAGTTAAATTGAAAGAAGGCGAACCAGTAGACGTAGCTATCCGTCGTTTCAAACGTTCATGCGAAAAAGCGGGTGTTCTTGCTGACGTTCGTAAACGTGAATTCTACGAAAAACCAACTCAAGAACGTAAACGTAAAAAAGCTGCTGCTGTTAAACGCTACCAAAAGAAATTGGCTCGCGAATCAGTACGTACTACTCGCCTTTACTAAGATTAATTTGTGATTGATTGACTAACTTGGACAAGATAAATGACTACTTTAAAAAACCAAATAACTGAAGTTTTAAAAGCCGCTATGCGTGCTAAAGAAATGGACAAGTTAACGGTAATACGTAGTCTACAGGCAGCAATCAAGCAAATCGAAGTCGATGAGCGCATAGAGCTTGACGATAAGCAAGTTCTTGCGGTCATTGAAAAGCAAATCAAACAACGCAAAGAATCGGTTAAAGCCTTTTTAGGTGCAAACCGAGATGATTTAGCTAGTAAGGAACAAGCCGAGATTGAGGTGTTATCTCAATTTCTACCAGAAGCTATGACTGAGGAAGAACTTGATTCCATCATTGCGCAAACAATTACTGCGCAAGAAGCTACTAGCATGAAAGATATGGGTAAGGTGATGAACTCTCTACGTCCGCTCATAGCCGGACGTGCCGATCCTGCACAAGTTTCAGCTAAAATTAAAGCGAAACTCTCTTAATCTTTCATCTATATTGTTTGATTTGGTCTATTTAAGTACGCTGATGACTTAAATAGCCAAATTATCCAAATTCAAAAATAATTCAAATTCATTCATCATTTATAATTATCTTTCTTATCTAACGATTTCATACTTACAAATATCTCGCCAACTTCCATCTACTGGATTTTGAATTGCAGCTTGTTCGATTTCAATCAATTTAAAATTTGCTCGTTCACATAGACGTCGTGCTTGCTTGTTCTCTACATCTACAAAAGCGTTTAATTGCTGAAATCCTAGATCATTCAATAATTGATCCACAAATAACTGCAAAGCTTCTGTCATCAAACCCTGCCCTTTAAATTCAACATTTCCCCAAAATCCAACGTTAGCTTGGTTTTCCATCCAATTGATTTGATGTATATCCATAACACCTAAAAAGTTATGCGACTGTTGCTCACGAATCACATAAACAAAATTTTCCTGATTTAACGCAGCCAACACTCTCGAATCACAAAATGCCAATGAAGCATCTAAATTAGGTTCTTGTAAGGACCAAGCCAAACTTGCAGGAAACATTCGTAAGGTCTCTATACTTAGACAAATCGCTTCATAAAGTGCTTTTGCATCGTGGCGCTGAATCAACTGAAGCGTGATTCTGCCATGACTCATATCAAAATCATCGAGTTTCATTTTTATTCAGTTTCTCGTGATGATTTAAAATGCTTATCAATTTATTTTTAATTTAGGGCACATTGCACATTATATTTTTTTAATAATTGCATCTCTTTTGATGCGATCACCTGCTGAATCACATCCTGCTTATTCATATTACGGTACTCACGATCTAAAAATGCACGATTTTCGTCTGCAGCACGATAAAGATCATTCACATAAGTCTGAACAATACCGCAGTATTTCACTTGCTGGTCTGCTTTAAATCCCTGTTGCTGCGGGTCTAACTGACTAAAAAATTGGCGTACATCGGTTTTATATTTTTCGTTAATATCATTCACAGCAATCACATATTGTTCTGCGCTAGCTGCTGCAATATTCGTTGCTAAGCCCAACAGACAGGCCGCCAAAATCATATTTTTCATTTGCAAGTTCTTAATCATAAACATTTTACATCCAGCTACTTTACACTGATTAATCCAAGCCACTAAAACTACAATTTGCACTTTACAATCAACATAGATAAGTGCATCACAGTTGAAATCTTTATATTTTTAATTTCCGTTCATTTTGCATTTCATCTACACGTTGCTTGATTTTCGCAGCAAGACTTTTCGAGTCTTTGGCGATGCGCTGCGCCTGTAGCAAAGATTTAATCGCGCGTTCTTCATCCCCACCCCAATACTCTACTTCAGCTCGATATCGCAGCACATTGACAGAACGGAAGCTTGCATCTTTGTCTGCATCAGCCATTTGCAACATCAGTCGCCAACCACTCAAGTCGCGTGGATTTGCTTGTAAAAATCGCTGTAGAATCAGTTGTGCTTGCGCATATTCTTTGTTTCGAATCAAAGCCTCTGCATATTTATAATTTAATGCACGATTTTCAGGCATGATGATTGCCGAACTTTTTACAGCGTTCACGGCTTCAGCCGCTTTATTTTGGCCCAACAGCACATCTGTCTGTAAAATAGTAAAAAGTGCATGCGATGCATTTTGTTTTGCTGCTTCATTTAATAACTTTTGAGCAGCAGTAAAGTCACCTTGCTTAATATGCAAGCTCACCAAAGCCAACTCAGCTGCATAATTCTTTTGCGCCACCATCGCATTTAATTGCAATTCAGTCGCCTGACCTGACAATACTCGACTATACCAGCGCAGAATTTCAAAATCTTGATCAACCAAACTAGTTTTAACTTGAGGCAACTGATTGGCACGTAAGCGCGCTTCGCTCATACGCTCCGTGGTTAAAGGATGCGTCAACCAAAAATCAGGCAGAAAGCTCACTCGACTCGTAGAGCGATGCATCACTTCAAAGAAGTCAGCCATGCTCTGTGGATTGTATCCAGCACGGTACATATACTGCATCCCGATGCGGTCTGCTTCACGTTCTTGATTGCGGCTATAGGTTAGCTGTTTATCCATCAAAGCGGCTTGTGAACCCATCATTACAGCCGCACCTACATCACCATCTGCCTGTGAGGCCACCAAGGCTCCGACCAAGATACCGGCTAGTGACAATAAACCTTGCCCTTTAAAGGCTTCTTGTGAACGACTGTAATGACGTTGTGATACATGTGCAATTTCATGTGCCATCACCCCTGCCACTTCATCCATATTACGTGCTGAATTAATTAATCCCGCATTTAATGCAAACAAGCCACCTGGTACAGCAAAAGCATTAATTTGTGGATCATTAATTAATAACAATCCGACCGGTTGGTTGAGTTGGGTTTGGCTCAAAATATGCGTAAAGACAGATAAAAGACGATCTTCCATCCACGGATTTTCAGTCACAGGAAGTTGACGATGCACCTCACGATACACCTTCTCGCCAATGGCACGTTCTTTTTGTTGATCCAACAAGCCGACGCCACTACCAATTTCAGGCACAGAAAATTGTGGGGATGAACTAAAATCTACGGACTGCGTCTGCGCCAATGTCGAACAAAGCCCGAGACCACATGCCAGTAAAATCTTTTTCAAAGTCTATTCTCTAAATTTCATATTCGTACTTCATCGAATATAGCATTGAATTTTGGTGAATTATGGAGAAAACTGTTGTGATTGTTTATTCAAATTTTGGATTGACCACATAGCGTGGCGCACGCTCATGTACCAAAACATCCACTAGATTTTGATAAGCCAACTCTGCCATACGTTTACGGGTTGCCGCTGTTGCTGAACCCACATGGGGTAATGTCACGACATTGGCTAATGTAAATAATGGCGATTCTTGAAGTGGCTCTTGCTCATACACATCTAAGCCTGCTGCAAAAATTTGACCACGACTTAATGCATCGATTAAAGCGGCTTCATCAATCACTGAACCGCGTGAAATATTGACCAATACCGCATGCGATTGCATCAAGGCCAACTCACGTTCACCAATTAAAGCTTTCGATTCTGCATTTAAATCCACTGCAACGACCACAAAGTCAGCACGTTGCAACAAATCATCCAAATCGCAATATTGCGCTGATAACGATTCAGCCAATTCAATTTTTTCTCGGCGATTATGATAGAGTACATTCATATTAAAGCCGTAGCGAGCACGACGCCCAATGGCTGCACCAATATGTCCTAAGCCAATAATACCAATAGTTTTAGCAAAGACATCCATGCCAAATTGCTCAGGGCCCACTGTACGCTTCCACTGCCCTTGTTTGGTCCATTGATCCAATACAGGCACTTTACGTGCCGCACTCATCAATAAGGTAAATGCTAAATCTGCTGTAGTTTCCGTCAACACATGTGGTGTATGACTCAACCAGATATTTTTTTGATTTAAAAATGCTAGATCATAGTTGTCATAACCTACACTTACACTTGAGATGACTTTTAATTGTGATGCATGGGCTAAATTTGAGGCATTCAACAAACGTCCTGCACCAATCATGGCGTCAGCATCTCTTGAATGCTCAAGAATTTGCTGATTCACATCACCCAATTTAGGACTAATTTGGAAAACTTTAAATTGCTGTTCTAAACGTTGAATTATTTCTTGATCTATTTGACTAAAAACCACTACTTTTTTTTGCATAAATTTTCCATTTACGTAATTTAAGTATTTTGTCCTGCCTTGTTTTGCATAAATTGCCATAGGCGTTTTTTCAATAAAGGCTGTTCAATCATTTGCTGTAAAGATGCCAATGGATACACCTTCGCATGCTCTAAATGCGGAATATCGCCTAGGCAAATGACATTTTTATCCAAGCTCATCGCATCGATAAAACCCTGTACATAAGATGCTGCACCACGACCATCTTGCAAATTCACCCAACCAAAAGGCCACTGTAAGGCAAAAAAATCTGCACTGACTGCGCGCTGAATATTGCTCCACAAAACTTGCTGCTCTGCCGTTAATTCGGTGGCATCAATAACAATGACACAGTACATTAAACAGATGGCTTCTAAGTTAAACGAAGGGATTTGAACAATTGGACGAACTTCAACAGTTTGAACAACCTTTGGTTCATCTTTTGGTGCTTCTACAGGTTGATTTACAACAACATCAACGTTTTTTTTAAGCTCAGTCTGTGATGGAACAGGCGTTGGCTGAGGCGCATTTTTGAGTAGGATTTCAGAGACTATTTCAGGAGCCGCCTGATCTCGCCAAATATTTGAGCTAAATTGCTGACACGGTGCTGCCTGAGGAATCCATATATCAATTCCCATTGCCTCCATTATGCTTCGCTGATGCCCAATCATGCTTTCATTTTCACCTATTCAAGGCTTGATATTCTAACGGGATTCACGCTGTTTTGCTGAACTTTTATAAATCAATTAGATCATACTATTTCTTTAAAGATTCTGTAGACTTGCTCAGACTACTTTTGACTTAAAATTAAACAATTTATTCATAAATCAAGCCGCTATAAATAATTATACGATCATTAAACTATTTTTCTTTTGCATTAGTTCAACTATCTCAGCTGATTCAAATCCAATACGCCAATATAGTAGCTGCAAAACATCCAACTCATCTTGCGTGATAATTCGATCATTCCATAAACATATTTCAGCAACCCCAAGAATGCTTAACCGCTCACGCAGCAGCAGCCCAGAAATATCATTTAGGATTTCAGCCAAATCAATTGGCTCATCAGATATATCGCGATAGAACTCTAGTTCTTCTTTCGTTAAGATTCGATTGAGGATTTTTTCACGCACTTCGAGTTGGTTATCACTGTTAATTTGTTGCACATGCAACAAGGCATCAATCAAACGCACAATACTCGGTTTTACATCTTCTAAAGATGTAGGTGTATGTGCAGGCAACAGATTTAACTCATATTTCACTGTTTCAAGTAGTAAGGCATCGAGCAAACCAATTTCACCATCTTCTTGAATAATTTTGGCCAGCTTGGTTAAGAACTGCCGTGAAATCGTCGCAGGCATAGTGCCAATATTTTTACATGCCTCATGAAAAATGGAGATATGCACACGACCATCAAGATTCAATAAGGCATCCACAATCGCACGACTCACTTCAGCTTCAGTCGGAATAAACTCTCGATACTGACGAATCATTAAAATAGCAACCATCACCTCACGCGAACCCGTTGCTGTTTGCAAGGCACGTTGGATCAATTCAGGCCGCTGCCAATTTTCACGAATCTCGGGGTTCAACGGTTTAATTGCATCTCGTATCGCAAAACTAATCGGTGACAAGCGCAGTAAAGGTAATGGTTGCGGCGAGTTCCATGGTGTTGCAACATCTGGACTAGCTTCTTCTAGTGAACGGAATAAATAAAATAGCGGCTGGTTTCGCAGTTTTTTTAAATTTTCTAGTTGCAGGTCATGAATGAGCGCCGGATTTAATTCAAAAATACGCTGTTCAATACTTGGGTGAATATTCATCCAGTTTTGCGGACTGAGTGAGTTTGCAAAACACATATGAGAAATCGATTCCGCATATTCACTATGAATTTGCGAACCTGAATGATGCACATAAATCCTTAATAAGGTTTGAATATTGGCATCATTTTGAATCAGACGTTTAGTTTTCTGGTCATTACGATAGGTTCGAGAACCCAAAGAGATATATTTAATAAAGCGGGAAATCAAAACACCTAAACTACCGATCAACCAAATAACTGCGCCAATCGCAACAAAAAGGGTTTCAAACTTATTGTCCCGTGCTTGTCCATTTTTATAGAAGCCACGTTTTGCAATTTTACTGCCCCACTGACTAAAGGTCGTCAACCCGCTATATAAGATTTTCAAACGGGTATTTTCCGCAGCTTCCCCCGACAAGATTTTATTAAACTCATGGCTCAACAAACCATACATTTCCATCTCATCTAAGGTTTGTAAGGCACCCCAGGTTAAAATGATCGATGTATCTCGAGGGCTAAAACCTGCGGTGAGCGCATTTACACCTACTTCATCGGGTAAGACATAAAGTGCAGGAGTATCGATTAGAAAGGTATCTGCTAACTGCTCTGTCATACGCAGTGCAACACTCTCTTCAGGAATACTTTCTATCAGACTCAGACGACGCGCACCTAACTGTTTAGCAAGTGAATAACCACCTAAGCGAAAGGTGTAAAAATCATAGAGAACTGAAACCAACATAATCAGCAGTACAGCAGCCACTAAAAATGGGCTAAGAACATGCCAATAGATAGACTGAGTGGAATCATAATAATCCACAATTAAACCGACAATTACATTAATAATTGCGACGGTCAAAAACACTGCCGCCATACACATGGTGACAGGCCAAAACATATTCTTGTTTTTTATAAAATCATAACCCACACTTCTCAATGTAATACCCTTAAGCTACATTGTCTTTTGTTTGCTCATCATAAATGAAAAAAGCGGGAAATTCCCGCTTTTTCAGTATGTTTTCAGCAGATTATTCTTCGCGAACACCTGTTAAATCCACAGAAGCTGCATCAATGTTGACATCGATATAAGCTGGCTTTTCATTTTTTGCAGAGTCATTACGTTTACGCTCTAATGCTGCCAAATATTCAGCATCAATACCGCCTGCCACATATTTACCATCAAATACTGAGCAATCAAAGTCTTGTAACTCAGGGACTTTCTTGGTGCGTACTGCAGATTTCAGATCTTCCAAGTCTTGGAAAATTAGGCGATCAGCGCCAATAATTTCACGAATTTCTTCAACGCTACGTTCAGACGCAATCAGTTCAGATTTGGCTGGCATGTCAATACCGTACACGTTTGGATATTTCACCATCGGTGCAGCAGATGCAAAGAATACTTTTTTCGCACCCGCATCACGCGCCATTTGAATGATTTCATTACAAGTCGTACCACGTACAATCGAGTCATCGACCAATAGTACGTTTTTGCCTTGGAACTCTAGCTCTACAGGGTTGAGCTTTTGACGCACAGATTTTTTACGAAGTTGCTGACCCGGCATAATGAAGGTACGACCGATATAACGGTTCTTCATGAAGCCCTCACGGAATTTCACACCTAAAGTATTTGCAAGCTCTAGCGCCGAAGTACGTGAAGTATCAGGAATTGGGATCACGACATCGATATCGTGCTCATCACCCCATTCACGTAGAATTTTCTGAGCAAGTTTTTCGCCCATTTTCAAACGTGCTTTGTAAACTGAAATACCGTCAATGGTTGCATCTGGACGCGCAAAATATACGTATTCAAAGATACAAGGACGATATTCAGGGGCTACTGCACACTGCTTGGTCGACATCACGCCATCAGCAGTAATATAAATTGCTTCACCCGGTGCAATATCGCGCTCAACTTTAAAGCCAAGCGCTGTAATTGCGACAGATTCAGACGCAATGATATATTCCATACCATTTTCAGTTTCACGAGAACCGTAAATTAATGGACGAATACCATTTGGATCACGAAAACCCACAAGGCCTTGACCGGTGATCATAGCAACAACCGCATAACCACCTTTGCAACGTTCATGCACACGTGAAACCACGTGGAATACATCTTCAGCGCTTGGTGTAAGTTTTGCGCGTTTTTGCAATTCGTGAGCAAATACGTTTAATAATACTTCTGAGTCTGAATCGGTGTTCATATGACGTAAGTCAGTCTTGAACAAGTCATCATGAATTTCAGCAGCATTAGTTAAGTTACCATTATGTGCAAGCGTGATGCCATAAGGTGAGTTTACATAGAATGGCTGAGCTTCAGCACTGCTTGAAGAACCAGCAGTTGGGTAACGAACATGGCCAATACCATAATTACCCTGTAATGCACGCATATGACGTGTGTGGAACACATCACGCACCATACCCGTATCTTTACGCAGGAATAAACGACCATCCTGACAAGTTACGATCCCGGCTGCATCCTGTCCACGATGTTGTAACATCGTTAACGCATCAAACAACATTTGGTTAACAGGTGATTTACCAGCTATACCAACTACTCCACACATAGCAACCTCGCAGACAAGCTAGGGTTAATAAAAAGGATTATTTGTTGACTCACCCGATCCAGAACGTCCGTGCTTGTTCTGCGACTCAGATGGGAGGTCTGAAGATTTCTGAGCATCTTCAGACTGAATATGATGAAGTGCTTGATTTGCAGCATCTTTGGACAATTCGGTTGCCCAAGGCGCATATGGCAATAATGACTGAACCATTTTAGATTGTTTCCAATGTGGTGAACTTTCTACCCAAGGACCTAGCCCCTGCATAGTGATCAGCACCACCAACAATCCTTTTAAGCTTCCAAAAACACCACCTGCCAGTCGATTTAACGGACCGAGCTTTAATGTTTTCAAAATACTGTTCAATAACCATGTCGCGACCCAAGTCATGACTACAATCAACAATACAATAAATGCGAACGCGGCAATCTTCTGTACCACTGGATCTGTACTTAAAGATGTCATCGAAGGTGCAAGGACGGTTGCATACTTTGCCGCAATGACAAGTGCAAGAATCCATCCAATGAAGTTCGCAAAGGCTTTTACAAATCCTTGACGCAAACCGTTAAGCCCTCCAATGAGCAAAATAATCAGTATAAAGATATCAATGGTATTCATGATATTTACAATGCGTCTACGCAGTCTTTTACAAGTGTCGGACCTGTATATATGAGGCCACTATACACTTGTACAAGGCTTGCTCCTGCTTTTTGTTTCGCAACAGCATCTGCGCCTGACAAAATACCACCTACACCGATCAATGGAATTTGACCGTTTAATACTTTAGCAAAAGCAGCCAAACATGCCGTACTTTTTTCAAAGACTGGCGCACCAGATAGACCACCAGCTTCATCACCAAATGGAAGGCCTTCAACACCTTCACGTGACAAAGTCGTATTGGTAACAATCAGACCATCAATTTTAAATTTTAACAATTGTTGTGCAATAAAATTAATGTCTTCAGGTTCTAGATCTGGTGCAACTTTAAGTACTAAGGGTACATAATGTTGATTTTCATCCGCCAATTCGAGTTGACGTTTCTTGAGCGTCTCTAACAGTTCAGTCAAAGCATCACCGCTTTGTAAGCTGCGAAGATTTTTTGTGTTAGGAGATGAAATATTAACCGTAATATACGAAGCGTAGTTATAAACTTTTTCTAGACAAATCAGATAATCGTCAACTGCTTTTTCAACAGGTGTGACTGCATTTTTACCGATATTGATCCCAAGTACACCCTTAAATTTTGCAGCTTTGACATTTTCGATCAACTGATCCACGCCATCGTTGTTAAAACCCATACGGTTAATAATGGCTTTTGCTTTCGGTAAACGAAATAAACGCGGTTCAGGGTTACCTGATTGTGGAAGTGGTGTAATTGTACCAATTTCAATAAAGCCGAAGCCCTGGCTCGCCAGCGCATCGATATAAGCACCGTTTTTATCAAGACCGGCTGCTAAACCAACAGGATTAGGAAATTCGATTCCCATACATGTCACTGGTTTAGACGCCACGTTTTGACGCATCATTCCCATCTTGTGAGAAGATTTCAACAGCGATAATGTCAGCTCATGTGCACGCTCTGGTGCTAAAGTAAACAACAAAGGGCGGGCTAGAGAATACAACATATCTATAAAAGTCTACTGCTTTTTAAGTCGGCATATTATAGGCACAGCACAGATAAAACACCATGCTTAGCAGATCTTTATTTTTACCGATTATTGTACACTCGCTGTTAATTTAACCTGTCCTGCTTCAGAACTTAATTCCATCTTTTCAATACTTAAGCCCATTTGAACTAATTGCGTCAAAAAATTGGCCAGAATTGCATAATTTTCATGCATCACAGCAATCTGTATTTGCTCGCCGACTTGTTGAGATGCTACTGACAAGCCCTGTTGTTGCGATACACGCTGAACTTTTTCCAACGCGCTCAGTTGTGTATCACCTGCTGGTTTCATCGTGACGGCATTACTTTGCATCCAAACAACAGTATCCTTAAGTTCATTCACGCGCTTTTGTTGAAAATTTGCAGCTTTGTTCATATAAAACAGTGCCGAACCAATCGCTGCCAATACAACAAAAATCGTGGTAAAGATCACCATGACTCGTTCACGAGTAGAAAGCTGGTCTAAATAATCAGTGATGCGCTCAATTTGCCCATCTATTCGTTGCTGTAAGTTTTCCATTTTTGTCATTATTGTATTTTCACCAATCCAATCGCGCCGTTGGCACTTGGTTGAATATTCCCTAATTCGACTTTAAAACCTTGTTGTTTTAATTGATTGGTTAGGGTTTGTAGTACTTCTGCCGAATTGGCTTTTAGCTCCATATTTAACATCGAGGCTTCATAACTCACACGATTTGCAGAAATTTGGTTTTGCATTAGAACAGGACCAACACGGCTCAGTAAAGACAAAGCCTGTGCATTGCCCGTTTGACTCTGACGCAATTGTGATTCGAACTGGCTTTTCAGCGTTTGTTCAGTGACAGGATAGCTTTGACCAAACCAATATTTAAACTGATCAATCGCTTGTGCCGCAGTGATATTGGCCACTTTTTTGTATTGATACCAGCGAACTGCATCATAACTAAACTGAGTAATTAGAGCCGCAACCAAAACAGCTGCACATGCTTTCCAATAGCCACTCACACCCGTATTGGCTTTGGCTTTCGGCAAAACATTGAGTGGATGTTGTTTCGGTTTTTTTATATTGGGTAATTCATAATGAAAAGATTCAATGTGATCATGCGTTACAGCGGCTTCAAGACTATGCGTCTGATCTGAACTTAGATTTGAAATCTTATAGTTCGGCTGACCAATTTGATAATCTAAATACAATGCCAAATCATCAACAGACTGACCGACAAATTCACTATTTCGGACCAATAAATGACCGCTGACATTTGCCAAAACATGTTGCCCAGCTTCTGGGCTTGGCAAGACCAAAAAGTCAGGTAATAACGAAATGACTTTTACAGGAATTAGCGTCAAAGCATGCTGCATCGTTTCAACTGTACTATGCGCAATCCCCATGACCGTTAATTCATCCGGACTTTGAAAATGATGCAATACTTTCATTGCATCTAAAGGCAAAATGACATATTCCTCAAGTAAATATTTTACGCCGTCTGGGCCAAGTTTTTTATATTGGTTTTTTGGAAAATTTTGCTGAATGATTTGTACATCACGACTTGGAAAGAAAACAACCGCTTCCTTTCCCGCATGTGGCTGAATTTCCTGAATCAATTGTTCAAGTGTCGATGACTGCTTCCAGAAATCCCCTTCTGACCATTGCCAAACCCCATTGGCTTCGGGCATCCATAAATACAACATTAATTTTTCTGCCGTTTTAATTGGTTTTTATGTTGATGGTATAAACGTTTTAATTTGAGTCGATAACCCTGGAGCAATGACCGCTTGTTCATAAATACGCGCTTCTGCCAAAGCATAGGGATTAAAATATTCTGAGACTAAAACACTGGCCATATGTGCCACAACGTTCATATGGCACACCACCACAATAGACTCATACGGTAAATGTGACAACCATTCCACTGCAACTTTGGCATCATCTTCCGGTTTGATGGCATTACAAATAACCACAGGCACATGTGGAAAATGTTTTTGCAAAGATGAAAGTGTTTGCTGCGCCCGCAGTAGCGGACTCACCACAAAAACGTCTGGTTGAATTATATCTTTCAAATATGCTGCAGTTTCTGCCGCTTGAGTTTGTCCGCGCGCTGTTAAAGGACGCTTTTCATCATTCCCCATTACTGGCGGAGCAGCTTCGCCATGCCTAACTAATGTCAGTTGCATAAAATTTCCTTATTCTATTCCGCACATTATATACAGCCAGTATGACAAATCTATGTGTATTACATATTAATCTGCAAACTTAAACTTGCTGATGTGGTAAGACAAATTCAACATCACTACGATGGCCATTTTTCATCAATGACAATGCAATATTCAGTGCCGGCGCACCTTCAAAAATCACTTCGTACAATGCACTGGTAATTGGCATATATACACCGAGCTCTTCAGAGCGTGCGCGTACTTGCACAATGGTATTAATCCCTTCCGCAGTTTGTCCCAGTTCTTTGGTGGCTTGTTCTAAGCTTTTACCACTGCCCAGTGCAAAACCAACCTGGTAATTACGACTGAGCGGACTACTACAAGTTGCAAATAAGTCACCGACACCAGACAGACCTAGGAATGTTAATGGGTTTGCCCCTAATTTCACAGCAAAGCGGCTCATTTCGGCCAAAGCACGTGTCAAAATCATGCTCTTAGTATTTTCACCGACACCATAAGCCGCAGCCAGACCCATCGCGACTGCATAGATATTTTTCAGAGCACCGCCCAATTCCACGCCATGCACATCGTCACTTGCAAATACACGGAATAAAGCACTGTGTAGCGCTTGTTGAACTGCATAACGAACCAGCTCAGATTGGCTTGCGATCACTGTTCCCGCAGGCTGTCCCGCAACAATTTCCTTCGCCAAGTTTGGCCCTGAAAGTACACCATAAGGGACTTCAGGAAGTTCTTCACGAATAATATCGCTCATAAAACTAAAGGTATTGGCTTCAATACCTTTGGTTAAAGACACCACTGCTTGTGAGGTGATAAAAGGTTTGATCTGCTGTAAAACACTACGGAAAGAATGGCTCGGAATAGCCACTAAAATAATGTCACGATTACATACTGCTTTTTCTAAATCTGAAACAGCAAGCAAACCGGCTTCTAATTGAAAATCTGGCAAGTAACGTTTATTGATATGTGTTGCATTGATGTCCGCAGCTACCGCCTCATCACGAATCCATATCATGGTGTCACAGCCATTACGTACTGCGGTATTGGCCATCGCAGTACCAAAACTCCCACCACCCAACACCGTAACACGTAGTGCAGTTTTTTGGTCAACTGACACAGGGCTAACAAGACTTGCAAAATCAAGTTCTGACATTGTTCTTTTATCCTAATTTCTTTACTGATCGAACTTCATCAATCGATCTATTTTTCACTTTTATTGGTTTGCTTTATGCCAATGGCTTACAAAGTCAGCAGACTGTATTTCAGCACGAGGTGGAATTGCTTTCACAGCTGTACCGATATAAATAATGCCTGAAATCAAATCGTTTTCCGTTAAACCCAAGGCTTGTTTAAACAATTTAGATTCAACCACCGCCCCACTACGCCACATAGTTGAAAAGCCCTGTGCTTGTAAAGAGAGCAAAAAGTTTTGTACTGCTGCGCCTGAACTTAAAATTTGTTCGAAATGCGGAACTTTGGGATGATCTTGTAATTGAGTTAAAGCCAAAACCAATAGTGGCGCACGAAATGGATGGTGTTTCACACGTTCCAACTGCGCTTCTTCTGTTTGTCCAGTATCGGCTAAAGCATGTGAAAGCAACTCACCAAATGCTTCACGTTCAGTTTCAGGAATAATCACGAAACGCGTAGGCTTAAGACGATGATGATCTGGCGCCGTTAAAGCGGCTTGAAACGCATTTTCCAATTGCTCAGCATTCGGCGCAGGTTCAATTAAATGACCAATCGACTGACGCTGATGAATATTTTGATGAACTGTATCAACTGCTGATTTTAGAATTGACATCTATACACTGTACTTTAAAACGTTTGCTCAAGATTAGCATATTCTCAATAACTTACTCTAGAATGTTTACATCAGACTCGGTGCTTATTTGTTAAGTCAGCTTTATTCACAGATTTACTATAAAAAAACCGCATAACTTGTACAGCAGTTCCCTGTTCTATAAGAAATTTTATGTTCAAATAAATCAAATTGTTTCTAACTCGGGGCACCGCATGAAAAAATTCAACAAAACTGTTGCCATTGTTAGCACGCTAAGCGCAACTGTGCTTTTAGCTGCATGTACATCTACGCCAACAAAATCTTTAGCGATTCAAAAACCAAATAATCAATATGAAGTGACTGCCGTAGGTAAAACCAGTTTAGCGGCAAAAAATAATGCAATTGCAGCTGCAAATAGTACCTGTGGTAAAAATGCGACCCCTGTCGTGGTGGATGAAAAGCAAGAATACAATGGAGTTTTAAAAGGCGTGGTCGATGAAAAGACAGGTCAAATGATTCAGGCGGCGGCTGGCGTACTTGGCACCATTACTGGAAATAGCGGTAGCATCAGCAAAGATGATGATTACCAAACCGTACTAACCTTTAGTTGCCGTGCAAACTAAAACGCTAGTCTGTGATTTTGTTTTGTCATTAACTCAAAATGAAATAGTCGACATGAAATAAAAAAGCCTGCAAATCTGCAGGCTTTTTAGAAGCAAAATTAGCAATAACCGTCTAAACGGGTTAAAGGTAATTTTTGACCAATGGCTTTTTCAATTTCAGGCAGTGAAAAAGCATCATCTTCAGACAAGAAACTAATACTCACACCACGAGTACCCGCACGACCTGTACGACCGATACGGTGTACATAATCATCCGACTGTTCAGGAAGTGTGAAGTTCACTACATGAGAAACACCATCGACATGGATACCACGGCCCGCAACGTCTGTTGCAATCATGATGTTATGTTGACCATTTTTGAACTGATCAAGCATTTTCAAACGCTTATCTTGAGCGATTTCACCTGACAACATCACCACTTTATAACCGTCTTTTTTGAGATGATCATAAAGTTTACGCACTTGATCACGACGATTGGCAAAGATCATAACTTTTTCAATTGGTTCATCACGTAAGATGTCTTCCAGCAATTTATATTTATCAGACTTCGCCACCATGTAGACACGTTGCTCTACATCTGCATTAGTTTTTTTCTCAGGTTCAATTTCAACAGTTACTGGTTCAAACAACCATTGCTGTGCCAAATTTAAAACGTCATAACTAAATGTTGCAGAGAACATCAAAGTTTGTCGTTGTTCTTTACGTGGTGAAAAGCGCACGATACGTTTTACAGATGGGATAAAGCCCATATCTAATAAACGGTCAGCTTCATCAATCACTAAAAATTCTATTTGATCGAGCCAAACTTCTTTTTGTTCAACAAAGTCAATTAAGCGACCCGGTGTCGCCACCATAATGTCGACAAAATTACGATTTAATAGATTTTTTTGCTTATCAAAATCTACCCCACCGAGCAAAGTCATGACATTGAGATCAGTGTATTTCACTAATTCTTTTGCATCACTTTCAATTTGCAAAGCAAGTTCGCGCGTTGGTGCAAGAATCAATGCACGCGGTTCACCACGATAACGCTGTTCCTTAATTGGATTATTCAACAAGTCATTGATCACACTGACCAAGAAAGCCGCAGTCTTACCAGTACCAGTTTGAGCACGACCAATAGCGTCATGTCCAGCCAATGTAAATTTTAAAACCTTTTGCTGAATAGGCGTCATATCCTTAAAACCTAAAGCATCAATGGCTTTTTTAAGGTTCGGATGTAAATTTAAGGTTTCAAAACCTGATGACATATAGATGTGCCCTAATTGAATAATCACAAAATTGCTGAAGCATTATAAACAAAAAACGCCCCAATTTACATTGGAGCGTTTTTGAGTACATTCAGACGATTAGTCTAAAGGTTGTACTTCTTCAGCTTGGAAGCCTTTTTGACCTTTAACAACGCTGAATTCTACGCGTTGGCCGTCACGAAGTGAACGGTGGCCTTCGCCCATAATTGCGCGGAAATGAACGAATACGTCGTCGCCGCCGTTACGTTGAATAAAGCCAAAGCCTTTAGTGTCGTTGAACCATTTAACAACGCCTTGTTCACGAGCTGTCATAAGTTAATCCTTATCGTATTTAAAAAAGAAGGACCACCCGGTGTTGCAAACAGCAGACCAAACAAGGTTAAAAAAAATATTTTTATTTCTAAGCTTGTAATCATTCTGTAAAACTATCAACAAAATCCCGGTTACATCCAAATATATCAAGAGTTAAGAGGCTTCACAGCCAACAAAAATCTTAACAACGCAACGAGCTTAACACGGGTTTACCGCAATTAATAGATTTTTTTGATCTATTTTCCTTTTGAATATTCTTATTTTTTCACATCGTTTAAGTTATAAATCACAAAGGATTTTTACCTATTTTAGGTTGGGATTTGGCACTGTATTTGCTAATATTTCCATTGAAATGTAAACATGTTGGATCTGCTTCGTGAGTGACAGCCAAAATTCGCTTTTAACTGTAGATGCAATGGGTAAACCCTGCCCGATGCCACTATTGATGCTCAAAAAAGCTTTAAAGAAAAGTCCAGACCAATCTTTATTGTTAAAGTCATCCGATCCGCACAGCCAACAAGATGTATCACGATACTGTCAAATACATCAGTTAAACTGTGAAATGCGCAAAATTTCCGATTCTGAGTTTCATTACTTGATTGAATCTTAAAAAGATTCAGTTAAACTAAATTACTTCACAATTGAATAAAAGTTTACATTTCTATACCCAATTTTCCATAATTTACGGAAATATTGGATTAAGATGAATCTTAGTTATTGGGCTTACCCATTTTAATTCTCAAGGAGAAAACATGAGTGACAGCAGCAATCAATTGATGCCCCTGTCATTATCGGCACCTGGGGTGAATCTTGGTGCTTATATTAGTACTGTTAATCAGATTCCAATTTTATCGGCCGAACAAGAAAAAGAGCTGGCCGAACGTTATTATTATGACCAAGATTTAGACGCAGCTAAAATGCTTGTGATGTCACATCTTCGTTTTGTTGTACATATCGCACGTAGCTATGCAGGCTACGGCTTGCCACAAGGTGACCTGATTCAAGAAGGTAACTTGGGCTTAATGAAAGCGGTAAAACGTTTTGACCCAAACATGGGCGTACGTCTCGTATCTTTTGCTGTGCATTGGATTAAAGCAGAAATTCATGAATATGTGATTCGTAACTGGCGTATTGTCAAAATTGCGACCACTAAAGCGCAGCGTAAATTATTCTTTAATTTACGTAGCTTAAAAAAGTCATCTAAAAAATTAACTTTGGCTGAAGCACAGTCGATTGCCAATGACTTAAATGTAACACCTGAACAAGTCTTGGAAATGGAAGGCCGTTTAACCGCTTATGATGCTGCCTTTGAAGCTCAAGGTGATGACGACGATGAAGGTTCGACCCATGTCGCTCCTGCCCTTTATCTCGAAGATAACCGTTACGATCCTGCGCGTTTAGCTGAAGATGAAGATTACGAAGAACAAAGCACTTCAGCTTTACATGAAGCCATGGATCAGTTGGATGACCGTTCACGGAATATCTTACAACGTCGCTGGTTAGATGACGAAAAGTCGACGCTGCATGAATTGGCGGCAGAATATAATGTATCTGCTGAACGTATTCGTCAGTTAGAAAAAAATGCGATGGAAAAAATTAAAGTCGCAATGTCCTCAAACTAAGTTAAAGGCTTTTCCAGTCATTCTTAAAAAGAGCATTTCGATGCTCTTTTTTTGTTTCTGTATATTCTTGAATGACAGGCTGTAACACAAAAACTTTGGGCATTTTTGCTTTAATCCTGCACTCTAAATATGCTATGGTTATGCGCAAATTTTGTTAAGGTGAATGCACATGTGGATTGCCATTTCCGCACTTAACTTAGCTTTTGCTGTAATGCTTGGTGCCTTTGGTGCACACGGATTAAAAGCGCGCGCGACTGAAGCCCAATTGGCTTGGTGGCAAACTGCAACGGACTATTTCTTTTATCATGCATTGGGCTTACTTGCCCTCGCGATCTTATCCAAAGTCATTCCCCAACTTCCAATAAAAGTTAGTTTCCTACTCATACAAATTGGTATTTTCTTCTTCTGTGGTTCTTTATATGTGATGGCTCTAGGCTTACCACGTGGTCTCGGAGCCATTACCCCGATTGGTGGAGCGCTGATGATTGCTGGATGGCTCATATTGGCATGGAATGCGTTTAAATACGCAAAATAATCAACAGCAGAATTGGCCTTACTCAACAGGCAAGGCAGCAAGAACGGAATCCACAAATGCAAATCTATTTAAACGGCGAAGCTACACAAACCGAATGTGTCAACCTCTTGCAATTGGTTCAACAATTACAACTGGAAGGCAAACGCTTCGCTGTTGAAAAAAATGAAATGATCATCTCGAAAAGTAAATTGGAACAAACACCAATTACTGAGCAAGATCATATTGAAATTATTCATGCCGTAGGTGGCGGCTAAAATGGAGCTCCCATGGAAGATACACCCCTAATCATTGGTTCACGTACATTTAATTCACGACTTTTAGTTGGTACAGGTAAGTACAAGGACTTAACGGAAACTGACCAGGCCATTCAAGCCAGTGGTGCTGAAATTGTGACCGTTGCCATTCGCCGTGTGAATATTGGTCAACATCCAGACCAACCAAACTTGCTTTCAGTGGTTCCACCTGAGAAATATACGATTTTGCCAAATACAGCCGGTTGTTTCGATGCGAACAGCGCGGTTCGTACTTGTATGTTGGCCCGTGAACTCTTAGATGGTCACAATTTGGTTAAACTTGAGGTTTTAGGGGATGAGAAAACCCTATATCCAAATATTACTGAGACTTTAAAAGCTGCACGTACATTGATTGACGATGGCTTTGAAATCATGGTTTATACCTCAGATGACCCAATTGTGGCACAAGAACTGGAAAGCATGGGCTGTGTAGCGATTATGCCTTTAGGTAGTCTTATTGGCTCAGGTTTAGGTATTCTCAACCCACACACCATTTCGATCATTAAAGACAATGCCAAAGTACCTGTTTTGGTCGATGCTGGTGTCGGTACAGCAAGTGATGCAGCGATAGCGATGGAATTGGGCTGTGATGGCGTATTAATGAATACAGCAATTGCAGCTGCACAAAACCCTGTTCTGATGGCTTCAGCGATGAAAAAAGCAGTTGAAGCAGGCCGTGAAGCATTCCTAGCAGGACGTATGCCTCGTAAACGCATGGCAAATGCCAGTTCACCTGAAACCGGATACTTCTTTAAATAAGAACTCATTCACGGTATAAAAGAGGACTCCATAGAGTCCTTTTTTTGATTTTGAAAACCTGATAATAATGAAAATATCCCATATATTTTGTACTTTGAGTCTTTGTGTCGCATCTAGTTGGCTGTCTGCCCAAGTGCCCAGCACTGCCAAATCACTCGCGCCTCAAGGTTGGGACATTTTGATGGCTACGACTGGCGACCTAAACAAAGATCAAATGCCAGATATTGCGATGATCGTGGAAAAACAAAAAGTCGAAGTGGTGACCTATGATGACGATGGCAAAGTCGTTCATAACCATCCACGACAACTCATCGTATTTTTTAAAACCGCAAAGGGATATCAACGTATCGTTGAAAACAACAGTATCCCAGTCGCTCAGCAACCGAATTCATGCTTACTTGATCCACTTGCTGAAGCAGAAGACATCCAAATCAGTAAAGGCAATTTACTCGTTCATTTTAGTTATTTTATGGCTTGTGGTGGCTGGGAATGGCCCCGACATAGTTATACCTTCCGTTGGCAAAATCAACGCTTTGACCTGATTGGTTTTGACTACAGTAGCTTTCACCGAGCTTCTGGTGAAGAAACATCGAAAAGCTACAATTTTTCGACCTTAAAACGTAAGGAAATTGTAGGCGGCAATATGTTTGAAGATGCAAAAACTCAAACCAAATGGTCAACCTTCAAAGCACCACAACAGCTCACGCTTAAAAATATTAACTTTGATGATTTCTATACACAGTTCGAGTACTAAGTTGAACCTGAGCAATGCCAATCTAGCAATAAAAAAACCGCCAATTTCGGCGGTCTTTTTTAATTCAATTTGAATACACAACTTAAGGAATTAAACCTTCATCTCGCATCGCAATTTGAACTGATTGGCGCTCTGCAACTTTGTTGCGTAATGCAATGATATTTTTATATGGCGTTAAATCATGACCGATGCCATTTGACCAATTTGTCAGTACAAAGAGATAAGCATCTGCTGGGCCAAAGTTATCATCGACCAAATAGTCGTTATCCGATTCACCAATCGCTTTATCTATATATGTCAATAAACGATCAATTTCTGCATAAGCTTTTTCTTTAGCGTCTGCATCTAGTGGAGCACCAAAGAATACGGCATAAGCATCATGTAATTCTGAGTTCAAATAGCCAAGCCATTCTAAAACTTTGGCACGACCTAAACCAGATGGCGGAATTAAGTCTTGTTTTGGATCATGCTGTGCAAGAAACGGTAAAATTGCCACGTTCTCGGTCAAGATCAAACCTGGGTTAATTTCTAATGCAGGTACATAACCTTTTGGGTTGATCTCGTAATAATCTACCCCTTTTTCTGTTTTATGGTTTTTTAGGTCAACACGGACCAAATCAAAATCGACATTAATTTCATTTAAAATTATATGTGATGCTAATGAACATGCACCTGGAGAATAATAAAGCTTCATATCTGATCCTTGTTATGTACTATTCAATGTTTTAAATCTCTTCTGTCAAACTTTCAAGTGATCAAACCTGTAAATTGCAAAAAAGCGTAAATGCTGAAACACATATACTCATTGACTATTGTCCATAATCAAGAAGATTTCAAGTCAATCTGTTATGCATTTTTATACTCAGTTGTTTTAACATAGCCGCGTTTAAGATTTGATGAAAAGTTACCGTGTTACAACTTAAAAAAGAACAATGGTTTTCCAATATTCGTACCGATGTGCTTGCAGGCTTGGTGGTTGGACTGGCGCTAATTCCAGAATCGATAGCCTTTTCAGCCATCGCTGGGGTTGACCCTCAGGTTGGTTTGTATGCTTCGTTTTGTATCGCCGTCACCATTGCCTTTTTTGGTGGTCGTACAGCAATGATTTCAGCTGCTACGGGTGCGATGGCCTTACTTATGATCACTTTGGTCAAAGATCATGGTTTGCAATACCTTTTGGCTGCCACGGTTTTGACGGGTGTGATTCAGATCATTGCTGGCTATTTTAAAGTCGCAAAACTTATGCGCTTCGTCTCGCAGTCAGTGGTGTATGGTTTTTTAAATGCACTCGCGATTTTGATTTTTGTCGCACAGCTACCTGAAATGTCAAAGATGGATAGTTTGGGCTATGTCTTTATGCTTTTAGGGCTTGCGATTATTTATCTGTTTCCATATCTACCTAAAATTGGCAAAGCCATTCCATCACCGCTGATTTGCATTATTGTCCTCAGTGGCTTGGCATTATTTTTAGGTGCTGACCTGCGTACTGTGAGTGATTTGGGTAAGTTTCCAGAGACTTTACCTATTTTCTTGATTCCTGAAATTCCTTTTAATCTTGAAACCCTCACGATTATTTTTCCCTATTCCATTACCCTAGCAACAGTTGGCCTATTAGAAACCATGATGACCACGACAGTGATCAATGAAGTCACTGGAACTGAAGGTGATCGTCATCAGGAATGTCGTGGTCAAGGGATTGCCAATATAGTCAGTGGCTTTATGGGCGGCATGGCTGGATGTGCCATGATTGGGCAGTCGATTATTAATGTCAGCTCTGGTGCGCGAACTCGCCTCTCCACTTTGGTTGCAGGTGTATTTTTGTTGTGCTTAGTGGTGTTCTTAAAAGACTGGTTGGCGTATGTCCCAATGGCGGCCTTAGTCGCAATTATGGTTATGGTATCGTTTACCACTTTCCAATGGAAATCAGTCAAGCAATTTTCGAAGCATCCGATGTCTTTTAATGTCGTAATGATTGCTGTGGTGATCGTGGTGCTTGCAACACATAATTTAGCCCTTGGCGTATTGGTTGGTGTGCTCCTCTCTGCGTTGTTTATTATCAATCAACTAGAAAGTTCGGTAAAAGTCACATCAGAACTTAAAGACAAAGTCCGTAGTTACACGGTCTATGGGCAAATTTTCTTTAGTAGCTCTGAGAGTTTTTATCAATTTTTTGATTTTCAGGAGAGGGTTCGTCATGTTCGAATTGATCTGAGTCATGCACATATTTGGGATATTACTTCCGTTAATATTTTGAAGAATGTCGTGCAAAAATTTGAATCACAACAGATTCAAGTAGAGGTTTTTGGCTTAAATGAAGCAAGTAGCACTTTACTCGACCGTGTCAGTGACTAATGGATTTTTGAAATATTCACTTTGAATCCAATCAATTTTCAATAAAGTGTGACCTATTGAAACCCTATTCAGGATGTATATAGCAAAGGGTTTCAATAATCAAAGTCTCATTTGTAATGACATTACATCAAATACCAAGCCTATAAAAAAGAGAAAAATTCACCATTCATTCGATTTAACTGTATAATTCATCTCATAAAATTATAACTATCAATAATAAAACAAAGATTTGATCTGACTTTCTATTTATTTTTTTAAATTGTGGATACACAAAATTGGGGGAATTTTGATGGTATGGTTTTGGTCACGACACTGCATTCAAGCAAATCGGCTGCTGGTCTTAGCGAGTCTATTTTGCCTGCTATGTTGTATCGCTATACCCAGTTTTGCCAATGCCACCCCACAGATCTCAAGCAGTCATTGTCCTGTTGAAATTACCCATATTGCCACAGCTAAAAGCGCTGTCGAGCAAGAGCGCCCACGTACAGGTTGGCAAAATCTGCAAAAGCTTCCAGACACATGGAATAAACGTTGGCCGGACTATCATGGTATCGCTTGGTACAAAATCCAATTTAAGTTGAACTGTGACCTCCATCAGTTAAATCAACCCATTGCTATCGCTATACAAGGCATCACCCAAAGTGGACGGGTTTACATCAACGATGCCCTACTTTGGCAAGATTACATTTCAGCAGAACATTTTTCGCGAAGCCAACATCAACCTAGACTGTTGAACTTACCTAGCTCGAGTTTAAAGCAAGGTGTAAATACCATTTGGGTGCAAGTGTATGGTTCGGTGACCCAAAAATCAGGACTCAGTTCAGTTCAAATTGGGGATTACCAGCAAGTCTATGACACCTTTAAAATTTGGTTACTCGAACAACGACAATTAGTCGAACTGAATACGATGATTAATTTCGTCGTGGCCGTGTTCTTTTTTTTAGCATGGCTCGCCAATCGTAATGAAAGAGCTTACTTATGGTTAACCATTACAGGCATGGCTTGGGTATTTTATAGCCTGTGTATTATTTTTAATGGGCCAATTGCATTACTAACCACCGTACAGGTCGATCGTCTACAAAATATTATTTTCTGTTTTTATACGGTTTTTGGCTGTATTGGTGCGTGGTATTTTGCAAACCATCCTTTCCCGAAAATTCAAAAGCTGTTATTAAGCCTTGCCACTATCGCAGCACTCTGTATCGGTTTTGCACCAGAGGCTTATTTAAAGACTGTCATCCAAATTTGTTTTAGCTTCTTTGTTTTGGTCTTTGTGGCCAAATGTATTAGCTATCCGTACTTGGCGTATAAAGCAAAAATGGCCGAAACCTATTTGCTTGCAACGCTGTATCTGATTTATTTACCGATTGCGGTACATGATGCGCACTTTATGATGACCATGGAAGGTCATGCGCTCTCGCCCTATACCGGGCCAGTGACTACCCTCGTCTTGGGCGGTGTACTGGCTTTGCGTTTAGCTCGACACACCCGTCAAATTGAGCGTTTTAATAAGACCTTAACTGAAAATGTTCAACGAGCTGAACTGAAACTCGCCACTTCACTTGGTCAACAACATCAACTCGCACTTGAAAATGCACGACTTCAAGAACGAATTCATTTATCTCATGACTTACATGATGGTTTAGGCGGATCAATTGTCCGTTCAATTTTACTGTTAGAACAAAATGACAAAATTGAAAAACCACAAATCATGTCGATGCTTAAACTGTTCCGAAATGATTTAAGACAAGTCATCGATTCAGGTTCGAGTATAGGAACGAAAGTTCCAGACACCCCGATCGAATGGGCGGCACCGATTCGCCATCGCTTTGTACAGCTCTTTGAAGAATTAGACATGAGCTCGAGCTGGAAAATTGCTGCCGAATGGATTCACTCACCTTCTGCGACCCAATGTCTCAATTTGACTCGTGTCGCAGAAGAAACCCTAACCAACATTTTAAAGCATAGTCGGGCTAGCAAAGTTCAAGTCAGTTTGTTCGAAACAGAGACTCAACTGATATTACGTATTGAAGATAATGGTATCGGCTTCAACCCTGACGAAGTTGAACAAGGTCTACATGTTGGTCTACATAGTATGCAAACACGAATCCATCGTATCGGTGGTGAATTTAAAATACAGTCACAGCTGGGTTGTACCGTTCTTGAGGCCATTTTACCGTTTAAACCTGATGATACAGATAGTGAAGATCTTGACGATAAAATCGCCTAGCTTAATGTTATTTCATCGCTTTTGAGCTGAGTAATTCACTGTACATTGCAAATCCTCGGCACGGCTTCCGTCGGTGAGATTGAGCAAAAAGAGGATATATTCACGGTAAAAAATTTGACTTGTGCATCTCAGGACTTAAAATACCGCATTCGAATTTTTTACATTTGCCAAAGTTATGTCGAACGATCAATTAGACCAGCACGCAGTAGATCTGGATAACCTAAACGAACACCGTGAAATCGTGACGTTTATGCGCCGCTCTGCGCCACTTAATACTTCGCAACGTACTGCGCTGGAACAATATGGTCATCTAATTTTGGAATATCCTGTTGGGGATTTGCGTCAGCATTTTGAACACCCTGAACGCCCATTAACTGTTGAGATCGGTTTTGGTATGGGGCGTTCTTTGGTACTGATGGCAAAAGCAAACCCAGAACGTAACTTTGTCGGCATTGAAGTACATGTTCCGGGTATCGCTCAATGTGTGTATGAAGCAGGTCTTGCAGGGTTAACTAACCTTCGAGTATTGGATGCTGATGCCATCCAAGTGCTACGTGAAATGCCAGACAACAGTATTAACACTGTGCAATTATACTTCCCAGATCCATGGCAGAAGAAACGTCATTTCAAACGTCGTTTTGTATCTCATGACCGTATGCCATTGGTTGAAGAAAAATTAGAAATCGGCGGCACATTCCACTCAGCGACTGACTGGGAACCGTATGCGGAATGGATGATCGAAGTTCTTGAAGAACGCCCACGTCTTGAAAACCTTGCAGGTAAAGGCAATAGCTACCCTCGTCCAGACTGGCGTCCACAAACTAAGTTTGAACGTCGCGGAATTGAAGCAGGCCATAAAATTAATGACTTCATCTTCAAAAAAGTATATTAATTTTTGAATGAAGCAAAAAACCACCGTTAGCGGTGGTTTTTTATTGCTGTTTTTGATCTAAGATTTATCTGTGTTGTATCAAATCATATAAAACGAATAACCACTAAGCTACTTGCGCTTGGAGCTGACTTTGTCGAATCATATCCACGGCTTTTTCAGCAATCATCATTGTCGGCGCATTGGTATTGCCATTCACCACAGAAGGCATGATGGAAGCATCGACGACACGAAGGTTTTGAATGCCGTAGACTTTCAATTCAGGGTCAACCACAGACATCTCATCCACACCCATCTTACAACTACCGACAGGGTGATAAACCGTATCCACACGCTGACGTAAGATTGCACGTATGTCATCATCGGTTTTGACCAGTGAGGTAAATAAATCTTGCTGATAATGACTCGATAAAGACGGCGACATCATCAATTGCTGCGTCAACTTAAAACCTTGTACCAAATCTTCTAAATCCTGTTCATCCCCTAAAAAGTTTGGATCAATCAATAATGGATCATTTCTAAATGCGGAAACAAATAAGCACGCGCCACACTACAACGCTCTCCATTGATATGTGTTACCTGATAAACCCCTAAGCCTTCTTGTTCTGCGCCATTAAAATCATCAAGGACTTTATGGCCTTGCGCACGAGCCGCTTCGGTATAGCGTTGATGGAAAATATTGTCACTTTGTACATCTGTAACAGATAGAGGGCCGTCATTACCGTGGAATTCATTGTGTATTCGGTTGTTATTTTCTGAGCGAATAAAATAGGCCAAGACCTCGTCGTATGACCAGCCAGTATTTCCCTGTGCCGCCCATTGATCATAGTCATTTTTATGTCCACGAATATAAATCATGGCATTAATACTCGATGAACCACCAAGGCATTTTCCACGTGGTTGATAGCCTTTACGACCATTCAAGCCAGCTTGAGGCACAGTTTCAAAGGCTCAATTATTGATCTTGGTCGGCAAGCTCACCACGCATGCAGCTGGAATATTGACCGTCCACTGATCACCTTGCCCACCTGCTTCTAATAAGCACACAGATATATGTGGATCTTCACTGAGGCGTGCAGCCAGTACGCACCCCGCACTTCCACAACCAATCACAATGTAATCAAATTCCATTTTTGACATTATTTTCATACAATTGATTCTTTTTATAAATGCACAATAAGGGATTTAACCCTGACTGAAAAGTTTCTTTCTTAAAATAATGAGCGCGATACCGAGCAAGAAAAAATGAGACTATTGATCAAAATTTTGATGCAAGTTTCACTCATGCAACGTAGTAACTATATCGGTGAAAATGATCGATAAACTTAATACACTCAAACTTGGTCTTTATTCTTTTAATCCATAGCCGTTTTAAATGCACTGTAAGCCGCATAGCTAAAGATTTGACTGAAACAATAAATTTGATCAAAGCCTATTTCCGTCAGTAAGCTTTGATAGTGCTGCTGGCTAATCAGTTCAAAATCATCTTCTAAACGCTGCATCATTTTTGTCGCTTGCGCAGTAGATAAACCTTGCATTTGGCAAAATTCAGGCAGGACACGCTGCTCAAAATTCGAATGAGTTTGCATCAAGTCAAAACTTAAAAAAATGCCATGCGGTTTAAGTAATTCAAAAGCTTTAGTTAAAAATTCATTTTTTTCGGACAATGGAATGAAATGCGTCACCAAGATACTCAGCACCGCATCAAAACAACTCGCCTGCTCAAAAGCAGTATGACTGCCCAAAACAAATTTGACGCGATGCAACTGTCCAGCAGCTTCAACACGTTGGCGTGTTTGATTCAGCATATTTTCAGATAATTCTGTAACGGTAAATGACCATGTTGGATTCAAGGCCATGAGATAACCCAATTCATAGCCCGTCCCACATCCAATAATCAGTACATGGGCATCTTCAGCGACATGGCAATTCAACACCGCCTGAATCTGTTGATGGACAAGTTCATAGCCGGGAATTAATTTTCTTATATGTGCATCATAACTTTCGACCACTTGTGGGCTATTAAAATCTTTTGCCATGTAACATCCTGATTGACATGTATGTCTAAGCTAATAAATATTCATTGTTCTATATGGATTGTTTATTTCTGATGATGCTCAAGAATCTGCTGACTCAACATTTCATAGACCGCTTTCAGGTCGACTTGATCAGCTTGCTCAAGCATATTGGCATGCATCTGCATGATATTTTGATCTCCACGCATTGCAGGGCCTGTTTGCATGTTCCGTGGTTCAGCCTGAGTGGCTTTCTTCGCTGTCTCTAAAATCAAAGGATAAAGCAAGCTAAAATCGACGTGTTTTGCATCGACAATCTGCTTTGCCATGTCATAACAATAATTACTAAAATTACAGGCAAACACCGCAGCGAGATGCAAACTCAAGCGCTGTGCCGAATCATATTGATAAACCCTTTGGCTAATGCTGTTTGCTAAATCTGTAAGTGTCGTCAAATCTGTAGAATCCGACGCTTCTACAAAGATCGGTGTCGACGTCCAGTCCACATCTCGATCTAAACTAAAAGTTTGTAAAGGATAAAACACCCCTGCTCGCGAATGCTGTTGGGTCAGTACCGTGATATTGGTGCTACCTGACGTATGCACAATCAAAACTTGTGGCAAATAAGCTTTCACTTGATGAATAACGGTTGCAATCGATTGGTCGCTCACCGCAATGATCAAAAGATCAATCTCAGCATTCAACTTAGCTGGGTTATGAATAGCTTCTGCACCTACTCTGGCTGCAAGTTTTTCTGCCTTTTCAAGATTTCGCGCATAAACTTGCACAATGTGATGTTGTGGATGAAGCACATTGAGCAAATGATGTGCAACCCGACCTGCACCCACAATACTGATTCGCATATAGTTCTAACTCATTTTGGATGGCTACAGCATGTCAGGAAAATTTCCGACGTGCAAATCGAGTCGTATTGATAGAATGATTTATTTGCAATACTTCCCATCAATTTCGCTCAGATAAGCACAAAAAAGGGATGCACTTCATCCCTTTAGCTAGACGTCAATCTGAGTCTGATTCATATCATATCGCTTTCAATCTAGACAATATCCACGATATGCATTTGAGCCTTTACGATTTACCAATGATTTGATTCAGAGTCTGTAGGTATTGTTCTGCATCTCGGCGCGCATTGAATTTCTTTTCAAATACACCTGTGTTTTGCACACTATTGGGTGTGTATTCTACCGAAACAACAAAGGTATCAAGCAAATCTCTATTAATTCGAATTGCAATAATATGATGTGAGTTTAAATAAAAACCTTCATCAACCTTAACTAACATGACCCGCCTCAAAAATCCCACATAATAAAATAGATAAAAAATCTAAACATTCATAAACTTGGATGCATTACCGCATACAGTCATTCATGTGTTAGACCTATTTTATTGTAACGCCATTATGTGATTTATGTTGCAATTATTATTAAATTTAAATGAATAATCAGAGAATGGCATTCAGTTTCTGTCTTCTAAACATGATTGATTTTCAATCCTAACTAAAGTTTAGATAAAAAAGACTGGATATAAAATGTGCCTGCTGCCATACCTATGACAACAGGCTCATTTTAGTAAGACTGATTTAACTCAAATCAATCTTACTGAGAAATAGAACGATTAAATACTCAACATACTGTTTAAAGTTTCTGACACATTCTTCGATTTCACAACCGGTTTAAGCGCTTCAAGTTCGGCTTTGACTTCACTACGCTGCGGCTCTGCCAACGTGTACCAACGGGACAAAATTTGCAGTAACCGTGAACCGACAATTGGATTTTTCTCATCGAGGAATTTTGCTAATTCAACAATATGCTGCACACCAAAGCTCCAAGTGTTGACAGGATTGCTATTTAAGCCACCAGTAACCGCACGAATACGGTTCGGTACTTTCAAGTCATAGTCAGGATGAGCAGTCAGTGCCTTGATAGTTTCCGCAGTTGCTTTCGGATGTGCCGCTTGCAACATAAACCATTGGTCCATCGACAAAGCTTCATTCTTAAAGCGTGTGTAGAAGGCTTCTAAAGCTTGCTGTGCTTGTGGTGCATCATTCCAAACCAATACTTTTAAAGCACCAAGACGTTCAGACATATTGCCTGTAGAGCTGAATTGTTCATAGGCCAATTCAAATACGGATGCATCGCCTTGACGTGCCATCATGCTCAACATAATGTTTTTCAATGCACGAACGCCCATAGCTTGTGAAAACTCTTGCTGCGCATCTGGGTCTAAAGTTGCATAAGTCTCTTTAAAGAATGAACCTAACTCACGTGCCACACGACTTAACAGTGCTTCACGCTGTTCTTGCACTTGGGCAGGACTGTAGTCGGTATCAATACGGCTACCTAAATAACCCTCTGTCGGTACATCGAATAAACGTGAAGCAAGTAATGGATCACGCTCAACCAATGCTGGTAATGTATTTTGTATAGCTTGGACATAGATGTCAGCATCATGGCCATTTAACAAAATACGTTCTAACAAGGTTTGGCTGGCTTGCCATTGGTTAAAACCATTCGGCTCGTACTGCATCAGGAAAGCAAGCTCTTTATCTGAATAGTTAAATTCAAGATTAACGGGTGCAGAGAAGTTACGCAGTAAAGACACAACAGGCTGGGTTTTTACACCGCTAAATGTAATGGTTGCAGTATCGGTATCAAATAAATACACGCCATCTTTAATGCCATTTTCAACCAATGCATCTGAACTGAGAACTAACTGTTCACCACTCGTCGCATCAAACAATGCCAAAGCCACAGGAATAGGCACTGCTTTTAAATTTGGATATTTTGGATGCGCTTTTAAGCTTTGTTTGAAGCTTAAAGTATAAGTTTGATTTGCAGCATCGTACTCACCTTTTGCTTCAAGTTTTGGTGTACCCGGTTGGTTATACCAAATCAAGAAACTCGACAAATCTACACCAGAACCCGCTGTCAGAGCTGCTACCCAATCTTCAACAGTCACAGCTTGACCATCGTGGCGTTTGAAATATTCGTCAGTACCTGCACGGAATTTTTCTTTGCCCAAGAGTGTCGCCATCATGCGGTTAATTTCCGCACCTTTTTCATACACAGTTGCGGTATAAAAGTTATTAATTTCAACAAAATGATCTGGACGCGGTGGATGTGAAAGCGGGCCTGAATCTTCTGGGAACTGATGAGCTTTTAACACAGCAACGTCATCGATCCGTTGTACCGCAGCAGATTGTAAATCTTCTGAGAACGACTGATCACGGAATACTGTCAAACCTTCTTTTAAGCAGAGTTGGAACCAATCACGACAGGTAATACGGTTACCCGTCCAGTTATGGAAGTATTCATGTGCAATCACAGACTGAACGCGCATGATCGCAGCATCTGTGGTGTATTCTTCATCAGCAAGCACACAAGAGGTGTTGAAAATATTCAAACCTTTGTTTTCCATTGCACCCATGTTAAATGCACTGGTTGCCACGATCATATAATTGTCTAAATCATAAGGACGACCATAATGTTCTTCGTCCCAACGCATTGAGTGCTTTAAAGCTTCCATCGCAATATGACATTTTGGAATGTCTTTTTCTTCTGCATAGATTTCTAAAGCAACATTACGACCTTCAGACGTCACATAAGAATCTTTGAGTACCGCCAAATCACCAATCACACAAGCAAATAGATACGATGGTTTTTTGGTTGGATCTTGCCAAACGGTATAATGACGACCTTCACCGGTTTCACCCGCTTCAATCAAATTACCATTGGCAAGTAATACAGGGAATTTTTTATCCGCTTCGACACGTGTGGTAAATACCGATAGCACATCAGGACGGTCAGGATAATAGGTAATTTTACGGAAGCCTTCAGGCTCGTTTTGGGTAACGAATAAATCGCCTGCCGCTTGGTATAAGCCTTCGAGTTGAGTATTGCTTTCAGGATGAATCACGACTTCGGTTTCAATGACAGCTTGGTCAGGTGCATTTGAAATTACCAGTTGTTCTGCATCTACAATATAGGCATCTGCTGGCAAAACTTGACCATTTAAGCGAATTGACTTGAGTTCCAAATCACGACCCAATAACACCAAATCCCCAGCAGTTTGACGCTGCATCACTAATTTTGCATTTACATTGGTATGCTTATCAAAGACTTGAATATCAAGATCGATACTATCTACGACAAATGATGGTTTTTGATAATCTTTTAAATAAACAGTTTGGTCTGCTTCGACCACTGGATTTGCCGCAATATTCATATCTCGTCCTATTCCTTAGTTATTGCTTCATCAGCTTTTTGAACACATTGTGAATGACTTGATCATACGACAAGATGCATAAGCTGTCCTCGCATTTACAATGATTTATATATGGGCTCAGCGCATGTTGTTTTCAATCATCTTTATAGAATAATTTAAATGCTGGCACATATTTTCGCCATGTTTAAGCAAAATAAATGCCTGAGTTGAGTACAGCTATAACAATGTGCAAATTTTTTATCTACCTAAAATAAATAAAGCGCCTATATACTAGAAAGAGAAAGTACAGGTGCTTAATCCATCTGTACGTTCAAATTATTGCGCTCAAACTTACCTGCTTAAGACTTATACGATTATTGATTTGCAAAAATTAAATCGAGTGCGCTGTCATAGTCTACTGCAAAGTAAAATTGAAATGCCGTGACTTTTGTAGTGAGGAATTGCTGAATTTCTTCCGTCGCACCAGCCACATAAATTTTAGATAATTGATGTTGCTGCGCCAGGCCCAATAACTCGATCGTCTTTTCCAGTGTTTGATCATGCCCAATAATCAGCGCGCCAACCGTACCCTGTGGCTGCTTATATAATTGCATGCGAGTGATATTGCTGTTTTTAAGTGCGTCTGACATGTGTATTCCATACAAAGAAAGGATAAAAAAGATCAAAACCTTTAGAAATCAAGCCGAATCTTACTGTGTATCAGGTTCATTAGATTCCGCTTGGTTTCAATCCTAGAAGCCCAGATCATTAGAATTATAAGCTCAATATATACAAATATACTTTTAAAATCCAATCGCTTAGGTGATTCCTTCCAAAAAGCACCTTAACTCTCGAATCATATCAATATTCTGATTTAGATTTGATTGCATACTTCTGTTTAAACGATGCACCAAGATGTTTCTTTTTCAACAGTTTAAGCATTTTGAGAATTCATTAGACATAGCCATACGCATCAATATTATTTTGTTACTTTTAAATTAATAATTTATTTTCAATATCTTAATAAAACAATATGCCGTTTATCTGCTTTAAAATGTCTACTCAAAACATTTGAGCATGCGTTTTGCATCTACTTAATTGCCAAAAGCAAAATCATCAGGCTAAAACAAAAAGAGATGCATTATGTTTATTAAAGAACACATCATCCGTATTGAAAATATGAAGACCCTGCAAGCGCTTGATGCTGCAAATATCGACCATCAAGTAATTGCAATGTTTATGACTTGCGAAGGGATTCCACTCAAAGCCTTTGAGGTCAGTTCATTACTTAACTCATATAGTGCATTAGGCACTAAAAAAGTCGCGTCTAAAAAAGTGCAAGCCTTAATACAAGCCAAACAAGTTGGAGAGGAGGACGAATCGATCCCATGCCCAGCCGCTTATTAATAACCCATTCTGACTAAAAGCTGCATCATCACTATGCAGCTTTTTTATTTGTCGACTTCTCGCCTGAGCTGCCGCAACTGAAATTGCAAACCCGTCTTTAAACAGAGATGTGTATAATCAATTTAATCTTTCAAGAAACGCTGGCAACATGTTCAATATTCTACGCAAACAAATGGATGAAAGTACGCAATGCCCGTTGTGCCGTGCATCTATGTATTGGGTAGATGCTGAAAAATTAGATGAGCAAGAATTTAATTTTTACCAGTGTAGCCACTGTCATCATCAAATATTTCCAGAACAGCAATATAACTGCCATTGTGAAAACTGTCAGGCCGCGCGAAAAAAACTACTGAAAGAAACCCGTTTACAAGAACAGCGTAAACTTAAAAATAAAGATATCGTTGAGCGTGAATTAAGTGAACTGAGTTTTTTACAGAAACTTTTTTTGCTGGCTTTATTGGATAATCACGTCCAAGAACATACGGCGCATCAAGAATTTATCGACTGGGACGCTATTAAATATCACAACATCAGCCCGAATTATCTCTTTCAACAGTCGCTCAAAAAGCATCTCGTGCATGAGCAAATTTTGATTGTGAAAGATGATGCACTACAAGCTGAACAGTATTATATCAATGTCCGTTTGGATGGATATTCAGAGCCTAGTCTTTTTAGTGTCGCGCAGCAACTCCGCCATTGGTTTTATGAAAATTTAGCTCTGGGTGTTCCTTTTAAAAGCGCTGACGAAGTGAAAGAGTGCTTGTATCTCCTACTGTTTCAAGAAATTGTGCAATTCATGCAGTTTTACTGTAAGACATGGGGCATTCAAATTGCAGGGAATAAAAGCTTTCAAGTGTTCTGTTATCGCCTACTCGACCATCTAGCGGTTGGGCAGATTTACTATATGATTCAGTCAGCACTCGAATACCTACATAAACAAAAAGCCCTGCAAGTTCGTAATGAAAATTTCATTAATACCAATCTGTTAAAAAAGACCTTACAGCAATACCGTGAACGTGGCTTACAAGAAAAATGGGAAACCTTTACCCTCCCTCGTCCGCCACAACTCCCCTTTAGTAAAATGAGTGAAATTTTGCTTTTTAACTTTTTAGGACTCGATGAAAGTATCTTTGTGCAACCGATACGCCATGCTTGGAAAAAAATCGAACCTCGCTTAAATTTTTATTCCACAAAGCGCTGCATGTACTGTGGTTCACAAGAGCTCTCTGTCGATTATGATGCCGCAGATTATGTGACCCTGTTCTGCCGTAATTGTAAACATCAAGACCATTACTTCACCCGCTAAGGGAGAAAACGATGAATCAATCTGAAAATTTTGAAACGACCATGAACAGTGAATTGACTGACTTAAATAGCCCGCTTTTGCAAAGCGTTATTAATGCGTGGATTGAACTTCAATCCAAACAACCTTTGGTGCATATCCTCACCAATGCAGTCGCGAGCAATTATGTCGCCAATGTCCTTTTAGCTGCGGGTGCTTCTCCTGCAATGATTGACAATCCCTTTGAAGCTGAAAGCTTTGCCTCGATTGCCAGTGCCTTGAATATCAATTTAGGCACGCCAACGTCTGAACAAATGCAGGCCATGCAAATTGCTGCACAAACAGCACAAAATTTAAATAAACCTTGGGTGCTTGACCCTGTCGGTTATGGCCCCGTTTTGCCATGGCGATCTGAAATGGTTGACCAATTACTCCAATACAAGCCAAGTATTATTCGCGGCAATGCATCAGAAATTAGCGGTCTTGCAGGTAACCAAGGAGAATCACGTGGTGTAGATAGCACGCTCAATAGTGCAGAAATTTATTTAAATGCTGTGCCCTTGTTAGAACACTGTGAATGTGTGGCAATTTCAGGCGAATCAGATTTCATCTTATCGAAAGAAATGAATGCGGTGATACAGATTAATGGTGGATCTTACTTACAACCCAAAGTGACGGCTTCTGGCTGCGCTTTAGGTGCGTTAACAGCGGCTTATTGCGCCGTGAGTGAAACGCTAACTGCTGGCACGGTCGCAGCACATTTGCACTTTGCGATTGCGGGTCAAAAAGCCTATGAAATTAGCTCAAGTGTCGGCAGTTTTAATGTTGCATTTTTAGATGAAATTTATAATCTCAATGAAGATGATTTCAATCAACTTGCCAACATACAAATTTATGCACTATGAACTACGATAGCTTGAGAAAAAAACAGCTTGAGTAAAAGGCTCAAGCTGTTCAGTGTTTCATGCTGTTTTTGAATAATTAGAACGCGTCAAAAAGCTTACTGTGCCGTACTATCACTTGCAGCATTGGCATCAAACATTTCTGAATCTTCGATCGTTTCTGTTGGATTACTCAAAATCATGTCTAGGTCATAGTCCCCCACATAAACAATATTTTTGATTTTTGAACAGTCGCCATCACTCATTTCATAATTTAAGACTTTGGCTTCATCACCAATTTTAAACTCAGCACGAACAACGTTTTTATTTTCATCAAAACTCAGTTTAGGCTCAACGCCTTTTTTCGAATCTTGCTGCGGATCTTGGCTATCCGTGAAAATATCAAAATCCACATTACACTCTTGTCCCGACTGCTTACAGTTAATTTCTGCTTGCATACGTTCCGCTAACGATGGCTCAAAATAGGCAGTAAGTTGATCTTTACTCAAAGCGTGCAATTTCAACTCTTGATCATAAATTTGTTTGACCAATTTTTCCGGTGCAACACATTTCTGCGATTGCTCTTGTATTTTTTGCTCTGCAGGCTGACAAGCCGTTAAAAAGACTGCCGCACCAAAACCTAATAATCGATATATCGTCATTTGTCGCATAACACATCCATGTCCATCATTAAACTGCTCGCCCAACTGCCAGATTCATATTTGCTTCAAAAATGGTTGAAACATTTAATTTACAAATACACATTAACCCCATGCCATCAAAATAATCTGGCACGTGCTGCATAAAAAATTGAACATGTTCATCAGATTTTTTCCGTCGCCGAACCAATTGCTCAGGCGTCACCTTCGGTAAATCACAACGATGAACAAAAATATCCTCAGCCCGATGCTGCACATCATGCTGACGGATTTTATAACTATTTAAAACATCCACATACTCGGTGGGCATCGGGACACCATGCCTTGGATAAAACTTAACAGAGCGCGAGGCAAATAATGTATATACCTTTGGTTGTGCCAATGTAGCCACAAACCACATCGGAATCGCTGGAAATCGAATCTGATGCTGCATCGCCACTTTAATCGCCGAGTTTAAGGTCAGGTTTTTCCGACGATAATCAACCAATACCCCTGCCCGTGAATTAAAAATAAAAATCGGCCGATTTTTATGCATAATTTTTAATATACGCACAATATTTTGCCCGATCAGTTTATCGTGCTCAAAATACTGAATGATTGGTAATGCAACAATATCGGGGTCATGCATGTATTGATAGAGTTGCTCAATCTTAGAAGTTGGGAAAATACATTGATCAAACTCCCAGAGCCGTTGAAACAACTCATGTTTTTCTTCAATCGTGAGTTTACTAAAATCAATGATATTCTCAGTGATCGCCATACCAACACCCATTTTTTTAATGGATTAACTTTGAATTTCTTCAAAGTACCGAGTTATAAAGTTTCCCGAAGCGGTATTTAAATGAAATAAAATTATTCATAGATCATCATTGATGATTAAAACCCCAAGTTAAAAATGAATCGCTATTTACCCTCATGCTTTTTTAAAATCAACCCTATCAATATTTTTTACTTTTGAACCGCTTTAACCCTCTAAAAGCTCAAAAGTTGCAGCGTTTTTTGACTGTTACATCATGTAAATATAATATGTTTTAACATCATGAATTACAGCCCCCTTGGATAGGATTTCTTATACTTTCTAGTCATACAAAAAAAGACAGCTTCGAAAAGCTGTCTTTGAGTTATTTTAAAATTTAAGCATCAAGCTTGGTAATAGATATCGACCGTTTTAATGCGGTTTTCATCCATTGCCGTAACTTTAAATTGGATGCCTTTAAAATCAACTACAGTGCCGACTTCAACATTGCCGTGAGTCTGATCTAAAATAAGGCCTGAAACACTAATATAACCATCATCTTCTTCGATCAAATCCAGCATTTCCAGTTCAAGTTCTAACTGATACAAATCGAGCATGCCTGAAGCTTTCCAATGTTCATCATCGATTTTAATCAAATCTAGTTGTTCATCTGCATCAGGGAATTCACCAGCAATCGCCTCAAACACATCGAGTGGTGAAATCAGACCTTGTACCGCCCCAAACTCATCCGTAACCAGCACCAAAGAGCCTTTTGAGGTACGCAAGGTATTAATCGCATCAATCACCTTCATCTTTTGGAAAATAAAGATCGGACGATGACGTTTAATCAATGCTTTTAGATCATCTTCACTGTCTAGAACATCAATAAGTTCTTTCGCGCGGACAATACTAATCACTTTATCCAAGCTACCACGACACACAGGGAATAAACTGTGCGGCACAGAAAGGACTTGCTCACGAATTTGCTCAGGTGTGTCATTTAAATCCACCCAAGAAATTTGATTACGGGGAGTCATGATCGACGCAACTGAACGCTCTGCAAGCGTCAACACCCCCCCAATCATGTAACGCTCTTCGTCTGCAAAGGTTTCTTGCGCCTGATTACCGACTTGATCAGCTTCTAAGCGCCCACCCATCAGTTTTAAAATACTGTCTGCAGTACGATGGCGTAATGGAATTTTCGCTTCGTGTTTTTGAGCATTGCGTTGACTAAACTGGTTAAAGGCTTCGATGACAATCGCAACACCAATACCTGAGTAGATATAGCCTTTCGGAATATGGAAACCAAAACCTTCTGCTATCAAACTAATACCGATAAGCAATAAGAAGCTTAAACATAGGATCACGACGGTCGGATGTCGGTTTACAAAAGCCGTTAGCGGTTTAGATGCAAGTAACATCACTGCCATTGCCACAATCATTGCAGCCATCATGACATAAATGTTGTCGACCATACCGATCGCTGTAATGACAGAGTCTAAAGAGAAAACCGCATCTAAGACAACAATTTGCGCAACTACTGCTGTAAAGCTGGCATATGCCACTTTTGTTGTCACTTGAACTTCCGGTTTACCTTCTAATTTTTCATGTAGCTCTGTGACTGCCTTATAAACTAAGAACAATCCACCGAACAATAATATGAGATCTCGACCAGAGAATGTCCAATCAAAAACGGTAATCAGAGGCTTTGTTAATGTGACCAACCAAGAGATTGCAAATAACAATCCTAATCGCATTAATAATGCGAGTGAAAGACCAAGTACACGGGCTTTGTCACGTTGTTCTGGAGGGAGTTTTTCTGCCAAAATGGCAATAAAGACTAGGTTATCAATCCCTAGTACAATTTCTAAAATAATTAATGTAAGTAAACCAACCCAGATTCCGGGATCTAACAAAAATTCCATTAGCTCTCTTCCTCATTCTGGATTGTAAGAATATCTTCAATCAGACCAACGCACGGCGACGGATCCATAAATTTAACCTATGTAACTAGAGACCATTCCATTATGCACAATCTTGCGCATTTGTAATGTATTCAAGCATATTTTTTCGCATCAACAATATGACAAAATGTTAAAAAACGCTGAATACATTACATATCACATAGCCGATATAAATACACAGCAAGATGGTTAAACCAATTTTTTGAGAAAATTGCTTCCACTTTTAAAAAAAGCTTGAATTCACCTGACTTTTAATTAAATGTAATTAAGGACGCTTGTAATAGATTGTATGACAAATCTAATGAATTATTTATTTCTACCTTTTGGTAAAAAATATTAATATTCAATTCAAATTAAAAACGTATTTATTTTCACTACACTATCTCTATACCTAACCTTAGTTTTAATTTCTTTTAAGCATTTAGACAGAATATCAATATAATCTATTTAGATAATCTAAAAATGAGATATCTTCTACTTTCTATTTTTTTATTGTGAACTCTTGCTATTACCCTCTATTTTTCAATAGAATGTTAAAACATTAAATAAAATTAAAACAAATATTCAGGGGACTCCTTTATGACAAAAAAGTATTCAAAATTTTTACCATCCACCGATGACTTTAGTTTAGAAAATTTTCCTTTCTACTGGGTTACTCAGGTGCATTCACAATATGTTTTAAACGTCGACCATGCATTGAAAAAGTATGGCGTTGATAATTCACGTCGTCGTATCCTGCTCGCACTCAAGTCTAAACCTCATGCGAGTGTTTCGGATTTATCTGAAATGGTCGTATCTAAAATGTCGACGACAACCAAGATCGTTTATCGTTTAAAAGATGAAGGCTTAGTAGATACCTATTCTTGTGAAGATGATGCGCGTATTACCCGCGTCGTGTTAACCGATAAAGGCACTGCAATGACACAGAAGATTAACGATCTAACGAATGTCGTTCTAGAGCAATCTTTTGAAGGCTTAACACCGCTACAAATTGAAAAAACCATGGAAAGCTTAAAGCATATTTTCAAAAACTTAGCGCGCTAAGCATTCTGCATCACCGAAATATCAATCGAAAATATTCAGTTGGGGACTGATTTTTTCGATTTTTATTTTGGGTGCGTGTGCACATTCAAACTCATCAACAGGAAAACCTTGTACAAAACTTTGGATGTTGGGTGATTTCCAACTTAGCCATTCCTCTAATCGCGCATGCGGAATCACAATGACCGAGCGCTTTACATTGCCCGGCTCATGAAAATGCTTCATCATCTCATGCTGAATAGCATCCATCGTAATCATGGTACTTGAACGTACAATCTCGTCACCTTGCCGACAAATGTCATATAAGGCAGCAATATAAAACGCTTCTCCATCTTTGCGCTTAACACTCCAACGCTGCGGCTTATTATCGATATACATTGACTCATAAAATTCAGACACGGGTATCACGCCAAACTTACATTTTGAAATCGCATTAATAAACGTAGGCTTTTGATACAAAGTCTCATTTCGGGCATTATAGGTTTTAAGTGCAATTGATTTGTCTTCGGCCCATTTAGGCACCATGCCAAAATTCACTTTTCGCCACTCTAGCCCTTGTTCAGACTTAAAGAGTAGCGGCAAATCATAATTTGGATAGACTTCCTCAGGATATTCAAAGCTGATTTCAGGCAAGTTTTGAGACTTTAATTGCGATAAGGTAATCGGTTTGAAATTAGCACACATATTTGCCATAATCCGCAAAAATTCAATCTTTATAATAAATGAAAAATCTAGACCGAAGTCGCTTTATCGTCTTAATTCTAAGTATATGCCTGTATCCAACCGCACATTCCGCAAAAATCTCTGTACATACCGTTTCATTTCTACCTTTTAGTCTCGACGCGCTCTATCTCAACGAATATCCATTTAAACAAGACCTAATCAATGAGACTGAGATTCCTGCAGGCAAGTACCGCATTCAATATAAGCATTTTCGCAATCAGCAAATGATCAGTACACATCATTGGGTTACGGTCAAAAATCTTCCCAACACCCAAGAACAACAATTTTCATTGGTCATCTTGCCTGATGGTGAAGTAATCAATGTCTCTGACTTTAAAATTAAATCTCCAGAGATGTTTCCTGAAATCCGTTTTGCAAAACGTGCTCAAAATAGTTATCGCTTGATGCAAAATCAGCAAAGACAAAGAGATCAGTTTGGCGTGATTCTTCCTGACGTAGATGAAGCCCATACGACGGAATTGGAAGATCAATTTGGCTGGTTTACGGTGAACGCAGATGATGGGCGTGTCAGGACAGATTGTACAGGCACGTTTAAAATCAATCCTCAAGATGCGCTCCCCTATTTCACCACTGCAAATTCAGCCATTCAGTTTAATTATCAACAAGGGAACCAAAAACATAACGCATACTTAGCGTTTAGTGATAACAATCCGCTTATTCCAATCGAAGATCGAACAGTTCATGAGGCAACGGATTACAAAAATGGCTTGAAGTTTGATGTGTATATTCACCATATCCAAAAAATAAAAACCGAGACTATTTCTTCTAATTATTCAATCTACAATTATAAGGTGCAGGTAAAGCTGTATATGACGGCCTTGCAGCGTAAACCTATTCTGTTGATGAATCACAAAATGTACTATCAGGATAATTGTTCAAGCCAAGATATTGGCGCTTTTCTGTATTACAAATACACGTTGGAGCCGTTTTTGGGACTATATTCTGCTGATATTTCATGGAAATAAACTAAAAATGTCCTGCGTAACAGAACCTGCAGTGAAGTCTATTACACAAGATTAAATAGACTTCACTTTGAGTATTTTAAGCAGGGAACGTTTGCCAATGGGTGCGGGTGAATTCCTCAAATATCCACTCACCATTAAAACGACCAAGCCCTGAATTACGTTCACCACCAAAGGGTGCATTAGAATGATCCGCCACACTGATGCCATTGATATGCGTCATGCCTATATCTAGCTTGGCAGCAAACTCTCCACCGCGCGCTAGGTTTGAGGTACATACTGCACTCGATAAACCAAATCGGGTTGAATTTGCCAATTCTAGTGCATGCGCTTCATCTCGCGCTTTTAAAATCGGCAAGATTGGCCCAAAGCTTTCTTCTAATGCAATATCAGCATGTGCATCCACATGGGTGAAAATATGCGGTGCAACCAATTGACCTTCAATACCACCTGCGTAGGCTAAAATTGCATCTTGCTGAATAGCATTTTGAATAATAGTTTTTAATTTATCGATTTGCGACTTATTGATAATGGGCCCTATCAGAGTTTCAGCATCATTCGGATCACCGACCACAATGCTTTTTACCCGTTTAATTAATTTTTCAACATAAGCATCGTGCAAGGATTCATCCACAATCACTCGATTGGTACTCATGCAGATTTGTCCTTGATGCAAAAAACGCCCCATCACGGTCAGTTCAACGGCTAAATTTAAATCTGCATCATCTAAAATGACCAAAGGCGCATTGCCGCCAAGTTCCAGCGCTAAACGCTTAATCCGTGAACTTCCTAGCGCTTTCACCCCCACCTGTTGACCCACTTCAGTTGAACCTGTAAATGAAATCATTTTAGGCACAGGATGCTCTACAAAATAGTCGCCAATTTCACTGCCGCTGCCTGCAACAACATTTAATACGCCATGCGGCAAACCCGCTTCTTCAAATAATTTCCCGAGTAACGTTCCACCTGTCACTGGCGTGTCACTTGCAGGCTTCAGTACCACACTATTGCCGCAAGCAATCGCAGTCACCACAGAACGCATCGACAAATGAAATGGAAAATTCCAAGGGCTAATCACTGCTATGACTCCCAAGGGTTTGCGCAGTACAAAACTCTTTCGACTCGGATCTTTACTCTCTAGCTCCACGGTGTGCATTTTTTCAGGAAAACTCAGCGATTCTTGGATAATGCCGAGCGCCGCATCAACTTCAATATTGGCTTTTAAACGTGTACTCCCAGATTCATCTATCAGCCATTGAATAATTTCTTCTCTGCGCTGCTGAATGGTTTGAGCTAATTTGTTGATAACTTGCTGACGTACTTTAATAGGCTTGGTCTTTTCTGATTTAAATGCTGCTTCTGCCGCACTATAAGCACTGTCTACATCGACACTGCTGGCTGCCTGCAATTCAAAAATCTGTGCTTGGCTAAAGGGATTTATATTTTTGATGTGACGCGTTGAAGTCCCTGCTCGCCATTGCCCACCAATATATTGCAAATCTAATGCGGTATAAGCTGACATCGTTTCCATCCTATTTTTATCATTCATTCCAATGTAAAGGCTTCAGCATTGAAAAGCTATGAGAAAAACAGGATAAAACTTTATAATTAATTTCTTTTACAACCTTATACTTTAAACAGGCTGATGAATCTGCCGCATCGCTTTATAGATTCGCCAATAAATATAACAGCTAATGATGACTTCAAAACTTAGATCTTTAACTGTGGTGAGTTGCTCAAGCGCAGCCTCCTCCATGTTAACGGTCAACATGGGTAACAGCCCTTCAACAACTACAGCCATCAAGATAAAGAGGACTAAACTCTGAATCGTTACGGGCAAATACAATGCAATAAAGCGCTTTAAAAAATCTCGGCCTTGCTCGCCGCCATTGGCTTTAAATATGGCATTCACCCAGCTGATCAGCAGACCAACTTGTAAAACAAACGAAGCCCAAGCTTCTGTAGGTTTGGATTCTGGGGTTAAGGTCAGTGCTAAGTAGCTAAAGAAAATCAATATTGAGCTGGCAATATAGTAGTTTTTATAATGGCTTTCTGAGACTTTATTCAGTCTTATATCATCCACCAACCGATTTACATTCCATAAATACATGGAGTTTCCTTTTCATTTTTTATGTCGACATTCTAACTTTCTCAAGCAATAAAAAAAGCCTCCGAAGAGGCTTTTTTTGATTTACAGATTAGTCACCTGTATAACCTTTTAATTTTAAACGGTAAGCATGAAGAAGCGGCTCTGTATAACCAGAAGGCTGCTCGCCACCTTTGAATACTAAGTCATAAGCAGCTTTGTATGCATAACCATCAAAGCCTGGTGCCATTGGTGTGTAAAGTGGATCGTTGGCATTTTGCTCATCCACAACTTTCGCCATGCGCTTAAATACTTCTTCAACTTGTTCAGCAGTTACGATACCGTGACGTAACCAGTTCGCAACGTGTTGAGAAGAAATACGTAAAGTTGCACGGTCTTCCATCAAACCAACGTTGTTGATGTCTAGTACTTTTGAACAACCTACACCCAAATCAACCCAACGAACAACATAACCCAAGATACCTTGAAGGTTGTTTTCGAGTTCTTTGGTTTTCTCTTCTTCAGACCAGTTTGTATCTGTCGCTAAAGGCGGCGTTAACAAGTCATCTAAAGATAGCGGCTGAGTATTCAACAACTCTTTTTGACGCTCAGAAACATTGCACTGATGGTAATGGATCGCGTGAATTACAGCGCCAGATGGAGACGGAACCCATGCACAGCTTGCGCCAGCTTCTGGATGCTCAATCTTAGTTTTGTACATATCAAGCAACATATCTGGTTTTGGCCACATGCCTTTACCGATTTGCGCTTTACCACGTAAGCCGGCTTGAAGACCGATCATCACGTTACGGTTTTCATATGCAGGGAACCAGATTTGAGACTTCACTTCGCCTTTACGAACGAATGGACCTGCTTCCATGAAAGTATGGATTTCATCACCCGTACGGTCCATGAAACCTGTATTAATAAAGATCGTACGATCTTTCGCTTGCGCGATACAGTTTTTCAAGTTCACAGAAGTACGACGTTCTTCGTCCATGATACCGATTTTCAAAGTCTTCGCAGGTAGACCAAGCGCTTGTTCAGCACGCTCAAATAATTCAACTGCAAATGCAACTTCTTCTGGACCGTGCATTTTTGGCTTCACGATGTACATAGAACCTTTACGAGAGTTCTTGTTTTCGTTTTCGCCTTTGATGTCTGCAAAGGTCAATAACGGTGTGATCAATGCATCCATAATACCTTCGTAGATTTCAGCACCATCTACAAGGATCGCAGGGTTTGTCATCAAATGACCCACATTACGAAGCAACATCAATGAACGACCGTGAAGCGTAGTTTCACCACCGATCAAGTTTTTGTGCGTACGATCTTTATTTAATGTACGCGTGATGATCTTACCATTTTTCTCGATTGACTCAGAAAGTGTACCTTTCATTAAGCCTAACCAATTACGGTAGCCTTCAACTTTCTCTTCAGCATCAACTGCTGCAATTGAGTCTTCTAAGTCTTGAATTGTGGTTACTGCAGCTTCAAGAACTAAGTCTTTAACGCCCGCAGCATCAGTTGAACCAATTGGGCTCGTCGCATCAATTTCAATGATTACATGCAAACCATTGTTTAAAAGTACGATTTCAGTTGGCGCAGCTTCGTCACCATTAAAACCAACAAACTGAGCTTCTTTCGCTAAAGTTGCAGTTGAGCCATCTTTTAGGCTTACAACTAACTTTTTGCCTTCTACCGCATATTTAGTTACATCTGCATGCGAACCATTAGCTAGCGGGAAAGTTTCATTTAAGAAGTTTTTAGCAAATTCGATAACTTTTGCGCCACGAGCTGGGTTATAGCCCTTACCTTTTTCCGCGCCGTCTTCTTCAGAGATCACGTCAAAACCGTAAAGAGCATCGTAGAGTGAACCCCAACGTGCGTTCGCAGCGTTTAAGCAGTAACGTGCATTACGTACAGGCACTACTAATTGCGCACCAGCCAATAATGCGATTTCTTCGTCTACATTTTCTGTGCTGATTTGGAAATCTTCTACTTCTGGTAATAAGTAGCCAATTTCAGTAAGGAAAGCTTTGTAAGCTTCGAGTTCAAATTTGTTGTTGCGGTGCCATTCATCAATTTTCGCTTGAATGTCGTCACGCTTAGCCAATAGTGCTTTGTTCTTTGGGCTAAGATCGACAACGACTTGTTCAAAGTTTTTCCAGTAAGTTTCACTGTCTAAACCTGAACCCGGTAGTGCTTCATTTTCGATGAAATCGTAAAGTTCTTTAGCAATCGCTAACTTGCCTTTTTGAATACGTGCAGTCATTGTCTTTCCTGATATTGCTATTTTTTATAACAAGAGATTCTAGTATACCCATTTATACTTTGCTGAATAGTACTATCACATTCCTAAATAATGATCATTTTCTATGTAATGAAATACCCTCATCATTCAACATAATAAAGATCAGAAATACGACGTCATCATCAGCCTGAATACCTTTTTACAGTGTATAAAGTTTTTGAAATGTCGAAATTAGACTTAAGTGCAGAATTTTGTTCTAAAACTGAACAAATAGACCCAAGCGTCAAACAAACTCACTCGATTAAGCCATGAAATGCTGCCAATGTCGATGCTACAACTTCAACCAATCAGTTTAAATTTAATGCTTTTATCGATGAATTATTAAACAGCCATACTTCTTATTTAATGATGCTTTTATCATGAGACTTTGCTTTAACTTCTATTGTTCGTTCCACAGCTTTTCTTAATTTATACATGTTTTCTAAAACTAAAAATCAAAAAAAAGAACGCCATCAAGACGTTCTTTTTTTCATTCCAACAGAAACGCTTAATTTTCTGCCGTAGATTCTGGTGCATTGATTTGACGGTGAGATGTATGTAGATAATCATCAGATTGCATTTCCAATAAGCGCGAACGTGTACGCTCAATTTCAAATGCCAATTTTTCACCTTGATATAATTCAATAATCGTATCTTCTGAAGTAAGCAACAACTTCACACCACGGTCATAAAACTCATCAACTAGATAGATAAAACGACGAGTCCCTTCAGACAAATAATCCGTCATGTGCGGCACATTACTCACTAAGACCGTATTATAAATATTGGCAATTTCAATAAAGTCCGCTGGACTACGTGGTTTTAGGCAAAGCTCAGAATATTCACACCACAGCACATCTTCCGTATGACCAATGGTTTCTACAATACGCTGATTAATAATAATTGGCTCTTGTGAAACCGTTTGGGTTTGCGTTAATGCTGTAAAACGCTGTGCCATCCACAACTTATGTTCATGTGTTAAAGGCGACTTAAACAACTGCGCTTGTTTCAATACACGTAAACGATAGTCTACGCCTGAGTCTACATTTAAAATCACACAGTTCTTTTTTACCATTTCGATGGTTGGGATAAAACGGTCACGGTGGATCCCGTTTTTATATAAACCATCTGGTGCGATGTTAGATGTTGCAACAAGGGTGATCCCACGCGTAAATAATTTTTGGAATAGATCACTCAAAATCATCGCATCCGTGACATTGGATACAAAGAATTCATCAAAGCAGATCACGACTGCTTCTTTATAAATTTGGTCGGCAACAAGGTCTAGTGGATTACGCTGACCTGAAAGCTTATTTAATTCACGGTGTACGTACTGCATAAAGTGATGGAAATGCATACGAGTTTTGCGTCGAAATGGCACAGAATCATAAAACTGATCCATCAGCCACGTTTTACCACGTCCTACACCGCCCCACATATACACCCCTTTAGGTGCAGTTTGACGACGGAAACGACGAAACGCTTTTTTAGAAGCCTTAAAACGTTGGATTAATTCTTGCCAAACTCGATCCAACTCATGCACCGCTTGCGCCTGTTCCTGATCTGGTAAAAACTGACCAGATGCTAAGGCTTGAGCATAACGCTCAGCCGGTGAAATCGGAGTAAATGCGGTGTTGTGTGGTGACTGAAAATCTGACATATCATTAAATACTTTTTTGGGCTAAATGAATTATAACGAAGAATAAACTCGAAGATATAACACTTTGGCAGTAAAGCGCATTGGCTATTTATTATATTGTCTCGGACTATGCCCAAACCAACGTTTAAACGCATGATTAAACGCCGCAGGTTCTGAATAGCCCAGCAATTCTGCAATCATTTCAATTGAATATTCATTATATTCAATCATACGGAGTGCTTTATCTTTAATAATATCTTCACGAATTTGCTTATAACTGGTATTTAACTGTTGCAGTTGATGACGCAAAGTTCTTTCAGGCAAGTTCAACGCTTGAGCAGTTGCTGCCATACTTGGCATCGCACCACTTTGTAATTCCAAATAATCTTGCACACGTTGAACCAATGATGGCGCATCTTCATCGGCGCTTAAACGTTCTAACTCCGCAATACATTTCGACTCATATAATCGAAAAGTAATAATATCTGCGGAAGGGATCCGAATATCTAAAACATCTTCATCGAACCAAAACGCTGCAAATGGCGCACCAAAGCGAACTTGTGGACCATAATAATCAGTAAACATTTTTAATTTTTCAGGATCTTTGGGTTCAGCAAACGGCAAATCAATTTGAACTTGCGGTGTAGATAGACCCATCATTTTGTACAGATCACGAATGAATTTATAAGTTCCAGAAATTTCCGACTGTGCCAATAATGCACCTAGTGGCGCATACACATCTTGCGGTTGATAGCATAAAGCCACTTTATGCTGGCTGATTTGTAAACTTAAACGCCCAGTTAGATGCGTCAACTGTTGAAAGCGAATCCCCTGATTTAAAGCTTGGCGTAAAGTATCACTGGTGACCAATAACATCAGCAAAGGGCCATAACCCGCCAGTGTATAATGTTGACCAATAAATAACCCTTGCTCAGGTTCTACATCTTTACCAATGACTTTCAGTACATCCCACTCCAAACTTGGATGGATTACTGAAGTTGGATCGAGCGCATCGACACGCAGCCCAATGGTTTGCAAACGTTGATCGACATCCACGCCTGCTTTACGCATTCCTTGTACTAAATACATCAGGCTTAGAATGGATCGCTTCATAAATCGTAAAATGACATTAAATTTCTTCTTTTTTACTACAAAATTGCAATTATGAACATTGCCGTTTCGATCAATTTTTCTGTCACCTCAATCATATTGTTCTGATCACGAACTCAAGTATGCTTAACTTGTAATCTCGCTTGGAATTAAAAAAATGATGCAGGAAGCGCAAACAAAAACAGTGCAAACCCCAAAAGCCAATTCTGAAATACATACACAAATCGCCATCATCGGCGGTGGTTTTGGTGGTATTGCTATGGCGATACGACTTTTACAACAAGGCAATCAAGATTTTCTGATCCTCGAAAAAGCCAATGATTTTGGTGGCACCTGGCGTGAAAACCGCTACCCTGGCGCTGCGTGTGATGTGCAATCACATATGTATTCACTTTCTTTTGCACCCAAAACAGATTGGTCAAAACGTTATGCTGAAGCGCCGGAAATATTTGACTATATCCAACAGGTCACCCGTGAATATAATTTAAAACAATTCTGTCGCTTTAACAGTGAAGTGCTTTCAAGCCAATACAATGAATCAACCTGTGACTGTCATTTAGAACTTAAAGATGGCATTAAAATTATCGCTCAATACGTGATTTTTGCATCTGGCCCGCTACATGTCCCGCAAATCCCACACATTCCGGGCATTGAAAAATTTAAAGGTAAAGTGTTCCATTCTTCGCAATGGGATCATCAATATCCATTAGAAGGTAAAAAGGTCGCATCTATTGGTACAGGCGGCAGTGCCATCCAATACATTCCTGAAATTGCACCACAAACACAGCAACTGTATGTTTTTCAGCGTACCGCGGCTTGGGTCATTCCACGAGATGAGCGTAGTTATCATGGTTTAGAAAAATTACTATTTAAAAAATATGATTGGTTTCGAAAAATTCACCGTGCTCGCCTGTATTGGACCAACGAATCACGTGTCGTGCCAATTGTTAAACCGACCACCATGAAGTATGCGCAAAAACTAGCAGAACTATATATTAAATATCAAGTCAAAGATGCTGAACTTGCCAAGAAACTAACACCAAACTACATCATGGGTTGTAAACGCATTTTAATTTCTAATAAATACTTTCCAACCTTTAATCGACCTAATGTGGAATTGGTCAGTGATGCAATACAAGAAATCACTGAAAATGCCATTATTACCAAAGATGGAAAATCCCGTGAAATTGATTGTCTTATTTACGGCACAGGCTTTATTACCGATCCAAGAATTTATTTAAAATCGTTTGAATGTATTGGTGAAAATGCTCAAGAACTCAAACAAGTCTGGCAAGCTGGCGCAGAAAGCTTTTATGGCATTTGCACCAAAGGCTTTCCAAATCTGTTCCAATTATTAGGCCCCAATACCGTACTTGCGCATAATTCAGTGGTATTTATGATTGAGGCACAAGTCGATTACATCTTACAAATGATGCAATTGGTTTCAAAATCTAATGTTCAAGCCATCGCTGTCAAAGATCAGGTGCAAGATCAATTTAACACTCATGTACAAGACATGCTTGATGGCACGGTATGGCAATCAGGCTGCGTAAGCTGGTATCAGCAAAATGGCGGTAAAAATTTTGCACTGTGGCCAACTTATACATGGAAATATTGGCTGGCTACTCGAAAAATAAATCCAGCCGATTTTCGACTCCTCAGTAAAACAAAATCTAGTCATGCAGCTTAAGTAATAACAGGTCATAATAGGCAGGTATTCATTATCTGCCTATTTTTGTATGCAATCTTTCTGGTTGATTTTCCAGCTCTTGGCCTGTTTAGGGCTTGGTTTTATTCTTGCACGTCGCCTACCCACTTGGCTTGAAAAAATCGCCTTTAAACTCCTGCCGTACTTTACTTATATTTTGTTATTTGCGATTGCGATCGAATTTTCTGAAACATTACACACTATTCCAGTACCTCTGCAAATCCTCTCTTCATCAGTACTTATTGCACTATTGACCTCAATGGGTGCGTTTATTTGCTGCTATATTTTGTTTAAGCTTTTAGGCTACAAACCCACTCATGGCAAAGTGTCCATGCAGTTGGTAACAAGCTCACTCATCAATATTAGCTATGCTTTTATTGCATTAGGTTTAGGTTATGCTTTTGCTGAAATGGCAGCATATTTTAGTCTTCAGCCACATATGAGTACTTGGGATCTACTCTTAGTCTTTATGTTTCTGATTGGTCTAGATCTCGCCTACTCACCGCTCGATCGTTCTTGGTTAAATTGGAAAATTCTACTTGTTCCTCTGGGCTGTATCGTCGGTTCACTTTTGGGTGCTTTTGCTGCTGCATACCTATTGCCACAAATCAGCTTGAAAGATTTGATCATGCTGTCACAAGGATATGGTTTCTATTCGATGACAGGCATCGTCGTGACAGAATTAAAAAATGCACATCTCGGCAGTATCGCGCTGATGAATGATTTATTCAGAGAAATCTTTGCGATTGTGTTTATGTATATTATTGGCTGGCGCTATCCACGCTCTGCAATTTCATCTGCGGGTGCAACAGCCATGGATGTCACCCTACCTATGGTCAAACAAGCCTGTGGGAATGATTTTATTCCACATGCCATGGTCAGCGGCTTTATCCTTTCTGTACTTGCACCAATATTAGTGAGTATATTGGCGGCTATCTAAACCCTCACCTAAATCCTCTCCCAAAGGGAGAGGACTTTCTCTCTCCCTTTGGGAGAGAGTTAGAGAGAGGGTAAATATTAAAGTGTCGCCAAAATATCTTTTAAAGTTTGACGCATATTATCCGATTTAGTAATTGGGCGGCCAATCACCAAATGTGTAGAACCATCAAGCATGGCTTGTTTAGGTGTCACAATTCGTTTTTGATCATCCGCTGCAGAACCCTCAGGACGGATACCCGGTGTTACTAATGCAAAGTCAGCACCCAAAGTTTCACGTAACATTTTCGCTTCTTGTGCCGAACAAACTACACCATCCAAACCACTTTCTTTCGTTAAAGTCGCAAGACGCTTCACATGTTCAAAAGGTTCCACATCTAAGCCTAATTCAGCAAGATCTTCACGACCCATTGATGTCAAAACCGTAACAGCAATTAACTGAGTATTGTAATTGCCCGCCTTTAGGCGCTCTACACAGGTTTCCATCATTTTACGGCCACCTGATGCATGGACATTGACCATCCACACACCCATATCCGCAGCTGCACAAACTGCTTGTGCTGTGGTGTTTGGAATATCATGGAATTTAAGATCTAGAAATACTTCAAAACCTTTATCGTGCAATGCTTTAACGACACTTGGACCCTCATGGGTAAATAACTCTTTACCAACCTTAACTCGACATAATGCAGGATCTAACTGCTCTGCAATTGTAAGTGCGTCATATTGGCTTTTAGCATCTAGTGCAACGATGATACTCAAGAGACTTACCCTTCATTTTGACAAAATTAGTGCATTATAGATGGATTCAACTTGATCAGAAAGTCATAAAACTCATGTTATTTGAAATGATTAATTTGAATTGAGCTATCTCATTATTTTATTTGAGATATGCGTTTTATTTTTTCAGTCCATAAAAAAACACCCCGATGATCCACCAGAGTGTTTAATATAAAATTTAACTATACTCATAAAAGTAGTTAATTTACTTCATAAACCCAATTATAACGGGTTAGAAGGACGCTCATTTGCATCAATATCTAAAACTGTTTTTTCATGACGTGTATGTGCAGCCGCTTCAGCAGCAGCCAGTTGAGCAGTTTGAATTTGCTCTTTACGTAGGCGCTCAATATCTTTACGTAGACGTTTAATTTCCCAGTTATTTTGAAATACTCGGAATACTTGCACTGCCAATAAAAGACCTAAAACCAAACCTAATGACAATGTTAATAGCAATAAAAGCCCTAAACGCATTGCAGGCACTTGTGTAAACAACAAATCGACTGAAAGTTCAGTTCCGTTTTGCAGTACCAGAGCCAATGAGTATCCAAATAGGACTAATAGAATTACGACCAATACGTAACGCATAAACACCCCTAACTATGTTTTAAATTAGTTTGCAGATTCGTTTACCGCATCACGTAAAGCTTTACCAGGTTTAAAGTGCGGTACAGCTTTTGCTGCAACTTCAACTGATTTGCCGGTTTTTGGGTTACGACCCACACGTGGTTCACGGTGATGTAATGCAAAACTACCAAAACCACGGATTTCAATTCGGTTATCTGTAGACAAAGCTTCGATCATTTGATCGATCATTATCTTAACGGCTTCTTCCACTAAGGGTTCAGCTAAGTGTGGGTTTTTAAGAGAAATACGCTCTATTAAGTCAGACTTATTAAGTGCTTCAGTAGTCATCTGCGACCTCTTTAATTATCAAGCTACCTAGGATCAGTTTCCCGATAATAACCTGTTTAAATACAAAACGGTAGCGTAATAATCACTTACTACGCTACCGTTACAGTAATTGTGTAAAATATATTAATTAATTTACATTAACAATACAATTCAAACACTTACTTAGTGGTTCATTTGAGCTTTGATCAAATCACCAATAGTCTTAGGACCATTGTCTGAAGTTGCTGTAGCTGTCTTGTTCAAGTTAGCTACTGCTTCTTTTTCTTCAGCTTCGTCTTTCGCTTTGATAGACAAGTTGATAGAACGTGATTTGCGGTCTACGTTGATGATTTTAGCTTCAACTTCTTGACCAACTTCAAGGAACTTAGTTGCATCTTCAACGCGGTCGCGGTTGATTTCAGATGCTTTAAGAGTCGCTTCAACTTCGTCAGCTAACTTAACAGTAGCGCCTTTAGCGTCAACTGCAGTTACAGTACCTTTAACAAGCGCACCGCGTTCGTTAGCAGCTAAGAAATCGTTGAACGGATCACTGTTCATTTGTTTGATGCCAAGGCTGATACGGTTGCCTTCAGCGTCTACTGAAAGGATAACCGCTTCAACTGTGTCACCTTTCTTGTAACGACGGATAGCTTCTTCGCCTTGTTCGTTCCAAGAAATGTCAGACAAGTGAACTAGACCATCGATACCGCCTGGTAAACCGATGAAGATACCGAAGTCAGTGATTGACTTGATAGTACCTGAAACTTTTTCACCTTTGTCGTGTTCTTTAGCAAACTCTTCCCATGGGTTAGCACGAGTTTGTTTGATACCAAGAGAAATACGACGACGCTCTTCATCAACTTCAAGAACCATAACGTCAACTTCGTCACCGATCTGAACAACTTTAGATGGGTGGATGTTTTTGTTAGTGTGGTCCATTTCTGAAACGTGTACTAAGCCTTCAACGCCTTCAGCGATTTCAGCGAAGCAACCGTAGTCAGTTAAGTTAGTTACACGAGCTTTAACGATAGAACCTTTAGGGTAACGGTTCATGATCGCTAACCATGGATCTTCGCCTAATTGTTTAAGGCCTAAAGATACGCGGTTACGTTCGCGGTCGAATTTAAGTACTTTAACAGTAACTTCTTGACCAACTTCAACAACTTCTGAAGGGTGCTTGATACGTTTCCAAGCCATGTCAGTGATGTGAAGAAGACCATCAATACCGCCAAGGTCAACGAACGCGCCGTAGTCAGTAAGATTTTTGATAGTACCAGTAACTGTTTGACCTTCTTCAAGCTGAGCAAGAAGAGCTTCACGGTCAGCTGAAGATTCAGCTTCCATAACAGCACGACGAGATACAACAACGTTGTTACGTTTAGCATCAAGTTTGATTACTTTAAATTCTAACTCTTTACCTTCTAAGTGAGTAGTATCACGAATAGGACGAGTATCAACTAAAGAACCTGGAAGGAACGCACGAACTGGACCGATGTCAACAGTGAAACCGCCTTTAACCTTACCAGAGATAACACCAGTAACGATTTCGCCGTCTTCAAAGATTTTTTCAAGTTTAGTCCAAGTTTCAGCACGTTTAGCTTTTTCACGTGATAAAACTGTTTGACCCATACCGTTGTCAAGAGCTTCAACAACTACGTCAACAGTGTCGCCAACTTGAACTTCAAGTTCACGTTGTTCATTTAAGAATTCAGCGCGGTCAACAATACCTTCTGATTTAAGGCCAGTGTCAACTGTTACCCAGTCAGAGTCGATATTTACTACAACGCCTTGGATGACAGCACCCTTTTCAACGTTGAGGTTTAATTCGCTTTCTTCAAAGAGGGCTGCAAAAGATTCGGTCATGATATACCTAGTAAAGTCAGCGGTCTTGGATCAGACAAGGCCGGTTTAATTAAGCGTCTACATAGTCCGTATAAGACTGATCAAGCTATGCTTCTGCTGAAAATTCTTTAGTTTGCTAATTGCTGATCGATGTAATTCGTCATCAGCATGAATACTTCATCAATACTCAAAGTTGAACTATCAATGAAATAAGCATCTGGCGCAGGCTTGAGTGGAGCGACTGTGCGTTCCATATCTCGCTTATCACGCGCTTCGATATTAGCTAAAATGTCGTTTATTTTAACATCCACGCCCATAGCCTGCAACTGATTTACACGGCGCTCCGCACGGGACTGAGCAGAAGCCGTTAAATAAATCTTGGCTTGAGCATTTGGAAAAATCGTTGTTGCCATATCACGGCCATCGGCAACCAAACCAGGTGCTTTGGCAAAGGCATGCTGACGTTCTAAAAGCGCAGTTCTAAGTGCAGGAATTGCAGCAACTTTTGAGGCAAACTCTCCAACTCTCTCAGTACGGATAACTTTTGAGACATCTTCACCATCTAAAAGCACCGAAACACCTGCTTCATTTGTCACAAATTGTATGTCTAAATTTGTTGCAATTTTTACGCATTCATCGAGCTTTGAGTCTAATGCATCAATTAAGTCTTGCTTATGCAATGACAATCCCAACAGACGATATAACGCACCTGAGTCGAGTAAGTGGAACTGATAATGTGCCGCAATTTTTGCTGCCAATGTTCCTTTACCTGAGCCACTTGGGCCATCAATTGTAATGATTTGAACTGTCATTGCTCTTCCACTTTTGTTTATACGGTTTTTGCAAGTTTTGAAAAACCAATTTTAATCGCTGACTTCAGTTGCGCAAGGATTAATTGACTAACGAACGGTGCACGCGCCTGTAATTCAATCGTATAAGTAACTAAAGTACGTGCGGCATCAATCGCTTCGAATTGAATCACGCCCAAATGATGTTTCACCAGTGGGTTTTTAATAATCTTATATTCAATGCGTTGGTTTGGCTCAAGCAAGGTAATTTGCTCTTGTAAAGGCTTCACTGGCCCAAAGCCCATACGACGTACAGAACCCACACCATCAGGACGTTCAGGATCTGCTGAATCTTTGACGCGCACCACTTGAATTGGTGCAAAAGCCACGTTATAGGTCGAATGTTTTGAAAGTAAGTCAAAAACTTGCTCGACCGGTGCATTAAATTCTTTTTTTACTTGAATGGATTTCATGGTGTACCCTATTTTATTTGACAATATTAATTGTCAGTAGAGTTTACTTGATTTTTTAAATTAAGTTCAGTCAAAGTGGCTTTTTCCTGTAACTTCATCAGTCGTTTTTGTTCACGACGCATTTTAAAAAAATCACTTAATTGTTGGGAGCATTGCTCTTGTAGGCAACCATGCTCAAACTCAAAGATATGGTTATAGTAACCTGAATTTAATAATTGACGCGAACTGACCAAAGAACCTGCTTTAGGCTCAGTCGTCGCAAATACCACACGCTTAATTCTCGAATGAACCAAAGCGCCCACACACATTGTGCATGGCTCCAAAGTTACATATAAAGTTGCATCGTCAGGTAAACGGTAATTATCGATATTTAAACAAGCTTGACGCAAAGCTTGTACTTCCGCATGTGCGGTGGGATCTTTCAGAGAAATCGGCGCATTAAACCCTGCACCTATGACTTGATTTTGACTCACAATGACTGCGCCTACAGGAATTTCTTGCAATTCAGCAGCTTGTGCAGCCTGCTCGAAAGCAAGCTGCATCCAATGTTCATCACTAAATAAGTTTGGTTCAGACATCAATTAATTAAATTACACCATACTGTCTTAACAGTGCATTCCAACTGTCAATATTAGTTACAGGAGGCTCATCAGCCAGAATTCCTTTGAGGGAAAGATCTGTACCTTTTTTCCATTCTGGAGACAGGTCTTTATCGACTAGACGGGCGCGCACACCTTCAACAAAGTCCGCATGACGAATTTTCCAATCCGAAATTTGGGTTTCCAGTTCAAACACTTCATTCCAAGAATGCACTTGCTTGCCCCACTGCCACAACAACCATGTTAATGCTGCTGTTGCAGGTGAACCTTTTTGTAAATTTTCACTGGCTTGGCGTAACCAATCACTGCGTGCATCGCTTAAACCAATAATTGATTCATAGTCATGTTCAAAATTATGCCCACGGCACACACTTTGAATCACATCTAATGAGTTTTGTAATGGCCCCGGTCCCACAGGACGATGCATACTATTTAAAGTGTCATCAATGGCACGAAAATCACCCGCTGGATAATGATCCCAATCAATATTAATGACAGTTTCAAGTACGTTATCACGCTGCGCATCACAAATATGCGTTGCCCAACCGATACCATAAGCACCTGCTGCGGTCATAATCGAGCCAGTTAACCCAGTAAACAAACCAATGGCGCCACGGTCAGCAAGGAAACGCGTCGCACCTACATCTGGATACAAACCAATATTAATCTCAGGCATTGCTAAACGTGAATAAGGTGTTACCAAGCGGAAAGGTGCAGCCATAAACAGACCTAAACCACCACCCATCACATAACCTTCGCCCCAAACCAAAATCGGCTTTGCATAGTTATGCAGCAGCAAATCTAGAGCATATTCTTGTTCAAAGAATTTATTCGCCGTTTCAACTTCATCATTGACCACCAATTGTCGCAATTTGCGTACGTCGCCACCTGCACAAAATGCTTTTGGCGTAGTGGAATCTAACCAAATCGCTTTTACAGCATCATCGTGTTGAAAGTCCTGAAAGACTTCAAGCAACGCTGTACAGATAGATTCATCTAATGCATGAAGCGATTTTGGGCGATTCAGGCGAACAATGCGCCAGCCCTTTTTCGCTTCTTCAACAATCAGATCTGGGTGATAATTTTTTGAAACGGGAGAATAAGTCATGCGTCCAGCTGCCAGTCTATTGGCTCAATGCCATTTTGTTTAAGATAATTATTACTTTTTGAGAACACCTTACAACCAAAAAAACCACCGCGGTTTGCAGCCAAAGGTGATGGATGCGCGGCTTTTAGCACCAAGTGCTTATTTTGGTCAATGCGTTGTCCCTTACGCTGTGCATATGCCCCCCATAAAATAAAGACAATATGCTCACGTTGTTCATTTAAAACATCAATTACATGGTCTGTAAAATCTTCCCAGCCACGTTTTTGATGTGAAGTTGGTTGCCCAGCCTCAACAGTCAGTACCGCATTTAACAGCAACACACCTTGTTCTGCCCAGCGTGTTAAGTCCCCATGTTTTGACACTGGTACCCCAAGGTCGGTATTTAACTCATGGAAAATATTACGTAAAGAAGGTGGTAATGCAACCCCCTTTTGTACCGAAAAACTCAAGCCATGTGCCTGATTTGGCCCATGATACGGGTCTTGGCCTAAAATCACCACCTTTACATTCGCCATAGGCGTCGTGTTTAAGGCATTAAAAATCAGCGGATTCGGGGGATAAATCACTTTATCCTGTTTGATTTGTTGTAGCAGAAAGTCTTTTAACTCATCCATGCGGGGGCTAAGCAAAAACTCACTTAGGGCATATTTCCAGCTAGGCTCAAGCTGCACTTTAGCGAGTTTTGCTTGTTGCTCTTCTGTTAAAGACATCACTGTTAACCAATCCTAATAAAACCAAATATTTACTTAAATTCTAATTTGTAAATCAACTGCAGGGTTTAAAAATTTTTGACCCTGTTTTAATTTTTCATACATCTGGGTATCGTTCCATTCCGACTGAACCTGTTCGGAGAAGATAATTTGATCTAACTGCAACAACCCCATTTGTGCGTTGTCGATATCTTCTAAGAAGCTTTGCGCATAGCCTGTGTCTGTCTCATGCACGATCACAGAATACACCTCAACATCACCCTCACCATTTTGAGTTTCTGTTGATTTTAGAACTTGTTGTGCCAAGTAAAAGAAGATTCGTGAAAACTGCTCTGCTGAAGGCGATACGGGTAGTTCAACCCACCGTGCGCTGAACTGTTTGCAGGCACGAATGTACTCAGCATCATCGTGTTGCCAAAAACAAATCGCGTGATCAAAACTGTCAAATAAGTCTTTAATTACCCCTTTGAGCAAACCGAAATCGTAAACCATTTGTCCATGGTCAAGTTTCGACGCTTTGAGTAATAATTCGACTTTATAACTGTGTCCATGAATGGAACGTTTGCAACGGTCTGACGTGCAATTACGCACGATATGCGCGTTTTCAAACTTAAATAACTTACGAATTAACATATGTCGTAATGCAATCAAATAATCTATGGGTTCTCAGAGATTATAATGCAAAAGTCTAACAAGAGGCATTAATTTTGCTGTTCAACACAATTGGGAAAAGGCATCATGAAAATATAGCGATATTTAAGACCTAAAATGGTGCCATACTGCGAAAAGCCACATATACATCTTTATCTTTTCGCACTAACTCACTGGTAAATTGACGCTTTCTTTCATTTAAATTAATTTCAATTTGCGCTTTAAAATAGTTCGACCGCACACCCAATTGTGAGTTTAAAACTTCCCTATTTTCTGTGCTCACCTGTGCAAATGGCTCCATTACCCATAAATCATTGATATTTTCGAAATGTTCAAATTTGGCTGCTTTTTGTTGCAAAGCTTGCTCGACTGCATTGACATCTAAACGATCATCCATGGTCGTTAACAAAAATGCAGGAGCGGTATTAATGTTTACCGTTGTTTCATGCGAGGGCAAGCTACTCACATAGGGCGCAATCAGTTTATATTGAGCACCTTCAAAACCACGGACTGATTTCAGTTCTTCCACACTATGGAATTTTGCATTTGGTGGTAGTGCCGCATTATTTAAACCACGATAGTACGCCAGCTCTGCCCCCATCGGGCCAGAAGTCTCATCATCTTCATCTTGCCAGTCAATCACGGCTTGACTTAATTCTGCGGGTAAACCAACACGCTGCAATATTTTTTCAAACCATAATTTTGCTTTGTCATTTACCACACCCTCCTCTGAAACCAAACTATTGAGGTTAAATTTTCCAGATTCGTCTTGGAGCACACCTGCAACAGTTCCACCTTCCACTGGAAAGGCTGGCATAGGCTGAGCCCAATTTTCTTGAAGGTGATCCACCTGCCCTGCATTTTCAGCATCATTCACCAAAAGCTCAGCAAAAAATGCTTCGGCACTTTTCGCATATAACATCGATTGATTTTGGCGCATCACGTAGGCGGTGTTTTCAGAAGTATTGGCTTGTTGTTTTGCGATGCCTGCTGCAACTATGGTTGCCAAAGCTACCATCATCAGGATAGTTAACAAAGCGATGCCACGTTGCTGTTTCATAAGCAACTCCAAACTTCAAATAACCCTACCTGACCGTTAACCATTTTTATTTTTATCCAATAAAAAATCAGTATTTAACAAACTGAATAACCATTCGTAGTTTGTCCCATCAACTGTGAGTTGCATCCTGATGCCCCGCGGTAACAGTTGTATGGTTTTTTCATTATTCAAATCAGCGGCAGCATCTGGCCAATTCTCTAACTCATTTGGATTGAGTACCGTGATTTCAAATTGCTCTACATTATCCAGTAATACACTCGAATCTGGTTGATCATGCCCTGTTTGGTTGAGATTTTTAAATTTTAGCCGATACAATTTTTTTTCATCAGCTTTGTATTGATATTCCACTCGCTCATCAGGTGCAATGCCCTGATTTAATGGATCAGTAACACCAGTCTTACTGAAATTAAATCGGCCATTTTGCAACACCAACGCTGGTTGAATGTCTCCATTAATATTGGCAGTTAAGGGCACAGCTTGCACTGTGTCTCTGAGTATTTGCTGATGGGCATCTTGCAACTGACTGAGCCTTACTTCATGGGTTGCGTTTCGTTCTTTCACTTTCGAGACATAATCAAAGACCTTCCAACCCAATGCAGACAGCACTGCAAAAATGGCAATCGCAACCAAAAGTTCAACTAAGGTAAATCCTGCTTGATTCTTCATCTCGTGCTGCACAAGCACAGGCATATTTTTAGATGTACGATTTTTTCTAGTTATTATTTTCATCCAACGGAGCCTTATAGTTAAAGAACACCAAACTGCTAATCCCTGCTTCAATATCCCCAGTTTCAGCATTCATCAGACTCACTTGGATATCAATCCGTTGTACTTTTGGACTAATGGTGGCTTGGGCTTTTTTGTCAATTTGCCATTGTTCGCCTTGTTCAGTGACTTGTTTAGATGCAGTACCTGTCATCCATTCACGATTGATTTCCATCTTAGCGATTTCATTCAGCGCGACAAATTGTGCTTTATTTCTTAAAATTGCGTGTGCTGTCGACTGCGTATATTGCATCGCAACATTAGACAAAGCCATTGCCGCAGTAGCAAAAATCGCCAATGCCACCATGACTTCAAGTAGCGTAAATCCTTTAGCCCGCATTAACTTTCCCTAAATGATCGATTTCGATTTCATTACCAATGGGACGTTCTTCAAAATAAAACTGTATACGTACAGGTTTCACCTCACCATTACCCAACCAAATCAATTTGGGTGCTTTGGTATTTAACAAATCATCATTATTAGCATTTTCATACTGCTGATCTAAAGGCTGAATCGTAAAAGAGACATTTTCAGGTAATACTCGGGTTTCAAAATCTTTATAGTTTTGCCATTTATTGTTCTGATTTAAAATACTATTTTCTACACGTTTTTGTTCTGGTAAATATTCTTGTACCGCATAGCTTTGCGTGTTGACATCCGTTCCAGCTTTTTGCTGTAAGGCCAATATCAAAGCTTGATCATTTGCATCGCGTAAAATTCGTTTCATATCCATCACAAACACTTCGCGTGCTTGCATGGCTTTGCGTTGATCTGTCCCACCGATATTCAAAAGCACCAATGAGGCCATGATGCCCATAATCACAATCACCACCATCAATTCTACGAGGGTGAAGCCACGAACCGATGATGGTGATGCTATTTTCATATGCAGCCTTTAAGCGAATTGAGCAACCGCATGCACTTGTTTTGGTAAGGCCAAGGCTTGATCAATATAAGCAACCCGTAGGGTGTCTCTTGAACCCAAATAACGCTGATAAAAACTTGAGTTCAAAATTGCTGCAGCGCCATGTGTAAGTGACCAAATTGAAGCAAGATAATCACGTACTGGCATGCTACTTTGAATCGACTCCAAATAACGCTCAGTCATACGAATGATCAATCTTAGACGCTGTTTGCGCACTTGATATAGTTCACTAAATAAGTGCTGAATACCCACACCCGTTGTCGATAAACGCTCTTCAATTTGGTGAAACAACACTGTACGTTCTGGGTGATGTAAGTGATGCAACATAAAGAAAGCAAGGTGTTCAGGAAAAGCTTTATCGGTGTCTTTAATCATTTCCAATAACATGCGTTCATTACGAATAATGAGCAACATATATAGTTCATCTTTACTTTGGAAGTGTTTATATAACGTCCCTTTTGCCAAGTCGAGTTCTGCCGCTAGCGCATCTAGTGTCATCCCTGCTTCGCCATTTTCCAATAGCAGTTGCTCTGCCACTTGGAAAATTAATGCTTCTCTTGCTCTAAACTGAGCTTGACGATCCATCTTCACCCTATACTCTCTTACTCTTATATCAATTCAAATTATTTACTTAAGATTGAGGAGATTTTCAAAGTTTTGCATTGTAATGAAAGCCATCTCTTCAATTGACTTATCATATACATCACTTAAGGCTTTGGCTACATAGGGAACGTATTTTGGTTCATTAGACTTTCCTCTATAGGGCATCGGTGCAAGGTATGGGCTATCTGTTTCAATCAGCACGCGATCCAATGGTACTTGCTTAGCCACATCACGTAAATCTTGCGCATTTTTAAAAGAAACAATGCCTGAAAATGACACGTAATAACCACAATCTAAGACAGCTTTTGCCGTTTCCCAATCTTCAGTAAAACAATGCAAAATACCGTGAGTGGATTTCTCTGCACGGATAATATCCACCGTATCATGCTTTGCAGAACGGGTATGTACAACCACCGGTTTTTTTACGGCTTGCGATGCGTGAATATGACGGGCAAAGCATTCTTTTTGCTCTGCAATAAAGTCTGTACTATGAAAATAGTCCAGCCCTGTTTCACCAATCGCCCAAACCTTTTCAGGTTGTGCTAATTCAATGAGATATTCTTCTGTTGCCCGAGCCATCGTTGCAGGATCTTCACATGGGTGTACCCCAACGGAATAACCTACATCAGCATGACGTGCGGCAATTTTTGAAAGTTCGATATGGTCATCTAGATCAACCGAGATACTCATAAATTTTGAGACCCCGGCTTGACGAGCCTGATCCAATGCAAGATCTAAATTACCCTCATAAGGGCTTAAGTCGAGCATGGTTAAATGGCAATGGGTATCTACAAACACAATATGTACCTACAAGTCTTCACTGTTGTAACTACATAGTGTAACTTCTACGCCCCTCAGATTTAAGCCCTGCAAGTAAACGTTCTGCTTCTGTTTTGAAATAAACGCCTTTTTCGCCGCCTAATTGAATCCCAAAACCTTGTGGTTTAATACCATTTTGCTTTTGCGAAATCCAAATTACTTTTCCTGTCAAAGGAATTTTTATACTTTGTTCAGGCAAAGTCGCCAATAAGAAAACCTCATCACCCATTTTCACAGCTTGCTTTGATGGTACAAATAAACCGCCACCAACGACATAAGGCATGTAGCTCGCAAAAAGTGTTTCCACATCTGGAATATTAGCGTGAACGATCCCGCCCATACGTGGTTGCATGATGTTTCCCCTTAATTAAACATTCATCAGTTTGATGCAAAGCTCATCTACGACCAGATTCCCCTGTACGTTCTGCTCGATGAACCGCTTAGACTGCTGTAATTCTGTATAAATCCCAAAGAGTGTTTCGAGCGAATATTGCTCTGCCAACACTCCAAAATCCAAATCTATATTTTTTATGGATTGATTTAGCTTGACACAAATTATATCGGACAACAAGTATTCAAACATTTGACTAAAATCACTAAAACTCAGTGCTTTATTCCACTTGGTCGCAATTGCCATCGGCATGTTTTTTTGTGTCACAAGTTTTTGCCAATCTTGTAGAAACTCTTGGCGCATATTTAGCCATTCACTACTTGCCAATGAAATTGCTTGTAATGGCATTTGACTGGCTAAGTTCATGAGAACTTTGCGCTGGGTTTCACCACTATCGGGCAAATGCTGCTGTAAATATTGCTGTGATTGTTCGGGTTCAATACGATCCAATGCATAGTGCTGCATTCGACTGCGTATAGTTGCCGGCAATTTCAAATAGTGCTCTGCCAACAACATAATCACAATGCGTTCGCCAGGCTCTTCCAGTGTTTTCAGCAAAGCATTCGATGACGCAATGTTTAATGCTTCAGCAGGTTCAATCAACACAACTCGCCAACCGTCTACGGTTTGCTGTACAAAGGGCAATAAATCACGAATTTTTTCGATTTTAATTTTGGCATTTTGCTTTTTATTGTCTTCATCTGTACTGATGTGGACAAAATTTGGATGTGTATCTGACTTTAACCACTGGCAACTCCCACACTCACCACATGGCTCAGTTCGCTCATCACGTTTTTGACACAGCACCCATGCAAGAAATTGTTTTGCAAATGCCTCTTTACCACAGCCTTTTTTGCCATACAAAAGCACGCCATGTCCCAGTTGTGGAAAACGGCTGGTTAATGTATTCCATGTATTTTGCTGCCAAGGGTAAACTTGCGCCACAATTTCATTTTGCATAAATCGTTTAACCTTATTCGAAGTTTGAAACATCCATTTGATTCAAACGATCAAGGTCAGCTTGAGTGTCTACGCCCGGTGGAAGGTTCGCTTCTGCCACAGCAATGGCAATACGGTGACCATTTTCCAAAACGCGTAATTGTTCGAGGCTTTCTAATTTTTCGAGTACACCCATATCCCAAGTGACATATTCTTGAAGTAGTTTTACGCGGTATGCATAAAGGCCTAAATGACGAAAGGCTTGATCATGCAAGATTTGTTCAGCTTGCTTTGCACCATCACGGTCATAAGGAATAGTCGCACGACTGAAATACAGCGCTTGATTGTGCTTTGACATCACCACTTTGACGATACTGTCACGTTGAAACTCATCCAGACTATGAATCGGCTCGCAGAGTGTCGACATTGAACATGTCGGCTGATCTACAAGTAATTGTGCAACTTGTTTTACCAATTGAGCGGGAAGCAAAGGTTCATCACCCTGTACATTGACAATAATGTCATCACTCGCCCAACCTTTGATGCGTGCAACTTCACTTAAACGATCTGTCCCAGATGGATGCTCTGCAGAGGTCAGTACCACATCAACCCCTTCTGCACGACATACTGCTGCAATACGCTCATCATCTGTAGCGACACATAGGTCATCGAACCCTGCAACTTTTTTGGCTTGATCGACCACACGTAAAATCATCGGACGGCCGTGAATTTCAAGCAGTGGCTTACCTGGTAAACGTGAACTTGAAAAACGTGCAGGAATAACAATATGTTTCATAAATTAAATGCCTTCGGGAAGTTTCAGACCCAGTTGTTTCAACTGCGCGTGCAAAGTTTCATAACACGCAGGTGATAACACTGCATCAACAGGAACAACCCATATTTCTCTTTTAAAATCTGGATTATTTTTGAGGATCGCTAAAATTTTAACTGCATCTTTTTCAGTGGTAATGATGGGATTGGCATCTTCAAACTGCAAATCACTCAGTTCATATTCATAATGATCTGGGAATTCATGACATTGAAATTGATGAATCCCCATATTTTCTAAGGTTTTATAAAAGCGTTGCGGAAAGCCGATACCCACCACAGCATAAAAATCTTTATTTGCATCAAATGTCGTCACAAGATCTTTATTGAGCAAATAAGGCTGCGCCGCTTCTAGGTGCATATTCAGTGGAGAACTTGGATCTGCTGAATGCTCAATGACCGTTCCACTGGCAAGACGCTTTTTCGGTTCACGCAAATAACCTTCAGGTAATAATTTTTCATTGCCTAAACCACGGTTATTATCCAGCACGATCCACTCCAACTGACGTTGAAGTGCCCAATGCTGCAAACCATCATCACAGATGATCAAATCCAATTCATGCTTGGATAGTAGCAACTCAATACTTTGCTGGCGATTTGGACCGACCGCCATTGGCACACCTGTAGACTGAACGATTAAGCTCGGCTCATCACCCACGATTTCAGCCGTCGAGTCTAAATCCACATAGGCTGGAAATGGTCCTTGACCACCATAGCCACGACTGATCACACCAACACGCAGCTTTAAGCTATTTAAATAACTGACCAAATGAATGAGCAATGGGGTTTTACCACTTCCACCTACTGTGATGTTTCCAATGACCATGACTGGAATAGGCGCTTTATAGCTTTGCTTAATACCTGATTGATAGAGTTTTTTATTGAGTAAAAAGCCGCCACGATAAAGCCATGACAAAGGTCTAAACACAACGAGCCACTTTGCCTGTTCATTCCAAGCATCCTGAATCAATTGTGCAAAAGACATGACTTAGTTTTCCTCAAAATTACGCTGATGAAGTTGGTAATACGCACCACGTTGTGCCATCAATTCCGTATGCGAACCTTGTTCAATAATACGCCCTTTATCCATCACTACAATACAGTCTGCATTTTCAATGGTCGATAAACGATGTGCAATCACGATCGTGGTACGATCTTGCATCGCAGCGTCAAATGCTTGCTGAATATAAAATTCAGATTCATTATCCAGCGCACTGGTCGCTTCATCTAAAATTAAAATCGGTGCATTTTTCAAAATGGCACGCGCAATCGCAATCCGTTGACGTTGACCACCGGACAGATTTAAACCTTGCGCACCCAATGGCGTGTCATAACCTTGCGGTAAATCCATTATAAAATCATGCGCAAATGCAGCTTTGGCAGCAGCAATAACTTGCTCATCTGTTGCATGCTCGAGCTGACCATAAGCAATATTTTCACGCACTGTACGGTTAAACAAAACTACTTGCTGATTGACCATCGAAATCTGAGTACGCAAGCTATTAAGTTCTATGTCGTGAATATCATGCTGATCAAGCAACAACTGTCCTGACGACACCTCTTGGTAACGAACCAACAGATTGACCAGTGAGGTTTTACCTGCACCTGAACGCCCAACCAATGCAACGGTTTGCCCTGCATTGACTTTTAAATTGAAGTCATGAATCGCATGGTGACCATCAGCATAGATCAAATTAACATTTTTAAATTCGACATCGCCTTTCAAAGCAGGCTTAAGCGTGCCGTTATTTACTTCTTCAGGCATATCAAGCAATTCAAAAACTGAATAAGCTGCTGCCATGCCTCGTTGTAGTTTTTCGTTGACATCCGTCAAGGTTTTTATTGGCTTACTTAGCATACCTGCGGCAGTGATATAGGCAACAAACTCACCCGCGGTTGTATCTTGTAAAATCTCTGGGCGTAGCGCGATATACATCACGATACTGAGCGCGATCGACATAATCAGCTGAACAATCGGGCTATTGAGTTGTTGCACCACGACCATCTTTAAGCCGCGGCGTAAGTTCTCCATTGAGCTTTCATAAAAACGTTTTTGTTCATAATCTTGCCCTGCAAAGCCCTTCACCACCAAGTTGCCTTGTACTGTCTCTTGCACTACATGGTTAACATCACCCATGGTACTTTGCACTTGCATGGATAATTTACGCATGCGCTTGGATGCTTTACGGATAATCAACCCAATAATTGGGCCAAAAATCAAAATACACAGGGTTAAACGCCAGTTGGTATACAGCAAATAACCCAATAATGCGATGGTAATCAAACCCTGTTGTACAATCGTTTTCAGTGACTCAGATGATGCTGCCGTCAACTGTTCAACGTTATACATAATTTTTGCAGTGATATGTCCGCTCGAATTATCTAAATAATATTGCGAAGGCAAACGCATGAGTTTTGCGAATACTTGCTGACGAATATTAAAGATTAAGTTTCGAGAAATCACTGCGGTAAAATATCCCCCCATGAACAAACCGAGTCCACGGAAGAACATCAATAAAACCACCAAGAGTGGAAATAAGGTTGTAAAGCTTTGATCTTTGTTTTGAATGGCTTCAATAATGCGTTCCAATAATTTTGCGACAGAAACTTCTGTCGCAGCATTAATACCGAAACCAAGCAAAACCAGCAGGCCGATTCCCCAAAAAGGTTTTAAATAACTTAATAGGCGTAAATAGACCTTAAAATCGTGCTTCACTAATAACCTCGAGTTGGAACTTTGGTACTGATGTTGATATTCACAAATCCAAGTTGACCTGCAACATCCATCACCCGAATCACATCTTGATGTGTTGCTTTTGCATCTGCGGCAATCACAAACATTAAATCACGACGATCATTGGCTGTCTGTTTAATTGCAGTATTCAAATCAGAGACTTCTTTACTCGCCAATGACTGACCATTGACAGAATAATGTCCCGATGAATCCACCACAACTTCAATCTTTTGATCATAGTTTTTAGGTGGAACACCTTGTGCATCTGGCAAAGTCAGGTTCATTCGACTCATCTGGTTAAAGGTAGTCGAGAGCAACAAGAACACCAAAATGAACATCAAACAGTCAATCATCGGTGTGAGGTTGATATGAATATCTTCAACCTGACGACGTTTAAATTTCATGCGCAGTCTCCACTCAGCTGGCTTTCTGAATGTCCTGACTTTCTACTTCAGGTGTTTTTTTATAAAACAAAGCGGCATGAAATAATGTCGACTGCTGTTCTAACTCAGCCACATATTCCTGAACCAAACGTTGGAAATAACGATGCGCAAATAATGCAGGCACAGCAATTAACATACCGGCAGCAGTGGTAATCAAGGCTTTTGAAATACCCGGCATCATTAACACTGGATCACTATTAGTACCAATATCAATCATTAAGAATGCTTCAATGATACCGATCACCGTACCCAATAAACCCAGTAACGGTGCAACAGCACTTAAAGTGCCCAAAAAGTTGATATTTTTTTCTAAATAACCAATTTCTTGTGATGCTGTCACTTCCATTTGCGCACGTGCATATTGCTCGTTTTGATCTTTACTAGCGTAACCTGCATCCAAGACACGACCCAATGTACTTTGCTGTAAAGTTGGACTTTGCTTTAGCTGTTGCACCACATCTTTCACTGATGTGTTCACATTCATCATCAAGTCTTTTGGCAACACCATAGATTTTTTTAAACGAATAAAGCGCTCAATGGTAATGGCTACCGTAAAGATCGAACAAATGACGAGCGGGATCATTAACCACCCGCCCGCTTTGACTAATTCCCACATTTGATTTTCCCCAATAAATCGATTTTAAAAATTATTCAGCTAGACAAATATTTAAAATGCCATCCAGCTCTTCAAGAGTATGGTAGCTAATCACCAGCTTACCTTTCCCTTGTTTATTATGATCAATTTTCACATCTGCACTGAAACGGTCAGAGAGACGTTGTGTCAGTTGTTGAATGTCTGATGAAACACTTGGTTTGGCTTTTTGTTGTTTTGGTGCATTCAAATCACGAACAAATTGTTCGGTTTGACGTACAGACATACTTTTTTCAATCACCATTTCGGCAACTTTAAGCTGATCTTTGGCTTTTAACGTCAAGATCGCACGTGCATGCCCCATATCGAGCAAACCTTGCTGCATAAAGTCTTTGACTTGATCCGCTAAAGACAAGAGGCGTAGCAAGTTACTAATTGTGGTACGTGCTTTACCTACCGTATCGGCAATCTCTTGATGACTTAAACCGAACTCGTCATGGAAGCGTTGTAAAGCCATAGCTTGATCGATCGGGTTCAGATCTTGACGTTGAATGTTTTCAATCAATGCCAAGGCAATTGCCACTTGGTCACTCAAGTCACGAACTATGGCAGGTACTTCAGTTAAACCTGCAAGCTGAGCCGCACGCCAACGACGCTCACCGGCAATAATTTCGTAGGGATGCTTTTCATCTTCGACAGGACGAATCACGATTGGTTGCATGACACCATGCTTTTCAATCGATGCAGCAAGTTCTTGTAAATCTTGTTCTTTAATGAAACGACGCGGTTGATACTCGCCGCGTTTCAATAAATGCACATCAATTTGTTTTAACTGTCCATGATCTAAAGCTTTTGCTTCGAGCTGTAGTTTTTCTTTTTGGATTGAGCCGAGTAAGGCATCCAGACCACGACCTTTAGCCAGTCCGCGTTTTTTTACGGTCATGCTTTAGTTCCTTTTTTTACTTTGGTTTTTTTTAACATCTCAGCTGCCAAGTTCAAATAAGCAACTGCACCCTTCGAGCTTTTTTCAAAATAAATCACTGGCAAACCGTGCGCAGGCGCTTCAGCCAAACGAATATTACGCGGAATGACCGTGTCATAAAGTTTCTGACCGAAGTATTGTTCAAGCTCAGCAGACACATCACGTGTTAAGGCATTACGCGCATCGTACATGGTACGAAGCACACCCACGATCTCTAGATCTGGGTTTAAAGCTTGCTGAATACGGTCAATGGTTTGGGTTAAGTCAGCCAAACCTTCCAAGGCATAATATTCACACTGCATTGGAATCAGCACCGCACGTACCGCTGCAAGGGCATTGACAGTGATCAAACTTAAACTTGGTGCACAATCGACAATAATATAGTCGAAGTCTTTTTCAACGCTTGCCAACGCTTCACGTAAAATAAACTCACGACCGTCTTGATCCGCAATCGCCAGTTCAACGCCAGCTAAGTCACGGTTTGCACCTAAAACTTTATAGCCCACTTCCGCTTTATAAATAGCGGTTTCAATCGGCACTTCACCAAGTAAGACATCCGTGACTGAATACAACAAATCATTTTTTTGAATGCCCGAACCCATCGTGGCATTGCCTTGTGAATCCATGTCCACAAGTAAAACTCGTTTTTTTAATATGGCTAGAGATGCAGCCAAGTTCACAGCCGTTGTGGTTTTACCTACGCCACCCTTTTGGTTTGCAATCGCAATAATTTGAGCCATGGTAACCCCAGTCCTTTGAAAATTTTAAATACGTTTAAGAAAAATTAAATGACGCTGCTCATCAAGTCGTGGAACTTGTAATGCAACGATATCAATCTTGAAATCACTTTTTAGTGTTTCAACTTCTTCTTCAGGAATTAAGCCTTTCATCGACGCAATAATACTTTGCTCATGCATATACGGTTTAGACGCATCCACAAAATCCGTTAACGATGCAAACGCACGACTGGTAATCACATCAAACTGACCCAGTTCATTAATACTGTCTTCATTTTCGACACGTGTTTGTACCGCAATGACATTTTTTAGTTTTAAGTCAGCAATAAATTGTTTTAAGAATCGAATTTTTTTACCATTGGCATCTAAAAGAACACATTCACGTTCAGGCTGACACAGTGCAATGATCATGCCCGGCATGCCACCCCCCGTACCGATATCCAATAAACGACCTGCAGGCAAATCATTTAGGATACTTAAGCTATCCAATAAATGCTTAACCAACATTTCTTTAGGATCACGAATAGCAGTCAAGTTATACGCTTTGTTCCACAGCACTAGGGCATCTTGGTATTTCAGCAATAGATTTAATGCTTCTTCACTCAAATCTAAGCCAAGCTTTTGACTACCTTGCTTTAAGTCTTGAAAAAAAGGATGCATAAAGAAGACATCTCAATAAAAATTAACTGAAGTATACCGATTTCTAAGCCGTGGAACAGTAGCTAACGCTTAGCGAATATGCACTTAATTGTACATGCCTTGGCGAATCTGTAGATCTAGATCACTTAAACGCTCAGGTGTGCCAACATCAACCCACGCAGTTTGCATTTTCTCTGCAGAAATTTTTCCATCCAACATAGCTTGTTTCAATAAAGGTGCGAGCGGACGCTTGCCAGCTTCCAATCCATTAAACATGTTTGGATGTATAACTGCGATTCCGCTATAGGTGAGTGCCTCGCCTGTATGTTCTTGCTCAAAGGTATAACTACGCCCAGCATCCAAGATAAAATCACCCTTTGGATGTTGCGTTGGGTTAGTCACATAGACCAAGTGTGCCAAGTCATCTTTTAGCTCAATATTGAGCAAAGCTGAAAAATCGTAGGTCGTCCAAACGTCACCATTCACCAAAATAAACGGTTCTGTCCCAAGCAAAGGTAAAGCATTAATAATGCCACCGGCTGTTTCCAGACCTTCCGCTTCACGTGTCCAGCGAATATTCACACCAAACTGCGAACCATCACCCAAAGCACCAATCAGGATATCTGCAAGCCATGCAGAATTGATGATGATTTCAGTTACGCCAATTTTTTTTAGCTTTTCTATATGCCAAACAATCAGTGGTTTTCCACCCACTTCAAGCAAAGGCTTTGGCTTATACAATGTTAAAGGGCGCATCCGATTTCCGAGACCCGCCGCTAAAATCATGGCTTTCATTATGCAACAACCTCATAAGTGCCGTATTTGGCTTCAAATTTCGGCAATACTTTAGCGCGAATAAATTGCATAAAAGGTTGTAATTCTGCATATGGTTTACTTTCTTCAAGTAAATACCACATCACACGCGGCAAATCTTTGAGATAACCCGACTTACCATCACGCTCAAATAAGCGCACAAAAATACCTAAAATTTTGATATGACGTTGAATCGCCATCAGGTCGGCGTCTTGTTTGAATTGCTCAAAGCTACGACCATCTTTAGCCGATGCAGGCAACAAATCATAGAACGTTTTAAACCATGCATAAACGCGATCTGCATTCCACTGCACATAGGCATCACGTGTAATAGAAATCAAATCATAAGTATCTGCACCAATCACAGCATCTTGGAAGTCAATCACACCCTGATCTTGCTCACCATCAAGTACCATCAAATTACGGCTATGAAAATCACGATGCACAATCACTTGAGGCTGAGCCAATGCAGCATTGGCTAAGATAGCAAAGGTTCGTTTAATCAGTGCCGATTCTTCTTCAGTAGGCTGCACTTGTAGAGATGGCAATAACCAATCGGTTAACAGCTCCATTTCAGAAATCAGCTTTTCATAGGCATATGCAGGAAAATGAGCAGTTCCATCAATTGACTGCAATTGAATCAACTGTTTAAAACTTTGAGCATAATGTGCGTCTACGGTTTGATCATTCAACAACGTCGACAATAAAACATCACCAAAATCTTCTAACAATAAGAAGCCTTGATCGAGGTCTTTGGCCACGATATGTGGTACACGCACGCCATGTGCATCAAAAAATTCATCAATCGACACAAAAGGACCACAATCTTCTTTTTCTGGTGGTGCATCCATGAGCATAAATGTTTTATTATTCAATTTGATTCGTGCATAACGACGGAAGCTTGCATCGCCTGCTAAGAAGTTAATTTCAAATTGATCTGAACCGAGTACAGATGAAATCCATGTTTGTATCAATTGTTCACGTTGTGTATTCATTTGCGATAAATTCTAATACAGGCTGAGTTTTTAAAGTGCTAAGTGTAGCTACTTATCAACTTTTTCTCTATGATGCGACAATAATTAATTGCGATTAAGCATACCTGGTTAATGAGACAAATGAAGCATCAGTTTAAATTTAATCCTTTAGCGACTGCGATCTTAACCCTTCTATGTGGTAGCTCGTTACCAAGCTATGCAGCACCTGTTTCAAACCCGTCCACGGATGACGATACAGAACAACTCAAACAAAGCATTTCAGAAGCTTATCCGGGGCAGCAGTTCTTCGAACAATATTATGTCGATAAATCTGCACCTGAAGCACAGATTCGCAACACCAATCAATTAAGTTCTGCGTTTTGTACAGGCACCTGGATTACCCCAGTTGCTCCAACAACGAAAGCAGTCGCACCTGAAGATGCAACCTCCACCATTACCGCAGACTATGGTCATTTTGACCCGAATGGCGACTCCATTCTTGAAGGTAATGTTCTGATTGACCAAGAAGGTCGTCAAATTCGTGCCGATCAAATCAAAATTGATAAAACCCAAACCTATGCGAATGCTTCTGGCCGCGTACAAATGGCACAGTCAGGGCTGATTTCTCAAAGCGATTCAATAGATTACAATTTAAAAACCCAACAGGGTGATTTAAATAACAGCTTCTTTATTGCTGAACAGCAGCATGCGCATGGTCGTGCTGAAAAAATTTCACGTACTTCAACCGAAACACTCGAATTAGAAAACGCTGTTTATACCACTTGTCCACCTGATGAAAAACCAACGTGGAAAATTCAAGCAGACAAAATTAAGCTGAATCAAGAAACTGGTCGTGGTGAAACCAAAGGTACAACATTATATGTAAAAAACGTACCTGTGATGGCTGTGCCCTATTTCAACTTCCCGATTGATGACCGTCGTACCACAGGTATTTTGACCCCAAGCTTTGGTTTTACCAATGATGGTGGTGTTGAACTTGCCGTTCCCGTCTATCTCAACCTTGCACCAAACTATGATGCAACGGTCACACCACGTTATATTGCAGACCGCGGTCCAATGATGGAAGGCGAATTCCGCTATCTCACTGAAAACTTTGGTTCAGGGATGGTGTGGGGTGGTTATTTACCATCCGACCAAAAGTATGATGATCAGGATCGTAAAGACTTACATTTCCTCCACAACTGGAAAATTAACGATCAATTTACAACCAATTTAGAATACAATTATGCATCTGATAAAGACTATTTCTCAGATCTCAATAATAATCCAAACTCAAAAACTGACCTGAACTTACGCCGTGCATGGGAACTCAATTATAAAAATGGTGTCCCTGGCCTAAAAGCACAGCTTAAAGTGGAAGACTTCCAAACACTGGATAAAACTGTCAGTGATGAAGACCGTCCATATGCGCGCTTGCCGCAATTCCTACTGAACTACAAGACTGGTAATCCGCTCGGCTTACAGTACGAATTTAACAATGATACGGCTTACTTCAAAAAGAACTTACGTAGTAATAATATTCCAAGCAATACTGGCGATTCGCCAATGTATGAGCCAAGTGGTGCACGTATTTATAACGACTTTAGTGTGCGTTATAACTATCGTAACCCATGGTCTTTTGTAATACCAGAAGTGTCTATTCGTAACGTCAACACGATTTACGATCAAGACACTGTTAATGCACAAAACATTAGTTCATCAAATGAAAGTAAATCGGTCGTTGTACCGCAATTCACTTTAGATGCGGGTCTTGTGATGGAGCGCGAAGGTCGTTATCTACAAACCTTAACGCCTCGCTTTTTCTATGCGTATTCTCCATACAAAAACCAAGACACCAACCCGAACTTTGACTCAACCACAGCGTCAATTAATTATGACCAGTTATTTAGTCCGCGTCGGTTCTATGGTAATGACCGTTTAGAAGACAACAACTTCGCATCTCTAGGCTTGAGCTATAGTTTATTTGATGATATTGGTCTTGAGCGTTTAAAAGCTAGCATTGGTCAAAGTTTCTATTTTGAAGACCGTCGTGTCACACTGAACAACGTCTCTGATAAATTTGATACCGAACGCCATACCGGCCCTGTCGTGAGCATTTCTAGCCAACTATCTGACAGCATCAGTGTGAATGCCAATTCAGCATGGATGGCGAATGGTGATAATGCTCAGCGCGATATTCAAATGTATTACACAGGAAATAAAGGCAATTTATACAATGTCGGTTATTTCTATCGTAAAGACATTCCTAACCGCCAAGACAGCTATGACCAAGCAGTAGCATCGTTTATTCAACCTATACACAATAACTGGCGTATTATTGGTCATGCACAATATGACCTCGACAACAGTATTGCGCGTGAATATTTACTGGGTGTGAACTACGAGTCATGCTGCTGGGGTGTTTCAGTTTATGGTCGTTCGTACTATAACGATTTAGATGATGTAACATCTTCAGATGTTAAACCAAAACGTGCCATTATGGCGGAGTTCACCCTAAAAGGTTTAGGTGGCTTCAACAATAAATTAACCTCTTTGCTTGAAAACCGAGTGTTGGGTTTTAACAATATTAATCAATCTTGGACAGAACGTTAATGAAGACAAAACAGTTAAAACAAATTTTTAAAGCGTCAGCTTTGGCACTTTGCCTATCGACTTCTGTATCTGTATTTGCTGCTGCGCAACCTAAAGATGAAATTGTAGCTGTCGTTGACAATAGCGTGATTCTACGTAGTGATCTTGATCAAAGCATTGCCGAGATCACTCATCAATTTCAAGCAAAAAAACAAACCGTCCCACCGACTGAATATTTGCAGCAACAAGCTTTAGAACAGCTGATTTCGCGCCAAGCACAGCTTGAACAGGTTAAACGATATAATGTCAAAGCGGATGAAAAATCGCTCAATGAAGCCGTACTTAAAGTTGCAAAAGACGCAGGCTCCCCAAGCTTAGAAGCGTTTCAGCAAAAATTAGATGCTGTTGCGCCAAATACCTATGCAGGTTTACGTGCACGCATCGCTGAAGACATCGCTTTACAACGTCTACGCCAACAGTTGGTCACTTCTCGCATTCAAATCAGTGACCAAGATGTGAAAAACTTCTTAAGCTCACCACAAGGTCAAGCTGCGTTAGGTAATCAAGTTCATGTCTTACATGTACGTGTAGCTAGCAGTGATAATGCCGTTAAAATCGCGGAAGAAATTCGTAAAGAACTTGCAGCAAGTAACGATGTAAAAGCGATTACTAGCAAATACAGCACCAAAGACATTAAAGTTGACGGTGCCGATATGGGCTTCCGCAACTTATCTGATATTCCAGATGAACTTGCTGCACGTGTAGCACCTTTGCAAGTTGGTCAAACCACTGAACTAATTTCAGTACGTGATGGCGTTCATGTTTTAAAATTGGTCGACCGTAAAAGTGGAGAACAAAAAGCCATTGTTCCTCAATACCAAACTCGCCATATCCTGATTCAACCATCTGAGGTCGTGAGTCCTGAAAATGCCAAGCAAATGATCGACAACTTGTATAATCGCCTGCAAAAGGGTGAAGATTTTGCGGTCTTGGCTTCAACGTTCTCGAATGACACTGGTTCTGCTGCCAATGGTGGTAGTTTAGGTTGGGTTAGCCCAGGTGTGATGGTTCCAGAATTTGAAGCAATGATGAAATCAACAGCGAAAGGTGAAATCAGCAAGCCTTTTCAGTCACAGTTTGGTTGGCACATCCTTCAAGTGACCGATACACGTCAACAAGATATGACACATGAAGTACAAGAACGTATGGCCCGTCAGATTTTAGGTGAGCGTCAATTTGACACTGAACTGGACAGCTGGTTACGTGAAATTCGCAACAATGCCTATGTTGAAATTAAAGATCCTACTCTAGATCGTAAAAAGAAATAAGTGAATAAACAAAAAACCAGCTTCGGCTGGTTTTTTTATGTCGATTCTTATCATCATTCAGCACTTTAGTAATTATTACATACCCTTTGTGAAAACAATCTACTCTTTTATAGGCAAAAAAACCTCCCATTTGGGAGGTTTTTTTAATTCAATTAACGATTGTTGTTTTCGTCGTCTTGAGCATCTTCAAATTTAGTTTCGCCATCAAAACCAGCATTTTGAGCGCCGAAACCACTTTGACCACCGAAGCCACCTTGACCACCGAAGCCACCTTGAGAGCCAAAACCACCTTGACCACCGAAGCCACCTTGACCACCGAAGCCACCTTGACCACCGAAGCCACCTTGACCACCAAAGCCGCCTTGGCCACCGAAGCCACCTTGTTGACCGCCGAAGCCGCCTTGTTGACCACCGAAGCCGGCAGCGCCTTGAGCACCTGCAGGAGCACCAGCAGGACGTGGGTTACGTGCTGGAACAACAGTTGAAATAGCGTGTTTGTAAACCATTTGGCTTACAGTATTTTTTAATAAAACAACGTATTGGTCGAAAGATTCAATATGACCTTGCAATTTAATACCGTTTACAAGGAAGATCGACACTGGAATACGTTCTTTACGGAGAGAATTTAAGAACGGATCTTGTAAAGTTTGACCTTTAGACATGTTATAACTCCAAAAAATAATAAAAATCAGCGCAAAAGCTACCTTTACTTTTCAATTAAAAATTATCAAAAAGGTAGTCTGTAAATTTTGCTTTATCCGTAGCACTTTCGCAAGTCTTCTTGAGCCTGCTGCGCAGTTAAATATGTAGTAAATTTATGCGTTTCTTGCAAAGATCTTAACCAAGTATATTGACGTTTTGCAAGTTGTCGTGTTGCAAAAAGTGCCTTATCCTCCATTTCACGCTGTTTTTCGCTACTTTGATCACTATTTTTCAAAAAATCTAAAGCTTGACGATATCCAACTGAGCGCATAGAGGGTAAATTTTCATCTAAATCGTATTTTTCAATGAGAGCTTTCACTTCATTTAAAAATCCAATTTCCCACATTATTTTTAGACGTCGAGCTATATGCTCATGTAATTCTAATCGGTCGGGCAATAATGCGTAATTATGAAAATTGTATCGGTATGGTACGTTTTTAGGTTGCTCAGCTTGTAACTGCGTAATGGGTTTACCGGTTAACTTAAAAACTTCGAGCGCACGAATGATCCGTTGCTTATCACTCGGTTTAAATTTTTCACCTGCCAATGGGTCGACATGGCACAATTCTGCATATACAGCATCCCAACCTTGCGACTCAGCTTTGGCTTCAATTTCAGCACGTACGGCATAGTCTGCACTCGGTAAGTTTGAAGACAACCCTTCCAATAAAGCCTTGTAATACAACATCGTACCACCGACTAATATCGGTGTTTTACCTCGTGCATGCATATCATCAATCAGCACACACGCATCTTCTACAAAGTTCGCTGCTGAATACACTTCAAGCGGACTGATAATATCAATCAAATGATGTGGATATTTCTCCAACTCAGCTTTACTCGGCTTGGCCGTACCAATATCCATATCCTGAAAAACCAAAGCAGAATCGACAGAAATTAATTCAAATCCACCTTGCTCGTATAGTTCACATGCCAAGGCGGTTTTACCGCTTGCAGTTGGTCCCATTAAGTTGATGACCGGCAATTGATTTGACATGTAAAACTACTCTCCCCGAGCAAAAAGTTTATCTAGCTGTGCCAATGGAAACGCACGCCACGTCGGACGTCCATGGTTACATTGGCTGGCAAATTCAGTTTGTTCCATCTGACGCAGTAATGCATTCATTTCAGATAGACTTAAAATACGGTGTGCGCGTACAGCGCCGTGACAGGCCATGCCTGCCAAAATTTGATCGCGCTTTTGTAGTAACCCTGCAACCTGATCACTTGGGTCTAAATCATTTAATAAATCTGGGATCAACGCATCAAAGTCTGCTTTATGCAAAATGGCAGGAACACCTCGGACAATAACTTGCTCATCGCCATATTGATCTATTTCTAAACCTAGGCGTGCCAATTGTTCTTTGAGCTCATCGACGCGCATCGCTTGCATCCTACTGATGCTCACGACTTTAGGAATCAGCAATTGCTGCGATGTCCAAAACTCAGGTTTATCCCAAGCCGTTTTCATTTGTTGCAAAACAATGCGCTCATGTGCCGCATGCATATCAACAATGATTAAACCTTCGGTGTTTTGGGCCAAAATATAAATACCATGCAATTGCGCAATGGCAATCCCCAAAGGATGCTCATCGACTTTCTGCTGAATATGTTCAGCCAATGCGGTATCCGGATCATTTAACGACTCAGTTTGACGTAAAGGCGCCAAATAACTTTGCAATGCATTATTGAGCTGTCTGGAACCCGCTAAATTTGACTGATATCCAGCACTATTGTTCGACGCATTTGAATATTGCTGTGTATAAGCTTCCTGTCCTGTTGGCGCATGATTAGAAGCATATTGCACCGTTGCTGGCGAACTAAAGTCAGTGAGTCCACCTGAGATCTCTGGACTGACAAAATTTGTGCCTTGCTCTGCAACTGGCTGGGGTTGATGTAATGAAAATTGTTCCTGATGACGCGGCTGCGGAATGATATTTTCGTGTGCCTGCCCATCGAGTTTCATTGCAGATGACAATTCAGCTGTCGCAGTTTGAAATTGCGCTAAAGTCGATTTGGCAAAATGGCGGACAAACTCATGTACTTCACGTTGATTTAGAAAACGTATTTCATGTTTCGTCGGATGCACATTCACATCGATATTTTCAGGATCGACTTCCATAAACAACAAATAAGCGGCATGTTGATGCCCATGCAAAATACCGTCATAAGCCATGCGAAGTGCATGTGAAACGGTCTTGTCTTTTACGATACGTCCATTCACATATACGTATTGCATATCGGCCTGCGCACGTGCATCTGAAGGATGACCTAACCAACCACTGAGACGCATATTGACGCTATCAGCATCTATCCAGTACGCATTTTCAGTAAATTGACGGCCTAATAATTGTTGTACCCGCTGAAAACGGAGCGCGCCACTGTCTGCAATAGGCAAGTTCAGCTTAATACTATTGTTATGCTCAAGGACAAAACGTATATCAAAATGGGTCAGTGCCAAACGACGGACAATTTCTTCGATATGTCCATACTCAGTCCCCGGTTTTTTGAGGAACTTACGCCGTGCAGGCACATTAAAAAATAAATCTTGCACACGGATGGTGGTGCCTTGCGTCGCTGCCACAGGCTGAATTTCTTGCGAATCAAATGCGGTGCCATTTACTTCGACCTGATAGCCTACACCGTCATCATTTTGGCTACTGGTCAAAGTCAAACGAGACACCGCAGCGATCGAAGCCAAGGCTTCCCCACGAAAACCTAGACTTACAATGGCATGCAAATCTTCAGCAGTTTGGATTTTACTTGTGGCATGGCGCATGACCGCCAAAGGTAGATCTTCAGGGTGGATGCCCCGACCATTGTCTATTATTTCAATCAGTGTACTGCCACCTTGTTCAATACGAACAATCAGCTCAGTCGCCCCTGCATCAATGGAATTTTCCAGTAATTCTTTGACCACAGAAGCAGGACGTTCAATCACTTCCCCTGCGGCAATTTGGTTGGCTAAGGCAGGATCAAGCGTTCGAATGCGGCGGGCACTGATTTCATTCAGCATGGTTAAATTTTTGCTCCAAAGCGTTTTGCAAAGTTTCTGAAGAAGAGCTTAAAGTCGCTGTACGGGTGCTTTCATCCGCAGACTTTTCAATATTAATAATTAAATCAGCCGCAGGGATTTCGTCGCCCCCTTTAGATGGCCATTCAAATAAAAATAGGGCGTTCGGCGTTTCTAAATAATCACGGATACCCATAAGCTCAAGCTCATAAGGGTCATTCAGACGATATAAATCAAAATGAAAAATATCTTGTCCTTGAATATTGTAAGGTTCAACCAATGTATAGGTTGGACTTTTTACCGCACCTTGATGACCCAAGTGTTGTAAAAAATAACGTGTTAACGTGGTCTTTCCTGCACCCAAGTCACCAATTAAATACGCTACACCCGTCGTAAAATGCGTCGCCAGTACGGTAGCTAAGTTTTGGGTATCGACTTCACTATTAAGTTCCAGACTGAATGAATACTGCATATTACTCACAACATGTACATAAGAATTAAATATGATAGCATCGCACTGGCTAAAATGGATATGTTCACACTATAGATTGAGCATTTTTCATGATGTGTTCTCTGCTTTATTTGCTCAGTTTTTAGATCTTTCTTCATGCACAGTTTTGAATTTACTCCCCCGATGATCAATGGTGTCAGTGCCAGCAAAGTCTTCCTTGACGGTCAACACACACAAGCCTCTACCGTTTATACATATTTGTGTGAGCAATTTCCTCATATCCAAGCAGCAGAGTGGCAACAACGATTTAAGGATGGTCTAGTCTATGCTGCAGATGGTGACGCTTTAACGATAGACAGTCCTTTTGAAGCCAATCGTCATGTTTATTATTATCGATTCTTAGCGCATGAAATCCATGTTCCCTTTGAGCATCAGATTTTATTTGAAAATGATCATTTCATCGTGGTCGATAAACCGCATTTTCTCACCATGAGTCCGACCGGTCAGTATGTACAAGAAACCTTGTTGGTTCGACTCAAAAAACAAACGCAGCTTGAACACCTGACACCGATTCATCGTTTAGATCGTGAAACTGCCGGTGTGGTTCTCTTCTCCAAATGTGTCGAAAGCCGTGGGCTATATCAACAGATGTTTGCCAAGCGGCAAGTTCAAAAAACCTATCATGCCATTGCAGCTTATCGAGATGAGTTAAATTTCCCAATCACAACTCGCTATCGTATGGAAAAAGGTCAGCCATTTTATACAATGCAACTGCTAGATGGTGAGCCTAATAGTGAAACATACATTAAGCTCCTCCAGCAGCATGGAAACCATGCAAAGTATGAATTAAATCCCCATACCGGCAAGCAACACCAACTTCGTGTACATTTAAATGCTTTGGGCATTCCAATTCAAAATGACCCCTTTTATCCAGTAGTACAACATAAGGCAGATGACGATTTCAGCCAACCTTTACAACTACTTGCGAAACAGCTTGATTTTATCGATCCTGTGACAGAGCAGGCTTTTCAATTCAGTTCTGCCTATGAATTGACACTGTAAATCTATTGTCATTACATTAAATTGATAAAATACTGCCAAACTTTCTTGAATTTATAACAGTTTTGATTAGAATAAATGCGAAAAGTTAAGTATTTAAAAGCTTTCTAAGAATATGAGAAAAACTGAAGTCTACCAAATCCGTCTCGATTCACAGGAAAAGAAACAGGCCTTTGCCGTTTTTAAACAATTAGGCATTACACCTGCACAGGCTGTACGTCTATTCTTTAAACAAGTTGTTTTAACCAAATCGATCCCCTTCTCTATTGAAAACCAAAATATCAATATTGAACAATTGATTAAGTTACGCAAATTAAAACAACAAGAAGCCCAAGCTATTTCAACCACTGAAATTAGTCCTGCGGAATTAGAAATTTTGAATAATGATCCATTACTAGATGATGATCATCTCGACTTGTTTGAAGAACTCAATGCAATTTTGGGTGAAGGTGACAAAACTTAACACTGTCGCATTTATAAACAATTTATAAATCAACCAATTTCGAAATTTCGATATGCTTCATGCAAGACTGATAAAAATAGCATGGAGTATAGAAAAAAATGATTGTTCGACGCGCGACAGAAGCAGACCTTCAGCCACTTGCTGTTTTATTTGATGAATATCGCCAATTTTATGGCACCTCTTCTAATCTTGATATTTCATATAAATTTCTAAGACAACGTTTTGAAAATAATGAAAGCGTAATTTTTATTTGTCTAAAAGATGAAGTGATTACTGGGTTTATCTTACTGTATTTAGGCTTTTCATCTGTGGCTTGTTCAACCTACTATATTTTAGATGATGTCTATGTCAGCCCTGTATATCGTCGTCAAGGTTCAGCCAAACAATTGATCGATACTGCGGTTCTCTTTGCTCAACATGAAGGTGCGCTTCGAATCAGCCTCGAAACTCAAAAAAATAACTATCACTCACATCAACTCTATGAATCGATGGGCTTCATTAAAGATGATGAATTTCAAACCTATCATTACTTTATTCGCTAATGCTCTGCTAGGCATTAAATACATCATCAACGCATATTAGAAACGAATCTTTCGATCAGTAGATTGCAGACATATTAAGGGGCTTTAATACCGCACATTCATCCTTCAACTGATGACGTATCAAAGCCCAGTACCCATTACTGTGGATTTAGATTTTCACGAAATTTCGATTGTTCAATTTGCGCTGCATTCAAATAAATCCATTCACCCTCAGCGAGATCATCAAGCTTTAATTGGCCTATTTGAGCACGATGTAAAGTTTCAACTTTATTGCCGACAGCCGCCAACATCCGCTTCACTTGATGATATACCCCTTGATGAACAGTCATTTGCAATTGATGTGAAGCCAATAGCTGTACATCGGTTGCAGCGAAGATGCCTTTTTCGTTTCGAAGCTCCACGCCTTGTTCTAATTGTTGTATTTGCTCAGGTGTCACAGGATCTGCGGTATGCATCGAATATACTTTGGCAACATGCTTTTTAGGGTGTGTCAGCGCTTGTAGATATTGACCATCATCCGTGAGCAGCAACAGTCCAGTGGTGTCTTGATCCAGTCGCCCGACGCATTGCAAACCACGATTTAACAACACATCATCAAATAATTCAAAAACACTAAAATGATGGGTTGCCTGATGCGAACATTCATAACCTTGGGGTTTATTTAATGCAATGTAAATATGCTCACGATAGACATAGTCCTGACCATTCACACTGTAGCTTAAATCATTCAAGTCCAGTTTTTGCTTTGGATTATCTACAATCTCACCATGTATTTCGACCGCACCATTTTTAATCAACTGTTGGCAATATTTACGCGAACCAAAACCTTGTGATTGCAGCATTTTTTCCAAAAACATAGAACAACCTAATAAACACCATATATTGCTATTTTATACCGAACAACGAGCCAACTTGCAGGAAAAATAGCGGAAATGATCTTGAACGCCAGTTTTTAATGTTTCTGCGCTACACTATTGATTATTTATTGAAGTTTCTCACGAATATCCTATGTCTGAGTTGGATTTAAATCTGATCGTGTTATTGGTGTTATTGGCTTGTGGCATCTTTAGCCACAATACAGCGATCACCATAGCAGCAGGTGTCTTGATTGTTTTCCGCATCACGCCTTTAAGTGAATTTTTCCCCTATCTGCAACAATATGGCTTAAACATTGGCATTATTATTTTAACCATTGGCGTACTCACGCCGATCGCTAGCGGAAAAATTCCTGGTGATTCGATTTTAAAATCCTTTTTAAGTTGGAAATCCCTCGTCGCAATCGCCATTGGCGTCTTTGTCGCATGGTTAGGCGGACGTGGTGTCAAACTGATGTCCAATCAGCCAGATGTGGTTGCCGGACTATTGATTGGGACAGTCGCAGGTGTTGCCATGCTGCGCGGTGTACCTGTCGGCCCACTCATTGCAGCAGGCATCTTGTCGCTACTGATTGGGATTAAACAATAAGGCCGTTGCTGACATAGCGGTTTAACAAAATTTTAATTTGAGCCATACTGCATTTGAAATAAACGTCGACTGAGCAGGATTCCAACGAATGATAATGCTGACATCAAGATCCCCGCCCAAAACCACGCTCCAGTTTGTGAAACCACAGTGGCAATCACAGGTGGCAGAACAAATTGTGATATGGCAGAGCATTGTAAAATCATGCCGACCGTCGTACTGATTGCCGCAGGATAAGGTGCAAAATGCAGTGCTTGTGCAAAGACCGTCGCAGCAATCAAGCCTCCAAAAAGCGAAAAACTAAACACCGTTAAATATTGCAGTAAAAACGGTAACGCGTCTTTAGAAAGATAAAACCCTAAGGAGCAAATGATCAAAACAGCAAAACCCAGTTGGACTAAAGTTTTAGCTTGAAAACCACGCTGTAATAACAGTCCGCAACCCCATGTGCCCACAGCATTCGCAACGGCAACACTGGCTGTTAAAGCACCCGCCAGCTCTGCTGAAATTTGATTTTGCGCATAAATCATCGGTAAGAAGCCCACCAATGCAAACCACTGCCCTGCATATGTCCCAAAAATGAGCGCCAAAAGCCATGCTGCAGGATGTTTCAAAGTATCTCTAATGAGACCAATAATAGGTGTTGTATTCAGTGCCACATGAGGCTGAGGAATAAACATGGCGATACAGAGTAGTAATGTTGCAGTAATCATAGCGAAACTGAGCCAAACCACACTCCAACCATATTGAGCAATTAGAAATGGCGCAACCAATAAGGCTATGCCCATACCTCCGCCCATATAAGCACTCCACAGTCCCATCTTTGCGCTGATGTGCTGTAGCGGTACAAGCTGACGGATAAATGCAGGCCCTGTGAGTGTCACCAATAAGAAGCCAAATCCTTCTATGACACGCAGTAGCAACAAGACATCAAAGCTTTGTGCAAAGCTCCCCCATGCACTTGCTATCGTCAATAGACTTAAGCCCAATAAGATACACAGTTTAAATCCAATTTTTTGGATATAACTACCAATCAACAATGCAAAGCACATTCCTGCGCCCTGTACCAATGAAAGCAATAAACCAGATTGAATAAAGCTAATGCCGAGTTGCTGCTGTAATACAGGTATTGCGGGCGGTAGTTTCCCGATATGCATTGCAGCAATAAAACCTGCCGCAATAATGAATAAATCTTTTGACATCCCTTTCATTGAATTGTCATGCTCTTTTCGCCATGCAATAGTGCACAGCTTAACAATTCAAAATATTATTTTGAGTCAAAAAACAAATGACCTTAGATGATTTTTCAATTATTTAATCATCTTGCACCGTCACATGCTAAGCGCACTTTGATTTAAATTAAACAATGATACTTAGTCATGTCATCCGCATTTGTTTGAGACAGGACAAGTTTTCATCAAAACGTTTTGCGATACTTTAGATAATATGAAGGTAGTGAACGAATTTACCTGCATAACTATGAGTGAATTATTTAAGCAGTAAGATATTTAGGCAGTGAGTTATTCAGGATTGATTTGTTTCCGTTCACGCTTATTGGCGTACATTTTTAAATCAGCCATTTCGACCAATTGATCGATAGATTGAGCATCTTCTGGGAATAGAGCCATGCCAATACTGGCACCAATTTTCAAGCTCATTTGCTCAAATGCAAACGGCAGTCCGCAACTTTCTGCGATTCGATTCATCGCCGTTTGCGCACGTTCTAAGTTGGCAATATTGGTTAAGATCACAGCAAATTCATCGCCGCCCAAGCGTGCAACCAAGTCATCTTGACGTGTTTCACGCAAAATGCGCTGTGCAATTTCTTTCAGTGCAGCATCTCCAATGCGATGTCCAAACTGATCATTAATCGGCTTCAGACCATCCATATCAATCATCAAGATACCTAGCACTTTTTTCTGCGCACGTGCTTTTTCTATCCCTTGGCGTAAAAAGTCGACAAACAAAGCCCGATTAGCTAAACCTGTTAAGCTATCTTGAGTTGCCAATTTATATAACTCTGTCGCACCGAAACGTGTCGCATGGTACATCGCCGCAGCGATCAACTCAGACATCAAACTCAATATATGCAAGTCAGCTTCCTGAAAGGCATCGACTTGATCAGAGTAAATCTTTAATACACCGACACCTTCATCACAGTGAATCAATGGCACCACAGCCATCGAACGCAACCCGACACGTCGACATGCCACGCGATCTACCCGCGCATCTGTTTCCGAATCTTGGCAATACAGTGTTTGTTTTTGCGCTATACATAGCCCCGATAAGCTATTTTCAATATGTAGTCTTAAACCTAGTAAATGGCTCGCCCCGCCAGACACTGCACGATAGACCATATCACCATCTTCAGCCAACTCTACAACTGCACCTTTAGCATGTGTAATCTGCTGCGCCTGTTCTGCCACTACGGTCATCACTGCATTTAGATCTAAACCCAGTTTGGCAATAGCTGTCTGCGTTTGAATCACAGACATGAGTTGAGTTGGTGATGGTTCTATAGTATTCGGCATGATTGAGCTCAAACAGGTTTCAGTGTGAGATACAGCTCAATTCTAAAAATTATTCATCCACTTGTATAGCGATCTTAAAGTGATTTCTGTGCATTCAAGCACTTTAGATACAACTCTTTTAGATACGGCTCTTTAAAAAATTGCACTCAAGGAAGCAACAGAGCAAGCAGAATCATCGATACACATATCGAAGGTTGGGGAAAGTCATGATGTATGGATGGCCCACGTATTTTACGACTCTCCCTCACGATATTATTTCAAGGCATAAATTTCACTCTGCATCCATTCTCCGCCTTCCAATTGCACATCTACAGCCTCACGTTGATATTCAGCACCTTCAAATTCGTCTAAAGCCTCCCAATGAGCTGCTAAGTTTTCAGAGAAAAAAACATAGCCTTCAATCGCATGACCTACCTTCGATAAACGAATGCCCGGACTGCCCATCGCCGCACCCAGCCTTTATGTTCTAATTCACCCCACACCACACCTTTCTTCCACTCGCCACCAATGCGGTCCATCACGTGATCATTGGGCTGACCTAGACGTCATGTCCCGTATACAAAAAGACTCTGTGTCATAGATCCTCCTTAGTTGGAATAATATTGATTGCGCTTTTGTGAGAATTTCGCCAACTGTTTTAGGAAGCCTTCAAAATAGCTTTTTTCAGCCTCTTCGGTACGATAGCCTGCGTACAAGGTCCGTCTTAAACCTTCAGGTGAAACACAATCTAAACGTCGAGAGGTCACCCAACCTTTTTGTTCATATTCATTTACCACCCAATCTGGTAATGCCGCAATACCACGACCACTTGCAACCAACTGAATCAGCATCTGGGTCAAATCTGTCGTACGGACGTGTTTAGGCTGAATATTGGCCGGTAAAAATAATTTCGCCATGATATCTAAACGATGTTTATCAACCGGATAGGTAATCAGCGTTTCTTCTGCTAATTCTTGAACAGTCACATTTGTCGCACGAACCAATGGATGTGTATTTGACAATACCAAACGAGACTCATATTCAAAGATTGGGAAATATTCCACACCTTTTAAATTAATCGGATCTGCCGTAATCAGAAGATCAAACTCGCCCGTTTGTAATAGTTCATGCGGATTGGCTTCAAAGCCAGAAGCAAAGTCCAAATCTACATCAGGGTATTGCTGACGGTAGACATTCAATAACGGCATCAGCCAGTCAAAGCAACTATGACATTCTGAAGAAAAAATAATTCGGCCGGTTTGACCATGCACAATCCGTGTAATGTCCGATTGCGCAATTTGAACTTGCGGTAAAATGTCATCGGCAAGGCGTAGTAAACGTTGCCCAACATTCGAAAAAGTCACAGGACGTGTGCGTCGGTTCACCACCTCTACCCCATACCAATGATCAAGCTCTTTCAACTGGTGTGAAAGTGCAGAAGGCGTTAAACACAGATCATTAGATGCAGCGACCAAAGAACCGTGTTCTCTGAGTGCCAATAAGGTTTTGAGATGGCGTAATTCCAACATGATTGTTCTCAACTAAACTTGGGAGCAACTTTGCAATCGAATAGTTTTCGCAAAGCATTAATGAATTATACTCATCTTATCATTATTTTATTAAGTTTTATTCATTTAAAGTTTTATTTGGAACTTTAATCACCAATTCATCGTTTTTAAGCAGATGCAAAGGATGAAAATAAACACGATGCCCCTTATTAAAAAAGCCAGATTGATCAATCTGGCTTTAAATGTATGTAATCCAAAGAATGTGTTATTCCACAAATAATAAAGCCAAACGAACTTGGTCATATCCCATGCGTGGACTGGTCAACTCCACAATTGGGCGCAGCTTAACAGTACCATCATCGTTATAATTTGCTGGGTCTTGTCGTTTCGCCAAACGTTTATAAATTTTACGCACCTGTTCAACCACGTCTTCTCCCGGATGTGCCACCGATATATCTAAACCTTGCTCTTTTTGCAGACGAGCCAAATGGTTAATAATCGTAGCAGGTGTTAAACCACGCTCCACTGCAATATCTTGAATTTCATAACCTTCCTCAAACAACTCCCGAGTTTGATCTAAAGTCGCTGTGGCAAAGCTTTGTTTCGCACCAGTTTTGGCAATTTTCTTTTCATTGCGCTCGATTTCCACTTCATTCAGTGTTCCGCCACAATGGCGAATAAAGGCTTTGTGTTGAACGGTTAAATCGGCCTCTGCAAAATTGGTTTCCGCTTCATCAGAGAGTTCCTGAAAGCGTCGATCGGCTTTAATGGCCAAACTGTCGAGTTCTAAGGCTTGTTCATTAAAACCAAGTAAACGCAAACCATCTAATGTTTTTAAACGCGACAATGCCACATAACCCTGACCTTTCTCAAAAGTATGGGTCAAGTTAATTTCAGCCGCTGCAAGGGTCATCCCTTGAGATTTATGAATGGTGATCGCCCAGGCCAAACGCAGGGGAATTTGTTGGAAACTGGCAATGGTTTTACCATCATCATTATCGACAGACCATGTTTCAGGTTCTACCACCAAGGTCGTGCCATCAGTGAGTTTTACTTTAGGCAAGATGCCATATTCATCATCTTCTTCAAAACCTATCACTTCACCGAGGCTGCCATTGATATAGCCCACGTCAAAGTTGTTTTTTACAAACATCACTTTGGCATTTTTCTTTAAGGTCAAAGTTTCCGGCGCACGCACTGAAGATTTTAAGGTTTCGATCAGTTTATCATTACCATCACATTGGGCTTCAAACTGGCGAGATTCTTGCTCAATTTCATTTAGATGTTTATAGTTAATACTATCTACATCCATATTATGGGTATACAAGCGCGTAAAGGTTTCACCTATATTTTGTGAACTTGTCTGCCTTAAAGCATGCAAATGATCGCCAGTAATTTGCTGAGCACGAATCGCATTTAGAATATCATTGAGATAGTCATTACCCTGACGATGTTGTTCGGTCAAATAACACACGCGAAACTTCGCTTCTACCCATGCCTCAGACATAAAGCAAAACTTGTCACGGTTTAATTCACCTTTGCGTCCCACAGGGGGTAACTGGAAGAAGTCACCTGCAACAATGACTTGAATCCCCCCAAAAGCATCTTCACTGTCTTTAAAAAATTTTAAAACTTTATTCACCAAGTTTAATTGCTTGGCATGCAACATCGAAATTTCATCGATGATTAAAACTTGGGCATTTTCCAAATGCTCTTTTAAATATTTACGTTCTTTTAAGCGCTTTAACTCATCTTCGGAAATCGCATCTTTAATCCCAATCCCTGCCCATGTATGAATTGTCATGCCATTCATATGGGTTGCAGCAATCCCTGTAGAAGCCGTAATTGCCACCGGCACTTTGCGCGCTTTTAGATAATTGATGTACTGATTTAAAGTATAAGTTTTACCTGCACCAGCCGAACCTGTTAAAAACACATTTTCACCTGCTTTGAGCAGCTTGAGTGCAGTTTCTTGTTTCATAAGACCTATACCGTAAAAGAACGGCTATAGCCTAACGATTTTTGACTCAAAAGTTAAGCGCACAACACAGTTTACTAAATCCGTATTTCGCCAATCTTACTTTAAGCTATTGAACCTATTTAAAAATTCTTTGGCGATATTTACTTTTTCTATTTCTGCTTGGGTATTATTTGAATACTCAAGTTGATCAAAAACCAAAATGTGGTTTTGCACATGACAGCCCAAAGTCATCGAAACATGCAAAATGGGATGATACATATGAAAAGCTACATATACTCTTGCAATGATACTGGCGCTATAACTTGATGCCAAACAATGTTTAAACTGAATAGATTCATCAATAATTCGATCGATGGTTTTTAACTCTTCAAAGACCCAATCTTGAAAATATATTTTGTCGTCAGTTGTAAACGGCTGCCAGACCGTTGTCGCAAATTGGCGTTTTAATTGAGTTAACACTTCCTGCTTTTGTTGCTTGACATGCCAATGTACCGCCTGATGAAAGACCCCATTCCACGTAATATTTTTTGGGACTGTATGACCTGTAGAATAAGTCGCACTAACATAGTCACGCACATATGCATCAAATACAGATACTCTTAAATTAGCATGCTTTAAATAAAATAAATTTCGAAAATCCTGCAGTTGAATTTTATGCTGTCGTAACAGACTTAAAAACTGGCGATTTTCTTGGGTTTCTGGACGGATATAATCCATCAAAGCCTGCGGTAATTGCTGCGTACAACGTACTAAATGTTGCAGATAGGCCTGCATAATACGGCTCAAAGGTAGATAGACTTTTTTTATGGCCTGATCCTCCGCGCCTAACACCTGTCGCATTAAGATCAACCACTCATCTAAATACAAAATCGATGGGCTGATCACTACACGATGGTCATCATGCTGCTGATATTTTCGCTGTAAAACAAACTGTAGATTTTTTTCATGATTAAACCAATCATGTTCATGCGCAATCGCATGGCAATTTTGAATAAATATGCGCGCTGCAACAAATTGAAAATGTTGTAAGGTTGCAAGAATCAATATGGGATGAATATGCTGCGTATCGACGAAACTTAATGCCGTCACAGCCACTCGTACATTACTGTGTTGAAAATTACGACTCAGCCAATCCAATACTTCGGCTGACTGCTTGAACATCCATCGCACTGCACGGTTGTTATCGAGTAAAGGGAGTTTTCCACATTTTTTTTGCCAAATTGCTGTGGCTTGCACAAAATTGCTATGGCTTAATATGTCCTGCTCTGCCCAAACATCCCGATGCATCAAACGAATAAAACCCAACAAATTGGGACGCTCATATGCATGGTCGAGCAACAAAATAATATCTTCTATATGTTCATTTAATTCTTGTAAATTGAACCGATCTTCATAACTCAAACTCATGATCCGGTAAATCGTTGGATCTAAAAATTGTGCTGTAGCAAAACAAATCTCGTCCAAACTATCCATCAAGAGCTGTATCGGCAATATTTCAGCTTCTGTAAGTGAATGAAGCGCAAACATCTGCTCAATCTTTTGCATCAACCAATGTGGTAGACAGATTTGGCATTCGATATACGTTTGTAATAGCGGCGTCTGATAAATCTGCTGCTCTTGCATCAGCTGATCAAAAATTTGCGCTTCAACTGCTGTCATCTGTGCTAAAAACTGCTGAACACGCGCTGGCCCATTTAGATGTTGAAAAATCGACTGTAAGATCAATTGTCTAAATTGCTGTGCTTTTTCTCTGAGCAAGAGTGAATGTTGCGGCTTTAGGTCGCCAGTAAAAAAATATAATTCATGAAATAAGAAATCTTCTATTGTTTCAATACAAGGCACTGTCGAATGCAATTCAGCAATTTTGATGGGTCTAAACGGACTTCTAGGAAACTGATATCCAATCGATTCACGACTTTGTAGTTGTAAGGTACACAGTCCATTACACAGTTGAATGCGGTGCTGCTCTTGTTCAATTTTAAAGATATTTTGTGAATTGAGTGCTGTAGCAAGTTCCATTTGCTCTTGATACAACTGCTTTAAACTTGGAGATATTCGAATAAGTTGCCGAGCAATATGCTCAAGCTGCGGGGTCAAGCTTTTCTTTTCCATCTTCCGCCCTAACGATCGTTGATTATTTTTCAACCTTCACTATAGTCAAAGTTTAATGCTCCGACTACTGCCATTAATCAGCCAAATAGCTGTACAAAAGGTCAATGCAAAGGAATTATTTTGAAAAACCGAAAGGCCAATGTTGTGACTCATTTCTCTACGATTTTGAGCTGTGACGAATAAAAATGGATGAAGTTGAAGAGTAGTCACTATTATTGATTTGTAGAATGTTGTTCTAAACGGATTTTTTTGAGCTGTTCTATCGCAGTGTAAATATCTTGTTGTAGAGCCTCTCGATAACGCTTTAAATCCTCCACACTCTGAATATGACTTAAACTTTGACGGGGTATAAATTGAAAATAGAACGGAATGCGCTTGGGGATAATCCGTTTGGGTAAAGACGGAATCACATCACCATGGCGTAATAATTTATCGAGTTTTTGTATTTTTAATAGTTGTTTAAACCAACGATGTTCAACGATCACACTGGCATCAAAACCCAGTTCAAAGACTTCATCTCCACCTAAAGCGGCAAAAGGCACAATGTCATAATTAAATTCTTGCGCCAGTTTTAAAAAGCCATAACGTTGCTTCCAGATCAGTTGATAGGCTTCGCCTTTTCGCTTCAAAACCTCTCGACCACCACCGGGAAAAACTAAAATGGAATAACCTTGTTGCATCACTGTTCTGACATAGTCCTGAATACCTTGGACTGCACCGAACTTTTTGACCATGCCACGCCAACCAGGCAAATAAAAATGGCTATGATCAGCAATACTGACCACAGCCACTTTATGTTCATTGTAGAGATAATCAATAATCAACGGTGAATCGAGTACACCGTAAATTGTATGATTCCCTACATACATTGCAGGTTTAGATGCATCGATGTATTCAGCGCCTAAAAATGTTGGCGTGAAATACATGCGGGATAAAGCGCTTAAACGCTTTATCCATTTTGCATCATGTTCAACCTGCAAATGTGCTGACCTTAGGCAGCATCATGTTTTTGAACAAGTACAGAACCTACTGAGTAGCCTGCACCAAATGAGCAAAGTACGCCATATTCGCCATGGTTTACTTCATTCGCAGTACGGTGCAATGCAATAATGACACCTGCTGATGAAGTATTGGCAAATTCATCAAGAATGATTGGCACAAGGTCTGGCTGAGCATGTTCTTTACCCACAACCAGTTTCAGAATCAATTCATTCATGCTGGCATTTGCTTGGTGTAACCAGAAGCGTTTTACATCTGTTGCCGCAATTTTATTGTCATCCAATTGCTTAGTGATCATTTTCGCCACTAATGGACACACTTCTTTAAATACTTTACGACCGTCTTGACGGAAACGGTTGTTGTCGATGTCAGCATCGACTTCACTCATATTTAAGTAACCGAAGTTGTTACGAATGTTGTTTGAGAACTGAGTAAACAGGTCAATATCCAACACTTCAAAACCAGCTTTGGTTTCAGTTTCTTCAATGATCGAAGCCGTTGCAACGTCACCAAAGATGAAGTGACAGTCACGCATACGGAAATCTGTGTGACCAGATGTGATCTCAACGTTTACCAATAACACGCGACGAGCGCCTGATTTGATCGCGTCATAGGCTTGCTTGATACCAAAAGTTGCAGCTGAACATGCAACGTTCATGTCATAGGCATAACCCTGAATACCCAACGCAGTTTGAATTTCAATTGAAACGGCTGGATATGCACGTTGAATGTTAGAGCATGACAAGATCACAACATCGATGTCTTCAGCAGTCACACCCGCATTTTCCATCGCTTGCTTTGCAGCAGCTACGCCCCATTCCGCTTGAATAGACAATTCATCATTTGAACGTTCATGCAATACTGGACGTAAACGTTTTGGATCTAAAATACCGCTTTTTTCAGCAACATAACGTGCTTTTACGCCAGATGCTTTTTCGATAAATTCTGCACTTGAACCACGGCGCGCTTCTAGCTCACCGGCTTCAATTTTTTCAGCATTATCACTGTTGTACTGTTCCACATAAGCATTTAAAGCTTCAACTAACTCTTCGTTAGTAATTACGTCTTCTGGATGATAAAGACCTGTACCCGTAATGCGGATGCCCATGTAAAACTCCTTTTAGAAATTACCTATATCTTAACTGATTCCGAGCTTATCCCATACTTTTTGCAAGCGGGATGGAGAAATTGGCATCTTGGTCTTCATTGGTTGAGAGAAAATAGAGATGCGTAACTCCTCAACCATGAAATACAATTCTTTAAGGCGAGTGTCATTTTTAAACTTAAATAATTTTTCCATCCATGGGTCAACTTGATCAATGGCAGAATTGTCCCTTTGTAGGTTATTTGGCAAGCGGTCTAAACGCAAGACTAATGCCTTCAAATATCTCGGAAATTCGAGCCACACATCGGAAGTTTTGCCATAAACAAAATCTGAAAGTTGCATCAAATCGAGCTGATCTTCAATATCATCGATGTTCTTTCCAAACACAGAATCATCTAAAACCAACAATTTCCGACGTATATCCTGCCATTGAATATAGGTTTCAGTTAAAACGGCTAATGCTTGTTGCCCATGGGTTAAGAAAGATTTCTTTACATTTAAAATCAGGTTTTGGTACTCCTGCACATTGACAGGTAGCTCATTTATTGCAAGCTGAAGTGTGGCATAAACTAACATTTGCTCTAGTTTGGCTTTGTCACCTAGCGGTGAATAAGCCAATGCCAAGGGTTTAGATATCTGTTTTTTCAACTGACGAACTAAGTCACCCAACTGCATATGAACCAAACGAATGATCCCTTCGCGGTGTTGTTTGACTGCTTCAAATTGGTCATTGAAAGTCTGAATCACCACACCAGATTCGTCTTTGGCATCCAACTCTGCAAAGCCTTTGACTGGAACAAGCGCTTGGTATTGTTTCACCACCACACCCGTGACTTTTTGTGATGCTTCGAACACAAAATTATCAGGGAAGGTTTTAAACTCACCTTTTAACTGTTTGACTGGGCTATGAGTTTCCGTACGACAGCGTGCTTTGAGTTCATCTAGATCACGACCTTGCTCAATCACACGGCCTTTTTCATCAATGACTTTGATTAAAGGCAGCAGATATTGCTCAACACGTTCCCAAGAAAAGTCCTTATCTGTGATTTGCTCACCACGCAATTGGTATGCCAAAAAACTAAAAATATGCTCGCGCAAATGCACGGCATCGACACGATCCATTAATTTACGAGCCGTATCTGGTATTGGCACCAAGTGACGGCGTTTATCCTTAGGCAGTGCTTTAAGCAAGGCTTCAATCAGGTCTTGTCGCCAACCGGGTATGCCCCATGACCAAATATTTTCATCCACTTGCGGCAAAGCTTGAACTGGAATTTTGACCGTTGCACCATCTTCATCATGACTTGGGTCAAAACGATAACTTGCAGCCAAACGCAGTTCACCATTTCGTAGGTAGTCTGGAAATTGCTGGGTCGTTGGACGGTCATTCATCCAAAGCGCATCATCATCGATAAATAAATGCCGTGGATTTTTCGGTTCTACAGTTGCACGCCAGTCTTCAAAACTACGACGACTTGCCACCTCTTCAGGCACTTTTGCAGCATAAAATTGGTAGATGGTTTCTTCATCCACCACCAAATCACGACGACGCAGTTTATCTTCAACACGCTCAACTTCTTCGAGTTTTAATAAATTGTGTTTTAAGAACGGCGGCGTAATACCCAAATGTCCCGTCGTCAACGCATCGCGTAGGAAAATTTCATGCGCAGCCGGATGATCTACTTTTTCATAATTAATCTGACGACGTGGCTCAATAATCAAACCAAACAAAGAAATTTGATCATAAGCATTCACCACACCAGCTTTTTTCGACCAATGGGGTTCAAAATAATGATGCTTCAATAAATCGCCTGCAGCCAATAAAATCCATTCAGGTTCAATTTTCGCCAATGTACGAAGATATACCTGAGAGGTTTCCACCATCTCAAAAGCCATGACCCAAGGTGTATTGGTTTTATGCAAAGTTGATGCAGGGAAAATGCGTGCCTTTTGCTGACGCACTGCCATGAACACATTACGTTCATCGGTTTTGTTGGCAATAAATGAAAGTAAACCCGTTAATAACGCACGGTGCAGATTTTCATAATTGGCCTTCTTTTCATTAAAGGACAGTTTTAAGCCCTGAGCCAAATCCACCAATTGCTCATGGGTTTTTTTCCACTCACGAAGACGTAACCAACTGAGGAAATGATTGCGTGCAAAGGTTCGACGCTTATTCTCACTCATGTCACGGTTAGCAACCAAAGCTTCCCATAATTTGATATAGAACAAGAAATCCGAGTCAGCTTCACGGAACAAAGCATGTTTCTGATCGGCCTGCATTTGCTTATCCGCAGGACGTTCACGTGGATCTTGTACCGCTAAAGCAGCGACAATAATCAAGACTTCATTTAATACGCCAAAATGCGCTCCACCCAAAATCATCCGTGCAAGACGTGGGTCAATCGGCATTTTTGCCATTTGCTGACCGATTTTAGTTAAAGCACCCTCATTGTTCTGTTTTTTGTGCTTCGTATTGTTTGCTGTCGTTTCTAATTTCGCTTGATCCGCTTTGGCCGATTTATCTTTTAATGCGCCAAGCTCAATTAACAGTTTACGACCATCATTCACCAAACGATGATCTGGCGGCTCAATAAAATCAAAGTCTTCTAATTCACCAAAGCCCAAACTTTGCATTTGCAAAATAACCGAGGCCAAGTTGGTTCGTTTAATCTCCGGTTCGGTAAATTCAGGACGACTCATAAAGTCTTCTTCTGAATACAGTCGAATACACACACCCGGTGCAATCCGACCACAACGACCTTTACGCTGATTTGCTGCTGCTTGTGATACTGCTTCAATCGGTAAGCGCTGTACACGTGAGCGATAGTTATAACGGGATATCCGTGCAAAGCCACTATCAATTACGTAGCGAATATTCGGTACAGTTAAAGCCGTTTCTGCCACGTTGGTGGCAATAATAATCCGTCGCCCACCACCCGATGGATTAAAGATCTTTTGTTGTTCTGCCAAAGCCAATCGTGCATATAAAGGTAAAACTTCGGTATGTCTTGGCCCAAACTTTTGCAGTGTTTCCTGTAACTCACGTATTTCTTGTTCAGTGCTGGCAAAAATCAAAATGTCGGCATGTTCAGGATGACCTTTTTCCTGCGCATCTTGAAAACATTCTTCTACGGCTGAAACCACAGCACGGGGTAAATTTTCTTCAAAATCGTCAAATTCATCATCATCACTACCGACAATGCTCAGCTCTGAAATCGGACGATAACGGAGTTCTACTGGGAAGCTTCGACCCTCGACTTCAAAAATAGGTGCCTCATTAAAGTAATTCGAGAAGCGATTTACGTCTAAAGTTGCTGAAGTAATAATGACTTTGAGATCTTTACGACGAGGCAAGAGCTGTTTGAGATAGCCCATGATGAAGTCGATATTCAGCGAACGTTCATGCGCTTCATCGATAATAATCGTGTCGTATTTATTTAAGAATCGGTCATTGGCCAGTTCAGCCAATAAAATACCGTCGGTCATTAAACGAACGATGGAATCTTGTGAACCTTGTTCATTGAAACGAACTTTAAAGGAGATCGACTCCCCCAGCTTTTCGCCCACTTCTTCTGCAATACGCTGCGAAACGCTACGGGCAGCCAGTCGACGGGGTTGAGTATGGCCAATCAAACCCGTTAAACCACGACCTGCAAGCATGGCAATTTGAGGCAACTGTGTGGTTTTACCCGAACCCGTTTCACCTGCCACAATAATCACTTGATGCTTTTGAATCGCTTCAATTAGTTTGTCCGCATACTGCGTAACAGGTAAGTCTTGATTTAATTTAATATTGGGAATGCGGGCAATCCGTTCGCGCACTTTCGCATTCGACTTTTCAAACAAATCTTGAAATTTTTCAGGATTGGCTTCTTTGCCTTTTTTCAGCCGACTTAAGCGATGGCGATCACGAACCATGACCAATTGATCGACATTTAACTGACTTGGCACAGATGCATTATCCTAATAATTAAAATAGAACCGAATATTTTACGCTGTATGTAAAAATAGTGAAAGATGAATCTATTTTTTGCGTGCCTGAAACCAATAGATGAAGCCGAACAGAATAAAATGATAAAAAACTAAAATTGCGGCCAATAACCAATAATTGCCACATGCTTCTATACTGTCATGTAATAGCTGATAAAATGGCACTGTATAAGACATACTCAACGGCATAATCAAAAACCTCAATAAAATGAAAGAGATGATCAAAAAATGATGAACAGATTTTGCTAAGCACAAAAAGAATTGAGAATAAAAAGCAAATCAACGCAATAAAAATAAATAAAAGAGGTTCATCCGATGAAAAACCATTCATTTCAGCATAATAATTAATTTGATTCGGGCTAGCACCTTGAATTGAAAGCACATTCTTGATTCATCCAGTACAGAATAATAAACCCACATGCTGACTAGAATAGGCAACTCAAGCTTATCCATTTGGATGCTTTATCCATTAGGTTTCAGTCCCATAGAAAATATAAATGATACTAAAAACAATAAATATACTCTGCCCGATCACCCATGCGAACAACCAACCATTATGACAATAAACAATACTGTCATAGATAATTTTTGAAATTGAAGCAGTTTCTATCATTAAAATGATGATGAATTGAAAAATCGCATATAGCCATAATATAACCACATACCAAGCACGTCTAAATGATAACAACAGTATGAAAAAAAAGAAGATTCCAACGATTCCCATGGTACTCAATAGCGTAGGATCATCTGACGAAGTTCCAAATAGTTCATTAAAATAGGTCGCTTTTTGAGGTTGCAAGTATTCATAGATACATAAATTTGTACCTATATCTTCAACTTTAAGAATACATAGTGATGCAAGTGCAAGACTGAGAATGGCAATGATACGAAAAAATTGACTAAGCACTTGATCAAATCTGGAATCATTTTATGTTCATGCCATCTTATATGAACAAATTCTATAATTTGAAATATTTTTTATAACTTTTTTAGAGATCACCCTTGAAATCTTATGCCACAAGCATCATGTTGGTTACAGACTTTGAAAAGATGATTTTGTCATTTTACTTTCAACTTTATATGGCATTGATATGGCTTATATCGAATGAAATAATGATAAATAATCGTTATTGCTGAAATAGTTCTGGAGTGTACTAATTCGGATTTTCCGATATTAGTTATGTAAAAATACTATTTCAGCAATAAGAAAAATTTCTGTACCCTATTGGAAATCAAAAACAAACCTCAATCATGGAGACAATGATGAGCTTAATTAATACTGAAGTTAAACCGTTTAAAGCACAAGCATTCCAAAATGGTCAATTCATCGAAGTAACTGAAGCTGATCTTAAAGGTAAATGGTCTGTTGTATTCTTCTACCCAGCTGACTTCACTTTCGTTTGCCCAACTGAACTTGGTGACCTTGCTGACAACTATGCAGAATTCCAAAAACTAGGTGTTGAAATCTACTCAGTTTCTACTGACACTCATTTCACTCACAAAGCTTGGCACGATTCTTCAGAAGAAATCAAAAAAATCCAATACGTAATGGTTGGTGATGCGAACTGGACTCTTGCTAAAAACTTTGACGTATTAATCGAAGCTGACGGTCTTGCTGATCGTGGTACTTTCGTTATCGATCCAGAAGGTAAAATCCAAATCGTTGAAATCAACGCTGGTGGTATCGGTCGTGATGCTCAAGAACTTCTTCGTAAAGTTAAAGCAGCTCAATACGTACACGCTCACCCAGGCGAAGTTTGCCCAGCTAAATGGAAAGAAGGCGACGCAACTCTTGCTCCTTCAATCGACCTAGTTGGTAAAATCTAATCTGTATTAGATTGAACTGATTCAAAAACCACGCTTTTAGCGTGGTTTTTTTATGCCTATTATCTGCGAGTATATACCTCTATACACCCTACGCAGTTCACACTTTATTCATACAACTTTAACGTACTAGCACTTTCTACATATCTGTAGATATTCATCAAGTTAGAGCTTACACAAATATAATAAAAATGCGCCGCAAACCCGATTGTCTAGGCTTACATCTTTGCCAGTATTTCAGTATTTTTAACATGAATTTTAGGTCAATTGCTTATTTCAGGAAGATGTAAGCCCATGAAAAAATATTTCGTCTCAATCAGTTTAATTTTATGTTCGTTTACAACTTTTGCTGCCATGAACTGCGAAGGTGAAATTAAAAACCAAAGTATTCGTGAAGATATTAAAGTCAAAAAAAATTGTCAGCTTGAAGGTTTAATTGTTCATGGCAATGTTATTTTAGAAAATGGTGCAAGTGTTGAACTGCATGACAACCACATCAAAGGCAATATTGAATCGAATAAAAATTTTACCAAGATCATTGCCAATCATAACAATATCAGTGGCAATGTCGATTTTACAACTGGGAAAAACATCCAACTCCTCAATAACCAAATTTCAGGCGACCTCAAATTAAAGAAAAATAATGGCAATATTGTGCTAAATAATAATGAAATCGCAGGTAATTTGATTTGTCTTGAAAATGCTTTTTCAATTAATGGTAGCAACAACCAAGTCAAAGGCAATAAATCAGAACAATGCCGTAGTTTTTAACTCTCCTTACACTAATATGGGAGAATGACACTTATGACATTTATTTGAACTGGCATTTTTTTTATCAAATTAGTTGATAAAGAAATAAAAAAAATTTGAGATAAAACATTATTTTTTAACAATTCTGCAATACTCCACGCCCTAAATTTGTCTTAATTTCAAATGAGATAAACCTTTAACTGCAGTATGACTATAACAACGCAATAAGGGGGTGGCTTATGACAACAACTGTTGTAACTTCTTGGAAATACAGTTCTTCTTCACGTTACTTAAAAATATTTTATGCGAATGGTTCTGGGGATCTCTTTTATCCAGTTTCACCTTTTATTTATGATAATTTACTTCGATGTAGTGATAAAACGGCATTTGTCCACAAATATTTAGAATATGATCTACATTTTTCACGCGTAAGCTTACAGGGTTAAACCGCTACGAGCTTGGTGCTATAGCAACAGTATTTTTATTAATTAAAAAATATTTTCAATCAAATCAGGGCTGAATGCCCTGATTTCTAGTTGCGCCAAGTCACCATAAAGAGCCCTGCGCCCACATTTAATATCGTACTGATAAAACGGTCATCCGCTTCAACACGTTGGATAAATTCAGCGACCTCATTGGTATGTGATAGCACATTGTCCACGATTAATACGCCACTTTGAGCTTGTATTAATTCAGCTAAATATGGCCAATACGCGATATACGCATCACGTTCTGCATCCAATAAAATGAAGTCATAACGCTGATTTGACTGCTGTAAAAAATGCAGTGCATCGCCATGATGGAACTGGATATATTCGGATAAAGCTAAATTTTCCGCATGTTGTTTAGCTTGCTCAATACGCGCTGCATCAATTTCAATGGTTTCGACCCGCCCTTGTGTAGACTGCGCAGCATCTGCTAACCACAGCGTGGAATAGCCTGTAGATGTTCCAATTTCCAATATCTGTTTGGCTTGTTTTAAGCGAATTTGCATAGCCAAAAACAGTGCAGACTCAGGCTCAATATTTCGGTAACGCGCAAGTCGGTGATTTTGCGCAGCATCGTGAGCACTAAAGTCTGCATAGAGTTGTTGCATATAGTTTTTAAAATTTGCATCCATGCTCATGATTCTGTCCTTTTGTTATTTCTTTCATATTTATAAATTGAAGTACTAAATATCTACTTAGTGGGTTTCTTGGATCAGCTTAAAACGTGGAATTACTTCACCATCAATTTCAATGGTTTCCATAAACATCTCTAAGGGTCTGACCCACATGGAATAGTCGTCATACAAGCACTGATAGACCACAACTTTTTCACGCGTTTCACTATGTGTTGCAACATGAAAGACTTGATACAACTGACCTTTATAATGCTGATAAATTCCCTGTTTAACCTGCATGCCATTTCCCTAAAAAGTTCTCAATACAATTGCGTTGACTCTAGCATTCTCTCGCTTAAAGCGCGATGAATTCGTTTATTTTTCCACTATTTAACTTGTATTTCTCGATAGTGGCCCAATATTGACTGCATTCACATCGGTATATTCTTATGATTTAGAAAGAAATTTAATCAATTGATTTGTAAAACCGATTAATTTTATAAAAACAAACCGTTTCACCTATTTAATGGTTTGTTCTATCATTCTCTCATCAAATAAATTTACTCCTCTGGAGACGTTAGCAATGTTAGATCAAAATACTTCTGCTCAATTAAAAACCTTACTTGAACGCCTTGAAGGTCCGATTGAAATCGTCGCGACTTTAAACGGCACGGACAAATCAGACAAAATTAAAGAATTGGTAACTGAAGTTGCCGCTTTATCTGATTTAGTGACTGCACGTTTTGACGGTAACAACAGCCGTGCGCCAAGCTTTGGTATTGCAAAAGCAGGTGAAACACCACGTGTATTCTTCGCAGGTTTGCCGATGGGCCACGAATTCACATCTTTGATTTTAGCTTTGCTACAAACTTCAGGTTATGCACCGAAAGTTTCTGACGAAGTACTGAACACTATCAAAGGTCTAGGTCTTAAAACTGACTTTGATGTGTTTGTATCTTTAAGCTGCCATAACTGTCCTGACGTGGTTCAAGCACTTAACTTGATCGCAATTTACAACCCAGGTACAACTGCAACCATGATTGATGGTGCATTCTTCCAAGACGAAGTGGAAGAACGCAAAATCATGGCTGTACCAATGGTATTCCAAGACGGCAACCACATCGGTCAAGGTCGTATGACTTTGGAAGAAATCATTGCTAAATTAGACACCAACTCTGCTGCAAAAGATGCTGAAAAGCTAAATGCCAAAGAAGCATTTGATGTCCTTGTGATTGGTGGTGGCCCTGCAGGTAATACTTCTGCAATCTATGCTGCACGTAAAGGTATCAAAACCGGTATCGTAGCTGAACGCATGGGCGGTCAGGTCATGGATACCATGGACATTGAAAACTTCACGTCGATTCAAAAGACACAAGGTCCTAAGTTTGCTGCTGAAATGGAAGCACATGTACGTGAGTACGGTGTGGACATCATGAACTTGCAACGTGTATCTGACATCAAAGGTGCAGATGAAACAGCCAATGGCTTGGTTGAAGTGACTTTAGAGAATGGTGCAAAACTTGAATCTAAAACAGTGATTCTTTCAACAGGTGCACGCTGGAGAGAAATGAACGTTCCGGGTGAACAAGAATACCGTACTCGTGGTGTTGCATACTGTCCACACTGTGACGGTCCATTGTTTAAAGGTAAACGTGTTGCAGTGATCGGTGGTGGTAACTCAGGTGTCGAAGCGGCGATTGACCTTGCAGGTATTGTGGAACATGTAACGCTAGTTGAGTTTGATACTAAGCTTCGTGCTGACCAAGTCCTTCAAGACAAGTTAAACAGCTTACCGAATACCACTGTGATCATGAATGCATTGTCTACAGAAGTGGTCGGTGATGGTTCACAAGTGACTGCATTGAACTACAAAGACCGTGCAACTGATGAAATCAAAACAATTGAATTGGCTGGTATCTTTGTACAAATCGGTTTGTTACCAAACACTGATTTCTTAAAAGAAACAGCAGTTGAACTTTCAAACCGTGGTGAGATCGTAATTAACGAACGTAACGAAACCAATGTGAAAGGTGTATTTGCCGCAGGTGACTGTACAACAGTACCGTACAAACAAATCATCATTGCGACAGGTGAAGGCGCGAAAGCATCATTATCTGCTTTTGATTACATCATCCGCTCTGGTCAATAATTCAATTTAGACAGAACAGCAAAAGCCAGTTTTCGAACTGGCTTTTTTTTATGACTGAAAATTCATGTCTTGTTTCATTTATAAATTATTAATAAAACAAATATTTAACTCTCTGACGCTTTTCACTTACACAATAATGAGCAAAACAAACCGTTTAAAACTTGTACAGCAGCTTATTTGCACATTAAGATAAAACAATCATCACGGATTGATGGTTGACAATAACAACAAGAATGTTGGTCAAATTGGACTAAATGGAGAATAGCAATGCACTATCAATATCACTGTGCTTGTTGCAATAAAGTGTTAGCTTCAAGCGATAAAGAATGTTCCGAATGTGGCTCGCATAATATCCGTAGCCCATATGGCTTTTGGATATTTTGCATACTCAGTTGTTTGGCTGTTGCCATTCTATTTAAGAGTGTTCAAGTGTATTTGCAACAGCACGATACTGAAGCGACAACCCAACTCAACATCTTTGAAGTACTCAAGCAAGATGGTAAAAATTAAGCTTTTTTTACAACAGCCAAATACAGCCCTATGAACAAGCTGGCAATGTGTAAAATTTTAGCTAAGCTGAATTTAAGCACCGTTATCGGGTCGCGTTAAAGTCATTCAAAGCGAGAAATTAAAATGATGAAAGCCTGAATGATTTCAGGCTTTTTTATGCGCTAGCATCGCCGTGCTCACTTATCTTCACGAGGAAAATTCTTTAAACTATGACAATAGCAATGAGGTTCTAGACGATGGTGCAGTTAATTAAAAAAGGCGGTTTACGTGAACGCGCCAATCGTAGCCGATCATACAAAGGTTCTGAAAATACCGAAACTACCCTCAAGCCGAACCGTTATCGTGATCATGCTGAAACTACCGATGTTGCACAAGATCCATCAAATACAGCACCATCCAAAGACCAAGATCAAACCAATCCAGAGCAATAAAATTGGCACATAAAAAAAGCCAAGTTCTAATACTTGGCTTTCGCTTTGCTGACAGCAATATATTCACTGCCCTTATAGATTGAACATTCTAATTGCGTCGAACCACAGCCAAATTGCAAAAATTAAAAATAACGCCCCTGAGACCAGATCAATATAACTACCTGACCGTTGGTAGAGTGCTTTAATTTTAGGCAAAGACATAATCATCATAAACAAACTAAACACAATAAAGGTCTGAATCGGAATAATGACAGCAAGCTGTGCTTTTAGGTTACTACTGGCTGATGAACTCAACGCCAGTGAGAACACACTACTAAAATAGATCAGTGTTTTCGGATTGGCTAAATTTGTAAATAAACCTAATAAAAAATAATTTTCAGTTTTCTGCTGACTTAAGGCCTGCCCATCTTCTAAATTGGCTGTTTGATTTAAACTTTTAAGCCCACCACTAAACATCGCCCAACCCATTTTCGCCAAGAAAAATCCACCAACAGCCATTAAAACTTGTTGTATCCATGGAAATTGCTCAACCAGAACCGTAAAGCCCAATAAGGTTAAAACGACCCATACCACAATCCCGACAGAGATCCCCGCAATAATTTTTAAGGTATTTGCACGCGTTGTTGATGCAGCACTTTTAGCAATTAATAATACGTCTGGACCTGGACTCAACTGCGCAACAAAATGTAGCGCGCAGATGGTGAATAACAGTGACATGCTAGCTGATTCATTTGAATTAAAACGTGAAGATTATATCGCCTGTTCAATTTTTTTGTTGGCAACACAAGGTTTATTTTTAGGCCGTATCAAAATTTACGCAAAAAAAAGCCGAATACACATTCGGCCTTTCATACTGAGTTAATTATTTTTTATTGACATCTTTCAGTTCAATTTGTTTCGCATCTGGCGTCACTTCACGAGCTTCACCATCAATAACGGATGAACCACGACCTGATTGTTGATTTTGCATATCTTGCATTTGACGCATCATATCTGCAAGTGGGTTCTGACCTTGAGCACCGCCCATGCCTCCCATATCGCCCATCATGCCACCCATCATTTTTTCCATCATGGCTTGCTGACGCTTCATCATGGTTTTCATCATGACCGCTTTCATGGCATTTTGTACAGGTGGAATCAAAATAAGTAATGCCATAATATCTGAGATTAGACCCGGTAACAGCAATAAGAAACCAGCCAAAATTTTTGGTAAATTTCCAGTTAAAGCTGGATCATTACTCATTTGACCTGCTTGCATTTGCTGCATTTGAGGCATCAGACCTGATGAATATTTACGGATAATATTCATCCCTATAAAGAAGGCCGCCACGAACCAGAAAAAGACATACCACATGCTGCCGACGAGGTCGCCCACACCGATCCAGACAAACACTTCCAGGATCAAGCCTGCTAAAATCAGAAGAAATAATTTCATGAAAATTAAACAAATCTCAGTAAATTAATTTAAGGTGTTGCGTTCAACTGCTCAATCACTATCAAGCTTTTTTGACACGCTTATGTAACAATATGGGCATTATTTTATTTTTAAAGGGCAAATAGGGCAAACATGTCATTAATTATCGGTATTGACCCTGGGTCGCGCTTAACTGGTTACGGCATCATCGAAAAGGATGGTTCTAAACTACGTTTTGTCGATGCTGGCACCATTCGTACCGAAACAACAGAAATGCCTGAACGCTTAAAACGTATCTTTACTGGTATTGATCGTATCGTAAAGTTTCACGGGCCTACTGAAGCAGCGGTTGAACAAGTATTTATGGCTCAAAACCCTGACTCGGCCTTAAAATTAGGTCAAGCACGTGGCGCTGCTATTGCTGCTTTAACCAATTTAGATTTACAAGTCGCTGAATATACTGCGCGGCAAATCAAACAATCTGTGGTCGGCTATGGTGCTGCAGATAAAGAACAAGTCCAAATGATGGTTATGCGCATTCTGAACCTAAGCATCAAACCCCAGCAGGATGCAGCCGATGCTTTGGCTGCCGCGATTTGTCATGCGCATGCGTCTGGTAGTATGAGTAAAATGGCTGTACTGAATGCCTTAGGTGGTATGGCTCGTGGCCGAAGCCGTGTAAGCACTCGACGTCGATAAATAATCGTCAAATCATATCGCTCAGTAATTCAGACAGTTTTCAAAGCCCACTCAATCTAGTGATCAAATTTAGCGGATCATTTTAAAACCGCTATAGTCTAATTCATGCATTGGAATTTCTTGCTGATCGATTTTAGTCACGTCTGCTCGTAAAGGCCCCACCAGACTGTGTTTCAGTATTTTATGAATGGCATCTTCAGTTCCAATAATCAGCGCTTCAACTTCGCCCGTCGCTAGATTTTTCACATAGCCATTTAAACCGAGTGCAAGCGCTTGCTGCTCAAACCAACGACGGTAGCCAACACCCTGCACTTTACCTTGAATTCGCAATTTAACCGCATGCATTTTAGTCTTCAACTCCTGAATGATTGACCACATGATAAACCGCTTGGGCCATATCCTGTGCTTGCAAACCACGCATCCCCGACTTCGCTAATACATCACCTGCTAAAGCATGCAGGCTTACGATTTCGTGCAGATGAATTTGCTGATGAAATTGTGCTTTTAAACTTGCAATCATCCCTGCAAGCACATCTCCCATACCGCCTGTACCCATTCCTGCATTACCTGCGGTGCAAATCCAAAGCTGATCTTCAAGTATTAAGCTGCCTGCGCCTTTAAGCACCCATTGACCTTGAAATTTTTCTTTTAAATACTGAATTGCTTGTACACGATCTGCTTCAACTTCAGCAGTAGTAATACCCAGTAATTTCGCAGCTTCACCCGGATGTGGCGTTGCATAGGTTCGTGCATTCAAATTTTTAGGTGCTTCAGCTAGAAACCATAAGGCATCTGCATCCAAAACAATTTCCAAGGTTGACTGCTGAATCAATGGAAACCATGACTGAAACTGCTGTTGTGCCCAATCGTCACGACCAAGCCCCATGCCAAAGCTAATCGCATCGACATGATCGATCAGTTGCTGAATCGCTTCTGTAGTTAATGCATTGATATCGCGTAGCATAATATTCGGTGCGCGCGCCAAAATAGCGGTGTGATGTCGTGCATCACAAACAACCGTAACCTTACCTGCACCTGCATGGAATGCAGCCTCAGCAGCCATAATCACCGCCCCACCCATTTCAACATGGCCACCAACAACCAAAACATGGCCATAACTGCCTTTATGACCAAAAGCTTGACGTGCAGGTAAAGTGATTTTCTGTGGCGACAAATACGCAAGTGGTTCAAGCTCAGCATCAGTCGGTATGCATGCTATCACCGAAACTTCACCTGCATATTCCTTCGCTTGACCTGTAAATAGCCCTGCTTTTAGACCCAATGCCGTAAAGGTATAATCGGCTTGAAATGCGATGGGTAAAGGCTGCCCTGTATTGGCATGTAAACCGCTTGGAATATCAATAGCAACTTTGAGTCCCGTGCATGCATTTAATCGTTGAATAATGGCTTGCCATTCGCTAGAAAGTTCACGATTGAGCCCTATACCAAATAATGCGTCGATATAAACGTCATAGTCATGCTGAAAATCAAAATGTGTATAGATCTTGAGCTTGTGATCTATCGCTTCTTGTACAGCAGGATGTAAATCTTTCGATGCTCCAATTTCAGCGGCGTAAATATCGACTTGAAAGCCTGCTTGCTGTAGGTATTGCGCTGTAAGATATCCATCACCTGCGTTGTTGCCCTGCCCACAACACACTGCAATATTTTTTAAATTTTGCTGCTTTAACCTTGGAATGAGTTGCTGAGCAATCGACCATGCGACCTGCTGCATCAGACCATAACTGCTATTGTGATGAGCAAACCAACGCTGCTCCCAAGCTTGAATACTTTGGCTAAGATAAACAGGGCTATGGTAAACTTGCAGACGCATTGTTTTTCCTTGTTATGATTATGGCCGCTTCAACTCCTGCACAAAAAATTCCTGTCGATCAATATGATCCAGAAACCCTAAAAGCATGGATTAAAGCACAAGCCTTAAATTTAGGTTTTTCTGATTGTGTCATCGCAAAGCCAGATGCTCAAGAGGAACTCCCTCGTTTTAAAGAATATTTAGAACGTGGTTATCACGGCGATATGAAATTCCTAGAGGAAAACCTTGAAAAACGTGCCAATCCTGCACTTTTAGTCCCCGGCACCCGCAGTATCATTTGTGTCCGCATGGATTATTTGGTCGAAACCCCAAAACCACGTTATGTTCCAGATGAACCAAATGCAGCCATCATTGCACGCTATGCACGAGGTCGTGACTACCACAAAGTCATGCGTGGTCGTTTAAAAACCTTGTCGAATATCATCCGTGAAAAAATCGGAGATTTTGAATCTAGACCCTTTGCCGACTCTGCACCAGTGTTTGAAAAATCCTTAGCTGAAAATGCAGGCATGGGCTGGACAGGCAAACACACCTTACTGATTCATAAAAAATCAGGCTCTTTTTTTGTATTAGGTGAGCTGTTTACATCACTCAATTTGCCTTTTGATTCGCCGGCAACCAAACATTGTGGTTCATGCACAGCCTGTATTGATATCTGTCCAACACAGGCCATTGTTGAGCCCTATATGTTAGATGCACGTAAATGTATTGCCTACTTAACCATCGAATACAAAGGCATCATCCCTGAAGAATTACGTCGTGGCATCGGTAACCGTGTGTTTGGTTGTGATGACTGTCAGCTCATCTGTCCATGGAATAGCTTTGCGCATAAAACTCAAATTGAGGACTTTTATCCACGTCATGGTCTCGACCAAGTGAGTTTATTAGATCTTTGGCAATGGGATGAAGCCACCTTTTTAAGCTGTACGGAAGGCAGTCCTATCCGTCGAACAGGTTATCAAAGCTTTATGCGAAATATCGCTATTGGCTTAGGCAACGCACCCTACAGTTTAAATATTGTGCAATCATTAAAAAATTCGCGCGAAAAACATGACGCGATTGTGCAAGTTCATATTGATTGGGCAATTACAGAACAAAACTCAAAAATGCTTTAAGGGTTTTCATTCTATATTTTCCAGATCCTTACAAAGTTTTCATTTAATCTAAAACTTAGTGACGTAATCCAAGAAAATTAATTTTTTAGCTCAAAATAAACATTGCAGCGATTGTGCTGTCATTTAGCCTAACTTTGCAAGCATCTTAAAAATCAAAAGTTCTTTGAAAAAGTCATTTCAATGTATTTTAGCTAAATTTCAATGTTACAAAATAGTCTTGGAAGTCTGCAAATTTTACGTATGATGATCTGCATTAGGCAGAAAATATGGATCATTTATGAGCTACCGAAATGACTGGACACATCCAGAAATACAAGAGTTGTATCAACAACCATTGATGGATTTATTATTCCAAGCACAGACCATTCACCGTGAATATTTCCAAGCCAATCATATTCAAGTCAGCACCTTACTTTCGATTAAAACCGGTAAGTGCCCTGAAGACTGTAAATATTGCTCACAGTCCGCACATTATGACTCTGGATTAGAGGCTGAAAAACGTCTGGCTGTGGAAAAAGTCATCAATGAAGCGAAAGCTGCGCTTGCCTCAGGTTCTTCGCGTTTTTGTATGGGCGCTGCATGGCGCAATCCACATGAACGGGACATGCCCTATGTGTTAGAAATGGTGCGTGAAGTCAAAGCGCTTGGACTTGAAACCTGTATGACCCTTGGCATGCTGAATCAATCTCAAGCAGAGCGCCTACACGAGGCAGGCTTAGATTATTACAACCATAACCTCGATACTTCTCGTGAGTATTATCCCAATGTCATTAGCACGCGTAGCTATGATGACCGTTTAACGACGCTAGACTATGTCCGCCAATCTGGAATGAAAATCTGTAGCGGCGGAATTGTGGGCTTAGGTGAAAGCCGTGATGACCGTATCGCCTTTTTGATGGAGTTGGCAACGCTGCCGATTCATCCTGAATCCGTGCCGATTAATCTCCTTGTCCCTATTCAAGGTACCCCACTTGCAGAGGTTGAGAAACTTGATGTGATCGAATGGATTCGCACCATTGCAGTCGCACGGATCATTATGCCGAAAAGCTATATTCGACTCTCTGCAGGTCGTGAATCCCTGAGTGATTCAGAACAAGCTTTGGCATTTATGGCAGGTGCAAATTCACTTTTTTCTGGTGAAAAACTACTGACCACGCCAAATGCAGGCGAAGGCAAAGATCAGCTTTTATTTAGCAAACTCGGTTTAATCGCGGAACAGCCCAAACCAACTGCTGCACAGCTTTCAACTGATGCCATGCAAATGGCTTAAAACCCAAGCCCCGAACATCGGGGCTTAGTTTTATTGAATGATCAGTGGTAGGTTTCAATGTGCAATGCAAGAGATGGTGCGAACAAATGAAATGGCTAAATCACCATGAGTAGGGAAAATATATCGTTTACTTAACAAAGTTATGTGCTGTTATTAAAATTCCATAGCCTGCATTTAAATAATCCCCTTCACGAATAATGTCTTGACCATTAGCATGTTGAACCACCAATTGCTGCTGAATCACATCATAATGAAAAGATTCAAAGCAATCCTGATGTTGTAATAACCATGCAATGGTATCTGCCATATTGGCATCGACGGTATAACGCTCGGCTTGAAAATCTTTACTCATATCTGCATGAAAACTGTGAATGTGATTCTATTTTAATGATTTGAATATCGACCGGCATTAAAAAAGTGAGCTTTCGCTCACTTTTTTTCGGCTTAGACTCTGCATTACTTTGTCACACCGCACTTACGACATTCCTTGTGCGAACCGATTTCTTCCATTTGCTCGTATTCGTAAATATGCATGCAAAATAGTTTTCTGAATAATTGAAGCATGTTGTTAAAACTCCCGTTTATTTATTAATGTGCTTCTGAATATTTCGTCCTGAAATATTATGATCATGCCTAAACACGCCATAGCTAATTTATTATCATATTTTTCCAATGAGTCAAATATCTTTACTTTAAAATGACACAATTTCGGATAATCGGTTATTTTTAAGCCTTCCTTATATTCACCTGAGTTATAAGGATTTTTATTAATATCAACATCACAGATATAGATTAATTTTCAGCAAATATTACACAAAAAAACTCCCCCTTAGGAGAGTTTTTTCAAATAGATGATCACATGAGTAACGTTATTCACAAGCCCAGATTTAAACGTTCTGACTGGCAAACTTCGCACGTGCAGCATGCAATTTTTTATAGCTATCAATCAGACGTAAATGACGATCTAAACCTTCAAGTTGCATATTGGTTTCAGTTAAACCGTAGAAGCGAAGACTGCCATCCATTGAACCAATCACTGCATCCATACGTTCGTCACCAAACATACGACGGAAATTATGTTCATAGTCATTGAGATCTAAGTCATCGTCCAATTCAACTTCTAAAACCACATTCATGCATTGATAGAACAAACCACGTTCAACTGTATTGGTGTTGTATTGAAGGAAGGTTTCGACCAACTCTTTTGCTTCTTCAAACTCTTGTAGCGCAATATAGATCAGTAGTTTGAGCTCAAGAACCGTTAATTGACCCCATACGGTATTGTCATCAAACTCAATCCCGATGAGCGTCACAATATCCGTGTAGTCATCCACTTCAAGCTCTTCTAAGCGCTCAACCAGTGACACTAACTCATCTTCATCTAGGCGATGAATGTTTAAAATATCTTCACGGAAGTCCAAAGCTTTGTTGGTGTTATCCCAAACCAAGTCTTCAACCAAATACACTTCAGAATAACCCGGAACCAAAATACGGCATGCCGTAGCACCTAGATGCTGGTAGACCGCCATATACACTTCTTTGCCCATGTCTTCTAGAATCGCAAACATCGCTGCAGCTTCTTCCGCATTGGCATTTTCACCTTCAGATGTGAAATCCCACTCTACAAAATCATAGTCTGATTGTGCGCTAAAGAATTTCCAAGATACCAAACCACTTGAGTCAATAAAGTGTTCTACAAAGTTATTTGGCTCAGTGACTGCATTCGAGCTAAACGTTGGTTTTGGTAGATCGTTTAGACCTTCAAAGCTTCGACCTTGTAGAAGCTCGGTTAAGCTACGCTCTAAAGCTACTTCGAGTTTAGGGTGCGCACCAAAAGATGCAAAAACCCCACCTGTACGTGGGTTCATTAAGGTTACGCACATCACTGGGTACTGACCACCAAGTGAAGCATCTTTTACCAATACAGGAAAACCTTGTTCTTCTAAGCCTTTAATACCTGCAACAATACTTGGATATTTGGCTAAAACCTCTTCTGGTACATCTGGTAGAGCCAATTCACCTTCTAAAATCTCACGTTTTACTGCGCGTTCAAAGATTTCAGATAAGCATTGAACCTGCGCTTCTGCCAAGGTATTCCCTGCACTCATCCCGTTTGACAAGTATAAATTTTCAATCAAGTTTGATGGGAAATACACTGTTTCACCATCTGACTGACGGACAAATGGAAGAGAGCAAATACCGCGTGCTATATTTCCTGAATTGGTGTCATATAGATGTGTACCTAATAACTCACCTTCTGGGTTATAAATTTCACGTGTGTAGTCATCCAAAATTTCGACAGGTAACTCGCCTTCTGGGCCAGGTTGGAACCATTTTTCATCTGGGTAATGCACAAAGTCAGCATTGGCAATCTCTTCACCCCAGAACTGGTCGTTATAGAAGAAGTTGCAATTGAGACGTTCAATAAATTCACCCAAAGCCGAAGCTAATGCGCTTTCTTTGGTTGAGCCTTTACCATTGGTAAAACACATTGGCGATTGTGCATCACGAATATGTAGAGACCAAACATTCGGCACGATGTTACGCCATGATGCAATTTCAATCTTCATGCCTAAACCAGCCAAAATACCTGACATATTGGCAATGGTTTCTTCTAATGGCAGATCTTTACCCGGAATAAACGTGGTACTGTCTGACGCTAAATTTGGCATAAGTAAAGCTTGTGCATCTGCATCAATGCTTTCTACTTCTTCAATGACAAATTCAGGACCAGTCTGAATCACTTTTTTAACCGTACAGCGGTCAATTGAACGCAAAATACCTTGACGGTCCTTTTCAGAAATATCCGCAGGCAGTTCAACTTGAATTTTGAAAATTTGCTTATAGCGGTTTTCAGGATCAACAATATTATTTTGTGATAAGCGAATATTGTCTGTCGGAATGTCTCGCGCTGCACAATACACTTTTACAAAATACGCTGCACATAATGCAGATGACGCCAGAAAGTAGTCGAATGGTCCGGGAGCAGAGCCATCGCCTTTATAGCGAATAGGTTGGTCGGCAATTACCGTGAAGTCATCAAATTTGGCTTCTTGTCGAAGGTTATCGAGATAATTAACCTTAATTTCCATGTGGGCACCTAAATATTCTTATGTGTCAGTGCAACACATAAAAATGAAAACATAAGCCGAATAACTGTAGGACATTGACTTAAAAATGTGAGGCCAGTACCAATCTAAGCGCTGTTGGGCACGGTACTGACAAGAATGGGCATTATTATAAGGTTATTTTGACTGTTTGATAACTTTTGTCGTGATTTACATCACGATAGGATTCGACACTTTGTGCATTTTGGTCGAATCCAAGCTCAACTGCTGCAACTACAGCCAATTTGTTGTGTTAGTGTGCAGCCGTGAAGAAAAAGGCTTGTCTTTTAAAAAAATCTTCGCTAGTATGCTTTGCGTCTGAACTTGTTGATAAATAACACATTCAGAATATAGGGCCTATAGCTCAGTTGGTTAGAGCAGCGGACTCATAATCCGTTGGTCCACAGTTCAAGTCTGTGTGGGCCCACCATATAAAACAACCCCTTACGTGCATTAATCGTGAGGGGTTTTTTAATGTTAAAAACTAAATAAAGTCAGTCTAAGCCTTTAAAAGATATGGCAGATAACATATAGATACGTACAAAATTTCAAGCCAACTTGAGTAAGCCACGATTGGTTAATACGAGAAGTGGGTTTCAAAGAAATACATTCAAGAAAAATTTAAAAGCTTAAGTTCTAAATACCCATAAATTAAGTCACGATTTGTTATACTTAAAAGATATTATTTTATTCATTATAAGCAAATGTTTTTTGATTCATGATTTTTAGAGATACTACATATTTCGCATTTTAAAAGCGCAAATATTAAGACTCAACCTGTTCAGGCTTTCTTAAGTCCAAATAAAACTCAACAATTGACCAAATAACAATCAAAGCAAACATAGCAACAGCGAATAACACAGCAGTTAAATAAATCATGCTTGAGTTCTCCGTTAGAAATCGAGTTAAGACCAACAGGCTAAAATTTTTAACCTACGACAAAAGTCTAATAAGAATTTCTGACGGTGCCTAGGCATATTTAGCAAATTTTTAAGAGTATTTTTATCTATGATGATAGCTTTGCTATATAAAATTTAACCGATTTATTGCTAAAAAGTATCAGTCTTCAATCATCCCTTCTTATTCCGATTTGAAATATATGCACAATTCAGATCAAAGCTCACTTAAATCCTCTTGACTCATGATCCAAACAAGCAGAAATTACACCTTTTTTAAATCACCGTATCACCGACTATGTTGAAAAAGTTTATTGGCGAATCTGCATTTAAATTGGCGGGCTGGAAATACCACGTAGAACCTGATGTTTTAGAAAATAAACAAGTGATCGTCGGCTTTGAACACACCTCAATGATGGATGCTGTTCTTTCATTGGCCCTTTGCCAAATTTACGACATTAAAATTCACACGCTGATTAAAAAAGAACTCTTTAAAGGTCCATTTAAACCTGTTCTTGAAGCGATTGGCGGTATTCCTGTAGACCGTAAAGCCAATAAAGACATCGTGACTCAAATGGTTAAGCATTTTGAAGCTAGCGAAAAATTTAATTTAGTCATTGCTCCAGAAGCGACCCGTGCAGTACGTGGTGAAGCACGAAAACCAATTCGTACAGGCTTTTGGTATATTGCTAAAGCAGCAGGTGTGCCGATTGTATTAATGTATGCCAACTCAAAAACCAAACAAGGTGGTATTTTCGGTAAGATTTACCCGACTGAGCTCGATCACGATTTAGCCTTAATCAAGCAGCTCTATAAAGATAAAGTAGGTTTAGATATTGTGATCCCAGAACCTAAAAATAAAGACTAAGCGCCATTCATGTTTTAACGAAATACGTATTTAAAGATATAAATGTCACGTGCTCCATGCATTGTGTATTTATATCTTCCTTTTATAAAAAGATCGAACTTACTCTTTCAGCCCGATTCTCATCATAAGAAAAATTACAGTACGAGTGTTTTGACATTTCTCATTATTTTCTCAAATTTGGATATTTTTTTTTCAACTACTCAATTCATGAAATCCAGTACTTTCACACAAAAAAGCCATTATGGTAGAATTTGCTCAATTTGATAGGCATAAGGCCAATCTACAAGGAGCATATTTCGCATGGCGGGTCATTCCAAGTGGGCTAATACTAAGCATCGTAAAGCAAAACAAGATGCAAGCCGCGCTAAAGTATTCACAAAATTTATCCGTGAAATCGTGACAGCTGCACGCTTAGGCGGCGGTGATGTAGCGTCTAACCCACGTTTACGTGCTGTTGTTGAAAAAGCATTAGTTGCAAACATGACACGTGACACCATCAACCGTGCGATCCAACGTGGTGTGGGTGGTGAAGAAAATACCGATCTAAAAGAAGTAACCTACGAAGGATATGGCGTTGGTGGTGTTGCGGTCATCATTGAAACAATGACGGATAACTTGAACCGTACTGTTCCTGACGTTCGTCATTGCTTCTCGAAAACTGATGGTAATTTAGGTACTGCAGGTTCAGTGGCTTATATGTTTACTAAACGTGGTGAGATTACTTTTGAAGATGTTTCTTTAGAAGATCAAATCATGGACATCGCTTTAGAAGCTGGTGCTGAAGATATTGAAGTAGATGAAGATGAAATTCTAGTTATCACCACACCTGAAACTTTCGGTGAGGTTCAGGATGCACTTGCAGCAGCAGGTTTAAAATCTGATAACGCCGAAGTGGTCATGAACCCTTCAACTAAAGCGTTGATTTCAGATATCGAACAAGCGAAAAAAATCATCAAAATGATTGATATGTTTGAAGATCTAGACGACGTTCAAAACGTGTATACCAACGTTGAATTCACCGATGAAGTAATGGCTGAGTTAGAAGCTCTATAATTCAATCGACTGAAGTATAAAACGCACCCTTCGGTGCGTTTTTTATTGCCTAGCTTTCAACTGTTTGAGTTTATATATGAGGGCTGCATTTAAACCTTATTTAATAAGCCATTACAGTTAAAAACATTATATTGTTTAATTACAAAGCTCGAATGTAATGCGACCACATGTTCAATTTTACCAATGCGTTTGAGTAAAATTTCACTATAGTTTTCCATATCTCGTGCAACGACTTCCACAATAAAATCGGCAGACTGCCCTGTCACTAAAAATGCATTGATGACTTCCGGAATACTTTCTAATTCTTCTAAAAATTTAGCAAAGGTGTCTGTATCATGTTTGCTTAAGGACACCTGCAGCAGCACATGCAAACTAAATCCCAATTTTTGATAATTAATTTCACGTTTTAGACCACTGATAATATTGTGATCAATCAATTGTTTGATCCGACGATGAACTGAACTGACCGATAAATTCACCCGCTCTGACAGTTCATTTAAATTGACATCTTCATGGGTCAAAATTTCTAAAATTTGTTTATCAAAACGGTCTAGTTCCATCAGTCTACTCCAGCCATTTTTGAAAACAGTGCTGATGATCCCGATTCATCAAACACCTGTTGTCATTTTCAATGTTATTTTAAGTTTTAAAATCAGCATTTATGTGCAAGTTTTCTCATGTATAGCATGATTTATTAAAAATAATAAAGCTCATATGCATTATGAACATAATAATTTGCATAAATATCGTGTTTAAATGAATGTTTTTTCATCAAAGTTTAGTTTTTATATTCTAAATAACGTCTTTAGACAACCTACCAATAAAGCTTCTCGATGCATTCCATTGATCTGAATAAATCAATTTCAGATAAAAGGAAAATAAATTTTATTTTATATTTTTCAACTTTTTATTTTTACTATATTTTTCAATGTGCGCTCTATTTCACATTTTGCTTTTTTTCACTTATTTACTAGATTTGGTAATTACATTAAAAAATAGCGGCGGTTCATAAATATACAAAAAAACAAAAACGGAAGAATAAACATGGCAATTAAATCACTGAGTTCACTCAGCTCAAAATTAAGTTCTGTACTAAGTCCTTCCCTACAGCTCAGTACAATTAGCAGCACGGTCAGTAACCTACTTAGCCCGCTTAAACCTACAACCAATATCACGGATACGCTGACAGGATTATTGGGTAATTTAGGTGGCACAAAGTCTTTTGATTTTAGCGCACTGACTAAATCGCTTCCGCAAGTGATTAGCACGATTCAAAGTCTTACATCCAATAATGGTTCAAATTCGGATGCACTCAAGACATTGATGACAACTCTGCAACCACTCCTACAAAACTTAGGTAGCAACGCTGGCTCAACAGAGATGAATCAGTTGGTTCAATCTTTACCTACCATTGTCAACAGCTTGCAAAGTTTACTGAGTAGCACCAATAATCAAGGTAATCTTCCTGACAATATTAGCAATGCTGTAAATGCCATCAAACCATTGCTTGCTATGCTTGGAAGCGCAACAGGGTCAACGGATGCAACACAAATTATCAATACACTCAGCCAAGTTTTAGAATATACGCAACCTATTATTCAGATGATTGGGAGCTCGTCTTCTGGAAACATCGACTTTGGGCAAATTGCACAAGGTGCAACGACTGCCCTCCTACCTTTATTAGCTTCAATCAATAAAGACAACTCAACTATTGATATGGAACAGTTGAGTCATGCTTTACCGACAGTGATTGGAAGTGTGACCAATCTAGTGACCGCCATTTCATCAGCCAACCAAGGGAATGTCCCTGAGACCATTTCAGGGGTGATCAAAGGACTTAATCCGCTGTTAGATTTACTGGCAAAAAGCGATGTCATCGATACGGATCAGGCTCAAACCGTCAAAGCGATTTATGATGTATTAAATAGCTTGAGCACCATTTTGGATGTGGTCAACAATCCATCCTTACTGACGCTTTCAACTGATTTAAATCAAGTGATTAATTCGTTGAAACCAGTCATTGCTCTGATGGACAGTAATGGTGAAGCGACTCAGTTCCTCGATCAACTGACCATTCCAGATCTTGGCGATTTACTTGGCAATCTTGCTCCTGAAAAAATTGATCTTGGTTCTATCACGGATCAGTTCAATCAATTGACTGAAAACCTCACGGGCCAATTACCGAATATTAATGACCTATTGGAAAATTTAGGTTCTGCTCAAGGTGATTTTGATATCTCCACCATCATCCCAAGTATTAAGGATGCGCTAGGCAATATCTTCTACCCTGTTATGCCTCTGAATACTTTACAAGCCGATAGTATCAGTCCAGTGCTGAATAATTTGGATATTCAACAACAAAGCTATATTTAAGGATTGAAAGTCTTATAAAAAAAAGCGCGCTGTTAGGCGCGCTTTTTTAAAGCAGTATGACGCAAAGTTTTCATATAAAGAGCTTATACACCACGCCAATCTACCCGTGCATTCCGTTCTGTTTGGTATATACGTTGCACATATTGACCTAAAGGCAAATCGCTCAAATAGGCTTTGTAAGCTTTAAACTCTTCTGATAAGGTTTCGCCATGCTCTTTTTCCCACGGCGTTCCGACAATCTCCAATATCGGCGCCAACATTGAACACACTGCAATATCAGCCAAACCTAATCGGTCGCCTACAAAATAACGCCCACCTTGTTCGATCAGACGTTGATTTAAATCAACCACAATTTCGTCCAATCGCTCACGTGAAGCCGCAACCTTATCCGTATCTAATTGATAACCTTTAGAAACCAGTGCCTTTATAATGGGCTTGGAATATTTTTCAAACTGACGTAAATAGCCCTTTTCACCAATTAAAATATCAAGTGATTCTTCACTTTCATTTAATACATGTGCCAACCCCCAACGGCGCACATGTTGGCCTAACTCAATGGAGAGTTCATTAATTTCTAAAGCGTCTTCACGCAGTTTGACATCTGGACGGATCAGACTATGTTCGGGGTAGGTCGCATCCAAGTAAAAGGCGATTTGAGTTGAATCTGCAACCCAATGATCTTGATCACGTAAAATCGGTAATTTGTTTTGCCCTGTTTTAAGCTGTGCAAATGCACGATGTACACCCGGCATTAAATTATGAGCCACATAATCCAACTCTTTATGATCGAGTAACCAGCGCGCCTTTTCACAAAAATGTGAGAGTGGAAACTGGTAGAGAGTTCGCATAAATGCTCCAAGTTTTTGTTGTAACTGTAGTTTATAAAACCCAGTAATTTTATAGGGATACTTTAGTCACTGTGTTATTGAAACACAATGTCATTTTTGCACCTATTCTGCATCTGTAGTGCAACTCAAGCATTATTCAGACGTGAATTCATCTCGATCTCAGCGCGATTCAATAAGATATACATTCTCCTTCCCATATCACCTGACTTTATTATGGCTTTCATGTAAAATCATCCACAATTTTTTTATAATACTTTGTGAGTTATTTCATGGGTTTTAACTGTGGTATTGTCGGCCTGCCGAACGTTGGTAAATCAACGCTTTTCAACGCATTAACCAAAGCTGCGATTGCTGCTGAAAACTTCCCATTCTGTACAATTGAGCCAAATACTGGGATCGTACCTGTACCTGACCCACGTATGGATAAACTTGCTGAAATTGTAAACCCACAACGTGTTGTCCCAACCACGATGGAATTTGTAGATATCGCAGGTCTCGTTGCTGGTGCATCTAAAGGTGAAGGCCTTGGTAACCAATTCTTAGCTAACATTCGTGAAACTGATGCTATTGCGCACGTTGTTCGTTGTTTTGAAGACGAAAATGTCATTCACGTAAATGGCAAAATTGACCCACTTGACGATATCGCAACGATCAACACTGAACTTGCACTTGCTGACTTAGAAGCTGTTTCTAAAGCAATTACACGTCTAGCAAAATCTGCAAAAGGTGGCGATAAAGAAGCGATTGCGACCAAAGCGGTTTTAGACAAAATCTTACCTTTACTGGATGAAGGTAAACCTGCGCGTGCTGCAGACCTTGATGAAGATGAACGTAAATTGGTACGTGGTTACGGTTTCTTAACCCTTAAACCAACCATGTATATTGCCAACGTTGCAGAAGATGGTTTCGAAAATAACCCTCACTTAGAAGCAGTACAAAAATTAGCTGCTGAAGAAAATGCAATTGTGGTTCCACTTTGCAACCAAATCGAAGCAGAAATTTCATTACTTGAAGATGAAGATCGTGCTGAATTCCTTGAAGCTTTAGGCATGGAAGAACCTGGTCTAAACGTAGTTATTCGTGCAGGTTATGGCTTACTCGGCCTTCAAACTTACTTCACAGCGGGTGTACAAGAAGTTCGTGCTTGGACAGTAAAAATTGGTGCAACTGCACCTCAAGCTGCTGGTGTCATTCATACTGACTTCGAAAAAGGCTTTATTCGTGCTGAATGCGTTGCTTATAACGACTTCGTTCAATACAACGGTGAAGCTGGCGCTAAAGAAGCGGGTAAATGGCGTTTAGAAGGTAAAACATACATCGTTCAAGATGGCGATGTTTTACACTTCCGTTTTAACGTATAAGATAGCACCTATAAGAAGCCAGCAATTTGCTGGCTTTTTTAATTTTAGGCAAAAGCTCAAGCCAAAAAAATAAGCATATTTAAAAACTTAAAACCTGCTTAAAAACAAAATTATATCGACACGAATACATGATTTGGTTGCTGAGTCACCACAGTGCAACGACTTAAATCTCTACCGTTCTGCTATAAATTTACCCATAGGCACTAATGCCTATTTTCATAGAACAATAGCAATGAAAAAAATCAGCACAATTCTAACAGCAGGTATCTTTACAATGCTTAGTGCAACTGCGTTTGCATGTCCACAAGGCACCACACTTACAGGTGGTACAGGTGCAAACCATAAAGGTGGTACTTGTGTTTCCATTGCAAAAGATGCAAAACATCAGGAACATACCGCTACACATGCAGCACAAGTTGCGCAGCATGATGCAAAAGTCGCTCGACACGATGCAAAACAAGCCAGCCAATTGGCTCAGAGTAAAGTGAAACATAATCAAAAATTAGCAAAACATGATGCAGCTCAAGCACAGCATCTTGCAACACAAGCAAAATCAGAAGCTAAAACTTCAGCCCATGCTGCCAAAGCTGCAAATACTGACGCAAAAGCAAAAATCGCTGCACAAAAGGTCGCTGCGGAACAACATAAAGCAGCTGTTAAATCCTAAACAGTTGAGAATTAACACATCGTAAAAAAAAAGCTGGAATTATTCGGCTTTTTTATTTAAATCATTTATGGGTGAGCAGTATGTAATGCTTTTGCATCCATCTCTGCGCGCTGTCTTCTTGCTTCTGTCAGCATGCGTTGTTCAAGCTCTTTACGAAAGCCGAGTAGAAACACAAACTCAGCTAGAACAAATAAAGGCCCTATTGCCAAGCCAATGACATCATCCATAAACGCAGGCTTTTTCTTTTCATAATAATGACCGATAAACTGGATGATCCAACCCACTACAAAGATCCCCACACTCCAGATCAGCCAAGACATAAGGCTCATTTTTGCGATCATTAAGGCTAAGGGATATGTGATTGCAAACACCAAAAGCATGATCAAACCGAAAATTTTATCTAAACTCAGGTAATAGATGACACTGGCAATAATCAACAACAATGCAAGGGTCAGTTCAAAACCTGAAATCATCAGCCCTGCTCGTGCGGTTAAACACATAATCGAAAACACAATAAGCGGAATACCCACAAAATGCGTTAGCACATTTTTTCGATCTAAATGATATGCTGCATATTGGCTTAGCAGTCTTTCAAGCTTGCTCATCAACTTACTCCTTGTTCATTCACTCATTTCACTATATAAAAAATGCATCAATAAAGTTGTCAGCTAATAGACAAGTTGGACCATAAAATAAGGATATGCTGTGCTGGACGCTCAATATGTGCATCAACTCAATAAAAATGTGTGGTATTCAGGCTTAAATGTTTCCTTCCAAGACTTTATCTGCGGCCATGCCCTGACCTTAACTTTCGAAAAAGACGCACGTGTTTTTTTATCAGGACAGCGTTTTAATGGTATGTATGCGGTCTTAGAAGGTGCAGTTCGCTTAGGCTATATCGATATTCATGGCAAAGAAGCGATTGCCGCCATTGCTGAGCCGATTATGTGGTTTGGCGAAATATCCTTGGTTGACCAATTACCACGTTCTCACGATGCCATCTGTACCAAAAAATCCACCTTATTACACTTACCGGCTCAAGCAATTCAGCAATTATTACAACAACACCCTGAGTTTTGGTTTCATATTGCCCAGCTCACCAGTCAAAAGCTTCGCTATGCCTTTATGGAACTCATAGCGTTACAAACGCAGAGTTTAAGTCAACGTCTCGCACAGCGCCTGCTGTTTATCTTAAATGGATATGGAAATCATTTGGAAATTGAGCAACACACCATATACATCTCGCAGGAACAACTCGCGCAACTGATGAATTGCTCAAGACAATCAGTCAATCAGGAGCTTCAGCAGTTGGAAAAAATGCAGGTGCTTCGTGTTGCGTTTAAACAAATTGAAATTTTAGATCTAGCGCAGTTACATCAGATTGCTCATGCACTTCCTGTGCATGATGTCTGACATTTGTGATTTAAATAAGTGCATTTAATTGCACCAGAATGATTCTTTATAGTTATTTTGCTTTTATTTGTGGCACTTCGCTTTATCGAGTTTTGATCAAGACAATAATTGGCAAACATTTACACTGTCAAAACCATTTGTACATGCTGCAACTTCTTGAGTTGATGCTTCTGATTTATCTTCAGTCGCTGCTTGTACATTGACCGCTGTAGTCAAAACAGCCAAAACCGATAACTTCATTAATGTTTTTTTCATCTTAATCACCTATTCAACGTCTTTAATTTAACTTACATACTTCATCTTTTACGTAGTAATTTTTACATACTTTATCAAATAATGATAATTTTAATTTTTTATCACATTATCCATACTTTATATTATTAATATATTAAAGATATTAATTAAAAAGAAGGTCAGACGACTGGCGTTCTAAAATGGGGGATTTTTATCAATAAATTTTTCTCAAAAGATATTTTTACTATTCATTATCAATGCTTTATCTATTTAACTTCAGAAAAAAACCATGCAATTTGGAATTTAGCTCAATACTACGGCAGCGCACTGATTTAATTTTTATATGAAATAGCGATGATTTTAGGAGGATTTTCCAATCCTCTATTATAGATTTATTCTTGTTTTTTGATATTTTCCCAAAAAAAGCAGTGAAACTTCACTGCTTTGATCAAGTTAAACGCCTACTTTTTTCGGATCGGTATTTCCGAGTTCAGGGTTTTCAATCGCACCTTTGCATTGATTTTTATCACGCTCATAATCTGCTTGCTTCTGTGCAACAGTCGAACTCTGATCAATACTTTCACGTGCCCAAATTTCCAGACTTGTCAAAGCTTTACGACACAGTGCATATTTACCTTCAGTCACAGAATCGGTCATTTTGACATTGATACGCCATTCGGTACTCAATTTACGTGCTGGAACACGGACTTTCTCTTCCATCTGATCAACTTGCTTTGCATAAACAATCGGATCGGCTTCATTGATAAACTCCCAAGCTTTGGCAGCATACTCCGTTGCATCATTGGTTAATTTGGGTGCTGCTTTAATTTCGACTTGAGCTTGTTCAGCTCCATCATTACCACAGGCCTGCAACAACACCGTGCTGCTCAATAATGAAACAATCAGTATCCCACGCATCTTCAACCTCTGCATATCCGGCTCATTTCAGCAAACATATTCGGCAATATGCTAGTGAATTCGAGTACAATACTCAATCATCATTTGACCTGTTGTTCAACTCTTTCAAAGGTGTGTCGTGTCTGAGCACAAACTTCCTACAGTTCAGCCTGCGGGTTTTTGGCAAGGTGCTAAAGATAGTCAAGCCATTATCTTTACCTATCTTCCTGTTTCTTTTGCATTTGGGGTTTCTGCGACTCAATTTGGTTTCACTGCGTGGGAAGCCTTATTCTTATCATGCTCTATGTATGCAGGTGCCAGTCAGTTTCTCGTCGTTGCGTTACTGGGAAGTGGAACATCTATTTGGATGACTGCTCTTACTGTAATTGCCCTCGATATCCGCCATTTACTCTATGGTCCTGCCTTACAAAACCTAATTCAAGATCGACTCAACTTAAAGAAAACTGCAGTTTGGGCTTGGGGTTTAACCGACGAAGTTTTTGCATCAGGCATGATCAAACTGTCGCAACGTCGTCAAGAATGGTCAGAATCTTGGATGTTAGGACTCAGCTTATTTAGTTGGCTGTCATGGGCAACAGGATCATTTTTAGGCGGTTTATTTGCCGATCAAGTCAGCAACCTTCCACAATTTTTACAAGCTGCACTCGACTTCCTACTGCCTGCATTGTTTTTAAGCTTTTTACTCGCAGCATTTGAGAAAAAACATACATTTGTGGTCACGGTTACAATTATTGTTTCTGCGATTGCCTGCTACTTTATCGACTTGTCTGCCGCGATTTTTATCGGTATTTCTTCTGGTATTTTTGCCGGTTTATTCAAACATTATGTCTTAAAAAAACCTGATCCTGAACATATGGGTGAAGCATCATGAATCTAGAAATTATCTTGGTCGGGATCTTGGTCGGAATTGCGAATTTTGCATCAAGGTTTGGGCCATTTTTTGTTATTCAAAAATTTCAGCAAGGTTCACAGCAGCGTGGTTCTTTATGGCTCAAAATCGCTTTGGGCTCGATTGGTATTGCCGCAATTAGTTCGATGTTGGTGGTTGCAACCTTACCGCCTCTGCTTGAAACCCCAAATAAAAGCTTTGCCATGTTAGTTGGATTTGCTGTGCTTGCAGGCTTGTATTTCAAGTTTAAGAAAATTGTCCCTGCTACGCTGACTGCGGCACTGACTTATGGCTTAGTCTATACCTATATACCTTTTCATCTCTAAAGCTGAGTCAGCGACAATCCAAATCCCCCTCAAGTACACGCTTCTTCAGCCTGTGCTTTTTAATTAGCAATATTTATGAGATAGTCAACGCATAACATAAAAAATCTAGCGAAAACCAATAGATGGCAAAGTACCATTTTATTCAAGACAAAATTTATATTCATTCTATACAACCATCTAAATTGAGTTGGGGACTGCATAGGCCCATCGAAAGCGTATATTTTCAATGCTTCATTCAAAGCCAGCTGTTCAGTGGTAATTTCTGCACTGTACATTGCCAACCTGCAGATCTGATCCGCACCATTTATATAGCGAAAAAATCAGCAACAAAAGATTGTAGGCTTATATAACTGCACACAGCAGATTCTGCACTTACATCCACGTCGCCTGATGTTTCCACATATATCGATGCCTCGTCTGTTCAGCAATGTTCTACAGCTGTCGGGTTTTTTATTGATTTTTCTATTGTGTATTTTCAGCCTCAGTTCATGGCTCAATTCATCATTTCACCTTCTGTCGGTGGCTACAGATGCGCTTTATTTCACTGCCGTTTTAGGCTTAATCTTGGCTTAATATTGATTTTATGTATATGCACCGTACCACTGCTCGGATTACTGTACTGGCCCTATTTCCGCCAAACATCTATATAGCTCCGTGCGCTTCAATGTGCAAATTTGAATTTTAAGCCATTCCCTGCATCTGAAAAAAATGCAGGCATATTTAAAGTGAATTTAAATAAAAACAACTAAATATGATTTTTTAATATTTCCCACAAATAAATAATTACACGAACGCTTACCCATAAAGATATAAAAAAAATTGTTGGACAATATCATTTATTTATGTGAACACTCGCTTATCTCTCGAACAAGTTCTGCTATGCTTAAATTCCCATAAAATCAAGCATGGATGATTTACATGAGCGTCACTATTGGTACTCCACTTCAGTCTTCAGCGTATAAAGTCTTACTGTTAGGTTCTGGTGAACTCGGTAAAGAAGTTGTGATTTCATTGCAACGTTTGGGTGTAGAAGTTCATGCTGCCGATCGTTATGACCATGCTCCTGCCATGCAAGTTGCACATTTTTCTCATACTTTAAATATGGCAGATCCTCAGGCACTTAAAGCCTTAATTGCTCAAGTTAAGCCTCATTTGATTGTCCCTGAAATTGAAGCCATTGCGACTCAAGTTTTGGTCGAGATTGAAGAACAAAATATCGCAACAGTAATCCCATCAGCAAAAGCTGTAAACCTGACGATGAACCGTGAAGGGATTCGCCGTCTAGCTGCCGAAGAGCTTGGACTCCCAACTTCAGCCTACCGATTTGCCAATACCCTTGAAGCGTTCCGTGCTGCATGCGATGACATTGGCTATCCAAATTTTGTTAAGCCTGTCATGTCGTCTTCGGGTAAAGGACAGTCACGTGTAAAAAGCTTTGATGAAGTCGATGCTGCTTGGGAATATGCACAAACAGGTGGACGTGTAAATCAAGGTACAGTGATCGTAGAATCACAAATTGACTTTGACTTTGAAATCACCCTGCTGACTGTTCGTGCTAAAAATGCAGAAACAGGTGAAATTGAAACATCATTTTGCGACCCGATTGGCCACCGCCAAGACGCTGGTGACTATGTAGAAAGTTGGCAGCCACAAATCATGACTGCTCTTGCTTTAGAGGAAGCCAAGCGTATTGCCAATAAAGTAACCATTGCATTAGGTGGATGTGGCATTTTTGGGGTGGAACTGTTTGTCAAAGGCGATAAAGTATGGTTTAGTGAGGTATCACCTCGTCCACACGATACAGGCCTTGTCACTCTTGCATCGCAATTCCAAAGCGAATTCGAACTGCATGCACGTGCCATTCTTGGTCTGCCTGTGAATACTGCTCGACACAGTACTGCTGCGAGCGCAGTCATCTATGCAGGCGTGGATGATACCAATTTATCATTTACTGGCTTAAATCTTGCTTTGGCTAATCCAGACACCGATTTACGCCTCTTTGGTAAACCAGAAGGCTTTAAACGTCGCCGTATGGGCGTAGCAACAGCACGCGCTGAAACCACAGATCACGCGCGTGAACTTGCTCAACATGCTGTACAACAAGTCAGTGTTCAACAAAACTAAGTTTGTAACACCTTAACGGACCACTGTTCATGATCAATACGCTTCCTCTGCTGAATTACATTAAAAGTAACCACGACATTCAGGCGATTAACCAATGGCGCTCAGATGTTGAAAATCAGCTACAGGAATGCTTTGAAAATGGACAGTCGATTCGTGATGTGATTTTGGCTCGATCGAATCTAATCGATGAAGCTTTAAAGTTCTTATGGACACATGCTGAACTTGACCAAACCGATCTCGGTTTGTTTGCTGTAGGTGGCTATGGTCGCCGTGAAATGCTGCCATACTCCGACGTCGACATCATGATTTTGTCTGAAGATGAAATCAGCCCAGAACAAGAAAAACTCATCTCCAGCTTTATTTCAACTCTTTGGGATGTTGGTAATTTCAAACCGGGCATCAGTGTACGTACTATTAACGATTGTGTTGCTCAAGCCACCAATGATTTAACCGTGGCAACAGCGCTGATCGAAGCACGTTTGATTGTGGGCAATGAACACCTAGCTAAATGGCCACGCCGTATCGTGTCACAGACATGGACGGATAAAACCTTCTATGATGCCAAAATGCAAGAGCAAGCCAAACGCTATGCTCAACATAACAATACCGAAAGCAACTTAGAACCTGATATTAAAAATGCGCCCGGTGGTATCCGCGATATCAACCAAATCGGATGGATTGCTAAGCGTCATTTCCGTGTCAATCGCATCTATGACCTTGTACATTTGGGTTTTATTTCAGAGTTTGAACTTGGCGTTCTTGAAGAAACAGAAAGCTTTCTCTGGGAAATCCGCCATCATTTACATCGCTTAACCAAGCGCGACGAAAACCGCTTACTGTTTGATTATCAACGTGACATTGCTGCTAAATTTGGTTATCAACGCGAAGAAGGTAAATCACCGAATTATCCAATCGAACAGTTCATGAAACGTTACTACCGTAGCGCTCAGCAAGTGACGACTTTGAATGAAATGCTTTTGGCTTATTTTAATGAGTCGGTCATTACGCCACGTTTGCCTGACTATGAACGTAAGATTGAAGAAATCAATGCCAACTTCAAATTAGTTGATGGCAAATTGGCGGTGCAGCATCATAAAATTTTCTCTGAAAATCCAAGTGCTATTTTAGAAATTTTCTACCTCTTGGCGAATCGTCCAGAAATTGAAGGGATTCGTGCCCGAACTTTACGTCTATTGTCTCTTGCGGCAAAACGTATTGATCAAAACTTCCGTGACAATCCTGCACATCAAGCCTTATTTATGGCGATCATTCGCTCACCCTACCGTTTATACGACACCATGGTGGCGATGAAACGTTATGGCGTGCTCGGCAACTATATTCCTGCCTTTGGGCAAATCATGGGACTCATGCAATACGACTTGTTCCATATTTATACTGTCGATGCCCACACCCTCTTATTACTACGTAATTTAAACCGTTTTAAAGAGCCTGAATTTGCTAAAGACTTCCCTGTCGTTAGCTCCGTATTCCAACGACTGGCGCGCCGTGACATTGTTTATTTAGCGGCAATTTTCCATGATATCGCCAAGGGTCGCGGCGGTGACCACAGTGAACTTGGTGCAGCGGATGCAATTGATTTCTGCCGTACCCATGGGTTTACTGAACGTGAATGCAACCTTGTCGCATGGTTGATTCAAAACCATCTATTGATGTCCGTTACTTCTCAGAAAAAAGACATTTCCGATCCAGATGTGGTGAAAGAATTTGCTGAGAAAATGGGCGATATGGAGCATCTCGACTATCTCTATACCTTGACAGTTGCCGATATTAACGCAACCAATCCGACGCTTTGGAATACATGGCGTGCATCCCTCATGCGCCAACTGTATACACAAGCGCGTGATGTGATTCGTTCTGGTTTGGGTCGTCCTGTAGATTATCCAATGCTGATCGAAGACACTAAATTTGCGGCCAGTGAACTATTAGTCAACGATTTTTCGCTCTACGATGTAGAAACTGTTTGGCAAGAACTCGGTGATGAATATTTCCTAAAAGAATCTGCCGATGAAATCGCATGGCATACGCGCGCCATTTTAAAACATGGCAATAATGCAGAACCATTGGTGATGATGCGAGCACATCGTAAATTTGCACAAGATGCGGTACAGATCTTTATTTACACACAAGATCAGCCTAACTTGTTTGCAACAACAGTGGCAATTCTGGACAGAATGAATCTAGACGTTCAGGATGCCCGTATTATCACTGCATCCACTGCATTTAGTTTGGACACTTATGTTGTACTTGACCGTTTTGGCACCTTATTGACAGATCCAGAGCGTGAGCAAACCGTTATTGAAGCGCTCAAAAAAGCCTTAAGCCAATCTGACAAATACCCAGGCCTAATGCAGCGTCGTATTCCACGTCAACTGCGTCATTTTGATATTGAAAATACCGTGAGTATTTCTTTTAATGAAGCACTTCAACAAAATATGGTTGAAATTGCGACACTTGACCATCCAGGCTTACTTGCTAAAGTCGGTGGTTTATTTATGATGCAAGGCCTAGATATTCACTCTGCGAAAATTGCGACGCTCGGTGAACGTGCTGAAGATATTTTCTATGTCACTAAAAAAGATGGCTCACCTATGAGTGATTCAGAAGCGGAAACGTTTGCTGCACAGTTAAAGTCAGCACTCGATGAAGCTTCGAATCAGGTTTGTAGTCATCATTAACTTAAATTGATCGGTATCCATTCCATGAACTCCAGTTTGTCATTATTGCACCCTTATCCATTTGAAAAGCTAAATAAGCTATTTCAGGATGTGAAACCCGCAGATTTGCCTTTGATTCCCCTTTCAATTGGTGAGCCAAAGCATCCTGCACCGGAGTTTGTGAAACAGGCCATTATTGATAATTTTCAGCACTTATCCACTTACCCAAACAGCAAGGGTTTACCTGAGCTTCGCACAAGTATTGCAAATTGGTTAACCCGTCGCTTTAAACTGAATAGCATCAGTGCAGATACCAACGTCCTGCCTGTGTCAGGTACGCGTGAAGCGATCTTCTCGTTTGTACAAGCTTTGGTTAAACGTGAAGATGCCCCTTATGTGGTGATGCCAAATCCGTTCTACCAAATCTATGAAGGCGCAACTTTACTTGCGGGTGCAGAACCTTACTTCATCAACTGTACAGATGAAAATAACTACCTTGGCGACTTTGACGCTGTGCCAGCTGAAGTTTGGGAAAAAACCGCTTTATTGTTTGTCTGCACACCGGGTAATCCTACAGGTGCGGTGCTCTCTAAAGAACAGTTTAAAAAACTGATCGCTCTGTCTGACCAATATAATTTTGTGATTGCATCTGATGAATGCTACTCAGAGCTTTGGTTTGATGAAGCACCCATTGGTCTACTTGAAGTTTGTGCTGAATTGGGCCGTGATGACTATAAAAACTGCGTGGTATTCCACTCATTGTCTAAGCGCTCTAACTTACCGGGTATGCGTTCTGGCTTTGTGGCAGGTGACGAGGCACTTTTAAAACCTTATTTACAATACCGTACTTATCATGGCGCTGCGATGCCTGTTCAACACCAGTTGGCTTCAATTGCAGCTTGGGATGACGAAGCACACGTCGAAGAAAACCGCGTCCAGTACCGTGCAAAATTTGAATTATTCCAACGCGAACTGGGTCACCTACTACCATTACAAAAACCTGATGCAGGGTTCTACTACTGGTTAAAAGTGGATAATGATGAAACTTTTGCCAAAATGCTGATGGAAAAAGCACACGTTAAAGTGCTTCCAGGCCGTTATTTATCACGTGATACAGCACAAGGGAATCCGGGTGAAAACCATGTCCGTTTAGCCCTGGTTGCCGATATTGCCCAATGTGAAGAAGTGATTCGTCGCTTAAAAGCAGTCCTTTAATTGATTTAAAGCGTTCTGCTTAAAACAAAAAATGCCCCAAATTTGGGGCATTTTTATTTGAGTCATTTCTTAACAATCATTCAGAGCTAATCATCTAGCAATAATTATTTATAAACAATCATTAAGAAATCATTGAACACTATTAGAAATCAAATGTTGCACTCAATTTAAATGTTCGAGGTTCTCTCACTGTTAAACGCTGTATGAAAAATAAGTATGGTCATAACGAATTGTTGTAAAGCGAAAAGATAAACAGCCACCTGAATGGTTTTAGCTAGTTGCAAAATAATATCTTTCATTATCAATTAGATGCACCAGTAATAACAGATCACTTATGGAACTTAAAATTTGCCTTATGCTATATGCTTATTGAGGTGGATGAAGAGTAAATTCATGTTCAACGGTATAACTGAGATTTTTATCAACCATCGGAATAGGTTCAAGTCGTGCAACTAATAAGGATTTTTGTACTTTTTGATCAAAGTTTTTAGAGCCTGAACTTGCAATGAGTTTTGAGCCACCAATATAGCCTGTTGCAGCAATCACAGTGAGCTGTAGTTTGACAGGTTGCTTATATGTTTTCATCTCAGACGCAGACAGCACATATTGCGGTGCATTTACCCAAGAGACTTCATACATTTTCGGTTTTACATGTGGATCAATTACATCTGCAACACGCGTAGGTTGGTATTCTTTTATAGGTGTTTTTAATATTTGCAATAATGCGTTGACCCGAGCATCTGTAGTAAGGTCTAGATTGCTTGCAACAACAGACATTTTTGTAGGTTCAGATGCACTTGGATTGCTATCTGCCCAAGCTATCTCCACACATACAAGTAAAAAAAACGTTAAAACACAAATTCGACGTTTAACCATCTGCTTAAACAATGTTATGACCTTCAAATAAAGAGACTTCAGTATAAAACATCCAAAAAATAAAGACGCTTCCGCGCCTTTATATCAACCTCAGTTCCGCCAATAATTCACTTCATTTTGACTGAGCCAAAGCTTTTTCAATATCTTCATTCAATGTTTCAGGCTTGGTCGTGGGTGCATAGCGGTTTAAGACCTGACCATTTTTTCCAATTAAAAACTTCGTAAAATTCCACTTAATGCCATTTCCCAATACGCCTTTCGAGTTATTGGTTAAATAACGGAAAATCACATGCGCTTCTGGGCCTTTTACATTCACTTTGGCAAACATCGGGAAAGATACGCCATAGTTTTTTTGACAAAACGCGCCAATTTGATCATTCGAACCCGGATCTTGTCCGCCAAATTGGTTGCATGGAAAACCTAAAACCTCAAAACCTTGATCTTTATATTGTTCGTAAATTTTCTCCAAACCAGCAAATTGAGGAGTAAACCCACATTTACTAGCGGTATTTACAATTAATAAAACCTTGCCTTCATAATCTGCAAAGGATTTATTACTTCCGTCCAGTAATTCTGCTTCAAACTGGTGAATGGTGGTCATGGATAAGTTTCCTCATCATTTTTTTGTTTTGTTTCTAATTCTAAGGATGCCGAATTAATACAATAACGTAATCCAGTCGGCTGTGGGCCATCAGTAAAAACATGCCCTAAATGTGCGTCACAATGATGACAAACAATTTCTGTTCTGACCATACCGTGTGTCGTATCTACATTTTCTTCTACTGCAGCAGGTTCAATCGGCTTATAAAAGCTCGGCCAACCACAACCGCTATCGTATTTTGTTTCAGAAGAAAAAAGCGGTTCCCCGCAACAACGACATACATACGTGCCAGCTTGTTTCGTATTCCAATATTTTCCAGTGAAAGCTTGCTCCGTGCCTTTCTGACGCGTTATGCGAAACTCTTCTGGCGACAATTCTCTTTGCCATTCTCTTTCTGTTTTATTGAGTTTTCCCATGATGACGTCCCTTTATATCGTGGTATTTAAAATAGGATAATCCTATATTTACGTCATTCAATCTTAAATTTCTAGTCTTTATTCAACAATTTACAAAATCTATATAATGACCAAAAAAGCAAAAAGTAAGCAAATATAAAATCATGGTAAGCAAAATACAAAATTAAATGCTTTTTTGTGAGCAACTTTAGTGATAATCTTAGCGCTACTCTTGCTCAGGATTAAAAAATGTCGCAGAAAAAGAGCGTAATTTTTAAAAATCTGCTGCCCGTGATCAAACAATATCAACAGGCAGGGTTTACGCATGAAAAAATAGTTGCTTTACTCAGAGACGAACATCATCTCGATTTAGTAACGACCGAGACATTTAAAAGCTATTTATACCGTTATGCAAAAGTGACCTCCACTCTTTCCGAGAATATAAAAATGCCGAATACGTTTAACACCCCACGCGAAATTAAGAAATCGTCTAAGCTCGAGCATGTTTGCTACGACATTCGCGGACCAGTGTTACGAGCGGCCAATGAGATGGAAGAGGCAGGCCATAAAATTATTAAATTAAATATCGGCAACCCTGCTCCTTTTGGTTTTGAAGCGCCTCAAGAAATTATTAACGACGTGGCACTGAACCTGCCCAATGCAATTGGTTATACCGACTCAAAAGGCATTTTCCCTGCGCGTAAAGCGATTTGTCAGTACTACCAGCAAAAAGGCATCTTAAACATGCACGTGAATGACGTGTATGTCGGCAATGGCGTATCTGAACTGATCGTGATGGCGATGCAAGGCTTGCTCGACGATGGCGATGAAATGCTGGTGCCAATGCCGGATTATCCGCTTTGGACTGCAGCAGTTAACCTTTCTGGCGGTACAGCCATTCACTATAAATGTGATGAAGAAAATTTCTGGTATCCAGATATTGCCGACATGGAAAGTAAAATCACCCCGAATACTCGCGGTATCGTGGTGATCAACCCGAACAACCCAACAGGTGCGGTTTACCCACGTCATGTGCTTGAGCAAATTGTAGCTCTTGCGAAGAAATACGACTTAATTTTGTTTGCTGATGAAATTTACGACAAGATCGTTTATGACGGTATTGAACATGTTTCTGTTGCGTCATTGGCAGGTGATCAGTTGTGTATTTCTTTCAATGGCTTATCTAAAGCATATCGAATTGCAGGTTACCGTTCAGGCTGGATGGCAATTACAGGCGATAAATCACGCGCGCTCGACTACATTGAAGGTTTAGACATGTTGGCGTCGATGCGTCTATGTGCCAACCACCAAGCGCAATATGCGATTCAAACAGCTTTAGGCGGTTATCAATCGATTAATGATCTCATCCGTCCGGGCGGTCGTTTATATGAACAACGTAACATTGCTTGGGAAATGTTGAATGATATTCCGGGTGTATCTTGTGTGAAACCAGAGGGTGCTATGTACTGCTTCCCTAAATTGGATCCTGAAATTTACCCAATTCAAGACGATGAGAAATTCATGCTAGATTTCCTCCGTGCTGAAAAAGTACTGTTGGTTCAAGGTACGGGTTTTAACTGGCCAACACCTGATCATTTCCGTGTGGTGTTCTTGCCTGCTGAAAATGAACTACGTGAAGCACTCACTCGTTTAGGTCGTTTCTTGGCGAAAATGCGTTAATTCATAAGTGCTTTAAAAATAAAAAACCGTACGCCATGTACGGTTTTTTTATTACTGTATCTTTAAATTTGATTTCTTACTGTACGCACACCACAGCTATTTTTTTGAATAGTTAAATTTTTAAGAATTAATTTTTAGCTTAGACCTTAGTCAAAACTTTAAGATCTGTTGATTTTTCTACAGCATATTCATGTTATTTTTTAACCAATCATAAAAATACATGAGTACAGGATGTTCTCAAACAAAATTAAACTGAGCTTATTTCTCTGTCTAAGTATGTGCCTTGGCATCGGGATCTTACGTTTTTCCTATACCGCACTACTCCCTTCAACCCGTGAAGCATTTGGTTGGAGCCCAAGTTTTGCCAGCATCTTAGGCAGTGCCAATTTGCTCGGCTACTTGATCGGTGCATTTTGGGCCATGAAATTACCCCAAAATAAAAGCATGGTGAATTATATCCAACTCGCAGCTATTGCAGGGACACTCAGTTTACTCAGTTGTGCATTTTCAGGTTTTTCAGAACTTTGGTATAGCACTTGGCGCGTTATTTCAGGGATCAGCGGCGGCTTACTAATGATCCTCTCCCCAAGTGTCGTGGCCCAATGTTCACAGCTTCAAGACCGCTTTAAAATCAACTTTATTGGTTTCAGTGGGATTGGCTTAGGGGTGTTAATGGCAACGCTATTTTTGCCTTACATCCAAGATATTTCGACAATGTGGGCTTGGTTGATTTTGTTTTCTTTTTCAAGCCTGATTTGTATGTTACTCAGCGTGCTTTTGAAGAGTTTTAAATTACAGCTCACAACACTCACCGCGATTCCTGCAGTAGAACATAAAGTCGATGGAATTTTCTATTGTCTCTTAATTGTGTATAGCACCAGTGCATTTGCTTACGTGCCCCATTCATTATTTTGGATTGACTATTTAACTCACACCCTACACCTGAGCCCGATCGGGATCAATTTCAATTGGATTTTATATGGTCTAGGAAGTGCTTTAGGAGCCTTTGCTGCTTACTGCTTGGCACAAAAACTGGGAAATATTAGTGCTCTTAAAATATTATATAGCAGCTATGTCTTGGCGATTTTTATAGCAATTATTAATATCCATCCACTTTTTACTTTTTTATCTTCTTTTGCTACAGGCTTGCTCAATCCGGCAGTGGTTTTTCTCACCTCTTATACCATTCTGCAAATCTATGGTAGCGCCTATAAAAAGCTCTGGAGTATTGCAACCCTGTGCTTTGCATCTATTCAATTAATCGGTGGTATAAGCTTTAGTTTTTTACAGCGAATTGGTATTGATTATTCACAGCAATTTATTTTGGCCGCATGCGTACTCTGCATTGGAACAATGCAACTCTATTGGTTCACTCGAACAGCAAAATTAAGTAAGCATCTCGTCTAGGTAGATCACAAGACATTCAACTACATCACCAATCATGTATATAAAGAAAAGACCTATTTAAATAGGTCTTTTCTTTTTGATAAATCGTGAATGGACTAAGCTTTTTTCAGCTTTTTCTTTAACTTTTTCAAAGCAGAATTATGCTTTGAAATTTTGTTCAACCTCGCTTTAATTTCCTTTTTAAGTGATTTGGTTTTCTTAGACAAATTCATCTCCTTCTCGTCTACGTATAAAACTTAAATTTCGATCAATTAACAACCATTCGGCCAAATGAACTTTGATTCACAAAGTATTTCGCCTATTAACGATGTTGTTGACGCTGATTTCGTTGATGCGGCTGTTGTTTCTTTTGGTCTTGTTGCTGTTGCTGTTGCTGTTGCTGTTGCTGTTGCTGTTGCTGTTGCTGTTGCTGTTGCTGTTGCTGTTGCTGATCATTTTGCTGCTGTTGGTGATCAGATTGTTGGTTTTGTTGATGCTGTTTACGAGACATTTCATTTCTCCTTTTCATCACAAATATCGCAATGTACTGCTGCTAGGTGTACTTCTACTAAAGGACAACAACCAATGTACCGCTAATTTTTAAGGATCCAACCCGATAAATGTTTCGAATTACGTCATTGTAATATCTCAGGCGAATAATTATTTTGAAATCAATCTCCCTCTATTTTCTGCATTACCTAAGTTCACTCGAATAGTGTGGTTTTAAACTTTTAGTAACATGACAAGCATGCCAGACCATCTGATTGATTGCGTGAAGTCATCTTTTGATTGCTGTTTTTTGAATGGTATTGATAAGCTATGATTCTGTGTTTTTAATTATTCCCCATAAAAAAGACTGAATCATTCAGTCCTTTTTACCTAGCCTTTTTATACATCTAGCTTTTTTACACCTAGATTAGCAAATAAACTTAGTCCATATGCTCAATGATGACTTGTCCAAACTCCGAACAACGCAAGAGTTTTGCACCTTGCATGAGTCGTTCAAAATCATAGGTCACTGTTTTGGCTTCAATCGCCCCCGCAATACCTTTAATAATTAGATCTGCCGCTTCAGTCCAGCCCATATTTCGCAGCATCATTTCTGCAGACAGAATAATAGACCCAGGGTTTACTTTGTCTTGACCCGCATATTTAGGCGCTGTGCCATGTGTCGCTTCATATACTTGCACAGCGCCACCAATATTGGCACCCGGTGCAATACCAATACCGCCAACTTCGGCCGCCAAAGCATCTGAAATATAATCACCGTTTAAATTTAGAGTAGCAATGACTGAATAATCGGTCGGACGCATGAGAATTTGTTGTAAAAAAGCGTCTGCAATCGCATCTTTAATCACGATCTCTTTGCCAGTTTTCGGATTTTTTATTTTGACCCAAGGACCTCCATCTAGCAATTCACCACCAAAGCGCTCAAGTGCGACTTCATAACCCCACTCTTTAAACGCACCTTCGGTATATTTCATGATATTGCCTTTATGCACCAAGGTGACATTCGGCTTATCATTATCAATGGCGAATTGAATAGCTTTCCGAACCAAACGCTGAGAACCTTCTTTAGATACAGGCTTAATACCGATACCGCAATTTTCCTCAAAACGAATCTTAGTAACACCCATTTCCTCTTTAAGAAATTTGATCATTTTCTTGGCTTCAGGCGAATCTGCTTTCCATTCAATCCCTGCGTAGATATCTTCTGAATTCTCTCTGAAGATCACCATGTCTGTACGTTCAGGATGCTGAACGGGTGAAGGAACGCCCTTAAACCAACGTACAGGACGCACACAGACGTAGAGGTCTAATTCTTGACGTAATGCAACATTAAGCGAACGAATACCGCCACCGACAGGCGTCGTTAACGGCCCTTTAATTGAAACCACAAATTCGCGTAAAGCCTCAAAGGTTTCTTCGGGCATATAGGTGCCATAAATTTTATTGGCTTTTTCACCACAATAGACTTCCATCCATTCTATGGCACGTTTTCCACCATAAGCTTTTTGTACTGCGGCATTCACCACGGTTTTCATCACTGGAGTGATATCAACACCAATACCATCGCCTTCAATAAATGGAATAATTGGATTATTGGGAACATTGAATGATAAGTCTGAATTTACTGTAATTTTTGTCCCATCCACTGGAACGACGATCTTCTGATAACCCATTTTTATGATCCTCCCTGAGAAGCGAGTGAAAAATAATTGCTGTTTGATAAGACTTTTAATTGCGCTTCACGCATAATACTCTAAAGCAAATCTACCTTTTTTGAGATTTAGATGGGAAATAGCTGCATTTCCCTATTGAATAAATCTTAACCAATTTGAATTATTGTATTTAATAGAAGTTATTTCCTATGAAAATCGTCATCTTAAACAATTCTGATAATAATAATTCGCTATAATCCTTTATAGTTCGCCACATCTGCCATTAAGCCTTAAATTAGAATAATTAAAGTTCGCTACAGTTCGATAAATTCCATTTTAATTCGCATCAAAAACGGGTATCTTGGCGGGTAACATTAAAATTACCCGTGTTACCCGTCATGCTTTCAGATGCAAAAGTAAAAACACTTAAACCTAAAGATAAGTCTTATCGCATTTTAGATGCTGAGCGGCTTTATATAGAGGTTCGCCCTACTGGTACGAAGATATGGCGCTTCAAATACACACTGAATGGTAAAGAAGGAACTATTAGTTTTGGTGAATATCCTGCTGTAACCCTGCAGGAAGCGAGGAAACTAAAAGATGATGCACGTGCAAAATTAGCTAAAGGATTAAATCCATCACAAGAAAAGAAGAAAGAAAAATTAGAAAAAAGAATTAAAGCCAGCAATACATTCAAGGCTATAGCTGAAGAATATGCAGCTGAGCAAATGAAATACAAATCCCCTGATTATGTTGAGCGATTCAAAAATTGCATGCAGATGGATGTGTATAAAGAAATTGGCTCATTACCAATTAAAGACATTACATCTGCTCACATATTATCTGTGATGAAAAACACCATAAGTCGCATCAGTGCATCCCCTAAATTCGGAACAGGTGAAGCAGCAGCAAACTTAAATCGTAGATTTATCGGCCTAGTCATGCGTTATGCAATTATCACATCTCGATTGGATAATGATCCTACATACGCATTAAGAAGTGTGGTATCTCAGCCGGCAGTCGAGCATGCAAGAGCGCTTGATCCCCAGGAAAGAAAAGAACTGCGTAGAAAAATTGATAGCTATAACGGCTCTACAGTTGTCAGAAATGCCGGCTTAGCAATGCTTTATTCAATGTTGCGGACGGTGGAGATAAGGAGGTTGGAATGGTCATACATTGATTTTGAATCCAAGACTATTACGCTTCCCCGATCATCAAGACAAACGCAACAAGATCGTGTTATGAAGAAAAATAGGACTCATATCGTCCCAATTTCGTCACAGCTTTTTGATTTGCTTCAGCAACAGTACGCATTATCGGGAGATCAAATTTATGTTTTCCCTTCACCTCAACGTCGTAATAATATGTTGTCTAGGACTACACTAAATAGAATGCTTGAATACATGGGTATGTCAGCAGTTACTGCTCATGATTTTCGTGCAACTGCTTCAACAGCTTTGTATGAAAAAGGCTATAAAGAAGACTGGATTGAGCTCCAGTTAGCCCATGTAAGCGGCAATAAAACTAAAGCCTCATACAATCATGCTAAACATCTAAATGAGCGTAGGAAAATGATGCAAGATTGGGCTGATATGGTTGATAGCTGGTGAGGTGAATCTATGATTGTTATGAAGAAAAATAAAAAGTATCTCTCCTATGTAAAACAAGAAGATGAGTTGGATTATTGGGAGTTATCAGAAGTGAATTTTGTAGATCAATCTGGTTGGTGCTGGACCAGCGATTATGAGAAAGCCAAGTATTTTATGAGCGTTCGGGATGCTGATATTTTTCTAGCTAAGAAGAAAGGTGAATTTTGGGAAGGTGTGGAGATAGTTAATGAGTGATTTAAAGAAGCCCTCCTTTGAGGGCTTTTACAATTGCACCATGTCGCGCTTTGCAATCATTATATTTTGCTACCGTATCAATTGACCAAAGCATTAAATCTTTACCCTGCCCCGACTCCAATTGCAGTAAATCCGCACAAGGCTCAAGGAGGTTTGCTGGCACCACTGGCGATAAGTGAGTTGAGTTGCTGCACGCCGTCGTCATCAAAGCAGTCATTGCGATAAACAGGCCGCTCAATAATTTTTTGAACTTCACGTGTGATTGTTTCTGTTTTAATGCGCTGTTCTGATTTAAGTGTTTCATAGTCTGCACTTACCTGATTAATTAGATTTTGTTTTTCAGCCAAAGCTTTTAGATGCTTCTGCTCAATTTCTTGGATTTTTGCACTACACTGCTCCTCCGCCTTGCGCAGCTTCCCAGACAAGTGATTGGTATAAGCAATTTGCCCTATGTATAAAAAAGAAAAGACCGCAATTGCGATCCATGTTTTATATTTCCAAAGTAATAATGGCACTATTGCGCTCCTATGCATTTTTGATGACGTTCAAGTTGTCGAGTCCAAACGCCATAGCAATTGTTTGAACGCACTGAACAATCACGTTTTGCTACATATTTCCATTTCAGCAATGAATCGCAAGCGGCCTTGTACTGCCCAGCCTTCAGGTTGCGTAGCATTGAAGATGAGCGCCAGTTGGCTTGACCGAAGTTGTATGAAAAATCTAAAAATGTGTCGTACTCTACTTGAGATAGTTTCACACCTTCAAGCGACTTTCGAAATATAACCTCATCTTTAGACACGTGCGCTTTTGCCCATTCTTGAGCGGTCTTGCGCGTGATTGGCGGATCAGTCATTTTGATTGGCTTACCATCTGGTTTGGTTGTAGATCCAATGCCCTGTGTTACAACCCCACCGCTATCTTTATACGGCTTTGCTGAAAAACCTTCATGCTTTTCCAAACCCACAAAAAAAGCAGCCGAAGCTGCTAATCCATACGTCCAATATTTAGTCTTGTTTGACATTGCATTGCCCTCGCAATTTCGCAATTTTTAGTTCATGTTCTTCCTGCTCACGTTGATCTTTGCGCTTTTGAAATTGCTTATTTGATAAGTAGTTTGCAAAACTGATCGCAAGACCAGCCAAGCCGATAATGACACCGACTAAAAAACCCCAATCCCACGTTGCAAGCCAACTTACAACAGTTAGCCCTGCACCTGCGCCTGTTGCTACTGGTCCAGATGCATCTACAATTTGTGTCGTATTCGACATTGTGCCCCCCCTAATTTTTGGCAATAAAAAGCACCTGAAGGTGCTATGCGAATGCAAATTGAAATCTATTTTTAGTCGTCATGCCGATCTGTGTGAGCTCCACATCACCTAAATCACTTTCTAAAAGTCGCTCGATTAAAAAGCGGTCACGTTGCTGTCTGTAATACAAATTGCCGTTCTTGATGTATGCAAAAATAATATCGGCATTTGCAGATTGGTGTAACCGGTGGTCATCTAGTGAGACCTGCGGGGTAATGTATTGAGTGCCGTATTCAGTGGTGATTTGCGTTGCTTGTGCACTGTCATACCAATATAAAAATGCCGAGCGTGATTTATTAATATTTTCAACCGTATATGCAATGGTCGGATGCATATTAAAGTCAAAAGACAGGCTTAAAGACTTCACATTTTCAACATTAAGTAATTGATATTGCACCACATCATTTTCAATGCAAATCCAATTGTCGCGGTAGTAACACTTCCAAATATAAACTTGCAATCCTTGTGATGTGTCGAGTAAATCCACCCCGCCCCATTCAAAATCTACAAGCGGTTCGGCTTTATCAGGCACTAAAAAAGCCCCGTAAATGGGGCGTGTTGAGAGTTTATCTTCAGGTAGACTCATAGCGACCCCAGCTCATTTCGAATACATATCGCATTGTTTGTGTTGGTGCTTTTGTGATTGGCGGGTTAATTTCCAACTTATATCCAGCGCTACCTGAGCTGGTCGAAAGCAATCCCATGTATTTTGTAAGAAAAGACTTATGGGTGATGTTCGCATCATTGAGAGTCAGTGAGAGTGTAGACCTAACGGTTCGTGGGCTCGGATATGAGTTTGATGTTGTAAATGTTTGTTTTGCACCACTTGGTGCTGAAGTTATTTGATTACCAATCCCCCCTGTGTAGATTTCTGCAGGCTTAAAAGTTGAGCTACTAGCTAAAATAATTTTTCCTGCTGCAAAAGTAGCTGAGCTAAACCAAGGCATTCCAATATATGAGTGTGTACTAACGATTGCGCCATTCTTATCAAGCAGATCAAAAGAACCACTAATAGTTTCGCTTGGATATACTCGGATTTCGGAAACAACATCTAAATATTCATCACTTAAAACAGTAATTGTTGTCGGATTTCCATTAATGTCCTGTATTAGCGCTCTATTCCACAAGTCTGTATCTGTCCAACCCATCCCCACTTCTGAGATATTACCTGCCGCAACCCCCGCATCAAACCTCCACGTTCTTTTTGCTGCAAAGTAGGGTGGTGCCGAGGAGATATCCGACGTGTCAATACTATTAACTTGACTTGTTGTAGTTGATGCAACAAAACTGTCAAGATTTGTTTGAGCTGGTGTGGGTGTGCTATTACCCGTGCCAACACAACATCGGTCAATCCATGTGCCTACCGACATTCTATCCAACCCAGTATTCAAGACAAGATTATCAAACCATTCGCTTTCTCGAATAGGAACACCGTCGCCGTTATGTGCAATAAGCTTAAATCTAGCCCCAACTTTACAGTGTGATTTAATATTCATAACTACTCCTAATTAGTTATTTTTGCACCTAATAAACCAAACGCAGTAGACACTGTTTCTGGTTGTGCTATGTTTGAAATCAGCACATTTTTTTGGTTTGCAGCACTGAGCACAAAATTTGTGAGTGCCGCCTCTGGTTTCATCGTTGTGATATTCGCGGCTTCTCGAATTACAACGCTAGTAATTGAAAATTTTGTGGATACATTTTCAAGCAACAATGTTTGATTGAAAACATCTCGAACACTTGCAGATAAAATTGAAAAAGATGTGCCTATTTTCTCATCTTTAAGTGATGCTTCATTCATAACAACACGCTGCTCACCACTCGTCATTGAAAAGCCTGTAACAACACCCTCCTCAAAATACAGCGGATAAACTGTGCTCGTCAGCACTCTCGCAGGCGGCCTTTTAAAATCCTGATCACTGACAAACACGCCCTTTTTATCGTACTGCCGCAGCCGATAAGCACCAACAATGCTGATTGAGCCATAGCCGTTTTCATCCAAAACAACGGGATTTGGATTTAATAAAGTATCATCCGCATTTTCATACGAAGGTTTTTTAATCGTAGATTGATAGTCATAAGTCCATACTTTTCCACTACCTAAAGCCTTGCCATATTTATCGAAAAACTGCGTACGCATTTGCTGCTGATACACAATTTTCTCCTCGATAAAAACGCCTGATTTGTCGTAAATTTTAAGTTGTACAGATCCACGTACATAAATTAATGCACTGCCTGCCTGATCTAACAAAATTGGATTTTGATTGACTGCGGTAAACTCAGAATTTCGGTAGGTAGGCTTGAAAATATCCTCACCCACTTTGAATGAATACACCTTGCCACCTATTAGTGGTTGTCCTTCTTTATCGGAGAAGTGCATTCTCGGTTGAATAACCGGTGTTGCTAGTCGATGTTGGAGCATGAATTTCACCCATTAAAAAACCCTCCGAAGAGGGTTATTTCATATCGTTTGCGCCGGTTAGAACGCCTGCTTGGGCGAGTCTTTCTATTAAAGACAAGCTAGCTGGATTTACAGCACTTGTAGTATTTGTGGCAATCGATCCACCTTTAAGTGCTTGAGCTGCTTGGTTGTGCTGTGCAGCTTGTTTAATTGGCCCAGTGACAACATTGCTCACAAATGGAATGCGCTTACCAACACCATCAATTGCACCAATAATTTTGGCGAAATAATTAACCAAACCTGAGCCTGAATTTGAGTTATTCACGTATGCGTGGTTTGGTTGTGTCACCGCATAATGCCCAGCTTGACGAATATCCTTTAAGCGTTTCACTTGGTCGGGTGAAAAAATCACATTCAACTTTCGATCACCCAGAGCATCCAAAGCGCGTTTCATTCCTGCGGGACTAAACTGGCCATTCGCATTCACCGCTTTTGCAGAAATATCCTTGATGACTTCTTGTTGAATATCTGCAATGGCTTGCGGATTGGTGTTTTTAAGCACCTCAATAGTTTGGGTTAATTCCTCAACTTTGCCATTCAGCACATGCTTTTTATATAGATCATCAAAATTCACACTGCCTTTAGCTTGTTGTTTTAAAGCGTCTTGCAGCATCGGCATTTGGGCTTGCAGTGATTTGTTTGCTTTATGCGCTTCACGTGCAAATTGATAAAGCTGTGCAGCATCATTACCGCCTTGTGATAGCAAACCTTGCAATGCTTCATCTTGTCGATTTTGCAATGCTTGTCGCACCACACCAAGCGCATGTGTTGTCGCGGTTGGCTCCCCCATTTGCATTGATGACTTGTAATGATTGTTTAAAACCTTAATCAGCTCTTCACCTTTTCTAAGCGTGAAATACTGCGGGTTATCATTAATCTGCTTCACGATATTGCGAATGTCGGCAGGTAGGAAAGTGGCAAGCGCTTGATCATCCAATGCTGTAAAAACATCGCTTGAGAAGCCTTGCCCATTAATTAAAACATCATTGCCAGGCGCGTTTTTTGCCGCATTGTAAGCTTCTTTCACAAACTGCTTATTCGATGCATGTTGATCTAATAGTGATTCAGCAGCATCTTTACCTACACCAAACTGATCTACTGATTTTCCACCAGTTGCTGTGATTTGTTCGTCCAATAAATCTGAGAGCTGTTTGTTGTCAGAAATGAATTTTTCACGCAGATCATCCCCCACACCTTGAACTTTTGCCAATTCCGCTTCTTGCTGCCACTGTTTTGCATTGCCAGTGATTTGTGCGCGAGTGCCTTTGATGCCAACATTTTCAAGTGCAACCTTGCGTGCAATTGCTTCAGGATTCAGCTCTTTGCCCGCTTGTATTGCTTTTTTTGCTTCATTACGCAAGCCATTAGCAACTTCGTCTGACAGTTCACTTAAGCGCATCCCTTGTGTTTTGAGTGCATCATCTAGTTTATTGTCAATACTTTGCAGAATTCGGTTAGTCTGCTCAGTAGAGAAACGTGCCGATTGGTTTTTTATTGCATTTCCAGCCTTAGCCACACCTTGCCCTAATTTTTCACCAATTGCACCACCACCCGCACCACCTATTGCGCTGAGTGCTGTGTTTGAAAGACGCTTATCTGCATTCTCGGCAAAGCCTGCACCACCCACAGCCGCACCTACTAGAGCATTATGCCCTGCAACTTTTGCGCCTGCTTGGCTTAATACTTTAGCCCCTTGATAGCCGCGGCCTAAAGCTGCCATAGGTGCTGTTGCAGCAATCTGACCACCCAAACGCCAACCATCAAAACCCTGTCCATTTTCTTGACGGCGTAACTCATGAAAGTTTTCAATGTCTTTTCGCCCTTTGGTGAAACGATCATAAGATTTGGTGTCTAGCTTAGTTCCTGCAACCTTATTAATCCCTTTGTTAATACCATCCGCAGCGTATGAAAAACCTTGTACAACACCAGCACCTAAGTCTGATGCGCCAAGTAATGCCGATTCCCAAGGCTGTGTTTTACCCGCCTTTTTCGCCTGCTCTTTTTCTGCTTCTTGCCGTGGGTTTACTGCTCGATGCTCTGGAATATTTAGGCCGAGCCCTGCGGCAATTTGGCGATTTGTCATCCCCATATCATTGCCTTTTTTAATTCCTTTTGAAAATTTAGGGCTGTCCATCATTGCAAGATAAATATTAATGTCCGACATACCACTGGACTGTGCTTTATCAATAAATGCTTTAAGTTCTGCGCTAGACATGATTTATCCCTTGTAACCAAGTGTTTTCAGATCCACAAATTGCGGTTGAGTGTTTTGCTGCGGATTGCCCGAATATCCTAGCTTTCGCAGATCTACAAAATTCGGCTGCGTTTGTTGGGTGGTTTGCGGCTTGTACCCTAGTGCCTTTAAATCTACAAATTTAGGATGATTGCCTTGTTGAATATTTGATCCTAGATGCTTGTTAACAAAATCCCAAGAGCGTTTGCCCTGCTTATACGTGGAACTTGGTAGTGATGCCCACTCTTTGCCGAGCTTTCCGATTGCGGATTGCCAATTACCTTGCAACACATCATCCAAAGCACCACGACTTGCGATCAATGCAATTGCACCCAAGTCTTGAGATTGAGGGGAGAAATCACGAAAGCCGTACTGCTTAGCTAGATTGTTCCAAGTGCTATTTAGGAATTGATATCGTCCTGCGGCTGTGGTGTGATTGGTTGTGCCATCAGTTTGCTTAAATGCTTTACGGACATTTGGGTGTGCGCCCAGGTTATTGAATTGCTGATTGCCGAATAGTGTGTTGTAACCGTGTTTCACACCCTCAGAACTTGCAATAAGATTCAACATTTTGCGCATATTGGGGTTTGCATACGCTTGCTGTAATTGCGATAGCTTCGCCATAACTTTTCCTTAGGCAATAAAAAACCCACCGAAGTGGGTTTTTAAAACTTTACTGTCCGTACCTATTGGTTGTGCATCCACCGTAAGGGTTGCAGCTTCCATTGTAGTAATTACCTTTACTATCATTACCATTGTAAAACTGAGTATTACCAAGTTGGTTTGTATTGTGTCGCCAAGTATTGCCGTTCTGATCGCGACCATTGGTGTATGATTGGTTTCCGTAAGTTTGTGTATTTTGACTCCATTGTGAGCCAGTGCGACTGTTATATGAATTAACCTGAGTATTATTACCAAACTTTGTTACTTGGTGAGTGTTCCCTGTTTTGTAGTCTGTGCATGTGTACATAGTGTCACTGCCATAGCAATTGCTGTTCGCATAAATCCCGAAACTTGCACACATAAGAGCTACTGCTAATAATGATTTTTTCATGCCCACCCCTTTCTAAAACTTATCATTAATCTGATTTTTCATATCATGCACCTGCCAGGTGAGATTATTGCACTTTTCTTCAAGCTCAATATTTCTTGCCTGCAGCCTATTAAGCTGCTTCTCTACTCGATTAATATATCGCTCAAGCAACAGTATTAAGACGACTATCAAAAAAACACTGCCGCCAAAAAAACCATGCAACCATGTTAAAAACCAAGCAACCAAAAGAAACAAAACAATGCTTATTATCCATGTGCTAATAATTTTAAACATAATATCCCCCACCGTAATGAGGGAAATATAGCATATAAATTAATCAAAGAGATTAAATGTGCTTTGTGATTGCTGCCCCGCATTCGCATACGGGATGCCTTGTTGCTGTTGCGAAAAATACGTGCCACTACGCAAATCAGCTGCTTTCTGTTGATTAGAAGCAAGTCGAGCCTCAGCCATTTGAATTGCCCGCGTGTAAATCGCTTCACGTTGCGCTCTAGGTAGATTTGCGGAACCTTGCAATTGAAGCAAGATGGCTCGCTCACCCTCAGTTGGTGCTGCCCCAAATGTAGATTTTAGCATCTCTAAAGCATTACCAGTCACAATGTTATCAAGCATAGTGGTAGCTGTAGCTCGCTCATCCTCACCAAAGAGCCCGCGTGCAGTTGCCCGCTGTGCAGCACCAATGCCATCGTATGCTTTTTCGCTGTATTTAAGAGCGTCCTTTAAGTTGGTAATAGCGTTCTTAGTAGATGACACTTTATCGTCAGTGTCTAAAATCGCACCTTGAATCGTAGAATTCATTGCACCTGCTTGTTGAGCTTTAACTGGCGCACCACTCGGGCCTGAAACTGGAATACCTTGCCCATTAGCATAAACAGCGTATCGAGTACCGTCTGCGGCAGTAAAGTAGTCTAAAGGCTTGTTTTGCTGAACATATAAATTTGCATCGAATTGTCGATGTTGCTCCGCACGGTTTTTATCAGCCGTACTTGCACCAACGTCTGTTGAATAAATCGATGCATTTGTGGTGCGCTGATTATTAATATCTGACTGAGCATTATTCGCAGCATTATCGGCAGATTGATACTGAAGCGCTGCTGGATCTTTCGCATTAGCAAAATTGATACCGCCTGCATATTGCTTAAGCTCATCAGGATTCATTGCATTAACGATAGCTGATTGTGCTTGGTAGTCTTCTGAACTTATCATGCCTGTGCGAACTAAGCCGTTTAATCCAAGCAACACTTGAGCTTTATCACCAGTCAATGATGCTTGTTGAAAAGCTCCTTGAATGGCACCCAATTTTTTACCTGAATTATCCAAAGCATAGCCGCCGCCCTGTTGGTTGTTTTTGTACGCCTCGCTGCCAATTTTAGAAATTTCAGCTTCCGTTTTTAAGCGGTCATACATTGCTTTTTCTTGAGCTGCAGCATCCGCTTTTAGTTGAGCGTTTAACTGTGTGGAGAAAATTGAGTTATTTGCAAACGCTTGACGCTCCTCAGGCTTAAGTTGCTGCATCTGGTTGATGCGACGACCTAAAACCAATTTTCCAAAGCTCCCACCAAGCTCGCCTAGAGCCTCCATATTTTGTTGCTGTTGCAACTGTGCGCGTTCTGCGCCGCGCATAATAATACTTGGATCAATCATAAGTCACCTTTAAATCATTCCGCCGCCCATAAAGCCCGCTGCTGTTTTGGCAAGACCTAACATGGAGCTAAAATTATTAGCTGTTCGGTTGCCTGCAGCAACCTGCCCCGCAGCCACAGCATTCGCCCCTGCCATAGTGTTATTCGCCACCGCTTGAGCTGTTTGCATACCTGCATTGCCAACACCCGCTGCTGCGTTTTGCCCCATACCCACAAGGCTTGAAAGGCGGTTGTAGGCATTGCCGTACTCTTGGCTTGCAAAGTTTTGACCGTAATTATTTAGAGCTTTTTGAGTAGCACCACTTAGCAAGCCACCTTGAGCTGCAGCACCCGATTGAACGCTATCAAGACCTTGATTTAAACGAAATTGATAACTTGGATCTTGCTGCAATAATTGAGATGTATCAGCACCATTAAGCCCAGCTAAACCTAATAAGCCACCAAGGGCTTGAGTTCCTGCTTGCATATATGGTTTTTGATCAGCACGCACCTCATCAAACATTTCTTTTTGTAGGGCGTTTGATTCTTGTGATGCTTTGTATTGTGTATTTGCTGCTTGAGTTGCAGCTTTTGCCTGCTTGTTTGCTCCAGTAATAGAACCAATGACTTTTGACATATCACACCTTTTTCATAAAGATAGTTTCAGCTTTTTTGAAGCCTTTACGCTCCCACACTGCGCCACGATAGCAGTCATCTAGTGTGGCTAATGCCCACATATAACAACCTTGCTCTTTGATATATCGATCACTACATTGAATAAGTAAATTTGAATATCGGCGGTACTTTGGTAAAACAAAAATCACATCGGTACATGCTTGTGTTTTTCCTTTGAATCGAGCCAAAGGATTGATCGTAATCCAATGAAAACCAATAACCTTTCCGTTTTCACGCATCACCAAACAATGAAGTTGATTTGCTTCCTCGGACTCAATATATAAGTCTCGATCAAAATCAAGCTCCAATCCGTAGGTTTGCTGCTCATCAATGTTGTGAACTTCAATACACAGCGGCATCAACTCATCAATACAGTCGACCCAATGTTCACGCATTACTGTGATCATGGTGCATTCTCCAATGCTTCAACTCGCACCGTTAGGGCTTGTAATTGGTTTTGAAGTTGAGATACAGCACTTTGTAAATTTAAGATGTTTGAATCAACCCCAAGAAGACTTGCGTTGATAGCGGCAATTAATGCGTTCATGTCAGTAAGATCGGTGTTGATCTGTAAAACCTCATCACCAACCTGATTAATCTCGCCACTCATTTTTTGCATTGAAAACACAGCGTTTTCATTCGCAACTTTCGCTAATGACTCAAAAAAAAGCACCCAAACAGGGTGCATGTAATTATTTTGCGAAATTGGTTGTTGCATTGGTACCTGTGTAACCTTGGGTACTTTAACTGTCATCGTATTTTTGCCTTTGCGCCAAGAATAATTAATCGCCCTGCATCCGTCATACGAACCCGAAATACGCGACCAAAAGATTGGCCTAGACGACGGAAAATTACGCGTTTCTCATATTCACCAATTGCGCCAATATCATTAGCTATTTCGGTTATTCGATCATTGGACCATGTTTTTCCACGATCATCCGACCAATCAAGCATTACGGTTGGCTTGGTGTTATTGTCTTGCCCAACTTGGCAGATCAATTCCACCTCATCAAAGATCAAGCGACTGCCTTGCGGGCTTACACATGGTGTTGTGCGCTCGCGAATAATTACAGCACCATTATCGGTTTCAGCATCAGCATCAAGTTTGTAAATGTATGGAAATTCACGATCTCCAACTAAGTGCTGCCCTTTGAAGTAACAGTGGCAGTATGCTCGGTGATGTTCGTGATTTGAATTGTCAGTGTTATACCAACTACGCTCGTGCCACATTTGAGTTGATGCGTCATAACACCATGTTTTACGATCTGTTGGGAATGAAATCACGTAAAAGGCATGCCCTTCACGTTGATATGACCACGCATAAGCATCTTCGGTGCTTTCATATCGTGCTAATGCGGATTCAAGTGCGTGATTGCTAATACGGACTGTTTGATAACCTTGCGTCATCACCACTTGGTTGGCACCAAAGTCTGTTTGAGATAACCAAATCAAGCTCGATCCAAACTCAACAATGCTGTCTTTTGCAATACAGCCAGTAGGCATATATGCACCAGATTGCCGCACAAAAGGCGCATCTTTATCGCCTGTGGAAATCCAAACTTCTGTTGTCTTTTCACCAATCAACCAAAGCATGCCATTGTTTGCAATTACCCGGATTAAATTATCGCTTCGGCTTTCGGCTGTAGCGTAGCTCAGTGCATCTGTTTCATGTGTTAGCAATCCCGACCATTGAATCTGCCCTGTGTTTGGCACAGTCCAGATGAAACGTGCATCCAGGAAAGTGACAGTTGATGCCCCAAAGAATCCATTACCATCTTCAGTTGAACCATCATCCACTAAAATTTCAGTTAGTGAATCATCGGCAATATTGTAGACATGACCTGTAAATCCATACTCATCATTACCAGTCATAAACACTTCAAGGCCGTTATCAGCAAAAGTGACTTTATCAAGTCCACGCAGATAGCCAATATCACGCCACTGGCCGTCTTGAATAACCACAAGGCGCATTGATACAACAACCAAAACACGGTCATTAAGCGCATACAAACCGCGAACTTTAGCTGCATATTGCTGTGACTCACCAACAAATTCAAATAACTTGGTTAGACCTTCAGTCGGTAGTAGTGCTGAAACTTGTGGCGCGGTACCGCTTTCCACTGCTTGCGGATATAGGTTTAATGTGCGCTGGCAGTCAATCGACCAATCTTTTAAATGATATGACGGCCCGACGATTGGAATGTCGATAATATTCATAAATTTTGCCCAATAAAAAAGCCCAGATTTAGGTCTGAGCTTTTTAAAAACTTGGTTTTTAACGTATAGCGGGTTTTAAAACCTCGTTAGTATCTCGATCAATGTGCTGACCACACCAGTCACAAACCCAAGCATTTACACTCATCATGCAGGGTTTTGAAAAGTCTGTTGCGTATTCCTGATATTCATGTGGTATATGCTGCTTTTTCATTATTTCAAAATACGATCTATACTTATGGGGACATGAGCCGTGGAAGCGCTCACCTCTTTGTATTTCTTCTTGTGTGGCTAAGCGAACATCACTAATACCAAGATAAATCCATGTAGACCCACCTGAGTTTGTGTGCCCTTCAACTTCGTGCTCACTTATGCTTGTTGCTATAAAAACTCTTTTTTCTTGGCTACGTATAGATACTATTTTTTTACCAATAAGCTCTTTATCTATTTCTGGATATTGCATTTTGCACCTCTGCAAATACCTGAGATTAAGTGCGGAAAGCATTCAGGTAAAATGCCTTTCAGGAGCGACCCTATCCGCAGATTTATTGTATCAAATTCGATCAGTAGTGACAGCCATAGCGCACCCCCACGGGTAAATCATTGATTACATAAAGTGGAGTTGAATTGCTGCGCTTTAGAAGATCAATTGCGCTTGCTTGGTTGCGAATCAAAAGTGCGCTTGGCTCCACGCCAAACATTGGTGCAATTTCTAACGCAAGACTTAAAATTAATGGTCGTTCGTATTTTGTAGGTAGCTCAATTTCATCGAATGATTCAAGCTCAGTTGGCAGCACATAAGCGTTAATTTCTAATTTTTTCGCATCTTCTAATACTTGGAATTTCCAGAAAGGTTGCTGCTCGGTGTAGACAACTGGAATATATGTGCCTGTGTTATTCAAGTCACGAATCATCAAGATATCTGCATCATCAAGCTTGGCGTGATCTGATAGAGATTGAATCGTTTCATTTAGCGTATATGTACCAACACCGTGTAAATCCACAGTAACCGGCTGCACTTTATAAATAAAAAGACGTTCCGTGGCCCACTGTGCAAGTAAGCCACGGAGAGAATCCACTGCGTCAGCAATCTCATTCGCTTCGGCATTTTCACCCGCTGCTAGCACACCCAATTGCTTAAGTGATAGTTCAATAAGTTTGCTGACGTTCATAGATCAAGATTCCAAAATTGCAATTAATTGCGGGATTGTGTCGTTTTGCTTGTAGGATTTACCTTGCTCAACAATCAAAGTACGAAGCTCATCGCGACTTAGATTGCTGTAGTCCACTGCGTTTGTGTTTACAACACCATCATTAGTCGCTGGTGCGCTAGCCTGTTTTAAGCGCTCAATTTCCGATTCAGCAGCAGCTAAACGCTCTGCCACAGCATCAAATTGCTCAGTGGTCACAAAACCTTGTGGTGTTTCACCTGTTGCGACTTCTTCGACTTCCGGCTCAGGATTAGGGAGATCCGCATAATCTTGCAGGCCAATTTCGCGGAATTGCTGTTCTTCTTCAGCCGTGTGAATGATGCGGCTTGAATAGCTTTCTTTGTCGCCCGAATAGAGCATTTTTGGGTATTCTTGACTCATGGCTTCACCTTAAAATTGTTCATCCAAGTTGGCTTGATGTAATTTTTCTTTCAGAAGATAACCTTCAAGCATCCAAATTTTGTTTCGAGCATTTTCATAAGCAATCTTTCGACCAATTTCAGCATCGAAATTTTCAGGACTTGCACATGCAGACTCACCAGTAACTGTAAATCCATTTTCAAGAACAATAGTACAGAAAGTAAGGCATCGTAAATTTTGGTATGTACCTTCATTCATAGCTGTTTCTGGACTAACACCTTGTAACGGATTCGAGTAATAAATGCCTTTAATTTTAGAATCAATAAGATCAGGCGTTAATCGTGGCGCATTTAAGCCTTTGTCTTGAATTTCTTGTTCAATTTGTTTTTCGCTTGTCATCTTTCGCACCAATTCTTAGTTGTGTTGTAAGTTTCGCATTCTCATTAAAACCAAGTACATAAGTATCTTCTTTGATTTCAAAAGGCATGCCGTCAATATGGATTAATGTTCCTTTTGGAACAAAAATTTGATCAAGATCGCTCAATTTCATTACCCCAAAAATGACAACGCCCCAATTAAGGGGCATGTGTTGTCATGGGTTTAGATTATTCAGTAATACGAACAGCGTGATTGCCACGTACCGCAGCAAAACCGTACAAGACATCAATACGAGTGCCTTCGGAGTCAGATTTACCGTCACCGAAGGTCATCACACGGATTGACATACCGTTTGGCATACGTGCTGTATAACCTTCACAGCCCGCCAACACACCCAGCGGAGCAAACGCAGCTGTAAACGCATCTTTATGGAATGCGAGGTTTTGGTTACCCGCCACAGATACTACCGTTGCCACAACACCATCAGCCGCCAATGCTGTTACTGTTTGACCTGGTTGTGATGCGGAGATTGCAGGGTAAATTGGCACATCTGTTGCAGTGGTCGCCACAGTTGTATCAGCACGAACAACGAATTGTTGCAAATCACCAGTAGTTAAACCGGTTAGCGGATGAACGGCATAAATGCCTGCAATCGTGAAGATTGTGCCTTTAAGTAACGTGCCTGCCGTGCCTGCTTTAAGCTTAATCACATCACCTGATTGGTTTGCACCTGCGGTTGTGATTGTTGCCGCTGTACCATTTGCAGTATGCACAGGTGTAGATTGATGCTCAAAGATATCAAAGCCTGCCGATTTACCTACAAAGCCCTGTAAATAAGCTTTGTCAGACGTTTGCGTAGGATTGAACAACTTCGCAACTTCGGTCGAGATTTTCTTGTTCGCCTTGCCTGATACAATCGCAGAGCGCTGACCTGATGGTGTTAAGAATTGGTTTAGTTTATTGCGAGCATCCACTAAACCTTCATAGCCTGTGCCAAGTGCCACAGTGTTTGAAGTCGCTTTATATGCACGCTGCAATAGGTCTGCTTCAACCACAGAGGATAATGTCTGAATCTGAGGGCGTAAAATACGTTCACGGAAATCAGTAATATCAAGTAGTTTTTCTTTTGCACCAAATTCAAGGGCAACGTGCTTTTGAGTATCAAGACTTAAAGTAACTTTGTCTTCTTTAAAATCTGTTGCGTCGCCACCTTCGGCAAACTCAGCACCATCAAACACTTTGCCTGCTGTTGGCACTTTAATTGTGACCTCACCACCTTTTTTATAGCCTTGGTTGTCTGCGCCAAATTCTTCTTTGCGACCTTTATTAATATTCGCTAAAAATGGTGCTTCTTCTTCTAAAATTGCCGCTGCTTCACGTGCAATCATTTGATGTGTTAAAACGGTATTCGCCATGATTTACTTTTCCTTATTTCGCTTGCTTTCGACGTGCTGCATACCACTCGTCATCACTCATTTGTGATGGGTCTCGAGCAGCTGGAGCATTCGCTTTTACTGGATTGATTGGTTTTGGAGCTTTACTGACAGAAGGCGGGGTTTTAGTCTTTTTGCTTTCGATGATCTGGCCGATCTTCATTGCTGCTTGAACTTGGTTCATCTGCGAGAGAGCAATATAGGTATCTTCATCGTCCAGCAAATCTTTAGCAAGCTTCAATGTGTCTACAGCTGACAAGCCAAACTGATCGAGCTGAATTGGTAGCTGTGGCAAAGCTTCTGCCTTCTGAGCATAGGTATTAAAATCAATACCTTGTTCTTCTAGTTCAGCAATTGCTGTTTGCATTTCAACTTGTTTGGCTTCTTGCGATTTGCTGCTTTCACGCTCATCAAGCTTGGCAAGTACACGTTCTTCAGCTTTATCAATGTGATATTGCTCAAGTGCTTCTTCATACTTCCCGAAGTCTTCAAAATCATCGATCACAGGACGTTTGATTTCTGAAACTTTTGCTTTTGTTTCTTGCTCTGAACGCCAGCGCTTGAGTTCAGCGTTTTCACGCGCTAACTGCTCAATACGTTCTTGAGCACGATTTTTCTTCGGCTTCTCAGGTTCTGCTTTTTCAGGCTCTTGAGTTTCCTCTTTTACCTGTGTTTCAGTACCTTTGTCGCCTTCACCCCATTCTTTAGTCTCTTGACTTTCAGCACCTGTATTTTCCGTTGCGGCGGTTTCAACGTTGTCGTGAGTTTCAGAATTGTCCATCATCTAAGTTCTCCAATAGTGGTATTCCACCGTTTTCAGCCGTAGCGCTTTCCCCGAATTGGCTAATTTCAGGAGCGAATTGTTCTTGAGCACTTTCTTCAGGCATTAAAAAACCCTGCTCAGCGGCAGGGTCTTGTAAGCTTGTTTGCGTCATATCTGGTGGCGACTCAAATCCATCAGACTGCGGTAAAATCGGTTGGCTTGGTGCGTAACTGTCCACACCCTCGCCTTGTTCTGTCCAATTTGGCGGTGTGTTTTGCCAATTTATATTTTGTTTAATTAGATCCACAACACCTCGAAGCTCTTGCACATCTGCACGGCTTGCAGCATTAATCTGTGCAACCTGAATATCCTTCTGAGCTTGTAATTCAGCTTTGAAGATTTCCACATTGCGCTCAGCATTCTTGTCATTCAATTGACCTTGTAATGCTTCCAAGTCGGCTGTCATTTTCTGTACAAGCTGGTCAAGCTGTGCAATTTGCGCTTTGGCTTGCTCAGGATCAATCTTGTCTTTACCAAGTGCTTGAGCCGGTACAAGCATTTTCACACGTTCAGCAATTTCTTTCGCATTCAGTAACGGTGAATTAATCACAATCAAGTCAGCAACCAAATTGAATAGTGCTGGATTGCTTTGTACAAGCTGCATCATTAATGCAAATGACTGCTCACGCTGCGTATTGAAACTTGGGCCAGTGTCCATGCGAATGTCAAAACGACCAATCGACATATCGTTCAGAATACCGTTAATTGCACGTGTCTGCTCATCAGGTGTTTGCGGTACAGCATTCAAACGTACAAGCTCACTATCACCATCCGCACCAACAATCCGACGCACCATTTCAGTGTCATAAAGAATTGGGAATAAACCAACCAATACTCGCGCTGAATGACGAATCGTTTTGTTTAAGTTGTCTTGAAAGTGAAATTGCGCTGTATCTGATTGACGCTGCAGCAAACCGATTGCAACACCTGATTGTTGATTAACATCTTGCCCCATTTGTGGAGCATGCATATTCAGAATATCAGGGATAAGCGTCTTGGCATTTTCTGAGGCATTCAGAATACCCACTGGTGGAGCTGCTGCGCCCAACTTGGTCGGGTATGGAATCTGATTGCCATTGTCATCAGTTGCCTTGAATCGAAGGTAAGCTGCACCCGATGGATTCTGCCACTCTTCAAAACCAGCAATACCACGATCATCCACAATCGTCATTTCATCTTGGTTTTTCTGCAAGATATGCGCTTCAGTAGACTTCCAATAGTTGAATAGTCGCTGTGCATCTTTTGCAAAATGAACCAATGAAAAAACATGGCGCTTATTTTCGACCCAAGTCACTTCGCCATAAACAGGAAAGATTGGAATGTATTCACCGGGAAAAACACCTGTTTCTAAAATCTTAACGCCTGATACTTTGGCCCATTTGATTTCGGTGCGTGTGGTTTCACGCTCATTCACTGTGAGCTGTTTTAAATCATCTTCCGTCCATTGCTTAAGCAAAACAGACTTAAACTCAGTTGAACCATCTTCAAGCATCAAGAGTGTGTCTTTCACTTCATCTTTATAGAAGTATTCAGCAATACAAACAGTGTTGTCGTCTGTATTTGTCCACTCTTCTGATTTATCCATCTCAAAATCTGAGACAGCATCATCACCGTAATCTTTTGCGATCTGATCTTTATCGACCCACTCACAAACTAAAGCCTTGGTCATATCGGATCCATCTAAGGACCTTGATAGCGGATCAATTAGAACAGCTTGAGGATTTTCGATAGATTTGAATTGCGGCTCTTGATTGAATGACTTCTCATTGATGTAATCAGTCGTAATGCGGTAAAAACCAACCGCAGCATGTACTTGATTGGCTGCTGCAATATCTAAAGCATTCTCAAAGTTTGAAGCTTCCTCAACGTCTTTGATTAGGCCTTCCAATACTTTTGCTGTTTCAGGGTCAGCACCACTATCAACCGGTACAACTTTAGCTTGTGGTCGGTTCTGACGCATTGTATTAATCTGCTGCTGCACATAGGTACGGACAAGATTAATTTCAAGTGTTGGCTTGCCTTGTGCTTTACGTTGTTCAAGCGCCTTTTTATCCCATTGCTCACCTTTCAGTGTTACAAAGCGCTTGTCCTTTAGACCTTGATTATAGATAGGTTGCCAGTAATTCTGCGCATCATCACGAAATTTAATGATCTCAGTGAGTAAATCTTTATTTTCTTCAGTCATGACACATACCCAAGCTTATAAATAATTCCTATAAAGGACACTGCAACCAAATATGTGAGCACAAAGAACATCAAGAACTTAACAACTGAATTTTCAAACAGTAATGCGTCTAGTGTCTTCGCAAAACAATAAAGTGCTGTGGGCGCAAAAATAATAAAGATTATTGAAAATATAAAAATATCTAGCATCTTATCCCATCCAAGAATTCTGTCGCGGCGGTGGCGGAGGTGGTGCTGATTTAGTTGGCTCACACATCTTATTAATATTCAAAGCACCTTCACCAAATGCATCAGAACTATGTGAAGCCCAGTCATGCACTGGTGTTGCTTTGAATTGATCTAATTTGTCGTTGAACTCACGACGATAGTTCTGCAATGCCCGAATGCCGTGTTTGCATTTCTCAGCATCAAACCAGCAGTCTTTTAAGAATTGGCGAGTTGCCTCAATGCGATCTTCAACACCAAGCCTTGCACCTTTATTCATTCGATAGCCAAGTGTGGCCATAGTTTGCTCACGACTTACACCGCTTGATAAGTCACGTGCTGCAATGTCATGTGGCGCAAAGTGTTTTTCATAGCGATAACCAAACTTCCGTGCTTTCTCATCAAGAATTCGAGCGTAATGCGCCAACGGCTCGTTATTCGCCTCGTAATGATCAATAGCGCGCTTTTCTTTACCGTAGATCTGGAAGAACCAAATCGCTGTGGGGTCGAGAATCCCTAAGTCCCACGATGTATAAACAGGTAAATTTGGATCATGCGGAACTTTGCAAATACGATTCTCGCGCTTGATCTGCTCAAACTCAGCTTTGTAGATTGCACCATCTGCAATCTCTTTGGGTTTACCAAGCCAAATGTGCTCATATTGATCATAGTCATCGGCTTTCATCTGTTCAGCTAGTGCAATCAATTCGGCTGGGCATTCCCTGTTGTCTGTGTAATTAATCTGCACCACAACCGTGTCGTCACGCTCACCAAGCACGTATTGCGAATAAACAGCGTCACTTGGCAGCTTTGGGTTCATTGACATGATAACCATTGGCTTAAAGGTACGAACAACTGTAGGAATCAAAATAGACAACGAGAACGCACTCACTGTCTGCGCTTCCTCGATCCACGTGATTGTTGCACCCTCGAATGACTTAACTGATTCAACCGTATGATTCAGTAAGCCTGCAAAACTAAACTCAGTGCCATTAATACCACGTATTTCTGTTTCTAAGATTTGATAGAAGTGACCCAAGCCTAATGCAGCAATGCGATCCGATAAGAGCTTGTGAACAGACTGTTTAATTGACTTTTGCACTTCACGACAACAAAGAATGCGATGCTTTTGTTTTGCGCCTTCGATCAGTAGAAAGTCTGCAATTTCCCACGACTTACCACCCCCACGACCACCGTGATAAACGTAAAATAGTTTGTTGTTTTTTAGGTGCGTATAAAGCGGTTTAAATCTACTCGGTACTCGCTTCTCCATCATCTTCGAATACCACCTTCAAACTCATATTGATTGGGTTGTTTGGGTCGCCTGAATGCTCAATTTTGTCTTTAAACATGCCCAAGTGCTTGCCAAGCAACTCCAAACCTCTTAATGCACCAGTCTCCTTAAATTCAAAAAGACAAGCTAAATCACCCTCAGGTCCTTGCACTAAGAGTGGTGAACCATCTCTTGCTTGAACAGCTTCTTGCTGCATACAGCGTTCAATGACTTTTTGAATATTGCTTAACACGTAATCTTGTGTAATCTCAGTGCGTTCAGCGCGTTTGTTTTGCGCTTCTTCGATTGCTTTTTGAATGTCAGGTTTAGTCAGGTTTTCTTGACCAATCGACTTTGCAGTCTTCTCACTATAACCCGCTCGAATCGCGGCTTGCGTAGCATTCAGGTCTATCAGGTATTCTTCGACAAACCTTTGCTGTTTAGGCGTTAGGTTCGCCATGCTTCATCTCCCAAGCAAACATCAAATCATCAGGCGTATTCAACCAACACCCATGTTTATTACAAAACGCATGAATGTCATTCAGGTACTCAGTGAACTGATCTACCGTTGCATCCCTTGTGCTAATTAGCTCATTTAACCCATCTGCCACTTGCTGATACATCGGATGCTTTTGCTCTCGCAGCACCGTCACAGCGGCAAACGTGGCTCTGTATTGTCCAACATCATCACGCGCATAAATCCGAGCAAGCATGCGTTTCTTAAAATACAAGTGCTCGTATTCCTTATCTGTGCCTTGACGCTTGGCCCACTGACTCATCCACATCCAATACAAGCGATTCTGCGCTCTACTCCGGTCATCTTCTTTTTGATTGATCCGAACAACCAACGGCTTGCCATCACTTAACGCATTCGCGTGATGTTTATGCATGTAGGCAATTGTTTTGCCTACTTCTTCAAATGACTTAATGACGAATGTTGCGGGTTCGAGTTTAAAAGTATTCTTCATCCCTTTTACCCATCATCAACTCAGTCTTAACCAACCACTGCTCAAACAGCTTTTCACTTTCCTCAGGATTGCCCAGCCTGTACTGATCAAATTGGCTGTGGCATGAATGGCATAACGGCACGGTGAATGCATCTGAACTTTTGATTCCACGCCCTTTGCCATGCTTTGCCGAATTACTGTGGGCTGCTTGTGAGTTTGGATTGCCACACCGCACACACGGTAGCTTTCTAATTTCAGCGAGTCGTTTTGGGCTTCTCATGAAGTAATTCTTCTATGCTTGCGATCTGCTTACCAATCTTTCTCAACTCAGCACCGCAGTCTTGGCGAAATGCATAACTTGAATACAAATGGTTGTAGTTCATCAAGCGTGATTGATTTGCTTTTAACACTTCTAAATTCTTTGATGCTTCTACACGATCAACCATACCCACCACCTAAAAACAAAAAACCCCATCAAATGACGGGGTTTTCATATCAGTAAAATTAATTTTGCATTAAGTAGATTTCTATCTCTTCTTTACTGAATTCAATTGGCTCGAGCTCAATTATTTCAGATGGCATATGCACACCATTATTTACACTACCAATTGTTGTTCTGGTTTTTTGAACCTTGTAGCTATCCCAAGATCCATCATTATGGAATCTTTGCGCAGCTTTTCTGACATCGGAGTCTTCAGCAAATTTAATGTAATCTGGAGTTAAAACCACAATTACATTAGCTCCCCATAAATGCCTTGGGGCTGCATCATATAAATTTAAACCACCGACCATCTCATCCAATTCGCTGTAAAAGCTATTGCTTATAAAAATAACATTAGGATCTCTTCTGTATTTATCGATATATGCATTTCTCGCTTGGTTTAATTTTTGTCTTAAGTCCACTGCTGCGCCCAATTAGTATTTATATTTAACGATAATAAGCGATTAAATAAGAAAAGAAAAAACCCCATCAAATGACAGGGCTTTTGTGTGCCGTAATACGTTCGGCAATTTTACGAGTAAAGAAATTTTTTAATTTCCTCTGGATTACTTTCCCAAATATACATTCGAATAAAATGATCGGAATCCCAGTTCAAATCCACACTCGAAAGCACATACTTTCCTTCATATTCACCATTCCATATCTGTGAATTTGAGTAAGATTTTCGACCATGTTCATTTATCGCGAACCATTGACCTAACTGTTCCACTTCTTGGGATGCTAATGGACCACCAACACACTTGATTAAATGATTAGGCATATTGCCTCCTTTGTTTAAATTACAAAGGTTCATTATATCAAAAAATAAACAACTCATGGAAAAGTCAAAATACGCAAACTATTGATATTTAATGCATTCATTGCATTCATGTCTAACCAAAACCCACTTAATCAACTTCTTTCAAACAATCCCGACACACTTTGATTTCTTCACCATCAATTGTGTGGTCAATTTCAGCCGCACCATGAAAGCCGAATAAGCATTTTAAAAATTGGAGCATGTGAATCTCCTAAATAAGGTGGCGGCATAAAGATTTAAACCACTACGATTAAATGAAGCCACCATAGGTGCCCCGATATTGCTTACACAAAAAACATTTCTCAGGGCATTAAAAAGCCCACCGTTTGGTGAGCTTTTAAGTCTTGGTCTCGGATAACCGTAATACGACCAGTATAGTAAAACTATACCCTAGTCTTCGTTAAAACGAAATACCTACGCTTTTAATTCTTTGTAAGTATTTTTCTTATACTTTTTAATCGCATTCGATGCTTCATCAATTGCAGACTCCAAAGCCAAACTCATTAGATTTTCGTACTTCTTCCAAGTCATACGATAACCATCTACACCCATCTGCATCGAATTAATACCCGCATAATACAATCGACCTTGCGCTGTAAAATTCCCCTCAAGCTCGGGATTCAAAGCAAAGTCAATTACCATACGTGCAACCAAATATGCCAAATGATTCATGGTGATATGCTCAGGCTCCCGCTTCTTATCATCCTTAGTATTGACCAACATAATTTTAACCAAGTGATTACGCACATACTCATAATCACTTTCGCATTTCCCATCAAAGACAATAAGCGCTGTAACTGACTTTGCAAGCTGCGTCTCCATACTCGCAATCGCACCTAAACGATCCTCATAATTCAAAGGCTTCTCCCCAGTGCCATGTGCCTGTGGTTCGAAGTTTGGTGACTTCGCTGTAATACCTTTGGTCAGCCACTCAAACGGTTCAAATTTCTCTGCTGCTGCGTTCATCCCAATCCCTCAAACTTCTTTAATATCGATATCGTGTACTGTTTTCATAAGGTGTTTCTTGTTGCGATAACTCGCCAATTTCCGTGTTACTGCCGACTTCACATCCTCAACAATGAATTTCCCGTTTTCGATGTATGTGAAATCTGCGTAATACCTCAATTCAGGTTTTGCCCTTTTCTCGCCTTCCAATTTCACCTTAGGTGCCAAGACAAATTTGACCTGACACTGTAACTCTGAAATTTCACCCCTCTGCATTCGCGCTGTAAGCTCGATATAGCGCTTGTACTCTTTGACGCTATCGAACTTCATTCCGTCCTTTTCAATGCGCTGTGCGTTAAATTTGCTGCGCCCTGACTTGGGTTTCGTCTTGGGCGCGTATTGAGCGTGATATTCAGCGAGGGAGATGCTGGTCATCTGCACCATCCTTTTGATGCAAACAAGTCATACTGTCCATATATTCTTTCACTGCTTCTTTGCGGGCTTTTTCTAAGGCGCACTCACCCTTAATGCGCAGCCATGTGACTAGGGGTAGGGCGAAAATAATTAACACTGGAAAAGTTAAACGTACCGCATAGTCGCCCAACACCATTAGCAACCCAAGCAACCCCTTACCGATTAACTGTATTGAATCAACTGTAGTTTCAGTATTTTCAATCACTGCTGATTTCAGGCTTATACCAAACAACTTTATGGTTTCAATGTGTTTATTCATCCCTCAATCACCTTTGTAGTTGGACTAATGTGGTTCTTGATGTCACTCACATGGTCTGTGCGGTCGTGGTCTGCTATGGCTGCGCGAATTGAATCCAATTTAATTATTTGGCCTTTTGGCTTTTTACAATCAACCCACTGAGCACCATCAGAAACCACCCAACCGTTATGCGACCACTCTTCGTAATATTTTCCATCGCAAATTACTGTTGCAGTCTCAGGCGCACCATCCACAATTTCCCGCATTTTTTCGATTGTTAGGTTCACTGGCATGACTCCACGTCTGCGATGGCTTTACGAAGCTTTCCAATATTTACTGTTTTGTCTCTTACACCTGAATTACCCAAAGTCCAAGAGTAAAAATGATCATCGCTTGGCGCATTAGCTACGATTTCTTTTGATTTTTCCAAACCATGAATGCCTACCAAATCACGACTTGCAATCAGATTTTCCAAGTCAACAATAGATATAAATTCACTGTGTGATGGGTATGATCTTTTAACCTCTAAATCCCTTAAATCCACACATGCAAAGCACCAATTGAGTGGCGTTTCTTCAACAATTTTGGAGGCTTCATCCCAACCATGTTTTTTAACAAACTCGTTTGCTTTCATCCCTTCACCCCAAATAATTGCTTTGTTTTATTAGTAGCCGTAAAACCCGCAGGTGATGCATCATCGCGCTGCACATAACCCGCTTGGGTTAATTGATCCAAGTAACGTTGTACACTTCGCTTAGTGCCACCCACCAAGGCCAACACGTCTGCAACGCTTGATTTCCCACTTTTGGATAACATATGGCTTAAAACCACAATCATTTTTTCGCCTTGAGCTACCGCATGTTGTGAGCGACACCAATCCACGGTTTGATTATCTTTAGGGTGTTTCATGCTGCACCCGCCTTGCCAACCATAAAACTTGGTGGTGTTGGCAGAGTCTGCTCAGTTGGTCTCCATAAATGCAGGCAGAATGGATGGTTATTCACATAGTCGCTTTTAGGTGGGTGATACTGAATTACACAGTCATCTTCACTCCAAAATAAGGACTTTATGAAACACATTTCTTCCCAAGTTGGACAGCGTGACGGAAGTGAAACACTGACATGCTCCCAGCTCATTTGATCGCTAGCAATGACAGTGAAAACACATTTCTTGGTCTTCACCCAAAATGCACCATTATTTCCATAGCTATCACTGCTCGCCAATGGTCCTGATTTAATTCTGTATTTCTCTGGAACAGTAAAACTCACACCCCACCTCCTACACGTTGATCCTCTTCCATAAATCTCAAAGCAAATGGGATCTTCTTGTTTTCAAAACCAAGACTAGCTTTGTATTGCTCAAAATTATCGAATGGATCCACATGCTCGAATTCCATGCTTTCAACTTCCTGAGGATCTTTCAAAACCTCGTTCATCTTGTTTACGGGTTCGCGCTTGATCAGATCTTGGATTTTCGCTAACGCTTCTTGAGCAGTTGTTTTGAATTTCTGAGCGTCTTGATTTAGCTCTGAGCTTGATTGCTTGTATTCAAGTTGTGCAGCTGCTTCGGGTGCTGGTAGAAATCCCTCCAATTGAGCCTGTTGAATTGCTGCAATCTGCTGATCCTTATCCACACCAAGACTTGTTGTGTAAACCGGTTTAACACCAAGGTCTTTCGCTTCAGTAACCAATCGTTCATACACAGCAGTAAAGATCTTCTTAGCTTCAGCCAATTGATACTTATCACCAGTAGCAACCAAGTCGGCACACTTCTCAAATGCTTTCGCTGCTTGCTCAGTCCACACCACTGTCAATTCGCGACCAGTACCCATTTCGATTGAATTTTTCGCAATAGCCCAAGCTTCATGCGCATCAAGCCATTCTTCTGATTTAGGCTCACACCAATCTCTGAATTCAGGAACTGTTGGTGGCCACTTTTCACGCTTCATGCGAGCCATGCCACGAGTAAAATCTTCAACCGTCAAACCTTGGTAGTTTTCAAGCATCTCTTGAGCGAGTTCAGCGATATCAACACCTGCCCACTGGTCCACAAACTTCTTGCCGTAGTTCACACGCATTTTATTGATCAGACGCATAACGTCCTGAGTAGTGATGTTAGGCATTACCCACCTCCTGAATCACAAATGGCTTTTTTGGCGTTACATCAATCACCTCATCTGAGAGAGCTTCTTGAATACCTTGCTTCCAACGATCCATTTCAGATGCGGTGCGTTGTTGAGAGGTTTGTATTTGCGGCTTTGCTGCATTCTGTTTTTCAGAATCCTGATTTCGCATAATCCATTGAACAAATTTCACCAGTGCTTTGTTGGCAACCATGTGTTGATCTGCGTAGTACAACTCGAACTGTGATTGCAGTTGGTCAATGTATTTCTGATCTACTTCATGACGACCCGCCATTTTCAATTTCGTGTTCACCGTGTTCAGGTCAAACGTATATTTATATTGGTTATTGGTTAATGGTTCTTGGTTAATGGTTAATGGTTTATGGTTAAGGTTTTTTTGGGTTTCATTTTCAGAACCCAAATTAACCCACTGGGTTTCTTGTGGGTTTTGCAAGTCCTTGTTTTTTGGTGGACGACCACCCTTTTTCCCATTTTCACGATTTTTATCGGCATGAGCCTGATATCCAGCGATTTCAGCATCACAACGTTTATTGTGAAAACCGTCTTCTTGCTCAACAAAGAAGTCAGAAAGCACATTTAGAACAGCTTGCTTTTCCTCTTCGGTATTTGCACGTAACCGACGAAAAACCACTTGGGTTTCTTTGGGTAATGGTTTTTCATTCAAGTAATAAAAATCCAATGCACGACGGTAAAAACATTCCTCGAGTGCATTCAAGTGAACTGTGTCACGCATGAAATCGCCGATATGGTGTAGGTATTTATGCATTAGTTACACCTCGCTCTTGCTCTTTGTATGTGTCATACAACTTGATTGCGTGAACAATGGCGTAACACGCCCAAACAAAGTGGTAGGTTTTAGCTGTGGTTGGCGCTTCCCAAAAATCATTTAGCTCAAGACCACCAGCCTCATCCGCATCCCAAGAATTAATTTCTTGCCAAAAATCAAATTCACTTGAATACTGATTTCCACCTATAAAGTCGTTCACCGCTTCCAATGCTAGTTTTGACTTTTCTTGATCTTCTGAGTCTAAAAGGTCTAAATCATCAATAAAATTAGTAAGATATTGTTTTACTGAATTGCATGCCGTTTCTGGATCAAACTTACTGATTTCACCTGCTTGTACTTTTTCACCCCAATACCCTGTGTTGATGCAATACGCATCATCTTGACTTCGAAAAAAGCCAAACATGTCATTAGTGCGCTCAAAGATAAAATCACCCATATCACCAGTGAAAATTAAGAACCCTGGTCGAGTTGTGATGTTGTAATGCATATCTACTGAGTGGGGTTTTTTAACCGTGATATCTCTATACACACCTTGATCTAAATTTACGGTCAATTGATGCGAAGCAACATCTTTTAAAAAACTTTCAAGTGTTGGATTCTTCATGCCGCCACTCCTTCACTCACCAGCTTCTCAATTACCCATGCTTCACCTTTGGTTGTGAACATTGGTTGAGAAAATCCAAGCTCAGTTTGCTTAAGCTCACCAAAACCCTTATCGATAAACCATTGTTGGAATACGCGAGCACGCTTCACACCACGACTGTATACGCTTAGTAGATCAAGCTGCTTATTCATAGCTACGGCAGACATTCCAATTTTTTGAGCTACTTGTGTGGCATTAAGTAAAGTTGCTCGCTCTACAATTGTGTCGAAGTACTGGACTTTTGGTGCTGCAAGTTCGAGTTGTCGCGCTTGATCCGCTGCGAGTTGAAGTGCCTCGGCAAATGATTGGGGTAATTTGGCTTGAGCATTTTCAAGCTCATACCAACGCTTTACTAAAGCCGCTGTGAATTCAGGACTAAGCTGAGCAACCACAGTGATGGAATCCATCTTTCCTTGCTCGCCTGAAAAAACGTAAACTTCAATTTTGTAGATTCGACTATTCGCTTCTTTTTCTACAACCGCCATTGGCGGACGTGCTATGACACCACGCTCAATCAAGCGATCTATTGAGCGCTTTACATCGTCATGACGAGACTGAACTAGCTCTGAAATTTCCAAGCTGATCATTTGATTTTTCTGTGTTAAAATTTCCATGTATTTAATCCCCTTGATTATTTACACGAAGGCTCAGTGGTTGCACCCACTGGGCTTTTTTCGTTTTCACACGATGTATTCACTGTATTCGTGGTATTACCGAATGCTTTGCTGAGATACTCATGTTGTTTCTTGAATTTCATGAGCTTTTCTATGGCAGCATCACGAATCCACTCTGAACGCGTTACATCACCCATGGCAGCCAAAGCGTCAATGGCTTGCAGTGCTTCATGCGTCATTCGCACCGATGTAGAATCGGTTTTCTTCCCGTTTATATCTAGAAAACCTAAATTTAAGGCTTCTTGCATTTCGTCGACTCCCACTGGTAAGACTCCCCTGGTCCTTGGTGTTTTTATTGGTTATGCCGTTAAGGCTTGTGGCTTCGTTTCAGAATCACGAAACGTTTTAAATCGTAAATTCAAGGCTGAACGATCTGCTTTAAGCACACCATTTGTTTGCACCTCGAAAGTTGCTTGTATTTGCGGAGGGATTCCGTTGTCTTCCCATTCAGTCATTGTTGAGCGGCCCACCTTTAGCTTTATCGCTAATTGGGATTTGTTTTTAACTCCGTAATGATTGATGAGATCTTGGATATTCATATTCAAAACCTTGAACAATTTCATTCAATTTATTGAACAACATGTTCAGGTAATTGTCAAATTAATTGTTCATACTTTTGAACAGAGAAAATAAGGGGATTTAAAATGCAGCAAGCAGTATTTGAAAGAATTGTTTTAAGGATGGAAGAGCTTTCATTAACGCAAGCTGATCTGATGAGAGCCACTGGTGCTGCAAGAGGTACTGTGTCTGGTTGGATTAATGGACCTAACAGCCCAAGTGCAAAATATTTAGACTCACTTGCAACTGCGTTAAGAACAACTTCAACATGGATATTGACAGGTAAAGACGACGACAAATCAGGTCGCTTAGACGGAAATGTATCATTAAGTCCAATTGCATCAGTAGGTTATGCACCAGTAATATCATGGGTGCAGGCAGGTAGTTGGACGGATATGGATTCTATTAATAATATCGAAGAGTGTGAAATGCTTCCGCTTGTGCCGGGTGCAGGCAAAAGAAGTTTTTATTTAGAAGTTAGGGGTTTAAGCAACGCACCACACTTTGAAGAGGGTGAGAAAATTTGTATAGATCCTGATTGGGAGTTGGGAAATATTCAAACAGGCGAAATGGTTGTGGTTAAATGTGACGGAGAAGCAACATTTAAAGCTCTTATTGTTGAAACCAATGGGTACTACTTAAAACCATTAAACCCAAATTGGAGTGAGCAAGTCATTCCACTTAAAGAAAACTGCATGCTTGTTGGTAAATATGTTGGATCGTTCAGACCTGCTAAAAAATTCAATCTAGTCTAATAAAATCATAATTTTAGCCCGCCATTGCGCGGGCTTTTTTATTCAAAAAAATAAATACATGTTCAGTTTTCTGAATTATTTTTTACTTTTCAGTGTTCAAAGTATTGACATTAGAGTTCAATTATCTGAACATAAACCTCGTAATCAATAAAAAGCCCCGAACAATCTTGGCGGATGCGGGGCATGTACTACGGGGAACATTATGGAACAACAAGAATCAAGCCGTCAACTTATTCGCAAGTTGATATCGAACCAAAACCGCAAGATGGTTGTAAATCTATCTGCGCTTAAATCTAAACAAGAGCGCCTTGAAAATAGCGCAAAGAATTTCTTCGCTATCGCCCTGCTCATTTCAATATTCTTTGGATTAGCTCTAATGGCTTTTTATAAGCACGCTGAACAAATGGATCGTCAGGCTGTTGTGGCAATTAAGGGAGGTGTGTGATGAGTCTTAAAAAGTTTTCCGCAAATTTAAAATATGAATCTCAAGATGGTTGTGAATATTCATCTGAGTATTTCCAAAACCCAAAAAATCCTGAAGCAAATAAAGTATTGCTTGATCTTCTTGAGCATATCTCATGGATGGGTGCTGTTGGTGGGCAAGCAGAAGCTACCAAAGCAGCTTTTGAGCGTGGATATAAGCAAGGCCTAGAGCGCAAAGACTACCTAGACTCACTCAAGGAGTCCAATTCATGAACATCAAAGCAAATTTTGACTCTTTTTGTGTCGCTGCTGTTTTCCCAGATATGAAAGTGGTTTCTGGCATCGCAATTAAAGATGGCAAAGTGCAATTTTCTTTAATGCACAAGTCAGATGCTTATAGCGATGCATTAATCGAATGTTCAATGCCAGTTTTGGCTTGCGACACATCTTTCAATGTGAATCAGACAACTGACCCACAGCAAGATCACTGGATTGACATTCCATCATGGAAAGCTATCGAAGGGACCACTGCCACCATTATTAAACTTGAAAGCGTGTCAGCAATCGAAGGTCAGCCTTTTCACTTAACACCAGATCAACAACACCAGCTAAACACGCTTATCGAAGAATGGGCGGAAGAACATTTCAAAGATGAGTGTGAACAGCAGGCTACTTATGTTGCGGAAGATATGGCAGAGGAGATTTACGGATGAATGCGAAATTCGAATTAGAAATCGCGGATCAAAACATTGTTGTATCTGCATTTCGCACACCAGGCGGTACTGCTGAATTATTCGAGCGCATTGCTCAAGAAGCGCGTTCACATGTGCCTGATGTGACCACTAAAAAAGGACGAGATCAGATTGGCTCACTCGCTCTAAAAATTAGTAAATCCAAGACTTTTATTGAAAAGTGCGGCAAAGAGTTGGTTGCCGAGCAAAAGGCTCAAATCAAGCTTATTGATGATGACCGCATTGCAACTGTTAAGAAGTTTGATGAGCTACGCAATGAAATCTTGGCACCTCGTGATGCTTGGGAACAGGCGGAAAAGGATCGTGTGGCGAAGCATGAGCAATTTATTAATGTGATTCGAATGACTGCGGCTATTTGCCAAAACCCAGAAAACCCATGGGCATCAATCAATATTAAAGATTCGATAAGCGATCTTGAAAACTTAGTGATTGACTCATCTTTGGAAGAATATGAGGAGCAAGCCAAGTTGGCCAAATTTGAAACACTTGAATCTTTACGCACCGCCCTGACCATTCGTGAAAAATACGAAGCCGAACAAGCTGAATTAGAACGCCTTCGCCTTGCTGAACAGGCTCGATTACAGCGTGAACATGAAGAGCGTATTGCCCGCGAAGCTGCTGAAAAAGCTACTCGCGAAGCGGAGGAAAAAGCACGTTTTGAAGCTGAACGTGTACAGCGTGAAAAGGCTGAGGCAGAACAGCGTGAAGCTCGATTAAAAGCTGAAAAAGAGGCTGCTGAATTGCGTGCTGTGCAAGCTGCTGAGAATGAGCGTAAGCGCATTGAGGCTGAACAGTTTGCTCAGGCTGAGGCTGCACGTAAGGCAGAAGAAGCACGTTTGGCTGATGTTGAGCACAGAAAGCAAATCTGTGGCGAAGCGCTTAAAGGCTTGACTGATCTTGGTGTGGGTGTTGATCAAGGTAAAGCCATTCTGAACGCAATCAATAAAGGCTTAGTTCCTCACGTATCGATCAAATTTTAAGGAATAAGAATATGAATGCAGTAGCTCAAACAAATCCAGTATTGCCAGTAAATTCACAAACTTCCAACCTTGTGCTTGATCCAGTGGCGATGCAAAACATGGTGTCTTTTGCGGACTTTATGAGTAAAGCAACTATCACTGTGCCAAAACATTTACAGGGACAACCTGGTGATTGTCTAGCGGTAACCATGCAAGCTATGCAGTGGGATATGAATCCTTTTGCAGTGGCTCAAAAAACCCATATTGTGAACGGAAATCTCGGTTATGAAGCTCAGTTAATTAATGCGGTCATTATCTCTAAGGGACCTATTGTTGGCCGTCCTGATTACGAGTGGTATGGCGACTGGTCAAAGGTAGATGGTAAGACTTGCAAAGCTCATGATATTGGCGTCCGCACTTGGGTAACTATTAAAGGCGATTCAAATCCACGCGTGCTTGATGTGTCATTTGCTCAGGTTGGTACTGTTCGTAATTCGCCATTATGGGTGAATGATCCCAAGCAGCAAATTGCATATTTAGCAACTAAAAAGTTGGCACGCCTTCACTTCCCTGATGTGATTTTGGGTGTTTATTCAGAGGATGAACTGCTAGATCACGCACCAATGATGGATGTAAACCCTACTGAAAGTAATGCTGAATATTTGAAATTTGAAGCAGACCACTTGCCGCATTTTCAAAATGAGGCTCAGTATGGATCGGATCGATTGAGCTCTGCGTATGCAAACCTGCCTAAAGGTGAACACAAACGTATTTTTTGGACCACTCATTCAGTAAATCTTAAACAAATAGCTGAACTAGCTGATCAAGCTTTAGCACGCCAAGGAGAAACTTATGACCATTCTCCAGCGTAGTGAAGGTTGGTTTGCAGATCGCTGCGGCAAAGTGACTGCAAGCCGCATTAAAGATATTGGCGCAAAACCAGTTAAAGGTAAGAAATACAACGCCCTAACATTAACAATTCTTTCTGAGCGCATTACTGGTGTTCAGGAGGAAACTCCAACCTCAAAAGCAATGCAATGGGGTATAGATCAGGAAGAAAATGCGATTGCCGCTTATGAAAATGAGACAGGTAATTTTGTTAAAGGCACAGGGTTAATTGATCACCCAGTCATTAAATTAAGCGGTGCATCGCCTGATGGATTGATCAATTTGGATGGTCAAATTGAGGTTAAGTGCCCTGCCACTACAACTCATTTAAATACGTTGCTCACTAAAGAAGTGCCCGCGGAATACATCCCGCAGATCACTTGGCAATTGGCGTGTACTCGTCGCAAATGGTGTGATTTTATTAGCTTTGATCCTCGCCTGCCTGAGCATCTGCAAATCGTGATTATTCGGATATTTGCAAAAGATTTGGACATTGTGGGTGTTGAGCAAGCAGTTATTAATTTCAACATTGTCGTCGATAAAGCAATGACTGAACTGAATGCAGAATATGAGGTGGCAGCATGAAACTACCCAATGATATTTCACCAGCGTTTTTAGAATGGCTAGACCGTGGCGGTCACAAAATTGAACTTAAGAAAAACGCCATGATTGTAAAAAAGCAATTTAGCGATGGTGTGAAACGCAGCGTGATTCCTTTCGAGCGTCACGAAATTAAAGAGTTTTACGAATTGGACGAATACCTATCCCAGCGTTATGAGCTTTTTCTAAAGCAGTATTTCAACAATGGGAAAGGTTTTATTCGGGATTTGAAATGGGCCATGGCTGGCAAGTATCGCAAGGCTGTGATGATGAGTAATTTGGCGAAGGTGGCGTGATGAATCAAATCACAAATAAAGAAATTCGCGCACTGCTTATTGCTGTTGAAACCATTGCGGTTAGACCTGCGCAAACGACACAAAAAGAGCTAATGATTGCACCCGCTCTTTTTAAAAAATTAATGGAAGATCGCACACAAGGCGTGATTTCAATTCAGGTGCTTATTGATGGAAAGCATATAAATATTGAGGCGGTGGCGTGATGGATATTCAAGAAAAGCAAGCTTTTGAGATTGCCTTCGACAATAAATTAGGCGCTCGTGGCTGCCAGTTTGATCTTGATGAAGATGGTAATTATGAAGATCGTGAAACTTTATGTGGTTGGCATATGTGGCTTGAAGCCAAAGCCCAAACAGATCAAAAAATTAAGTCGCTACTCTGTGATGAGCACTTAAAAAAATGCGAATCACCTACTGGTATTTTTAATAGTCAGTATTCAGATGAAGAGCCCTGTTTGATTTGCTTGGCGAAGCAAGCCAAAGCCCAAGCGGTGCCGGGATGGGTTTCTGTTGAGACTGATTTGCCGCGCGAAGACCAAGATATATTGTTTTACTTAGATATAGATGATGTGATTTTGGATGGCTACTACTCAAGTAACACATTTATTGCAGCTCATTCCACACACCTTCGCTCTGATGTTAGTCACTGGATGTACCACCCATTACCACCGACAACACAGGAGCCAACCAATGACCGAAATTGAAAAGGCGAAGTGTGAAAACACAGGAAATTGGATAAATATGTGTGAGGCGTTATCAGAGGTAACTTCCAATAGTTATGGTGATATTACAGCTCAAATCAAATCTCGAAGAGATATGGATTCCCGAAGAATTTCAATTGTTGCAGGTAAATCACGAGGCAATCGCGTTGAATTAAATTATTGCCCTTTCTGTGGTGCGGATATTGCGACTGAGCATAAGGAGCCAGCCAATGACTGAAATCCAATTAACAAAACCCCAATTCGCTCAGCTCCAAATTGACAACTTAACTTCTAAAGACATGCCTTACTTTGAAAATTGGGATGCGCAGGAAGTTGAACTGTTTAATGCGATTGTGAATGCGGTCGATTACGACAATGAGTTTACTTTCAATATGCGCGGTTGGTCTCGTCAGCGTGTAGTGAGTGGCACAGGCGGAATGATCGAAGTAAATGAAATGAACGCGGATGAGCTTTACCACTTATTTAGTTGTTATTTGAGTGGGTTGCCTAGAAATGTTGTGGAAAGTTTGAAGGAGGTGTCTTGATGGAAATTGATCGTCGAGTCAGAGCAAAGGAATTTATGGACCTTATGTCGATTGGTCGAGAAAAGTTTTACTCGCTTATAAATTCAGGAGACATTCAACAACCAATCCGAGTTACTGATAGAGATGTTTTCTGGTATGCATCATATGTAAAAAATAAGGTCGAAGAATATAAACCGCAAACCTGATACAATAGCCCACATATTCGTGGGCTTTGTTTTTTATTATTGGGCCTAACTCTCTTAAAACGGGTAATTAAACGGGTAACATTCACACCCTATTTTATTTACTCTTTATATTTTAGATATTTAGTATGAAAATTGTCATCTTAAACAAGCCATATGACGTGCTCTCCCAATTCCGTAAAGACGAAGCGCATATGACCATATCTGACTTCGTGGACGATCCTAGTCTACGTATTGCAGGTCGTTTAGATATGGACTCCGAAGGTTTGGTATTTTTAACCGATCATGGTGGTTTAAATCAGTACATCACCAATCCTGAAAATAAAAAGTTCAAAACCTACTTAGTGCAAGTCGATGGCGACATCACAGAAGAAGCGCTTGAACAATTACGTAAAGGCGTTGAGCTAAAAGATGGTATGACTTTGCCAGCCAAAGCCATTAAAGTGCAACAGCCAGAATGGTTATGGGATCGTGATCCTCCTGTACGTTTCCGTGCAAACATTCCAACCTCTTGGGTTGAAATCCAAATTTGCGAAGGTCGTAACCGTCAAGTTCGTCGTATGACTTCAGCAGTAGGTTTCCCGACTTTACGTTTAATTCGTACACGTATTGGTGCCATCGATTTAGTTCAATTGGGTTTAGAACCAGGTGAAACCAAAGAAATTGAGCCTTTACTGTACCCTGACTTTCAAAATGTACCTGCAGAAGAACCTTACCGTTCGCGCTCTTATGTGAAAAAACCAGGCGGTACAGGTGGTAAGCCAATGGTTCGTAAGAATAAAGATGGCTCAGTGAAAAAGTCAGGTACAAAACGTATCTGGCAAATGGATGAGAGCGAAAAACCCAAACGCCGTACCAATGGCACAACTCGTCCGAATACTAAAGCCCCTCGTGGCCGCGGTCGTAACGGACGTTGATAAAAAGCTTCAAAAATGGCCTACAATCTACGTAGGCCTTTACATTTTTTTATAAACCTAACAATTATTTAAGATTATTTTCATATTTCGACACTATAATAAGTTATAACAATATAAACGTTGATTATTTGAACTTCAAAAATGAGCAGCACATCTACACACAATAGAAGCAAAGTATTAATTATTCATGACAACCGAATTGGACATTTAAATCCTGCTCTCGCTGTGAGTGAAATGATTGAGAAGCGCTTTTATCTACAATCTGAGCAGTTTGCAATTCCTACTTTACCTAAGCGTACAGTGAGCGTTTTTAAGAAACTGTCTAATTTCCCGAATTTGTTTCGCACGCTCGGGCGTTTATACTTTAAATTCTTACCAAGAAATTTAGAGCATACCGACGTTATCGTCTGTTCAGGTATGCCTAATTTAATTTATGCCGCTTATTTATCTCAACGTTTCAATATCCCACTTATTTATGCAGGCGGTACACGTAAATTTAATTGGCGACTTATTGATTGGACTATTACGACGATTCCAGAAGATCATTCTGGTAGACAAATCATTATTCCTACAGGTGCTGTACCTTCTAAAATTACTCGCTTAGCGCATATTCCGTCGAATCATGAAGCATGCCTGTTAATTGGTGGACCGACAAAAGAGTACCCTTTTACCCATCAAGACTTTGAAGAGATGATTCAGCAATTTGTTCAATTCGCAGATCACCATCAAATTCAGGCGTCAGTCGTATGTTCTCGTAGAACACCTGCGTTATCAGAACATGTGATTCAAATGTTAAAAGATAAAAATATTGAGCTTGTGAATACTTGTTCTAAAACTTCTATTTGCGATGTGTTAAAGCGAAGTGAATATATTTTTGTTACTGAAGATAGTGCAACGATGTTATCCGAATCAATCCAAACCGGTCGCATTGTTATTTCAGTTTGTCGTGAATATTCTGAAAAAGATGAAATTATTCAAAATTATTTAGATCTCGAATTAATACAACGTAAAACTATTGGGCAGATTACTGAAGCTGCATATATCAAGCCAAAATTAAATGCTCAACATATTGAACAAATCGTGACTCAACAACTTGCAGAAGATTTGAGGGCAAAATCTCAAGAACTGAGTTTTTATAAATGTCATGCAAAAAAAGCTGTTATCTATTAATTAAAAATTTTATTCGATAGAAATTAAAGCTCAAACTTTTAAAGTAATTTAATACGTTCAGTACATGAATGTTTTAATGACTATGGGCAAGAATAAATGCCGACAAGATACTAATCAATTAGAATTTCAACAATAAAACCCATACGAGTGTATGGGTTTTATCTAACAAGTTAATTAGATTTGCATTAAGCCTTCAACCACTTCTCCGCTTTAGCCTGATCTTCCACTTTAAGTTCAACTTCAGTTAATTCTGAACCTGCCGCTTTCACTTCAAAGCTCATCAGTTCATCGCGGCGAAATGCTAGTACGGTATAAGTACCGTCTTGCTTGGCATATTTTTCTGCCAATTTAACCGTCGCTTTTAAACCATCAATTGCAATAATCACATCATTTGCAGACAAGCCAGCTTTTGCCGCTGCACCATCACGACGAGCAGACTGAACCAACACACCTTCAGGCTTATCAGCCAGTTTTAGACCAAATGGCAATGATTTGTCATTTTTTAGCGTATAGCTCAAGCCAAACTCTGGGAACAACTGGTCTAACGGCAATTCATTCGTAGTATTAATCAAATGATTGATTTGTTCTAACCAATCATCACCCGTCAATTCATTGCATAAATTGAAAATAGTCCGTTCATTCACTTGAATGCCGTTTTGTGCATTTTCATATAGCTTACGCATTAAGGCATCAAGACTTGAACCACGTAGGCGTAAGCCAAGGTCTAAACACAGCGCCACGAGGCAGCCTTTATTATAGTAACTGGTACCTGCATTATTTGAGTTTTCATCCTGACGGTAGAATTTCACCCACGCATCAAAGCTTGACTCAGCAACGGTTTGAATTTCACGACCCGGATTTTGCAAATAGCGATCTATTTGTGCTTTTAAAAGCTTGATATAAGAATCCTGATTAATCACACCGCTACGCAGTAAAATCAAATCATCATAATACGATGTAAAACCTTCAAAAATCCAAAGCAAAGAAGTGTAGCCTTCTTTGTTCAAATCATAATTCACAAAGTTTTCTGGACGGATAAATTTTACCAACCATGAGTGGAAATATTCATGGCTGCATAACCCTAAGAAACGTTGATAATCTGCCGATGGCTCTACAGGTTCATTGGCTTTTGGCAAATCATCACGCGGGCTAATTAAACTTGTACTATTTGGATGCTCTAAACCACCATAGCTATTGGCCGTTGCCATGGTCATAAAGGTATAGTCTTTAAATGGTGCTGAACCAAACATGGAAATTTCTGTCGAACAAATTTTTTCGATGTCTTGCTGCATACGCTGCGCGTTCATAGCATGTTTGCCCGAAACCACAAATTCGTGTGGAATGCCGTTGGCTTCAAAACTAAAACGGGTTTGTTCCGCCAATTCAAACGGTGCATCAATTAACTGAGCATAGTTATCAGCATACAAGGTATAACGACCTTTCACTAAACTTTTTGACTTCAATCCAGTCGCAAGTTGGAAATGTTTTAACTCTGGTGGCAAGAATACTTCAATCTCAATAGCTGTATGTTCTTGGTCAACTAAACCTAAACATGCGCAAGCTGGATTGACGTATAAACGGCTTTGATCAACATATGCACCACGGACCGACAAATCGAAGGCATATACATCATATTCAACCGTGATCAACTCATGATCTGTATTGAATAAGCGCCATTTATTTTTTTCAAATTTCTCAATTTGTAACAAACGCCCATCTTCATCATAAGCTCGAACAGCTTCGATATGCTTCGAAAATTCTCGGATTAAGTAACTTCCGGGAATCCAAGTTGGCAAAGAAAGCACCTGTGTTGGATTTGCCAAGAAACGTGCAGTGACATGGACTAGATGCTGACGATAATCGTCAAATTCGATTTGATAATGCAACATAATGGGCGATATAAAATTAGTAAAAGATAACTTATCAATTAGATTAACATTTTTTACAACTGAATGCGGAACTGTCGCAATTGTCTACAATTATGACTAGTCAGCAGAAAAAAAAAGGCATAGCATGCCTAAAAATTTTTTCGTTTTACCACCAACGGAATGGTTGGTTAAGGAACCTCATTGAAACACGTGATCTACCTCATCGCGCTGCTTAGTTTTCTATGCTCCACGATAGCAAATGCTGCCCTTTTAAATATTGTCCCTGAAACCGTGGAAGCTGAAGCTTGGACCATTTTAGACCCTCAGTCGGGTCAGGTGATTGCAGAACATAATAGCCATGTTCAACGTGCTCCTGCTTCACTTACCAAAATGATGGTGGCTTATATTGCTTTAAAGGAAATTAAAGCAGGTCATTTAAAGAAAAATGAAATCCTGACCGCCACCCCAGTCGTGCAAGTGGTTCAATGGGATGAATCACAAATGTATCTCAAAGCAGGTGAACAAATTTCAGTTGATCAGCTTTTGGCAGGTCTTGTGGTCATGTCTGCCAATGATGCCGCTGTGACTTTAGCTGAACGCATTTCTGGTGATATTCCAAAATTTATTGAACGCATGAACAAAGAAGCTAAAGCTTTGGGCATGAATGATACCAATTTTCAAAATCCAGCCGGTATTACCATGCCAGAACATTATTCATCGGCGGCTGACCTTGCACGTTTAGGGCAAGCACTTGTTACCGAAACACCTGACTATTTGAATTATTCTAAACAACAAAGTTTTAGTTATAATCACCGTTTCCACCATGCAACTAATATTTTACTCAAACAAGATCCTACTGTGGATGGTTTAAAAACAGGTTTTACTAAAGCTGCAGGTTATAATTTAGCTTTAACAGCCAACCGTTTGATCGCGAATCCTGACGCGCCAGAACGTCGTTTGATTGTTGTGGTATTAGGGGCAAAAAGTGGATTAAAACGTGCAGAAGTAGCACACAACCTCATGAACTTGGCTTATACCTATACACGTAATGAAGTTGCAATCAAAGATAAGCAATTAATTGCAGAATTACCTGTGGTTAAATCAACCTTGAAAATATTTAAGGTAGAAACTCAACAACCTAAGCTGATTACTACTTCACTTTATGATCAAGCTTATGCCATCGATTTAAAAGCGTTTGACCCTATGCAGCAACGTATTCTTTTAAATACCGGCAATGGTCAAATTCAAGCCATTGAACCACTTCATGAAACACAGACCAAACTGAGTGTTGAAGTGAATGAAAAAGAACTCACTGCGCCTTTGGCTGAAGTGATGAAATTAGCCACCGTTACGGTTTATCAAAATAATCAGCTGATCAATACCTTTGATATTGAAGATGACGTGCAAATTGAAGAAGCCAATATTTTTGAGCGTTTCATGATGTGGATCAAAGGTCTTTTTAGCATCTTTAATACGGATGCAGCAGAAGTTAAAACCTACCCTCTAGGTCAATGATGTGATTATGTAACTTGTAAGACAATTCGTTATTCGTGCAAAAAAGAAGATGGCATACTCGTGCCATCTTCTTTTTTTCAACAATAATAAAATAGGTAATTCAATGAATAACGCTGATGACTCCAAGTTACACCATATTGTCATTGTCGGTGGTGGTGCCGGTGGTTTAGAACTGGTCACTCAACTCGGTGATTTACTCGGGAAAAAAAAGAAAGCACGCATTACCCTCGTAGATATGAAACTCACGCATGTCTGGAAACCCCTTTTACATGAAATTGCCGCAGGGACGATGTCGGTTAGTGAAGAAGAAATTAACTACTATGCACATGCTGCGAAGCATCATTATGAATTTGTCTTGGCTAAGTTTGAAAATGTTCATCCTACTGAAAAAACCATTCAGCTTAGCAAAGTCCAACAAGGTAAATATGAATCTACTCAAGAACAACTGCAACTGAGTTATGACACCCTTGTTCTTGCTTTAGGCTCAGTTTCCAACGATTTTAATACACCAGGCGTGTATGAACATTGCCACTATTTAGACAGCCTACAACAAGCTGAAATCTTCCAACAAGATCTCTTACAGTTGTATTTGGATGCGCAAAATAGCAATACAGCACGTGAGTTGAAAATTGCCATTATTGGCGCAGGTGCAACGGGGGTTGAACTTTCAGCAGAATTGGTTGAAGCCAAAAATAATTTTTATAAATATGGTTTAAATAAAATTCATCCTCAAAGCGTACAGATCAATTTGATTGAAGGTGCTGATCGGATTCTGCCTGCACTCCCTGAAAAAATGGCCGAGCATGCACAGCAGCAATTACAACGCATGAAAATTGAGGTCTTAACCTCTAAACGTGTGGAAAAAGTCGATGCTGAACATGTTTATTTTAATGATGGCAGTAAAATTAAAGCTGAACTGAAGGTTTGGGCAGCAGGCATTAAAACACCAGAAGTAATTTCGAAGCTTGAAGGCTTTGAAAAAGACCGTATGGGGCGTTTGAGTGTATATGCAACACTACAAACTAAGGCACACCCAGATATTTTCGCGTTTGGTGATTGTGCACATTGCCAACCGCGTGCAGATGAGCCTGTCCTCGGCCCACGCGCTCAAGTTGCTAGCCAACAAGCGTCATTTCTCGTGGATTGCTTAAAGGCGCGTATCCGTGGTCAGCAACTCCCGATGTTCGTATTTTCAGACAAAGGTTCCTTAGTCTCATTAAGTAAACATAAAGCAGTAGGTGAACTTTTAGGTCAGGTTAATGTTCAAGGCTTTGTTGCCAAATCAATGTATGTTTCATTATATCGACTGCATCAAGCTACAATTTACGGCTATGCACATGCAGGACTATTAACGGCTAAAGATTTTGTTACACGAAAAATTGCGCCTAAAATTAAATTGCATTGAAATTTACAGATTTGCCCCGATTAATGAAAAAAGCATCATAAGCATTTAAAAATTGCATTTTTTTGATAAATTTAGTCTACAAAAGTGCAATTTCACTTTATGATGTAACCCTTAAAAAATTGAATGGATCAATAACATGACTGCTATTGCAAATAACTCTGTGGTTTCTTTCCACTACACATTGACTAATGCAGAGGGTGAAACTCTCGACCAATCTCAAGGTGAGCCACTAGCATATTTGCACGGCGCTGGTAACATCATTCCAGGTCTTGAAAAAGCTCTTTTAGGCAAAACAGTTGGTGAAAAATTCACTGTAACTGTACCTGCTGCTGAAGGTTATGGCGAATACAATCCTGATCTCGTTCAAGAAGTTCCTGCTCAAATGTTCCAAGGCGTGGACAACATCCAACCAGGTATGCAATTCCAAGCTCAAACTGATGACGGCGTTCAAATCGTGACAGTTAAAGCGGTTGAAGGCGACAACGTTGTTGTTGATGCGAACTTTCCACTTGCTGGTCAAGATTTAACTTTCGAAGTTGAAATCGTTGAAATCCGTGAGGCTTCTGCTGAAGAACTTGAACACGGTCACGTACACGGTGCAGGCGGTCACCACCACTAAGATCTTCTGATCTCTAGTGCAAAAAGGCAAAGTTTTTACTTTGCCTTTTTTAATGCGCCTGATATAGGTATGCCATATAAGAACTTTTCAAACTATTAAATACAAAAAAGCAGGCCACGGCCTGCTTTTTTAAAACGGATAATTAATTCTTATGAATTAACGACGTTGGTTATAAATCTGCTGCGCTGCAGGTAGATTTTTACGCATCGCTTCAATACGTTGTGAGTTTGATGGATGCGTTGATAAGAATGATGAACCTCCCGCACCTTCAAGCTTATTCATTTTTTCCCAAAGCGTAATCGCCGCTTGTGGGTTATAACCTGCACGTGCCATTAACATTAAACCACCTTGGTCAGCACGGCTTTCCAGAGAACGTGAATACGGTAACCCTATACCGATTTGACTACCTAACTGCGCAGCAGCAGTGCCCAATTGACCGACATTATTGCCTGCGGCACTTAAACCAATATTCAGCGCAAGATCCGTTAAGGCTTGAGCACCCAATTTACTTTTTGCATGTTCTTCAAGAGCATGGACCATTTCATGTCCCATAACCGCTGCAATTTCTGCATCAGTTAAATTTAGTTTATTGACGATACCTGTATAAAATACAACTTTACCGCCTGGAGCTACAAAGGCATTGACTTGATCAGATTTCATAACCGCCAATTGCCATTGGAACGCTTGACCCGTTTGGTTCATTTGGTCTGCATAAGGACGCAGTTTTTGGAATACAGTATTAATGCGCTTATATGTACTCGAAGAGGTATCGAGCTGATTTTTAGAACGCGCATCTGTCACCATTTTGTTATAACTTTGTGTTGCTTGCGCGTTCAATGTAGCAGTATCCGCTCCTGCCATATCTGCCACTGTCGCACAGCCCGAAATCGTCATTACACCGGCCATACACAGGCTCGTTAGAATTATTTTTTTCATTAAGGATACTCCAGACCATTAAAATATAAGTGAATTTATGGATATTATATTCTTATGGTTTGGAGCTTAAAACGAAGTTATAGCGACTTATAATAGTATTTATGTAATTTTTTTAAGCTGAAAATTGAAGAACCAACCAATAGATTAAACAAACCACATTCAAGCCCAAATACACATGCATTAATGGCTTAATTTTTTCTTCTAACTGCACATTTTTTCGCTTAAAAAATAGGACAGCATTTTGTATCAAAGCTATGGGCACAAGAATACAGGCAATAATCACCGACAACCCAATCAGGGCTTGATAAATTAATTGTGGATCTTGAGTTTGGGCACGAATGATCATCATAGCAATAGTGGGTGCTCCCCCCATCGCAAATAATAAAGAATAAAAAATGGTGGTCGAAATATTCTTTTGCATCCTGCACTTCTCTTCCTAATTCAAATTGCATTTTAGCAACTCAACACAATGTGTATAGCGTACTAAAATGCAACTTTAGTCTTGAAAACAGCCGATATTAACGACGTACACTCGAAGGTGTCGCATTTTTATAATATTGCTGTGCTTCTGGCATCATTTTTTGCATAGCAGCAATACGGTCATTATTGCTTGGGTGTGTAGACATAAATTTGCTCAGTGCATCATTGCCACTGTTGTCATTTGCATTCATTTTTTTCCACAACGAGATCGCCGCTTCTGGATTGTATCCAGCCTTTGCCATCATCACTAGGCCACCTTTATCCGCGCGACTTTCCAAATTACGTGAATACGGCAAGCCCACACCAAATTGACTCCCCAAGTCAAGCAAGGTTGCACCATAGCCACCTGCTGCATTACCTACGTATTGTGAACCTATACTCACTGCAAGATTGGTCAGTGCTGAAGCGCCAATTTTATTTTTTGCATGTTCTTCTAAAGCATGAACCATTTCGTGACCCATGATTGCTGCGACTTCATCATCCGTGAGTTTGAGGGTTTCGACGATTCCTGTATAGAAAACAACTTTCCCGCCGGGTGCAACATAGGCATTGATTTCTTTAGACTTGATTACGGCAACTTTCCAATCAAAAGCCTGACCCGTTTGATTCATCTGATCTGCAAATGGTTTCATTTTCCAGAAAACACGGTTTACTTTTTGATAAGTCGCAGACTTGGTATCGAGCACTTGTTTGGTCTGTGCGTCTTTCAGCATTGCGTTATAAGACTGTGTTGCCTGTAAGTTCAAAGATGCAGAATCAGCACCTGCAAGATCAGCAATTGTGGTACAACCAGACAAAGAAGCTGCTACGGCAAAGCATGCCAAAGATTTTTTATAATTCATCATGATCTCTAGTTATTTATAAAGAGTGTCAAATATATACAAAAAATTGACTGACTCAATATTTTTATGCTTATTTTTTTCAAAATCTTTATTTTTCCATTATTTAAATTTAATATCTGATGTTACCCCGTAAAAATAATTTCACATTTTTTAAATACTTTTAAGTATATTCGACGGAGTCTTACATCTAGGGTTTAAATAAAGGGATTAGCCTTCGGCTGGAGGTACACACATGAAACAATGTTTCTCATTAGGCAAAATGAGAAACGTGCTTCGCAAGGAAACCATCTTGCGGTGCAATGCACCTCACCGACAAAACTCATTCACTAGTGTAAAAATATTCACAGTATTGCAAAAACATTTTTAATAAAAAGTAGTCCTGTCTCAAACACTTGCGGATGACCTTACCGCTTATCATTCTTTTATTTTAATCAAATGGCACTTCGGATGTTACTGAGTACTATCAGTTTATAATACATGCCGTTTTTTGAAGTTATGTTCTTCGCTATATAAAAAAGCCCCGCTTTCGCGAGGCTTTTACATCTTAATTCAACAGCACATTATGCGTCGAATGGATGACGTAATACGATTGTTTCATCACGGTCTGGACCAGTTGAAATGATGTCGATTGGACATTCAATCAATTGCTCTAAACGTTTCACGTAGTTAATTGCATTTTGTGGCAATTGATCTAGTGATTTCGCACCGAAAGTAGACTCAGACCAACCTGGCATGGTTTCGTAGATTGGTTTTAAAGTTTCAAATGCAAGCGCATCAGAAGAACCTACACAACCAGAATCAGCTGCTTCGTAACCTACACAGATTTTCACTTCTTCTAAACCATCTAGAACGTCTAATTTAGTTAAGCAAATACCAGAAAGTGAGTTTACTTCTACTGAACGACGTAGAATTTCAGCATCGAACCAACCACAGCGACGTTGACGGCCTGTAGACGCCCCAAACTCAGAACCGACAGTACCCAAGTGTTTACCGATTGCATCACCAACATCGTTAGCAGCATCATAAACAAGTTCAGTTGGGAACGGACCAGCACCTACACGAGTTGTGTACGCTTTAGTAATACCCAATACATAGTCAAGGTGTAATGGACCAAGACCTGAACCTGAGCTTACGCCACCAGCAGTTGTATTTGAAGATGTAACATACGGATATGTACCGTGGTCAACGTCAAGAAGTGAACCTTGCGCGCCTTCAAACATGATTTTCTTACCTGCTTTACGGTAAGCATGAAGTTCGCCAGTCACGTCCATCACCATAGGTTCGATGACTTTACGCCATTCGTCACATAGAGCGATTACATCTTCAACTTTAACGGCTTCAACACCGAAGAATTGAGTCAATTGGAAGTTATGGTATTCAAGAAGCTCTTCTAGTTGAGCTTTAAGATGAGCACCACCACGAACCAAGTCAGCAACACGGATTGCACGACGAGCCACTTTGTCTTCGTATGCAGGACCGATACCACGACCTGTTGTACCAATTTTCGCATTGCCACGTTTTTTCTCACGTGCTTGGTCAAGGGCGATATGGTGTGGAAGGATCAACGGACAGTTTGGAGAAATACGTAGACGTTCACGTACAGGCACGCCTTCTTTTTCTAAAACTTCCATTTCGTGGATTAAAGCTTCAGGTGATAAAACAACACCATTACCAATTAAGCACAATACGTTGTCACGTAAAATACCAGATGGAATGAGGTGTAAAACAGTTTTCTTACCACCAACCACAAGTGTATGACCTGCGTTGTGTCCGCCTTGATAGCGAACTACCGCAGCCGCTTGATCTGTGAGCAGGTCGACGATCTTACCTTTACCTTCGTCGCCCCATTGGGTACCAAGTACCACAACATTCTTGCCCATAATAGCCTCATTGCATCATGCTGTTAAAATTGGAAAAAACGTGTGTGCCCGCAGGCACATCCGAGATTAAATTTGTTTGATTGTCCACTCGCCATTTGCATTCACCAACTGGTGCGTTGCATACGGTGCTGAGCTTAAATCATCATTACCTAACAATTGAACAACACTGAATCCTTCGGTACGTGCTGCTTCAATTGCCTTTAATAAATCTGCTTCGATGCCTTTTGGTGCAACCAAAACTTGGTTTTTCTGAACTTGACCTGCAGTTAATGCATATAGATCACAAGAGAAACCTGTCGCTGGACGCGCGCGACCGAAGTGTTCACCAATACCGTCATAGCGACCGCCTTGAGCCAATGGCGCAGCACGGTTTGGTGCATATACGGCATACATTAAACCAGTGTGATAATGGTATGAACGAAGTTCTACAACATCGATACCAATATGTAGTTCTGGCCAACGCACCTGAATTGCCGCTTGAGTCGATTTCACTGCATCAAAAGCCAGTTTAAATGCTTCATTTGCCAATACATCAGCCGTTAAATTGGCTTGCAGTGCATCTAAGTCACTTGCAAAACGACCTAATGTATAGAAGTCAGCACCATTTGGAATGCTTTGTGTGAATTCAGCAAGTTCAGGTAGAGCTTTACGTTGATACAAGTCAGATAACTGACGTTCAACCGCTTTGCTCAAGCCAGCTTGTTTTACCATGCTACGGAATAAACCGACATGCCCTAAATCAAGATGGATACCATCTGCATGACCTGCTTTAGCAAGCAAGTTGATCATGACATCAATCAGTTCAACGTCAGCATCAATGCTGTCTGAACCAAATAATTCTGCACCTAACTGTAAAGGTGCACGTGTGGTATTAAAACCCTGTGGCTTAGTATGTAGTACTGTACCAGCGTAGCAATAACGAGCTACACCTTCGACAGGATGTACATGCGCATCAATACGAGCCACTTGTGGTGTCATATCGGCACGCACACCAAGCAAACGACCTGAAAGTTGATCGATCACTTTAAAAGTGGCTAAGTCTAAATCTTGATTCGATTCTGAAAGAGAAGATAGAGATTCGATGTATTCAATGAATGGCGTGTACACCAACTGATAACCTCGAGATGCGAGGAAATCTAATGCTTCACGACGCAAAGATTCAATCACTTGCGCCTGTTCTGGCAGTACATCAGCTACACCATCAGGTAATAACCATGTCTCTGAAATGGGCATGTTGTAAACCTAAATTCTTGTCAGCGCGGAACAAATCCGCATAAAAAAATCGGGAGCACACCCGATTTCTCCTAGTTTAGCACGATAGTTTTACGCTTGCACACGACTTTTTCATAAAAGATGCTTCAGCATTCATTACTTCATCAACAGCTTTAACTTTTACAACTAAATCAATGTTTATGCTTATATTTTAAAATTCTGTGAACGTTATTTTTTAACCATTTGATAAAAAATAATAAGCATCCTACTTTCTATAGATGAAGTTTTAAACAAAGTTATAAATATGATCAGGCTCAATAACTTAATTTAAGACACGAACATCAATCCAATGGAAGCGCTGTAGTTTGTTTAACGGCCTGTAACGGTATCTCTGTTTTTACATTTTGCACACTGGCGATCTGCGTTAAATGATGAATCTGAAACTTTCGATAGGCTTCTAAATCTGCCACGACGATACGTAAGAAAAAGTCACAATCCCCTGCCATGAGTTGACACTCCACCACTTCAGGCATCGTTTGAATGGCTGCAACGAAATCATTCACGGTTTTTGCATCTTGACCTTTTAGCCAAATCCGCGCAAACACCGTTAAACTTAAATTCAATTTTGGCTGGTTCAGTAAAGCCACATATTTCTCAATATAGCCTTCATCTTCTAGTTGCTTAACCCGTCTCAAACATGGCGAAGGAGATAAACCAACAAGTTGGGCCAATTCATTATTTTGTAGTTTTCCATTTTGCTGTAATGCTTGCAAAATGCGTTTATCTATCTGATCCATCAACAAAGGCACTAAATTTCACAATAATCTTCATTTTAGCAATTTCATTGCACAATAAAAGCAATCTTTCATAAAATAGCTGCCAAATGCTGCTCAGATATCCATAAAATATTGCTTTCGATCTCGCTTCATGGAAAACGTCATGTTGATGTTTAGACAAAGTACACTCAATCATCCCCATTCAGAGCATTCTATTGAGTTTAAACGAGGTCTAAAAACATCTATTCCAATGCTGCTGGGCATTATTCCTTTTGCATTAGTTTTGGGTGCTCAGGCAACACATAAAGGCTTTTCTAGTTTAGAAGTTCCGCTTTTGACTGGTCTTAACTTTGCTGGTGGTTCTGAATTTGCCATTTTAGAAGTTTGGACCAATCCCCCTAATATCATCATGCTGATGTTTATTACGTTTTTAGTGAATAGTCGGCACCTATTAATGGGGGCGAGCCTTGTCCCGTATTTACGACATCTCCCGAATCGCACGGTTTATACCGCTTTATTTTTTATGTGCGATGAAAGTTGGGCCGTAGGTTTGGCCGATGCTCAAAACAAATCCAAAACCTTGGGAATTCAGCGCGCCTTTAGTTTGATGTTCTATGCAGGCTTATGCTGTGCTTTGTATTTGATGTGGGTTGGCTTTACCACGCTAGGGGCAATGATCGGACCAATACTTGGCGATATTAGTCGACTTGGTTTTGACATGGCCTTCCCTGCTGTATTTCTTGTTTTACTGCGTGGCATGTGGAAAGGCTTTAAAGCGGCGCGTCCATGGCTGGTCAGTTTGATTGCCGCATCTCTGGCGTATTTGTATCTCCCTGCGGGCTGGTATGTTCCGATTGGCGCAATTACGGGTATTGCTTCTGCATTTTTCCTGATTGGAGATGATGCATGATTAACACCAGCACCCTGATCGCGATTCTATTTATTGCCTTAACCACTTACTTAACCCGTATCTTGGGTTATATATTACTGAAAAACCGCAGCCTCACCAATAAACAACGTCAAATTATGGAAGTTGTTCCCGGTTGTGTGTTGATCTCAGTGATCGCGCCTTATTTTGTTAAAGATAATCCTGCTGATCTGATCGCGATGGCCATTACTCTATTTGCAGCATCTCGTTTTTCATTATTGCCTACCGTTGTGATTAGCATGCTTTCAGCAGCCGTGTTAAGACAAATTTTGATTTAATCCCATACAATCATATGTTGAAGAACGCGTGAACTACGATTTGAAACCAATGATGATGAATATTGGGAATCATCTTATTGGATAAAAAAATACCCATACCTTGAGATTACATGCTTTCAGCAAATATCGAGGTATGGGCAATCTTTTGTATTTTTCGATTAGCTTTGATCTGTCTTGACCACTTTTGCCAAAAGGTTTACCAACTCTGCATTTTGCAATTCAACTTGCTGTAATTTATGTGTGGTCTGATCTAAAACTTCTTGCTGGATATGCATTTTCTTTGCAAGATCTTGCATAATTTCCAAGGTCTTTTTCAGGTTGGCTTCTAAATGCACCACTTTTTCTTCAAGTGGCAAGGTTTCATGCGCGGTAGATTGCGATACGTCACGATTAAACTGTAGCCAAATTAAAAATATAACCGCCAGCGCCAATAATAAAATAAATCCCCAAAGTAACATCAACATCATGCTCAATACTCTTTATATATTTCTTTGACTTTCATCTTAAACAATAAATTGGCTGTGCTTGAATATTTTTTAAAGTTTTTCAATATTTTCGAGATACATCAACGTCATTACGCATGATTTTTCATCTAATTTTAGAAAATAAAAAACACCTACAAGCTAGTAGATGTTTTTTATATCGGATAAGTTTGAATTTTTAAAGAGAATGAAAGCTTTCACATAAATCGAGTAAGCGGTTCGCATAGCCCCATTCATTGTCATACCATGCGAAGACTTTTGCTTGTTTTCCTACCACCATGGTTTGATTCAAATCGACAATCAATGAATAAGGTGAATGATTAAAATCACTTGAGACCAAAGGTTCATCGGTTACTGACATAATTTCATGATAATCAAAACGTGCAGCTTTGCTTAACACTGCATTTAACTCATGCTTGGTGATAAGCGATTGGGACACAAAACTTAAATCGATTGCAGCGACATTGATCGTCGGTACACGAATCGAATAGCCATCGATTCGATCTTCCATTTTCGGCATCACCCGTTTCAATGCCCCTAGAGCTGAAGAAGTCGTTGGAATAATATTTTGACCCGAAGCTCGCGCACGACGTAAGTCACGATGTGCATGATCCAATACAGACTGATCCGCAGTCACAGCATGAATCTCAGTCATCAGTGCTGTCTCTATACCAAAGGCATCATCAATAATTTTGACTAAAGGCACCAAAGCCTGCGTGGTACACGACACACTGGAAATAATTTGATCCGTCGCTTTGACTTCATGATGATTAACACCATACACAATCGCAGCATCAACACTATCAAACGGCGCCGCACCAATAATCACACGTTTGGCACCTGCACCAATATGCTGTGTGGCTGCCTCTCGCGATCTAAATAAACCTGTGCATTCGAGTACCACATCGACATTCAGTTGCTGCCAAGGCAAAAGACTCGGCTGTGCCTCATTTAAAACTTGCACTTTGAGATGCGCTTGAGCACAAGAGATATCTAGAAAAATAGCGCCATCTTGTTCAAGAATGTCGACTTGGCCTGCAAAACGACCATGCGTGGTGTCGTATTTAAACAAATGCACCATGGTTTCCACATCAGCGACATCATTTATGGCAACAATTTCATAATGAAATTCTTTTGGATTTTCAAACCAAGCGCGTAATACATTGCGTCCGATTCGACCAAATCCATTAATTGCCACTCGCTGCATGACCAATCCTTCGTTTTGAAACAAAAATAAAGCATCTATATGTTAATGGATTTCAACATGAAAACGTTATCATTTATTCGTTTAATGCTTATTGGGCTTTATTTTTATAAAACTTTAGCACCTGTATAGATCCAAATATTAGCTTTACTAAACATGTACAGCACCAAGATCAAGTTCAATCACTCTTAATAAAATGGATGCAAACATGCAATTTTCCCAATGAACTGAAAAATATAAATGCAAAACACCTTCATGTAGACCATTCATCAACATGTTGAATTTGAACTTTTAAAACCTTTCAAGACATATAAATAAAACGCCGCAACAGTACGCTCACTAGATTAATCAATGAATACTTTCAGCGTTCCAAAGGTTTAAAAATCTAAAAATATAGGTGCCAAATTTAAAACATATAAAAAGTCATAGAGATAGCCGAAAATCATTGGTCACTACACCTTTTTCCGTTATAATTTAGCGTTTTTAAATTTTATGTCAGCATCTCAAGCCAGCTTGAAAATTTTGTAAGACTTGCTTGATAGGCTATTACCAAATCGAAATTAGGAGAGACTTGGTTGTGAGTACTCGTTTTATGACATCAGCTGAAATTCGCGAAGCTTTTTTAAGCTACTTTGAATCGCAAGGGCATACACGTGTCGCGTCGAGTTCTCTGGTACCTGCCAACGACCCAACACTATTGTTCACAAATGCTGGTATGAACCAGTTTAAAGACTGCTTCCTTGGTCTTGAAAAACGTGACTACGTTCGTGCTACATCTTCACAAAAATGTGTCCGTGCCGGCGGTAAACACAACGACCTAGACAACGTTGGTTATACAGCACGTCACCACACGTTCTTTGAAATGTTGGGTAACTTCTCATTTGGTGACTACTTCAAACGTGATGCCATCACATTTGCTTGGGATTTCTTAACCAACGAAAAATGGTTAGGTCTGCCAAAAGATAAACTTTATGCCACTGTTTACCATACAGATGACGAAGCATTTGATATCTGGAACAAAGAAATTGGTCTAGACGCTTCACGCATTATCCGTATTGGTGACAACAAAGGCGAAAAATACGCTTCAGATAACTTCTGGGCAATGGGCGATACAGGTCCTTGCGGTCCATGTTCTGAAATCTTCTTTGACCATGGTGACCACATTTGGGGCGGCTTACCGGGCACTCCTGAAGAAGATGGCGATCGTTTCATCGAAATTTGGAACAACGTATTCATGCAGTTCAACCGTACTGCTGATGGTGTTCTGCATGCCCTTCCTGCACCTTCTGTAGATACAGGTATGGGCCTTGAGCGTATTTCTGCAGTTTTACAGCATGTAAACTCAAACTACGAAATTGACCTATTCCAAAACCTACTTAAAGCTGCTGCTGAAATCATTGGTTTAGATACCACTGAACTTGAAGCAAAAGCACAAGCAGAAAACAAACCAGTTGAATACCCTGCTTCACTTAAAGTTGTGGCTGACCATGCACGTTCTTGCTGCTTCTTGATTGCAGACGGTGTTAACCCGTCTAACGAAGGCCGTGGCTATGTACTTCGCCGTATTATCCGTCGTGCAGTACGTCATGGTAACAAATTGGGTGCAACAGGTTCATTCTTCCATAAAATGTTGCAGCCGCTGATCGACGTGATGGGCGCTGCTTATCCTGAGCTTGCTGCACAGCAAGCACGTATCGAAGCACAGCTTTTGAAAGAAGAAGAACAATTCGCAAAAACTTTAGAGCAAGGTTTGAAATTGCTTGAAGGCGAATTGGCTCAACTTAAAGGTTCAGTAATTCCGGGCGAAACTGTATTTAAACTTTACGATACTTACGGCTTCCCGACTGACTTAACAGCAGACATTGCACGTGAACGTGATTTAACCATTGATGAAGCTGGTTTCGAAGTCGAAATGGCGGCTCAACGTCAACGTGCGCGTGATGCTGGTAAATTTGCTGTCGACTACAACTCAATTGTCAAAGTTGAAGGCGAGACTCAATTTGACGGCTATGACGCAACTCAAGGCCAAGGTCAAATTGTTGCAATCTACAAAGATGGCGAACAAGTTGATGAAGTTTTTGAAGGTGACGAAGCACTAATCGTTATAAACCAAACTCCGTTCTATGCAGAAAGTGGCGGTCAAGTTGGCGATACAGGTATCTTCAAAAACGAAACTGGTATTTTTGAAGTTCAAGACACCAAAAAATCAGGCGGCGCTTTTGTACACCAAGGCATCGTGACCATGGGTAACTTAAAAGCAGCTCAAGCAGTTGAGGCGATTGTTAAAGCGGATATCCGTGAAGCAACTTCACGCAACCACTCTGCAACTCACCTATTACATGCAGCACTTCGCCAAGTTTTAGGTACGCACGTACAGCAAAAAGGTTCATTGGTTGCAAGCGAACTTTTACGTTTTGACTTTGCCAATGACCAACCTGTTTCATTTGAACAGCTTCAAGAAATTGAACGCATTGTCAATGCCGAAGTGATTGCCAATACTGCTGTTTCAACTGAACTTTTAGACATCGATGCGGCCAAAGAAAAAGGCGCAATGATGTTGTTCGGTGAGAAATACGGTGACGAAGTACGTGTACTTTCAATGGGTACAACCAAAGATGAGAAAAACTTCTCTATCGAACTTTGTGGCGGTATTCATGTAAAACGCACCGGTGATATTGGTCTATTCAAAATCACTTCTGAAGGCGGTGTTGCTGCAGGCGTACGTCGTATTGAAGCCGTTACGGGTACTAAGGCAGTTGAAGCTGCGCAAAAAGCAGATCGTGACATTCATGCAATTAACGACTTGCTGAAAGCGCAAAAAGATCAAACTTTAGAAAAAGTTGAAGCTTTGTCTCACACAGCATCTAGCTTGCAAAAACAAATTGAACAATTGAACCAAAAATTGGCAAGCTTCCAAGCCGCTGAGTTATTGAGTCAAGTTCAAGAGATTGCTGGCCGTAAAACATTAATCACCACGGTTCAAGGTGTAGATGCGAAATCACTTCGCAACTTGCACGACGGTGTGAAATCTAAGTTAGACAATGCTGTGATCGTGATCGCAGCGGTTGATGCCGACAAAGTGAGCCTCATTGCTTCGGTTGCTAAAGAATACACTGCTGCTGTAAAAGCAGGTGACATCATCAAACACCTTGGTCAAGAACTTGGCGGTAAAGGTGGTGGTAAACCTGATATGGCTCAAGGTGGTGCGCCTTATAGCGACAAACTTGAAGCGGTAATGACTGACCTCGTTGCATGGTTAGCTGCAAAATAAGACCAAAAGTCCTATAGCTCAAAGTGACTCACCTCCTTTGAGCAAATCAACAGGTTTAAGCAGTGTGTTTTTTAATGCTGGATCCTGCTTAAACACTGTTGATGCGTGAAAGCGCAAACTCAATCATCATGTTGAAACCAATATTCAACCTCTGGCTAAATGATGAAAATGGAGTCTAAAAGGCTGGGTTCATGTGAATCCCCTGCAGACACAAAGTATCTATTTGAACTCCTCCTACCTTGGAGTTCATAAGCTACGTGGTATATTAAAATCGCGCCGAAGTGCGGTCTTAAAATATGTGTAAGTGCTTTAAGTCTTTAGACTTATTTACTTGGTAAGGATAGTTATGGCATTAATCGTTCAAAAATATGGCGGTACCTCAATGGGTACTCCAGAGCGCATTTTAAATGTTGCTCGTCGTGTAAAGCGTTGGCATGATCACGGTCACAAAGTTGTGGTTGTTGTATCTGCAATGAGTGGCGAAACCAATCGTCTACTTGCTTTAGCGAAGGCCATTACCGAAACCCCTGATCCACGCGAATTAGACCAAATGGTGTCTACGGGTGAACAGGTAACGATTTCTATGTTAGCAATGGCACTTAACTCTATTGGTGTTGAAGCTAAATCACTTACAGGCCGTCAAGTCGGTATTAAAACCGACAGCGCATTTACCAAGGCGCGTATTGAAGCGATTGATACGGATGTATTGACTTCAAACCTTGACGCTGGACGTGTCATTGTAGTGGCAGGTTTCCAAGGCTTTGATGCCGAAGGTAACACTACGACTCTAGGTCGTGGTGGTTCTGACACTTCGGGTGTTGCATTGGCCGCCGCACTTAAAGCTGATGAATGTCAGATTTACACAGACGTTGATGGTGTTTACACCACTGACCCTCGTGTCGCTCCAAAAGCGAAAAAAGTTGATCGTATTTCTTTTGAAGAAATGCTTGAAATGGCATCACTTGGTTCTAAAGTCCTTCAAATTCGTTCTGTAGAATTTGCCGGTAAATACCAAGTGCCTTTACGCGTATTATCAAGTTTTGATAATGACGATGATGGCGCATTCGACGAAAACTTTAAACAAAACGTCGGGACACTAATCACCACTGAAGCGGAAGACAACATGGAACAACCAATCATCTCAGGTATCGCGTTCAACCGTGATGAAGCTAAATTAACTATTCTTGGTGTACCGGATAAACCAGGTATCGCTTCAAACATCCTTTCACCAATTGGTGATGCCAATGTTGAAGTGGATATGATTATCCAAAACGTTGAAGAAGACGGCACAACTGATTTCACATTTACAGTTAACCGTAGTGAATTATCAAAAGCGAAAGCCATTCTTGAAGCGACTGCACAAGAAATTGGTGCACGTGAAGTTGCAACTCGCGCGGACATCGTAAAAGTATCGATTGTAGGTGTTGGTATGCGCTCACACGCAGGTGTTGCAAGCAAAATGTTTACTGCTCTTGCAAAAGAAGGCATTAATATTTTGATGATTTCGACTTCTGAAATCAAAATTTCAGTGATTATTGATGAGAAATACTTAGAGCTTGCTGTACGTGCTCTACACACTGCATTCGGTCTAGACCGTGAAACAGGTGAATCAAGCGCACGTGCTTAATTAACCTTGCTGTGTGTCAAAATTTGTCATTGTTAGACAGATTTTGAAAAACATCGTAAAAATTCAGAGCCACTATAGTTTTTTTTATAGTGGCTCTGTTATATTAAACCTGAGGATTTTAAAATTTACTCAGTTTGCGACTGTCACAATGATTGTTTCAGATGCACTGCTAAATTTTTTGCTTTTACAAGTTATGAATTTTACATAACAGATCATTTGCAGGTTTTGCATTTTGCAAGGAGAGAAACATGCTGATTCTGACTCGTCGTGTCGGAGAAACATTAATGATTGGAGACCAAGTTAGCGTGACTGTACTTGGTGTTAAAGGTAATCAGGTTCGTATTGGCGTGAATGCTCCAAAAGAAGTATCTGTTCATCGTGAAGAAATTTACCAACGAATTCAACATGAACGCGCAATGCACGAACATCTCCAAAACATTGATCAAGAATATCAGCCATCTTTTGAAGAAACTGATTATTCCCAAAATAACTATAATCGCTAAGATTTAAGTTGTTTAAATCATAAAGCGGCTCATTAGGCCGCTTTAAATTTATCTAGAACATGCTTTTACTATAGACGTTCAACTAAGCTTTATTACTACCCTTCTAGAACTTTACGTACGGGGCCAAAACTGCGGCGATGTTCATCAATCACCCCATACTGCGCAATCGCTTCGAAGTGCGCTTTGGTTGGATAGCCCTTGTGTTTCGCAAAACCATACTGTGGATATTTTGCATCTAGCTCAACCATTTCGTGGTCTCGAGTCACTTTTGCCAAAATACTCGCAGCCGAAATCTCTGGATGAATCGCATCTCCGCCTACCACAGCATCACAGCTCATCGCTAAACCAGCTGGGACTTTATTACCATCTACCAACACGTGTTCTGGCTGTACATTGAGTTTTTCCACTGCACGACGCATTGCAAGTAATGATGCTTGCAAAATATTGATCTCATCAATTTCTTGTGCGGAACTTTCAGCAATCGCCCAAGCCAAGGCTTTTTCTTGAATCTCAATAAATAACTTTTCACGTTTTTTTTCAGTGAGTTTCTTAGAATCGTTTAAACCTTCAATCGGGTTATTTGGATCTAAAATGACAGCTGCCGCAACAACCGAACCCACCAATGGACCGCGACCCGCTTCATCTGTACCAGCAATTTTCATATATCTCTCACTCAAAATAAAATACGACCCTTAATTTGGATTTGCTAATACTCAGCAATACCAATGTCTGGGTCGTATAAAATGTTCTAAATCTTAGTTTTTAAATGTTTCGATCACGCAAGCATTTAAAGTATTTGTCACGATTTTAGCTGCAAGATTAGCTTGTGAAGTTTTATCCATTGCTGCTACAACCAAATCCGTTGCAGTCACGCTAGTTGTCGCTTTCTCGCCTACACATGAACACACTTCAGTTTGTAGTTCAGATTTTTGAGTTTCTGTTAATAGTTTTGAACCTGTTTTCCAGTAGCTGTTGTTATTTAGCTCAGTCACGCATTTCGCTTGAACACCCACTTTAACAGCCATCATTGCCAAGCTGTTTGCTGAAGTTGTACCTGTAGATGTACTTGTACCTGTTGTACCAGTCGCAGCACATGCAGAAAGTACAAGCGCTAATGGCGCTAGAACAGCAACTAATTTTTTCACGAATATTTCCTTTGTTCTGTTAATTAACGCGCATATTGTGCCCCAAATCACACACCATCTGATATGACTATTTAAAATAAATTCGGTAGTTGTGTAGTTAATCATCAAAGCCTGTGTTGCATATTCACAACACAGTGTCCCGATTTTAAACGACGCATATTTTTGTGGTCTGTATTAGAATCTGCATAAGATTGGACGCTTAAATAATCAACATGAGCAATAACACACAATACTACACTCGAACAGCTCAGGTCTTACATTGGCTGATGGCGATCATATTCATCGTGGCATGGTTAATTGGCTTTTATAGTGGTAATTTTCTGAGTTATGACGTCGATGGCAGCTTTAAAGGGCAAGTCATTACCCTCCATAAAAATATTGCTACTACGATTATTTTTCTGGTGGTGATACGAATCTTTTGGCGCTATACCCACCCCGCTCCAGATTTACCTGACAACATGTCCTCCGGCATGAAAACCTTGGCACATTTGGGTCATTTAGCACTTTATTTTGTACTACTGGCTTTACCTATTACAGGTTGCTTATTTAGTTGGAGCGCAGGTCACCCGGCCCCTATCCTGTATTTGTTTGAAATACCACGCTTGGTCCAAGATAATCCTGAATTACTTGCCATCGTGAAACCGCTACATATTTGGATTTCTTGGGCAGCAGGCTTGCTCTTAGTCGGTCATATTTTGGCAGCACTGAAACATCATTTTATTGATAAAGACCATGTGCTCAAAAGCATGACACGACAACCAAAACCCTAATAAAGACAAAATAAAAGCCACATCATGTGGCTTTTATTTTGAGCATCATCTTTTAATTCAGCACTTGCTGAGCACAGCCGCGCATACTATTCAAAACCGCTTTAGATATCAGTTTATTCTTTTCAGTTTCATTCACTGCAGCAGTCATCAGATCTTTTGCACCGATATCATCCATAGCATGCTCACTCACGCACTGACAAATCGCAGCTTGATTGTCTTTTTTCTGTTGAGCACTCATAAACAACGCAGCACCTTTCCAAATTTTAGAACTATTTAACTCTTGCGAGCATTGATATTCAATCACGGGCTTTAGCATACGCTGACTTAAACTTGATTTATCTGCAATAGCAGCCGATGAAATCAATACTACGGCTAAAAATGTAATCGATGAGGCAAATATAGAGCGATTTGAATGAGAGAAAAGCATGATTTGAACATAAAAAAGGCAGTGAATATTCACTGCCTGAGATTATACGCTGATTATTAATTCAACGCTTCAATCTTTTTAATCCAAGTTTGTTTTTCCGCATCTGAAATAAATGATGCTTCAAAAGAGTTAATTGCCAGTTGCTTTAACTCTGCATTGCTTAAATCAAGCGCTTTGGTGATCGCAATAAAGTTATCATTCATATAGCCACCAAAGTACGATGGATCATCTGAATTGACAGTTACATGCACACCTTGTTGCAATAGACGGCGAATATTATGCTCAGCCATATCATTGACCACACAGAGCTTTAAATTACTCAGCGGGCAAACGGTTAATGGCATTTTCTCTGCAATTAAACGCTGCATTAAGGCTGGATCTTCTTCTGAACGTACACCATGGTCAACACGATTTACTTTCAGTAGATCCAAGGCTTCCCATACGTATTCTGCTGGACCTTCTTCCCCTGCATGCGCAACGATAAGAAAACCTGCTTCACGGGCTTTTGCAAAAACACGTTCGAATTTTGATGGTGGATGACCCACTTCACTCGAATCTAAACCGACACCAATAATTTGATCTTTATATGGTAAAGCTTGTTCTAATGTTGCAAATGCTGCGTCTTCAGATAAATGACGCAAGAAGCACATAATCAGATGTGAGCTAATGCCCAGTTTCGTTTTAGCATCATCACAAGCGCGTTGTAAGCCATTCAAAACAGTTTCAAAAGCAACACCACGGTCTGTATGGGTTTGTGGGTCGAAGAACATTTCGGTATGAACCACATGATCTTCTGCACATTTTTCAAAGTATGCCCATGCCAAATCATAAAAATCTGGCTCATGAATCAGTACATTTGCACCTGCATAATAAATATCTAAAAAAGACTGTAAATTATGAAAATTATACGCTTCTTTTAATTCTTCGACTGATTGATAAGGGATTGCAATATTGTTGCGTTGGGCAATTGCAAACATGAGTTCAGGCTCAAATGTCCCTTCAATATGCACATGTAGCTCTGCTTTTGGCAAAGCGCGAATCAGCTCAAGTTGATCCATCTCTTATCCTCATAAAAATAAAAAAGGGTGCAAACTGAGTTTACACCCTTTCGCTGTTTGACAGTATTAACCGCCAAATGCAGCAAATTTCAATGCCCAAAGTGCAGCAATAATCCAGACCATATATGGTACAGTTTTCGCCTTACCTGTAAGCAATTTAACCAATGCATAGCTAATGAAGCCCATTGCAATACCGTCTGCAATTGAATACGTAAACGGCATAAATACAATTGTCAAGAATGCAGGGACTGCTTCAGTAATATCATCCCACTCAATATGAACGATACCTTGAATCATCAACACACCGACAAACAACAATGCTGGCGCAGTTGCAAAACCTGGTACTGACTGAGCAAGTGGTGCTAAGAACAATGCCAAAATAAACAATACAGCAACTACAACTGCAGTTAAACCTGTACGACCACCGGCAGCAACACCTGCTGATGATTCAATATAAGGCGTAGTTGATGACGTACCCAATGCCGCACCCGCAACAATTGCAGATGAGTCAGCAAATAATGCTTTCTTCAAACGTGGTAATTTACCGTCTTTTAATAAACCTGCACGGTGTGATACACCGACCAATGTACCTGTAGAATCAAATAAATCGACCAAGAAGAATACAAAGATCACGCCAATCAAACTTGCGGTGAATAGACCTTCGAAGTTCATTTGCATGAATGTTGGAGCGATTGAAGGAATAGCACCCACAACACCTTTAAATTCGTTGAAGCCCAGCAGGGTTGAAATTGCAGTAATCACCAAAATACTGATGATGATTGCACCACGTACTTTGAAGTGATGCATAACCACAACCATCAAGAAGCCAAGTAAAGCTAACAAGACAGACGGCTGTTTTAAATCACCCAGACTAACCAGTGTTGCAGGGTTATCAACAATAATGCCGGCATTTTTCAAAGAAACCAGCGCAAGGAATAAACCAATACCGCCGCCGATCGCGAGTTTAAGCGACATTGGAATCGCATTGACAATCGCTTCACGGATTTTGAACATGCTGATAGCGATAAAAACAAGGCCAGAGACAAAAACAGCTGCTAAAGCAGTTTGCCATTCCACGCCCATACCCAAACATACAGAATAGGTAAAGTAAGCGTTTAAGCCCATACCGGGTGCTAAGGCAATTGGATAGTTAGCAACAAGACCCATCACCAAACAGCCAATGGCTGCTGCTAGACAGGTTGCGACAAAAACAGCGCCATGATCCATACCCGTTTCGGACAAAATCATTGGATTGACAATAATGATGTAACACATTGTCAAGAAAGTAGTTACACCTGCAATGACTTCTGTTTTGAAACTGGTTTTGTTTTCGCTCAGTTTAAACAGACGTTCAAGCATGTTCTCGGAAGATGGATTAGGAGTCGTCATGACCTAGCCCCTATGAAGTAAACTTTATGCATATAAGCATTCCACAAAATTAATCATGTCATGTATTCATCATTAATTTTGTGTATGCCTAAGCAACGAATATGCCAATTCGGCAGATTGCAGGCTTTAAAAAATCCTATTTTCAACAGCATACAACACGGTACAAATGTTGAAATTTGCAAACAAAAAAGCTGCATAAACCTATGCAGCTCCTCTATTTATGTCATTTAATTCGTATTTAATATCAATAAATACTGATCAAATTAATTTCGGCAAATTATAACACATTGATTTTTTAATGTTTCCACATTTTCATCGCTTTTCAATTTAGTAAATTTAAGACATTGTTTTCTTTATAAAGTTTCAAATTATTATATGTAAAAATAAAATATCAATATTTAGACGAACTCTTCAAGATCATGCTTGAGCTCAATTCAAAAGCAGCAAGATTGATTTTTTTTAGCGCATATAAGGTGATGCGTTCAAATCATCATTGAACACCTGATTAATTTCTTGCTGTCGCTTTAACTCTGCATTTTTATAAACACTAAACCCTAAGAACACAATGCTGAGTATAAAAATTGGTATCAGTATTTTTTCCATAACAAAATTTTATTCATGTTTAAATATTTGGCTATAATAACAAAAAACTTAAACAAAAAAGTGACGTATTTCACAATTCTATATCTTATTAAGTCATTTAATAAGCTATTTGTTCGATCAATGTTAACTTTGTAATATATTTTAGACTGATAGACAAGATAATCGCTGAATGTTTTTTTAAATCCTTTTCCTCAAAAAGCCTCAAATTGTAGATCATTTCATATACGAAATTTAAAGCACCATCAATTTCACAGGCCCACCGTTACATCCCGAGTGAAGAAGATAAAAAAGCCGCTGACTTAAAAACAGCGGCTATTCATATTTTTTACAGATTCAAAATTTTCAATCTTGAACTTAAGCGGCTTGTTGCTCATCTCGCTTAAAGACCAATTCGCCCTTTAAGCTACTCTCAGCATCGAAATAATATCCATCGGTATTAAACGACTTGATATCTTCAATACGTTCAATTTTATTTTCCAACAAATAACGCGCCATTAGGCCACGTGCTTTTTTGGCATAGAAGCTGATGACTTTATATTTGCCGTTCTTTTGATCGAGAAAAACAGGCTTGATGATTTCGGCTTTGATTTTTGATTCTTTGACCGACTTATAGTATTCATCTGAAGCAATGTTGACCAAAAGTTCAGAGCCGGCTTTTTCCAAATCGTCATTGATGAGATTGGTGATGGTATTGTCCCAAAACTCGTATAGGTTATGTCCACGTGGGTTTTGTAACTTGGTCCCCATCTCTAAACGATATGGCATCATTAAATCAAGCGGACGCAATAAACCATAGAGACCCGAGAGCATACGCAAATGGGTTTGTGCATATTCAAGGTCTGAGTTTGTAAGTTTATAAGCATCTAAACCGGTATATACATCACCTTTAAAGGCAAAGATTGCTTGGCGTGCATTGGCAAAATCAAAATCAGGCTGCCAATCTCGGAAGCGCTCAACATTTAAAGTCGCAATTTTCTCACTGACACTCATCAAGCTTGAAATTTCACTTACCGACAATTTACGTGCGACTGAGATTAATTCTTCAGAATAATCTAATAGCCGTGGTTGAGTGAATTTTTCAGTCGGTAAAGCGGTTTCGTAATCTAAAGTTTTTGCTGGAGAAATTAAAGCGAGCATAAACATCCTGATTAATTTTTAATTAAACAAACTATAACAGTAGAGTATTTTCAAATCCAATCTGTGTTTTTGATAAACATAATCTGTAAACTATGCGACTCTCCCGCTTTCACATTTTAGTCATTATGTCAGAACAACTGTTCATTCAAGGGCCTGTTGGTCAGCTTGAAATTTTTGTTGATTATCCACAGGGTGAAGTGAAAGGATTCGCGGTAGTTACACACCCTCACCCATTGCAAGGTGGCACACCACAGCACAAAGTACCTGTGCTTTTAGCGCAAATGTTCTTAGAACGTGGCTATGTTGTCTATCGCCCAAGTTTCCGCGGCTCTGGCCAAAGTGCAGGAATACATGACGAAGGCAATGGTGAAACTAAAGACACTATGCAAGTCATTGAATTTGCTCGCAACCAACATCCGAACCTGCCATTTTATGCAGGCGGTTTTAGTTTCGGTGCAAATGTCATGACTAAATGCTATGCCCTTTTGCCTGTAGAATTACAGCCTGTACAGACTATTTTATGCGGCTTACCAACCACAACAGTTGCAGGTGTACGTCACTATGTGACACCGCATATTAAGGGTGATATTTTATTTATTCATGGTGAAGAAGATAATGTCACACTGTTATCTGACTTGATTCAGTGGGCCAAACCACAGCGCCATTTAATCACGGTTTTGCCAGGTGCAAACCACTTCTTTACGGGTTATCTCAAACAGCTTCGTATTGCGATTTCACGCTTTTTAGTATAAAAAATACCAAAAATGAGTCAGCTTAACTGGCTCATTTTTTTTTGCCTAATGACCGCTCTATTCCCCACCAATATTTCAGATAAATTCACCTACAGCACTTCGATTTATCCATCTTTTTAGTGCATTGGCCATCATTATCTATTCAACATGTAATGACCTAATTCGTCGCTAGTTTAATTTTTATTACGCAATATTTTTTTATCGAAAAACCAATTATTTACTTGTTTATATGACCAACTGCAGAAATAATACCCAGAAAAATGAACATAAAATTTAGAGGGAAAAATGAAATTTATTGTTGCTGTGATTTTAAGTCTAGGCATTGCAGCTTTGGTTTATTATTTTAATTCAACCCCATCCACAACGACAAATTTGCCAGCGTCTACGGTTGCTGTGAACGATGGTCCCAAAGCCTATTTGACTGCATCATACAAGATGAATGTCGATGGTCGTGATTTTAGCTTAAAGATGGTCTATGACTTTCCCAACAGCCAAGTGTGTGAAGCCCAACTCAACAGCACTGACACCATGAATATGATTTCAACCTTTAAGCAACGCTGTTCGAGTGACTCGGTATGTAAAGAAGCAGATATTTCGTCTTGTTCATCTTTTACCGATCAAAAATATAAAGATATGCTCGATAAAAACTATCATGACACCCATTATATTTATTTAAGCGATAGCAAATTGACTGATCAACGTGGTGTGATCGTGTTTTGGGGACTCAATGAACAAGAGTCAGAAAAAATGTGTGACTATGTGAAAAAGAGCAATCGAACTATTAATCCTATCAATATTGAATGTCTATAACGTTGTTCGATACATTCCGTTAAAAAATAAAAAAGCAGCACTATGCTACTTTTTTATAGATGATTTTTAATTCAATTTTTCAGATCATTTCGTCATTTGTTTCCATTGAAACTCACTATATGACTCTTCTTCTTTTAAACTGTTTTCAACCGCTTGAGCCAATTGGTTCAATAGACTTTGCTCGGTAATACGATCTAACCAATCTTGGTCTTCATCTGGATAAGAGGTAATTTCACAGACTAGACGACCGGATTCATCCTGCCCCTGACATGTCACTGAAAGTGGCAATTCATGCTGATCGACACTGACTGCAATCTGATCACCACTTTGCGATAATGTTTGAAAGCCATATTTCTCAAGCTTACTTGCTAAAAACTCAGCCACTTGAGTTTGAGTATCAGTACTGCTTTCAACTCGATTTGAATCGCTATGGGCGGTGAATTGTAGTTTTCTCATGTATCTATCCAAAGACATTCTTGTTGTATAGTTTTAGCATAAGCAATTAAAACCAAACAGCCAAGCATTTGCTTGGCTGTTGTTGAATAAATATACAAATTTAGTGAATTATTTATTCACTTACCGCAATCGTTAAACCGGCTTGAGTCGCTAGCTCTGTAAATGTTGGGAAACTTGTTGCAACAGTTTCTGTACCCACGATATTAATTTCACCCGAAGTACGTAAACCTGCCATTGAGAAGCTCATTGCAATACGGTGGTCATGATGTGATTCGATTTGACCACCTGTGAAGATTGCACCCCACTCACCCGCTTTGCCTTGACCTTCAATGATGATGCCATCATCTGTTGGCGTGCAGTCGATACCCATAATTTTTAGGCCATCTGCCATCACTTGAATACGATCCGACTCTTTCACTCGAAGTTCAGCTGCACCAGTCAAAATGGTTTGACCCTCTGCACATGCAGCAGCAATAAATAACGCTGGGAATTCATCAATCGCCAATGGTACTTGATCTTCTGGCATATGAATGCCTTTGAGTGTACGTGAACCACGAATACGAATATCGGCAATCGGCTCACCGCCAGCGATACGTTCATTTTCAACAGTCAGGTCAGCACCCATCTGTTTTAAAATTTCGATCACTCCTGTACGTGTTGGATTAATGCCGACCGCTTCAAGTGTGACATCTGAACCTTCAGTAATCGCTGCACCCACCATAAAGAATGCTGCAGATGAAATGTCAGAGGGTACTTGGATATCCGTACCGACTAACTTGCCACCACCTTGAAGTGAAATGCGGTTGCCTTCTGTTTTCACGTCATAACCAAATGCACGAAGCATACGCTCTGAATGGTCACGTGTCGGTTCTGGCTCAGTGACAACCGTCTCACCTTCCGCCCAAAGACCTGCCAACAAAATACCAGATTTTACTTGTGCAGATGCCATTGGTAAGTCGTAGTGAATACCTTTAAGGTTTTGACATCCAGAAATAGACACGGGCGGCGTACCACGCTCACCTGTGGTTTGAATTTGCGCACCCATTTCACGTAATGGTTTTGCAATACGTTCCATTGGACGTTTTGATAATGACGCATCACCCGTCATCACCGAATCAAACTTTTGTGCCGACAACATGCCTGAAAGCAAGCGCATGGAAGTGCCTGAGTTCCCCATATACAAAGCGCCTGCAGGTGCTTTTAAACCATGCATGCCTACACCATGAATGGTAACTTCGCCATTTTTAGGGCCTTCAATACTCACACCCATATCGCGGAATGCTTGGAGAGTTGCCAAGGCATCTTCACCTTCAAGGAAACCAGTGACATGCGTTGTGCCTTCTGCAATAGCACCAAACATGATAGAGCGATGTGACACAGATTTATCACCTGGCACAGTAAATTTACCTTGGAATTGCTTTGGACCCGGTAAAATTTTGAATTGCTGTGTCGTCACTTTATTTTTCTCCATCAGTGGTTTCTTTGCGAGCATGTGATTGAAATGTTGGCGTGCCGCTTGTGCATGCCCCAACAGTCCCATCAACGCTTGTGAGTTTTCATCTTCAATCAGTTTGCGAAGAATAGCCAATTGTTTTTCAAAGCCATCCACCGCATTTAAAATTGCCTTTTTATTGGCAAAAAAGATGTCATGCCACATATGTGGGTCGCTTGCAGCAATGCGTGAGAAATCACGAAAACCGCCAGCGGCATAACGGAAAATATCTAAATTGTCTTCTCGGTTCGCAAGTTGCTCAACCAAGTTAAATGCCATCAAATGCGGAAGATGACTGGTATGGGCCAACACTTCATCGTGTTTTTCCACATCCATACAAATTACTTCCGCTTTGGCAGCTTGCCACAATTGAATTAGTTTCTCTACAGCCCAATCTGCACTGCTAGGTAATGGTGTCAAAATCACTTTGTGATTAGCAAATAAATCTACCTTACCTGCATGCACACCTGTTAGTTCAGCCCCAGCAATCGGATGCCCCGGTACAAAACCAGCAGGTAATTGCTCACCATAGACTGCTTTCGCTGCATCAACGACATTGCCTTTGGTACTCCCAACATCGGTAATAATCGTCTGTTCGGATAGATAAGGCTTTATCGCTTCAAGGACTTTTTGTGTCGCACGTACAGGCAAAGCCAAGACAACGAGATCTGCACCTTTGACCGCTTCAGCAGGATCGCTATAACCCTGCTGAATAAGCCCTAAAGCTTTTGCATCTTCTAAAGTTTTTTGTGAACGCGTAGACGCCACAATTTCCTTAGCTAAACCTTCAGCAATCATGACACGAGCTAGGCTTGAGCCAATTAGCCCAAGCCCAATAAAAGCAACTTTTTCAAATAGTGGTACAGACATGACTTAAGCTTTAGCCTCTAAGCCCAAAACTTTAGCCAATGCAGCTAAGAATTTAGCATTTTCAGCTTCAGTCCCAATTGATACACGTAAATGCTCAGGGATACCAACTGGACGAACAATCACACCTTCTTTTAATAAAGCATTGAAAGTCTGTGCAGGATCTGCTTTTACATTTACTAAAATGAAGTTGGCACGTGAAGGCACATACGCTAAACCTAAAGCATCAAAGCCTGACTCAAGTTGAGCCATACCCGCTTTGTTCACTACGCGTGATTTTTCAATAAACGCTTCATCTTTAAGTGCAGCAACTGCAGCAACCATTGCTAAATGGTTGACGTTGAATGGTTGACGAATACGATTGAGGAAATCCGTCACTTCAACTGAAGCCAAAGCAAACCCAACACGTAGTGCAGCCAAGCCATAGCATTTTGACATGGTACGGCTAACGATTAAGTTTGCGTATTGATCTAAGAATTTCAAGCTGTTGAAGTTTTCTGGGAAATATTCCACATAGGCTTCATCTAAAACCACGATCACATTTGCAGGTACTTTTTGCATGAACGCTTCAAATTCAGCTTCTTCAAACCATGTACCTGTTGGATTATTTGGGTTCGCAATAAAAATCAATTTAGTATTGTCTTTGATTGCTGCAGCCATTGCATCTAGGTCATGTGAAAAACCTTTTGCAGGCACTTCAATCGCTTCAGCATTAATCGCTTGAGTAACCAGACCATACACAGCAAATGCGTGTTGGCTATAAACAACTGAATCATTTTCAGAAACGAATGCGCGAGCAAAAATTTCCAGAAGATCGTTTGAACCATTACCTAACGTAATGCGGTCATGTGCAATACCAAATTGTTTTTCAACTTGGTCTTTCAAAATAAAACCGCCACCATCCGGATATCGACCAATTTCTGCAAGTTCAGCAGCAACAGCTTCTTTCACTTTGTCAGAACAACCCAATGGGTTTTCATTTGATGCGAGTTTTACGATATCTGTAATACCCAACTCACGCTCAAGTTCACTAATTGGTTTACCTGGTTGGTAAGGCTTTAGCTTTGCAATGCCTTCATTGGCTGGGACAAACGTCATTTTACACTTCCAGTTTTTTCAAATGATGAAGGTGATCAACTCCTGATGGAATTGATCACAGTTGTGATCTTAAAGAACAGCAATCGGATATGAACCCAATACACGAATTTCTTTAACCAATGGACGAATTTCTTCAATCGCTGCTTTGACATTGTCTTGTTCTACATGGCCTTCAAGGTCAACAAAGAAGACATAGGCCCATTTTTCAGGCAAGGCAGGACGTGTTTCAATACTGGTCAAACTGATATTGTGTTTTGCAAATGGTGCAAGAATTTCAAGCAGCGCCCCTGCACGGTCATGCGCAGAAATCAACAATGAAGTTTTATCATTGCCCGATTGCGGTACTTTCTCACGACCAATCACCAAGAAACGAGTAGTATTTTCAGGATTGTCTTCAATATTGCTATGCAAAATTTCAAGGTTGTAAATGTTCGCAGCGACTTCAGAAGCAATTGCTGCTGAGTGCCATTCATTGCGAATACGGCGTGCAGCTTCTGCATTTGAACTGAGTGCAACACGTTCTACACCTGGATAATGAGCATCTAACCAACCACGGCATTGCGCCAAAGTTTGTTGATGAGCATAAATTTGTTTAATGCTGTCTTTACGTGTGTTTTCAGACACTAGGAACTGATGATGAATACGCAGCTCCACTTCACCAATAACATTCAGATGTGAAGATTTGAAGCAATCTAGGGTATGGTTCACTACACCTTCAGATGAGTTCTCTACAGGCACAAGACCATAGTGCGCACTGCCTGCTTCTACTTCGCGGAATACTTCATCAATCGTTGGAAGAGGGCGAACAACAGCGTCTTGACCGAAATGTTTTAAAACAGCCGAATGCGTATAAGTCCCAACTGGACCTAAGAACGCAATACTTTGCGGTGCTTCAAGGGCTAAACAAGCCGACATGATCTCACGGAATAAACGTGCCATTGTCACATCAGACAATGGGCCTTCGTTACGATCCATAACTTTACGTAAAACTTGCGCTTCACGTTCAGGACGATAAAACAATGGATTCTCTTCTGCAGCAAATTTTGCTTTTGCCACAGCTTCAGCTAGTTTCGCACGACGATTGATAAGTTGTTGAATCTGCATATCAACAGAGTCGATATCTTCACGAATTTGAGCTAAGTCCAGAGAAGTCGGAGTGTTTTGATCATCGTTGATCATTGTTATGTCGCCCTTCAAAAAAATTTTGCAAACAGTATAACAATAGTTAGCTTTCAAATGTTGCGCAATACGACTTTGATGGTTTCAGCCTTAAAAACATACAGTTGATTAAAGCTTCATCAGCTTAACTTAAGAGCCAAAACAGCCAAACTGATAGGTAAAGCCATAATTAAGGCAAATCTTACCTTTTGACGGCTTTATTGATCATTCATCTTGAGCAGCACAATAAATAGACCTTCTCTTTTCCTCCAAATTTGCATCAGATCCATCCCCTTATAAGCCCATCAATCAATTTGTTTCATTGGTCATTGCAGTTTTAAATTTTGCTTTCAATACTTGAAGCAAAAGAAAAAATTCAAAACTTGGCTTTCATGGCATAGAAATAATTTAAAACTTAAAGATGATCTATATAAACACTTGGTCATTGATCGTTTTTTCAGTGCCTTAATAGGCACTTTCATCTAGTGTTTACAGTCATTGACGCATTTATTACAAAAGACACAGGTAATTTTTATCGTTGCTTTGTAGTCTAAATATCAGAAAAAAAATAACAGACCCATAGGTACAAGTATGCACAAGAAAATTGCAGTGTTAGTGACCTACGATTTTGAAGATATTGAGTATCTTGAGCCTGTAGAGGCATTTCGAGCCGCTCGGCACAGCATTATCAATATCGAAGATCAGGTTGGAAAAATCGTTTACGGTATTAAACGCCGTTCCCAGATCACCATTGACCAGAGTATCGACGACGCCTCTGTACATGATTTTGATGCTTTGTTTATTCCCGGCGGTTATTCCCCAGAGAAACTCTCTTTAGATGACCGTTTTATCTATTTTGTACGTAATTTTGCAGATAGCCAAAAGCCGATCTTGAGCAGTTGCCATGGTCCACAGTTGTTATTAGAAGCTGGTGTCATACAAGGTCGCCATTTCGCCCAATCTGAAACGCTGAAATCTGCTTTGTTAAACGCAGGTGTGGTGGTGTCGGATCAATCGGTCGTGAATGATAATAACCTATATATATCGTCTCGCAGTACTTTAGATATACCTGAATTTATCGAAGTCTGTCTGCAAGTTTTGGGGCAACCGTCATTATCATAGGTTTCAAAATATTCACGCAAAATTAAACACACAATCTAATTCAAATAAGCAAATCTATAGAAATACATCGTCTCTATAGAAATACATCCTCAAAAAAATAGCGAAGTCTTCACTTCGCTATTTTAATTTCAGCCTGATAAATTGTTTATCGACCTAAAATACTTCGTGCCACGATTTCTTTCATAATTTCATTGGTGCCAGCGTAGATTTGCTGAATACGTGCATCAACAAAGAAACGTGAAATTGGATATTCGGTCATATAACCATAGCCACCAAATAATTGAAGTAGATTATGGGCCACTTTCATTTGCATATCGGTAGAAAAGCTCTTGAGTGCTGCTGCAGTTTCAACATCAAGTTTGCCTTGCATATAAAGTTCAACATTTTGATTATAAAATGCCGCTGTAGCCAATTCGTCAATCTTAGCCTGTGCCAAGACAAAACGAGTATTTTGGAACTGTCCAATCGCCTGTCCGAACGCTTGACGCTCTTTAACATACTGCGTTGCTACATCAATGGAACCACGAATCGCACCAATTGCAGTCGAGGCAATTGCGGTACGTTCACGCGGTAACTCTTGCATCAAGTAAGCAAAGCCTTGTCCAGCTTGACCCAAAAGTTGCTCTTTTGGCACTTTGACGTTGTCATAAAACAACTCTGAAGTGTCTTGCGCATGCAGACCAATTTTGTCGAGGTTGGTACCTTTCTTAAATCCATCCAAATGTGTATCGACTAAAAGTAATGACACACCTTTGGCACGTGCTTGTGGATCAGTTTTCGCAGCCAATACCACAAGGTCTGCATGTTGACCATTTGAAATAAAAGTTTTCGAACCATTGAGCAGATAATGATCGCCCTGCAAAATTGCACTACTGCGCATAGACTGCAAGTCCGAACCTGCTCCCGGCTCTGTCATACCAATAGCACCGACCACTTCACCTGTGACCATTTTCGGTAACCAATATTGTTTTTGTTCTTCTGAACCAATGTGCAAAATATAAGGCGCTGCAATTTCAGAATGGCATGAAATACCTGTCGATAATGCACTAAAACCTGCTCGCGCAGATTCTTCGACTAGCATCAGTGAATAATGCGTTGGGACGCCACAGCCGCCATATTCTTCAGGCACATCGACACATAAAAAGCCATTTTCACCCAAAGCATTCCATACTGAACGCGGCATAATGCCTTCACGTTCCCATTGCTCATAATGTGGTGCGACATGCTCTGCCATAAAACGGCGAAAGTTATCTCGAAATAATTCTAAGTCTGCATCATAAGCCAGCATGTGTTTCTTCCTTGGTTGAGTTTGTTGTTTTGTTGAGCTTCATCCTATTGCAGTTTAGAACAGCCGTCATGCCTAAAAACTAAAGCGTTCAAATTTGGCTTTGGGCTTACATAAAAAAAGGAAGCCGAAGCTTCCTTTTTAATTACATCTTTTACATCACAGCATCAGCGTTATGCATGATGTGCATTGCCTTCTTCTTGCATCTGACGGTCAATTTCTTCAGGATTTGCTAAAGCAAAATCTAGTTTTTCTTTGTCTAATTGACCCACCCATTTCGCAACCACAATCGTTGCCAATGAGTTACCTACAAGGTTCGTTAATGCACGTGCTTCTGACATGAAACGGTCAATACCAAGAATTAATGCCAAACCTGCAACAGGAATATGACCCACAGCAGACAATGTTGCAGCCATCACAATAAAGCCTGAACCCGTCACACCCGCAGCACCCTTAGATGAAATGAGTAGAACCAATAACAATGTGATCTGATGCGAAATATCAAGCGGTGTATTGGTCGCTTGTGCAATAAAGATTGCTGCCATGGTTAGGTAAATAGACGTACCATCTAGGTTAAATGAATAACCTGTTGGAATAACAAGACCCACTACAGATTTTTCTGCACCAGCAAGTTCGAGTTTTTTCAACATACGTGGCAGTACAGACTCTGAAGATGACGTACCCAGTACGATCAGTAACTCTTCGCGAATCATGCGAATCATTTTCAAAATACTGAAACCGCAAATACGTGCAATTGAGCCAAGTATAATGAAAATAAACAGCAAACATGTGATATAGAAGCAGATGATCAATTGACCCAATTGCGCCAAACTACCAATACCATATTTACCAATGGTATAAGCCATCGCACCGAAAGCACCAATTGGTGCAAGCTTCATGATCATGTTTACAATGTTAAAGAATACATGTGCAATTTGATCAATAAACTTCAATACAGGCTTACCTGCATCACCAAGTTTATGCAAAGCAAAACCAAATAATAAGGCAAATAATAGAACTTGAAGAATTTCACCCTCAGCAAACGCACCAACAACGGTGTTTGGGATGATATTCATAAAGAATTCTTGTGTAGATTGTGCTGCACCAGATTCAACATATTTAGAAATACCTGAAGTATCTAAAGATGCTGGATCTACGTTCATGCCCACACCTGGTTTTGCAATATTAATCACTGCAAGACCAATAATGAGTGCGATGGTCGAAACGATTTCGAAGTATAGTAAAGCGACCCCACCTGTCTTACCCACAGATTTCATGCTTTCCATGCCTGCAATACCACTTACCACGGTACAGAAGATCACAGGTGCAATAATCATTTTAATTAGCTTAATGAAACCTTGTCCTAGTGGATAGAACAATTCACCCCAGCCTTTTACGTATTGCTCGGTACCATTGATAATTTGCGTACCACTTGGTGAGAAATGACCCACCAATACACCCGCAATAATGGCAACGATCACTTGAAAATATAGTGACTTATAAATTGGTTTTTTAGCCATGACATTACTTCACGATATATTTCTGCTTCAAAGAAATATTCAGTTTTTGTCTATTTTCAAAAAATAAACAGCCCAAAACCCCTTTGTCTTCGACAAAAGAGCACCAAAGGTATTTGACTTAGCCAAATACAGAAAAACGAAATATGTATGGTGATTAAATAATCACATCAGGACCTGATATAGAATCAGCACATTGATCAGGAGATGAAATGCATACTAAAGTAGGTTAAATTTTACCTGTTTTTTAATGGCTTGTTCTGCCACAAATGTTAATTTCGGTTAAATAATAGACCGAGATCATTAGACTATAGTCTAAAGACTGCATTTTTTACGCTCATTATCAGGCTGAAAAATACCAACTATAGAAGTAAACTACCCTTAAGTCCTAATTTTAAGCCCCGTATTTGCATGAACAATAAACGAAATATTTACAAAGATTTTGAACATCCTTTTGCGCAATTTGTCCGTATCGTGGGTAAAGGTAAAAATGGCGCACGTTCGCTCACTTATGATGAAGCCTACCAAGCGTTCAGCATGATCTTAAAAGATGAGGTTTTGGACGTTCAATTGGGCGCTTTCTTGATGTTATTGCGTGTAAAAGAAGAGTCAGTCGATGAACTTACAGGCTTCGTCCAAGCTACACGTGATCAACTCAAGTTTAAAAAGCTAGATGTCGATTTAGATTGGTCATCTTATGCAGGTAAACGCAAACATTATCCATGGTTTTTATTAGCAGCATTAACGCTGGCAAAACACGGTTACAATGTCGTGATGCATGGGGCTTCAGGTCATACCATTAACCGCCTTTATACAGAACAAGTATTAGAGTATTTGGGTTTTCCTATTTGCCAAAATGACACAGATGTGGAAGAACAACTAATACAATGTCATTTCGCTTATATTCCGCTCGATGTCATTTCGCCAATACTCAGTGATTTAATTTCACTGCGCAACGTGATGGGTTTACGTTCTCCAATTCACACCCTTGCGCGTCTGATTAATCCATTTAATGCAAAAGCCACCATGCAAGCGATTTTCCATCCAGCCTATCGTGGATCACACCAACGTGCGGCATTTCAATTGGGTTATCAAAATAGTGCTGTCATTAAGGGTGAAGGTGGTGAATTCGAACGTAATCCCGATGCAAAAACATTAATTTGTGGTATCAAAGATGGTGAAATGTATGAACATGAATTGCCTAAACTGACGGACAACCGCAGTCCAGTCGAAGAAGAACTTGATTTGGCCATTTTTAAAGCCGTGTGGGACGGTCAGCAGGCACATGAATATGGTGAAATCGCGGTCACCGAAACCATGGGAATCGCACTGTATACCATGGGTGCCATCGCAAGTTTTGATGAAGCAATGCAAACTGCCAAAACCATGTGGGCAAATCGTCACGCTTAAATAAGCAGATATGAAGCAACAAATTTAGGTATGCATCAGCTAATAAAAAAGCCAGCATTAAGCTGGCTTTTTCAATCAGAAAGAAAATAGATTAAACGAAACGAATCGGCTTGAACTCAGGTTCTTCCACATGTGAGTCGCAATGCTCATCTTCTTCTTTGGTCCCGCGGTCGATATAACCACTACGCTCATCTTCTGGCAAATGTTTAATTTCCCATGCATACACCGCTTGCATACAAATTTGACGTTGTTCTTGAGTCAGCGCTACACCATTTGGCCATTTACCAATTTCAATTGCCGTTTTTAATCGACCAACAATTTCAGGATCGAGTACGGCAAGCATCTGTTCAATATTCATAATTAATCCTGCTTTAATGAGTCAAAATCTTGGTTCCAGCCTAGCTTGGTACGACATGCCATATAGAAGTCATAACCAGGTGGATGTAATAAGTTGAGCTTAAATGGATGTTTGCGGATATGTAAACTATCGCCTACACCCAATGATACACTGTGTTGACCATCGGCACTGACCATTGGTAAAACACGGTTTTCACGAATCAAAATTTTAATTTCACTTTGTCCGCCCACGACAATCGGACGTGAAGACAAAGTATGCGGATGCATTGGTACTAAGGCAATCGCATCCATACTTGGGTGGACAATCGGACCACCACCAGATAATGCATAAGCTGTAGAGCCGGTTGGCGTCGAAACAATTAAACCATCACTGTGTTGACGGTACACATATTGCCCATCAATATTCAGTTCAAAGTCGATCATATGTACCGATTTACCGGAGTGCAGCACAATATCATTTAAAGCCACAGCATCATAAATCGACTCGCCTTTCGAGCGAATTTCCATTTCTAGCAAGAAACGTCGGTCTAGCTGAAACTCACCTTTGAGCACTTGATCTAACTTGAAAATCACTTCTGTCGGTTTGATATCGGTCAGGAAGCCCAAACGACCACGGTTCACCCCAATCACAGGGGTATTGTATTTCACCAAGGCACGTGCGGCATGAAGCAATGAACCATCACCTCCGACAACGATCACCAAATCGACGACTTCACCCAATAAATTACGGCTGACCGTCTGAGTATTATTATAGGGAACCAGCTGCGCTGTTTGCGTATCAAATACAGGATGTAATCCCAAACTCAAAATATGATCGTGGATCAAACATAGGGTTTCGATCACTGATGATTTGTCTGGACGACCAATCAACCCAATGTTTCGAAATGATTTATGTGAAATTTGCACCTGCGCTTTTGCTCCGCTTCGCCTCATTGGTATCATATCACTAACAGAAATGATTTAAAAAAACTTTAAAGTTTCGACTTTAGTGAAGTAGCTTCCAATATTTTGCATACATATAACAGTTTAAATATTGCAAAATACTGAAAAGCTTCGCATGATTAGCAAAATTTCTCAGGGTCTTATCACTATTTATGAAGTCTGAACGTGGCATAGGCATAATTGCACTGATTTTTTCGCTGTTGATTATCGGCGGATTTCTCGTGTTCAGCATTTATCTTATTCGTCTAGATAATATTGTACGGGACAAATTCGAAGGTCAACGTTGGGATATTCCAGCCAAGGTATTTGCTCGTCCTTTAGAAATTTACACCAATGCGCCTGTAAGCCAAGCAGACCTCAACCAAGAACTGAAACTTTTGGGCTATAACGCTCAAGATAGCTATGCGAAAACAGGAAGTTACGTTACTTCTGGCAATGTGACCTATATCCATACGCGTGGTTTTGACTTTGGTGATAGTGTCGACCCTGAACAAGTCCTTAAAGTGACCTTTGGTGAAGATCAAATCACTGAAGTAAGTGCGACTAAGCCATCAAGTAGTGGTATTGCCCGTTTAGAGCCGATGTTAATTGGTGGTATTTATCCTCAGCACAATGAAGACCGTGTGCTGATCAAACTTGATAAAGTACCTAAGCCTTTAATCCAAGCTTTAATTGCTACAGAAGACCGTAATTTCTATCAGCATCATGGTATTTCCATTCGTGGTACAGCACGTGCCATCGTAAGTAATGTCACTGGTGGTAAACGTCAAGGTGGTTCGACCCTCACTCAGCAATTGGTGAAAAATTTCTATTTATCGCCTGAAAAAACCATTAAGCGTAAGGCCAATGAAGCCTTAATGGCGATGCTGATTGAACTTCACTATGACAAAGATGAAATTCTTGAAGCTTATTTAAATGAAGTGAACTTAGGTCAAAACGGTAATTATTCAATCAATGGTTATGGTTTAGCCTCACAATTCTATTTTGGTTTACCCCTACGTGAACTAAATATTGCTCAGCAGGCGTATTTAGTCGGTCTAGTTCAAGGCCCAACCCTATTTAATCCGTGGAAAAATCCTGAAGGTGCGATTAAACGCCGTAATATTGTGTTAAACAATATGGTGGTGATGGGCTATTTAACTCAGGAACAATATGAAACTGAGTCAGCACGTCCATTAAATGTCATTACAAAACCAACATTGGGCCCTTCTCGCTTCCCAGACTATATGGATATTGTGCGTCGTCAACTGCGTACTGAATACCAAGAAAGCGATTTGACCAATCAAGGTCTTCGTATTTTCACCGCGATGGACCCGATTGCTCAAACCCGTGTACAAACTGCATTTAAAGAATCTGTGGCACGTTTAAGTAATGCCAATCCAGCACGCTTGAAAGAATTACAAGGCGCGGTACTGGTGTCTCATCCTGAAAATGGTGAATTGGTTTCAGCAGTCGGTTCAACGCAGGACTTTACTGGCTTTAACCGTACGATGGATGCTAAACGTCAAGTGGGTTCATTGCTAAAACCTGTGATTTACCTCAGTGCGATAGAATCCAACCGCTATAACTGGGCGAGTCAAATCGAAGACAGTCCTATCAGCATTCAAAGTGATGGCAAAGCTTGGACACCGAAAAACTATAGTGGTGGTGCACATGGTGTCATACCAATGGTCGATGCCCTATCAAACTCTTATAACCTCTCTGCGGTACGCTTAGGTCAAGAGTTCGGTATGTCGACTTTTATTAACCATCTGAAAAAGTTTGGTGTGACTTCTAATATTCCAAACTACCCTTCGATTTACCTCGGCGCTATCGATATGTCACCGATGGAAGTGATGAGTGTCTATGGCAACTTTGCAACCGGTGGCTTCAAATATCCAGTGAAAGCTATTCGTTCAGTGGTCGATGCCAATGGTCGTTTATTAGATCGTTATAGCTTAACGGTACAACCGACTATTGCACCTGATGCAGCCTTTATCTTGAACTATGGTTTACAACAAGTCATGAGTTCAGGGACAGGCCGTTCTGCTTATGCATCATTACCAGCTTCACTTAAACTTGCAGGTAAATCAGGGACAACCAATGATACGCGTGACTCATGGTTTGCAGGTTATTCAGGTAATTACTTAAGTGTGGTTTGGTTAGGTTTAGACAACAACAAAGTTACAGGCTTAACTGGTTCGTCAGGAGCACTTCCGGTTTGGACCAATGTCATGAAGCAGTTACGTCAAAAACCAGTTAATTTACGTCAACCAGACAGCGTACAGTGGCATTGGTTAGACCGTTATTCAGGTAATTTATCTGCGCAGCATTGTACAGGTGCGATGTATATTCCTCTTTCGCGCAACTCCATTCCAAATCAAGCTACGGCATGTGGTTCGACACAATATGAAGTAGAACCTTACACAGTTGATACTGAAGAGACGCAGCCAACTCAGGAGCAAAATGATAGTTTAGGTGACTACATTCGTGAAAGTGATGTCGATAATGATCAGGGTTCATCTGATCAACCTCGCATCATCTCAAGTGGAGAGTATTCAAATTAAACTGCACAACATTAAAGTTTTAAAAACGTTCAGTATTCTGAGCGTTTTGACGATTATTTTGGCAGGTTGCCAAACCATGATCGAACCTGAGCAAAAGCCGCCTGCTGCACCTGAAAAAAAGGCAGATATCCATGACCCTTCTGGGGTCATTATTACTCCATATGACCATCCAGAAATTAAGCGTCAACGTATCGTTATTCCTGAGCAGAAAACCCAAATTCAAAAGTTTGATGATGGCCGCGACTTACCTGCATTCAAAAAATTGATGCAAACTACGCAAACCGCTTATGCCAATGGAAAATGGAATGAAGCTGAAAGTGCGGCAACTCAAGCACAGCGTTTGGCACCACAATCTGCGGAAACTTTTTTATATTTGGCAATGATCGCCAATCGAAAAAATCAACCTGCGAATGCAGAATCGTTGGCACTGCGCGGATTAAGCTATGCTCAAACCAAGCCAATGAAACAACAGCTTTGGAATGTTGTTTTAAAAGCTGGTCAAATGCAAAAGAAAAGCAGCACCATTCAAAAAGCCCAACAAGCCATCAAAGCTCTTTAAGCACCCATAAAAAAGCCTGATCTCAATTGAGATCAGGCTTTTTTATTTAAAACATACTAAAAGTAAGTTTATTTCTCATAGTTATTATTAAATAATGTTACGCAGTAACATCAGAAGCATAATTTGATCTAAATAAAAGTACGATACACGGTAACGTCATCCGCAAGCGTTTGAGACAAGACTACATCTATTTAAAAATGTTTGCGATACTTTGGATAAATTGACGCTAGTGAACGAGTTTTGTCAGTGAGGTGCATTGCACCGCAAGATGGTTTCCTTGTGAAGCACGCTTCTCATTTTGCCTAATGAGAAGCATCGTTTCGTAAGAGTAACTCCAGCCGAAGGCTAATCCCTTTACTCAATCTCTAGATTTAAGACTCCGTCGTATCGGTTTAAAAATCATTTTAAAAATGCGTAATTATTTTTACGGGCGTAACATCAGTAAATAGCTTACAAATAGTAAGTCTATTTCTAACCAACCTACACTGAATTTTACATAACGACTTTCAAATACGACTTTAATTCAATATACACATTCTAGTTTCTAAAAACTGCGAATACCTGCCACCCCATAAGCATGATGTTGCTGTGCAATAGGTAGCAATTCAGGACGCATGCCACCTAAAGCAAAAACAGGGATTTCTATGCCTCGTGCAATCTCAGAAAAATGCGCCCATCCCATACCTTGCGCCTCTGGATGACTTTGTGTCGCGAGAACTGGGCTCATAAAAATAGCCTCACAGCCAATTTTTTGCGCATGCAGTGCAGAAACTTGATCATGACAAGCGGCGATATAGCGCTTCCCAAGTTGTAAATCACCTTTATTTTTTTGCAGCAATTGGTGCTGTTTAAGATGTAATGCTGAAATATGTGCTTGCACCTCTGTAGAGAGCAATGACCATAGATCTTCATTAATTATCAGTTGTTTTAAAATCACGGTAGGTAATTGATTTAATGCCTCTGCATTTTCTGCGCTGGCATCGACTCGCCAATAATACAACAGCGTCTCTTGAAGCGTTTCAAATGTTGGTAGATCGGCGGTGATTTTGATCTGTTGCTGCCAATATAAGCGCTGCAAAATAGCTTGATTGGCCTTTGGAAAATTCAAACTCATAAGTTGTTGACGCGAATACCAAGCCCATGGCTTTTGGATTTCATTCAGCAACGCATGCGGGACGGTGGCATGAAATAAATGTAATTTCACAACAACATCATCATATTCATGTTGAATAAAATCAAAAGCATGCCAGTCATGTAAACCAATTCCAACCTCTTCAAAAATTTCACGACGACACGCTTGTTCAGGACTTTCACCCTGCTCGACTTTACCACCCGGAAACTCATGTTTATTGCCCTGATGTTGTTTTGCTTCACGCCAACCCACCAGTACTTTGTCTTGATGCAATAAAATCGCAATGGCGACATCGATTTGCGGTTTCGACATAGTTCCCTGCTCTCTACTCTGTTCCAATTGATATCCAAGTGTAAGCAAATTTATCTTTTTTATAAAATCCTAAAATTACCGTTGACAGGCCTATTCGATAATGATTATCATTTAAACCATTCAGAAATACACCACGGAGTCGACGGAATGAACGCACCATTTAGCCTATTTACTCGTAGCAATGAAGCACACCACTCACTGCCAATGCTACATTCAAACAACCTTTTTGCATTAGGACGTGAAATTCGAATTATGCATGCAGGTGAAGAATATCGACTACGTTTAACACGAAATAATCGCCTTATTTTGACCAAATAATTTCTGATAAAAATAATAATTATCAGCGCAATAAAAATAATCGTGGACACAAGCAGTAAGCCATACGCTTACTGCTTTTTAAGTTTTGTACTTAGTTAAATTAAGCTTTATAGCTACTCAAACTTAATTTAAATCGCAACACTCATCTTCCTCTCACAATACTCTTTCGCTCAAATTCAATAGGGCAAATTATGTTTTTAGCGGATTGGAAAAATGAGTTGTACCTTTAAGCCACCCAGTTCAGATGCATCCACACTTAAATGGCCTTGATGTAACTGTACAATTTTTTGGGCAATTGAAATACCTAAACCTGAACCTTGCGTCTTCGTTCCCAATACGCGGTAAAACCGCTCGCCAATACGTTGCAATTCTGCGGCTGTCAGTCCTGCACCTTGATTTTCAATCGTCCAAACCGCCTGCTGTGCTGTTACCGTTAAATCAATCTTGACCTGTCCTTGCGTAGGACTATAGCGAATAGCGTTATCGACTAAATTGCGTAGACAGCTAAACATCAACTCTGCGTTCATCTCAAACTGTACAGACTGGGTCTGTAGCTTCAATTCGATCTGCTTTTCTTCAATAAAAGGCTGTAAAGCGTCAAGGACTTGTAAACTCAGCTGTTCTAAGTCGTCTTGTTTTTTATCTAATTGCTCCGATTGCGTCGGGTCGAGCCGTGCCAAAATTAGTAGATTTTCCAACACGCGTGTTCCTCGATTAACATCGTGCTGTATGCTCAATAAATCCTGCTGAATGTCGGGATATTTTCGTTTTAATACCTGAAGTCGCATTTGAATCGCAGACAGCGGTGAGCGTAATTCATGTGAGGCATCGGAGGTAAAGCGTTGTTCCGCCTCTAAGGCTTGATCTAATCGGTTTAATAAAAAATTCAGTTGTGTTTGGATCGGCTCTAGTTCCTGTAATACAGGTTCAGCTAAGACAATGGCTTGTAAGTCATCTACATTTTTTTCAGCGATTTGTTTTGAAAAAAGCTGTAAAACTTTCAATTGACGTTTAATCAAAATATGCAGTAAGAGCCATTGGATCAACCAGACAATCAATAGAATCCCTGCATAGCCTAGTACGCTTTGCAGCGTTTCTCTGAGCCGTGTTTTCATCGGTTGAATGATTTGTACGGTTAATCCATCGTCCTGAAGTGCATAGCTACGCCATAACGCGCCTTCTCTCCATTGATAATGCAGCCCATGTTTTAAATTGAGCTGATGTTCAAATGCTGTGTGTTGTTCCGACGTGGTTAAGACTTGCTGCTCTTGCATGAGTTGATATTGCATATCAAACTCTTCACTCAGCTCATCTATTTGTTCGTCTTGCTTCAGCGTGAGATCAGTAGCAGTGAGCATGTCAGCCACTTCGTCCATCAGGGCATCATGTACACTCATGATGTGATAAAGACCAAATCCCAACATCAAACACAGGGAGATTGCTCCCGCCCAAATTGCACTGAGCAGTGAGGTTTTAATCAGTTGCGACTGTAAGGAAATGCTTTTTTTATCACTCATAGACTTAACTTTGTTGAGGAAGATTCATGCGATAACCCAAACCTCTTAAGGTTTTAATGTAATCACTGCCAATCTTTTTACGTAATTGGTAAATAAAAACTTCGATCGCATTACTTTCAACTTCATCGCCCCAAGCATAGAGTGATTCTTCGAGTTGGCTACGCGTCATAATATGCTCAGGATTTAACAACATCTTATACAAGATTTGATATTCACGCGATGTCAGCGTAATCAATTCCGCATTTTTACGCAGCGTTTTGGCATGTACATCTAAACTTAAATCACCAAAAGTCAGACAATTATCACGCTGTTGATGATGCAAGCGTAATTGGGCACGCACCCTTGCTGACAACTCTTCCAAGCTAAAGGGTTTCACCAAATAATCATGGGCTCCCAGATCTAAACCTTCAACACGATCTGCAATACTGTCCCGAGCAGTAATGAATAAAACTGGTGTAAGCGGATGCAACTGTACGATACGTTTTAAAATTTCATCACCAGTTACTTTTGGTAAGCCACGATCTAAAAGTATGCAGTCATATTGATGTTGTTCTAAAGCCAAAATAGCGTGATCGCCTCGCTCAACCCAATCGACACTATAGCCATCCATTTCAAGCCATGTTTTTATACTGTCTGCTTGGGATGTATCATCTTCTGCCAATAAAATTCGCATCTTACCTACCCTATTTCTATGGTTCCGACTTCAGTGTATCGAACTTTTGCTCATATCTACTCATATCATAAAAAAACCACAGCAAGCCGTGGTTTTTTTATGGAGCAGCACTGAAATGAATAACAGGCTAAATTAAAATTTTACTTGATCGACATCAACTTCAACGCGTTTCGTCGGTTTGTAATCAATATCGATTTCACCAATGAGCGTTACTGGTGTTTTAGCTGAAATCGCTTTGCCTTGCCAAAGTTCATCATCAATATCCACCGTAATGCTGCCTGTGCTATCGCGGAACTGATATTTTTCATCGCCCATCGATTTGACAACATAACCTTTCAATTGAACTTTACTATCATCTTTTAAGCCTAAGGCATGTTTCACTGATGTGGTTTTCATCGGTGCAACAGCTGTTTGATTAACTGCTGTATTCGCGACTGCAACCGATGTCACACCTGCAAATGCTAAACCACATACCAATTGAGTGAATGTTTTCATCTTCGATCTCTCTTACTTTGTCTATTTCGATAGCGCTATTTAAACAAAGCAAGATGAGTCGAATCTTAAGCTGCAAAGACGTTTTTATTTATTTGATCGAACCATTAGTTGAGCGGTACGACACGCAGAACTTCTTCTAAAGTCGTCACACCTGCAAGTACTTTACGCGCACCTGCAATTCGTAATGGTTCGACATGCTCTTTACGTGCCTGTGTACGTAATTGGGTTAAATCTGCATTGGCACCAATCAATTGCTTGGTTTCAATACTGAGCGGCATAAATTCATAAATCCCCACACGGCCTTTATACCCCGTTTGACGGCATTCATCACAGCCCACCGCCTCGTAGACAAAATCAGGCATTTGAATCGCATATTCAAAGGTCAAATGTTTCCACTCTTGTTCATTGATAAAAGTCTCACGCTTGCAGTGTGGACACAGTTGACGAACTAGACGTTGTGCCAAAACCCCTAAAATAGTCGCTGCCGTTAAAAAAGGCTGAATACCCAAATCATGTAATCGCGTCAAACTCGATGGTGCATCATTGGTATGTAAAGTTGAAAGCACCAAATGACCTGTTAATGCGGCTTGAATCGCCATATTTGCCGTATCATGATCTCGGATCTCCCCGACCATGATAATGTCAGGGTCTTGACGCATTAAAGCCCGTACACCATCGGCAAAGCCCAGATCAATCCCTGTATTCACCTGCATTTGGTTAAAGCTCGGCTCTAACATCTCAATCGGGTCTTCAATGGTGCAGACATTCACTTCTTCGGTTGCCAATTGTTTGAGTGATGAATAAAGCGTGGTGGTTTTACCCGAACCCGTCGGACCGGTCACTAAAATAATACCGTGACTATGACTGGTTAAGGCCTTCCAATCATCCAACAGACGCCCTTCAAAACCGAGCTGTTGGAAACTACGTACCAAGACTTCAGGGTCAAAAATACGCATGACTAACTTTTCACCAAAGGCTGTTGGCAGCGTCGATAAACGTAGCTCTGTTTCTTGGCCTTTGGGTGTACGGGTTTTTAAACGTCCATCTTGCGGCTTACGCTTTTCCGCCACATTCATCCGTCCTAAGATCTTAATTCGTGAAACCACAGCTGTCAGTGTATTTGCAGGCATGTTGTAGATGGTATGCAATACACCGTCGATACGAAAACGAACCTTTCCTGTATCTTTACGCGGCTCGAGGTGAATATCACTTGCACCTTGTTCGAAGGCAAACTGTAAGACCCAATCCACAAGCTTCACAATATGCTGATCATTGGCATCTGGATTTTGTGTATCACCTAATTGTAATAGCGCTTCAACGCCTTTATTTTCACGGTCATAACTCGATGATTTTTGCGAATTACTGACCGCACGACTCACTTGGTAATATTCAACCAAATAACGCTGTAGTTGATCTGGACTGAGTAATACACGTTGAATCTTGCGTGGTAATACCGTTCTTTCTAAGTTGGCAATCCATTCATTTTTATAAGGTTGATCCGTTGCAATCAACACATGCTCATTTTGTAATTCAACCGCTAAAATGCGATTTCGTACTGCAAATTCTTGCGACATAATGGCTGTCAAAGCAGGCACGTCAGCTTTTAAAGGATCGATAATATAAAACGGTACACCAGACTTTTCTGCTAACCATTGACAGAGTCTATTCAATGTTAAGGTAGACTGTGGATGACTCTGATCGACTAAATTAAAATTGGCAATCCATTGTAAAGGATGCCATTTCAACTGCTCACGCTGACGGTGCGTGGTTTGAATCAGTATTTTGTCCCGTTCAGTAATACGTCCATCTTTTTGTAATTGGTCTAAACACCAAGAAGTGTCAATTTCAAAATTAAAAGTCATTGTTCTATGTTCCCCAAACATAAAACTACTATAGCAAAAAATTCTAAAGGCACGCTTGTGTCATTTGTGTTTTGCACATAGGTTTTCTGAAAGCATACTATTTTTGTTATTAATGAAAACATTCATAAATTTAAGCTATAATAAAGTTGCCTATCAGGGCTTTATAACAACGATATAAGAAGATTTATGATGAAAATAAAAATATTAGCAATTTGTACCATGACTATTCTTAGCTTAACTGCCTGCGGCGGTGGCGGTGGAAACTCAACCTCTAATAATGACTCCAGCGAAAATCCAACGATACCAAATGCTGCTTTCCAACAGTGGTCAACTTTTGAACTCGACAGTGAAAGTGATGTGCTGTCATACGAAAGTGATACTGCAACTATCGATAATGGTAAACTATATACTTCAGAAAGTAGCGATTCATTTATGGTCACAGCGAATGGCTTGTATGATGAAGGATCTCTACACAGTTCGTATGGCTATCTGAATGGCAATATATCCATTGCAAATAATGTGTGGACGCTAAGTCCTCATTCCTCTATTAATTCATCAGGTCTAAAAATTACGACAACAATGAAATCTTTCAATCTTGAAGGTGAAATCCTAGCATCTCAGGTTGATGCCTATAATTATTGGATCATAAAAAATAATATTACTGATTCAAGCAACTATATTTCTAACGATGCTCTCAAATACTTAACAGCTATTTCAAATATTAAGTTTCCCGCTGGTTCTCGCTGTTTACAATTAAATAAAGTATCAAATAGTGAACAGTATTTAGATTTAACAGATTCCTCAGATAGTGATAGTCAAAGTTTTTTAGCTGACTGGTGGGCTGATCTTAGTACAGATATTACTGCGAAAAAATACATCATGAAAGATACTGTAGCCTATACCGTAGCTGATGATGAGAGTGAATATGGCGTAGCTCAATATAAAAATCGTTTTTATGACGCTTACCTATCTCCTAAAGGAGTGGAATACAATATGCAGGATTTAATTAAGGTTATTGATAATTGGATAAATACTTCAACTAATCCTACTCAAAAAACTCAATTTTTAGAGTTTAAACAATTAGCTGAGAACTCTTGCAGCATGTATAACGATGTTGCTCTTAACGCGATCAAACAAAGTTTTGCGGCAAATAAATAATTTACACATTTAATAAAAAAGGAGCTAAAAGCTCCTTTTTTATTGAGATATATCAATAATCAGAATTTGTAGATCACAGACCTGAAATTTTACATTCAGTCCACCAAATAACATGCCATACACACGTTCATCATCATGCTGATAAGCAGGACGTGGATCTAAACTCAATACTTGTTCCAGTTCTGCTGTTAATTGTTCGGTTAAATTGCCATTATTCAAAAATACCTGTTTTTGTTGCTCAGCGTGCTCTGACCAAATCACAGATTTTCTTTCTGGCTCATCCTGCGCATAACCGCTTTGCGCATCCATAACTGCATCTGAATATTGAATATAGGGTTTGATATCTAAAATTGGTGTTCCATCCAACAAATCACTACCGACAACATAGACACGTACCGATTTACCGACTTTTTTCACCCCTTTGAGCTGCACAACCGACAAGCCCATAGGTGACGGTCGATACATACTTCGTGTCGCAAATACCCCGATTTTTTGATTACCACCTAAACGCGGAGGACGAACTTGCGGACGAAATTTTGTCGAATCTACATTTTTATTTTCATGAAACTGCCAAATCAACCAAAGATGACTAAAATCTTCAATCCCTTCAAAAGCCATTAAATCGTTATAAGGTTCTACCATTTCAATATAAGATTCGACTTGCACCAAATTTGGCTGACGTGGAATACCAAACTTTTCTCGGTAGGGAGATTTCATATACCCGATAATTGGCATTTTAAGCTCAGACATAATCACTTTTTCTGATAAGTTCAATTAAATATATTCAGTTTATCGAGAATGATTTTAGATTAGAATAGTAAGCTGTTCTAATTTGATAATTTTATTGAGACCTTTAATGGCTGCTTTTAACGTCGAAAAGATTACTCACGTCCACCATTGGAATGACACTTTATTCTCTTTTAAAACCACTCGCGATACTGCGTTACGTTTTAAAAACGGTCAATTTGTGATGATCGGCCTTGAAGTAAATGGTAAGCCTTTAATGCGCGCTTATTCTATTGCAAGCGCAAACTATGAAGAAGAATTAGAGTTTTTCTCTATTAAAGTTCCAGATGGTCCTTTAACGTCTATTTTACAAAAAGTAAAAGTTGGCGATGAAATTTTAGTGTCTAAAAAACCTACAGGTACTTTAGTTCTAGATGACTTAAACCCTGGTAAAAACTTATACCTACTTTCTTCAGGTACAGGTCTTGCACCGTTCCTTTCTGTAATTCGTGACCCTGAAACTTACGAACGTTTTGAAAAAATCATCGTTGTACATGGTACACGTTTCATTTCGGAATTGGCTTATCAAGATTTAATCTTAGATGAAATTCCTAACCACGAATTCTTTGGTGAATTAGGCGCGAAAGAAAAATTGGTTTACTACCCTACGGTAACTCGTGAAGAATTCCATACTCAGGGCCGTGTAACTACTGCCATTGAATCTGGTCAACTTTTCGAAAAAATTGGTCTTCCTCGTTTCAACCCTGAAACTGACCGCGCAATGCTTTGCGGTTCACCTGCATTCCTAGACGACGTTGCTGCACTACTTGACCAGCACGGCCTGAAAGAATCTCCTAAGATGGGAGTTCTAGGCGACTACGTGATCGAGCGTGCATTCGTTGAAAAATAATTAGTGTAAATTAAAAAGCGCATGTCATCATGCGCTTTTTTTTATCTATATGCCACTCATGACTAATACAGCTATTTTTCTTCTTTTACCTTCAATTCATCAATAATTTTTGCTCTCCACTCTAAACCTTTATTTGTAGCACGAGGTAATTCATTTGAAAGAGTAATCTCAACACTATCATCTGGGTATAAATGGACTGCTAAATATTTTTTATCTTTTAAGTCTTTAGAAATTAATAAAGGAACATTTATAGCTTTATGTTTACGCGAACTGTTTGTTTCACCCCATTTAACATATTGGGACCCTGTTAACACTGCTGATCTTTTTGTTCCACTACCAAATCCACCACCCAACTCTTCACCATTTAATTCGACTATATAAGGAATATAATTGACATCATAGCCATAAGATGTTGTCGTTAATACATAAGTTTTTGTTGAATGTGTATTACACCCTATTAAACTCATTGTTGAAAGCATAATAAGCATTAAATTCGTTTTTAAAACTTTCATTATTATCCTTTAAAAAATATGGGGTTTTAATTTATTTAAATAAAATAATAATCAAAGAAAATTAAAAATATTATCCATTAGAAACGAAGAACCAAAAGGAAAATTTATCCTATTTATCACCAGTAAACTGCCAATATACATTCGCATCCATTTCAAAATGCCCCCCCGAATGGCATCTACTTATTCAGTCAGATACCAAATCGTTAAACCCCAAGGGTTATCTTTAATCTCAGGCATAACATCACCCTGTCTAAAATAACGTTTTTCCATGTTATTCGCAGGACTATACCATTCACTTGTTTTAGGGCAAATTTGTCCTGCTTCGCATCTTAGAGTTTTTGTACTTGGATTACTTATATCTTTCTCGGAAGGTATAAATTCTCTGGCAAATTTAACCAAATCTTTTGGATAAATCATATGTGTTATTTCGCTATCATCTAAATCTAGCAAATAAACGTAAGCAGCAGCTTCTATAGCCCAATAGCCAAAGTACAAACCTTCATCCATTTTATGGGTATCATGCCAAGCTGCACTTTCAAATGCGGGATACCATAATTTCAAATATTCCTGTATATCTTGAATACTCTCTTGTTTAGTATCTCTATATTTACTAAAAATTAATGGGCGATATGGATTATCAAAAAACCATTGATCCACATCATATCTATCCGTCAACTCAAATGATAAAAAATCCTCATACAGCGTATCTAATTGTTCTGTTTGCTCATGGTAAATTTTGTCTTGCATCGCTGCAATACGTGGTAATAAGTCTCTTCTGTGTAATAGATAACACAGTCCTATCAACTGCATACATCTTTCGTACTCATCTATAGCTGTAAAATAAAATGGCGCCCAATCTTCATCATCTTCGTCTTTGCGTAATGCTATTGTATATTCTTCATATTTCGTAATTATATTTTCTAATTCTATTCTGAGAGGTTGAATCGACTTACCAATTGTATAATGTAAACTAAATAATTGATAAGCTTCTTCAGCGATATAATAATTTAACCGTCTTAAATCATTTATGGATCCATTATACTCAATTTTTTTTTGAACCAACCTTTGATAAGAGTTTAATAAATACTTCGTGGTTTCAATATAAGTATCCTCAGTTAAAAAAATTTGTCGTCTTTTATGTTGCTGTATCATCTTATTTTTCCTGATTCAAATTTGAAATATCTACATTTAGACTCTTAGAGTATTTAGCTTTTAATTTAGCTTTTATTTTGTTAACTATCGCCTTCACCTCATTTTCATTATATAAAACAGCTGCATGCTCCCTATGCAACTGCTCATTATCATCTTGCCCAGCCATAAGAACTTTTGCATGATTTATTGCATCCTTTATCGCAGCAGGAATTTGTGAAACTTTTAATGCTTCAATTGACGAATCTGAATATAGGGGGCTATAAATAATATACCGAGAATATACTTTTCCACCATCTTCTTTAAATATCGAAAAAATGTTTCTATGTACGGACTTTGATATATTTTTTGAAATCCATTCCTCACTCATTTGCACAATTAATTGAGTTTTATTCTGCTTTCCAGCAGGCTTAGGAGGATTTGCAGAATTACCCATACTAGGTTTTCCACTTCCAGTAGTATTTGGTTTCCCGCCTGGTTTACCTGCTCCCCCACCACTAGGTTTCCCCGAGCCTCCATCATTGGCATAAGATTTTGCATCAGCTGTACCTGATTTTTCACCATCAAGTAATAACGCACCTAGTGTTTTTAATTCCCTTTTTACAGCCTCCATCCCATTCACATCTAAACGACTTGCCATAGATGGCTTATTCGGGTTTTTCCCTTTGAAATAACCATGTGGTTTTTTTGTGATTGGTAAATGGCTTTTAGCTTCTACAATAGCAAATGGCTTACCACCATTTTGCGCATTCGAACTGACTTTCCAAACTGCATCCAATCCTTGACCATTCGATTTTCCTGTTTTCAATAGAAAAAGTTTATGTGAATTACTTAATTTACCTGCAACAGTATTTGAGGGATTGGTTTTGCCCCAATTTCCATTTGGTCCTAGATCATGGCCTTTCCAAGATTTCCCCCATCCTAATTTTTCTGCACAATAATAATCAGCAATATGCTCCCCCATATCACCTACTAAACCTGTCGTAATCTTATCTAGGTTTTGCGAAGCAATTGTAGCTAATAGCTGCTTGCTTGGTTTCCCATATTTGGGAGCATTTGATCCTCTATTACTCGTGTTTTCTTTCTTCGGCTCAGGAACTTTTTCCTTATGTCCTCCTCGTTTTTTCATCTTATTCGAAAAGGCAACATTGTTAGGAGCAAAACTCAGCCAATCAATAACACGTCTCTCCAATAATGCTACTGAAGCCATAAATACTTGAGTCAATATCTTGAATACATCACCAACTATTTTTTGCTTATCTTTAGGAAGACTTTCATAAAGGCTTGAATCCTCTATGACTTTTTTAGCACTATTAAGATAGGGTTTTAATTTAGAACTGTCTGTAGCATCTAAAATAAGCTGTTCTATATTTGTATTTATACCGCTCTTTTGTGCAACATAACGAACTAAATCCATCATCACTGGAGCATATTTCTTAGGTTCACGATTGACCAATCTAAATATTTTTTTTATTCCATCACCTGGTCCAGGCATCCACCCAATTAAAGCTAAAATTAGATCTACAGTAACTTCATCTTTCTCTTTTTGGGTACTATTTCTTTTACTATATACTCCCCATATCCCTTCAACTGTATCATAGATATCTATTGCTTGACCTGCGAATGGCACTGCGCCTAAAGTGATAGCAGTACCAATCGCAACAATAGCATCTGCTTTAGGATCATTTGTTAAAGTCTTTGGGGCTTGTGTATTAGCCATTATTTTCGCCCTCATTTAGTTCTTGTTGTGCAATCAAATCATTTAAAGCATTAAATGGGTCTAAATCTCTTCCCGAACACTCTCTTAAGAAGCCTTCTAAATCAAAATCTGGTGTTTCTACATCAATTCCAATACTTTTTAAATCATCTAAAATATTTTCTTCTGTTACAACTAATTCTGTTACAGGCCGTAATGGTTCTATATGATCCGTATCACCAAAGAAAACTTCATATTTCATATTGGGTGCATTTTCAATCCGTTTAAATCCACTTTTATCCAGTGTTCCTTTGAGTGTTGATCCATCTTCAAAAATGATTGTAAAAGGTGCATTAGACACTGGTTCTAAATTTTCAGTATGCAATGCCAGCTCAATCCATGCAGGCTTAATATTCAAAGTTGGTAACGGTGGAATTACTGGACTGACTTGAGCTCCACCCACAAACTTATGCTGTCCCGCCTTTACCTCAAACTTTGCCGCAGTTGTTGGAAATATTCCTGCACTAGTAATTTTAAGTTGTGACCCACCAGCGGTAAGAATAATTTCCTTTGGACTTTTTATATCAACATTTTCTTCTGTGGAAATAATTTGAATACCTTTTCGGGCAATCAAATCCGCCCCATCACCTTGGGCTTGGATTTCAACTTTGCCTTTGCCTGTATAAGCACGTAATCCCTCTTGTGCTGCAAATAGACTGATCTTGCTTTGTGCATGGGCAATTAAGGATTTTTGACTGCTGAGGTTGATGCTATCGCCTGCACTTTGGCTGATCTGCCCATCGGCTGAAAGATGAATATCTTCCTGACTACTCACAGCAATTGAGTTTGGTGCAGATAAAATCATTAGGGCTTGTTTAAAGGCATCAGCTTTTTCTTTACTTCCTTTTTCGATTTGTGCAAGGAAGTTTTTTAGGTTATCTAAGACTTCAAGCGGGTCAGTTTGTTGATTTTTCGCCACTTCACTTAAGGCTTTACTGCTGTTTAAGTTGGCTTCGATTTGTTCTTTCGCCGCTTGTGCGTCGAGGTGCATTGCTGCTGCTTGTTGTTGTGGGTGTGTGC